>CANMWJ010000008.1 GCA_947501565.1 uncultured Marinobacterium sp.
TGGCTCCTCGAGCTGGACTCGAACCAGCGACCAATAGATTAACAGTCTACTGCTCTACCAACTGAGCTATCGAGGAATCGCCTCAACCAGTGGCGGCGTATATTAATGATGCCCCCGGGGAGCGTCAAGCGTTTTTTTTCAAATAATTTCAAAGAGATTTGCGCGTCACTGTCGGTTGGAGAATTGCGCTATAATCTCGCCCCTTCAGGTTGGGGAAACTCTGATCGGGCGTTCCCCGCCGTTGTTGAACACCTATTAATCAGTTCGGCTGATTTGCTTGCGTACAACCGCTCAGGTGGTATAGAAAAACGCTTACTATTAAGTTGATCGGAAGCGTGATCCTTCCGGTTTGCGATACTATGATGTTGGTACCGTCCAGCAGAGGAAAGAGTGAATGACCCCTATTCTTGGCAAAGATGCGCCGCTTGAGCAATCTATCAGCCGCATGTCTGCAACACTCAAGCAGCTGGGTTTTGATATAGAAGAGGCGCGTTGGTTAAATCCGGTGCCTAATGTCTGGTCGGTACACATTCGCGATCGTAACTGTCCGATGTTGCGCACCCGAGGTAAGGGTGTCAGCCGGGAAGCTGCACTGGCCAGTGCGCTGGGTGAATACTTCGAACGCCTGAGCTGTAACTACTTCTTTGCTAAATATTTCTGGGGCAACACGATCGCCGACAGCGCGTTCGTGCACTATCCCAATGAGCGCTGGTTCCCGATTGCCAGCGATCAGTTGCCGGTTGAGTTGCTGGATGATCCCACCCTGAAGCACTACAACATGAAGGGTGACCTGAATGCCTCCATGTTGGTGGACACCAATTCCGGCAATGGCCGCCGTGGTATCTGCGCGATCCCTTTTGAGCGTCAGCGCACGGGTGATACCGTCTGGTTCCCGCTGAACATCATCGGTAACCTCTACGCCAACAACGGTATGGGCGCGGGTAATTCCAAGTGGGAAGCGCGCGTGCAGGCGTTGGGCGAGATCTTTGAGCGCCACATCAAAAATACGATCATCTCATCCGGCATCAGCCTGCCGAGTATCCCCGATGAGGTGATTGCGCGTTACCCGCGTATCGATGCCGCGATTCAGGCGCTGCGTGACCAGGGTTTTGGCGTGGTGGTAAAAGACGCATCGCTGGGCGGGAAGTTTCCGCTGGTGAATGTCACCCTGCTAAATCCTGAAAACGGCGGATGTTTTGCCTCCTTTGGTGCACACCCGAAATTTGAAGTTGCGCTTGAGCGCACCGTCACCGAGTTGCTGCAGGGGCGTTCGCTGGATCAGCTTGATGCCTTTCCGCCGCCAAGCTTTGATATCCGCGAGGTCGCTGATCAGCAGAACTTGGATGCACACTTTATCGATTCAAGCGGTGTTGTTGCATGGGACCTGTTGGCTGACGAATCCGATTATGAATTTACCGAATGGAATATCGAAGGTGATACCAAGGCTGAGTTCGATCACCTCTGTTATCTGATTCACCGCGTCGATATGGATATCTACATCTCTGACTATGAGCATCTGGGTATCTGCAGCTGTCGTATCGTAGTGCCGGGTATGTCTGAGGTGCATCCGGTGGAAAATCTGCTTTGGGCTAACAATGCCACCGGCATTCCGTTCCGCCACCGCTGCCTGCAGCTGCCGGAGCTGGATCAGGAGGGCTACGAACAGCTGTTTGACGAACTCGACGAGCTGGAGGTTGATGACCAGCTGAGGGTGGCCGACTTTATCGGTCTGGTTACCGACCCGGATACGCCATGGGATAGCCTGTGCATCGGTGAGCTGAAAGCACTGCTAAGCCTTGTTACCGGGGATCTGGTGCCTGCAGTTGAGTGGGTGGAGTGGACGCTGAATTTCGCTCAGCTACCTGCGGAGCGTCAGGCCCTTTATCGCTGTCTGTACCAGTGCCTCAAGTTTGAGCTGGATGATGAGCGCACGCTGGAAGGGTACGAGCCGGTGTTGAGACTGGCACACCGGGAAACCTATGTGGAACGTAGTCTGAAAATGTTACGTGGCGAGGCAGTGTTTTGCGATCTGCCAAGCGATGACGGCGATCTGCATCATTTTGCCAATCACAGTAAGTTGTTGGACGTATATCTGCGCTTACAGCAGGCCAAGGCGGACTTTTACCGGGCTGGCTAAGCTGGTTGCTACCATCTCTAATACGATCTGAAGGCGGGATTTGACCCGCCTTTTTTAGTTTTAAATGTTTGCTCAAAAACCTATATGCCGTTCCCCTTTTTTGTCGGGTCTGGCTGGGCTAGAATCCCTTCCTTCAGTCTGTGAATTTCAGACCTTAACACCGCACAGAATTTAAGGGTCCAGATGCTCTTTCAAAAGCTCCCTGATGACTTATTTTTGCCGCTCTCAGGGCAGAACCGCCAGATCTATCAGGTGGTCCTTCTCTCGTTGGCCGATGTGTTCTTCGACGAGGACCTGATCGATCCTTTCGTACCAAAAGATCTGGTACGTTCCACCATCGAAGACACAGTAATCCGAATGGGTATCCGTCGCTGGGTGCCGGAAGAAGACGATGGTGAAGAGCAGGTCGAACTGCCGCGCTCCAGCAGTGAATACGCCAGTCGCATCTACCGTCGCCTGGTCGCAACGGGCTGGCTGGAGGAGGAGCAGCGGGTTTACCGTACCTATGTGCTGCTGTCGCCAGCGATCAGCTTCCTGCTGCGTACCCTGGTTTCCATCTCCAAGCTGGAAAAACGCAGCTACGGCGGTGCCGTACTGAACGTGCTCAGCTCTCTGGAAGCGGCGATCAATGATCCGGCCGGACGTGGTATCACTCTCGCGGAGGCGGCGCAGACTGCGTCTGACTTCAGTGCCCACCTGACCGACATGATGCTGGGTCTGCGTGAACTGAAGATCAACCTGTCGCAGACCAACAATCCGCAGGAGATCGTACGCAACTTCTTCGAGCGTTTTGTCGAGCACATTCTGGTCTCCGACTATAAAACCCTGAAGACCAAGAACAACCCGTTCCGCTTCCGCCGTCAGATCCTCTCTATGCTGCGTGAGCTGCAGTTCGACACCTACAAGGTTGAACTGCTGGCCAAGCATTATCAGGAGCAGTACGAGACCGATTACCACGATGCGGAAGGCCGGGTGCATCAGCATATCAACCGTATCATCCGTATCTTTGAATCGGTGGATCAGCGCCTCGCCACCATCGATGACTTCCGCTACCGCCTTGAGAAACGGGTAGCGGATACCGTGCGGTACATGGACAAGACCACACCGGGTATGGCTGCGCGCCTGTCCCGTGTCATCAGCGAGGTCTCCCGCCGTGATGGGCGTGAGATTCCGCGTCTGGATACGCTGGATACTGTGGGCTACATCTCCGAACGCAGTCTGCGTGCGCCGGTACGCCGCCGAGTGCAGGCCGAACCGCGGGTGATCAAACAGGCTGAGATCGATCCACGTGTGCTGGAGCTGCGTCGCCTGTTTAAAGAGTATAAAGAGCGTCGTGAAGTAACCCCTGATCGTATCGAAGCCTATCTGGAACGTAACCTGATCGGCCGTGATGTGATCAAAGCTAACGAATTTATTATCGAAACGATCGAAGACTACATCTGCTTCAGTTACGTACGTCATCTGCAGTCGATGGGCAAGAAAGCCAAAAAGACCATCGACAAGTACGAGATCCGTTTTGAAGAACAGTATGTCAACGTTGCCGACATGGTGGAGTGTCGGGACTTTGTGATCCAAAGGAAACGCTAGATGTTAGGTGACCTGCAAAAAATTATCAGTCGCAGCGACAAGTACCAGGCGCCGGATTTTACCCGCGCCGCGAACCAGCTGCTGACCCATCAGTTCCTGTTTGCTGATCGTCCTGTGCATCGGGAGAGCTATTTCCTGATCGCATCCCACGTGGAGTATTTCACAAACCTGATCGAAGCGATCGGCTGGAGTTTTGTGTACCAGCCGGACGAAGCGTATATGGGCATCATCCCGAAAGGCGAGGAGCGTTTCATGCGTCTGCGTCTGGATGAATCCCTGTTGCTGCTCTGTCTGCGTCAGTTGTACGAGCAGAAGCTGGAAGCCTTTGAAGTTGAAGCAGGTCAGGCGTATACCAGCACCGATGAGCTGCTCTCTACCTACGAAAACCTGACCGGTAAAGAGATCCCTAATGAAACCCGCCTGAAGGAGATTGTTTCGCTGTTCTCCCGCCACGGTGTGGTTGAACGTGGCAAACCGGACGAAAGTGAACCGAAAAACCTGCCGTTGCAGATCAACCCGGTGATCCGTCAGGTGGTGGTTGAAGATTATGTCGGACAGCTGGAAGGGCTGTGTGAACACGAAGCAGAAGTAGAAGCCGAAGCGGTGGCAGCGGTCGAAGAATCAACAGAGGAGGCGGCTGCCGATGAAACAGCTCAATAGAATTGTACTGGTTAACTGGTACGTACTGGGCGCTATTGAGATTCCGATCAAAGGCAGTGTGGCGATCGTTGGTCCTAACGGTTCCGGTAAATCCTCTCTGCTGGATGCGATTCAGACGGTACTGATGGGCGGCAACAAACGTCACCTGAGCTTCAACGCCTCGGCGGGGGAGAAGAGCGAGCGTAGCCTGCGTACCTACTGCCTGGGTTTCCTCGACGATGACGGTAAAAAGAATACCGCGCGTGAAGATTCCCTCAGCTACATGGCGTTGAGCTTCTTCGATACTGAAACGGCAAAAGAGAGCTGTGTGGGTATCGCGATCAGCGCGTCTACGGCATCGCCGGAAGAGGAAATTCTGGGGCGTTTTATCCTGCCCGATTTCTCCGTGCATCTGGACGACTTCACCACCAAAGAGGGTGAGGGGCGCCTGCCACGCGCCTGGCCTGAGGTGCGTGACAGCCTGATGAAGCAGTGCCCGGATATGGTGCTGGAGAAACGTGCCAGCCGCTTTATCCGCGAGATGGTTACCCATCTGAGTTACGACCCGCAGATGCCGAACGATGACGACAAGTTCGTCAAAAACTTCAAAAACGCGCTGAAGTTTGTGCCGATCGACAGCCCGACCCGCTTTATCCGCGAGTTCGTGCTGGACGAAAACATCGTACACGTAGGGGCTTTCCGTAAGTCGCTCGACGAATACCGGGCGATGGAGCAGAAAACCAAAGAGGTCTCCGACCGTATCGGCGAGCTGGAGAAGATCCAGGATGCCTGCAAAGGGATCGAGCGTAACGTTAAGAACGCCGTCGAATACGAGTGGGTGGTACACGAAAGCCGCTTCGAAAACGCCGACCTGAAGAAAGAGGACGCGCAGGAGCGACTGGAAGAGAACCAGGAGAAAGAGGAGCAGCTGCAGACGGATCTGGAGAGCACCGGCGAGTCGCTCAACGGCATCATGCAGCAGCTGGCCGAAGCGCGTGCGGACCTGAACAACACGGATTCTGCACACAAGATCAAAGCGCTGGAGACCACCATCGCGGCGAAAAGCCACGAGCACAGCGTGGTTGAGGAGCGTATCCAGAACGTCTACAACCTGCTGCGCACGGCGGTGAGCTTTGCCAACTACGAAAAGCAGCTGCCGGAGAGTTTCCTGCCGGTGGTGAAAAAGTCGGTTGAGCTATGGCGCGCCGGTCAGGACATGATGGGCGCTGTGTGGCCACAGAACCCGGTTGAGGTGGATCATAACCTCGAACACCTGAAGCAGAATGTAGACGCCGTACGTCGCGATGTGGCACGTCGCTTTGAAAGCTCTGTGATCCGCATGAACGAGCTGCGTTCCGAGATCCAGAACCAGAAGAGCAACGTCGAGCAGCTTAAGCAGGGCCGTGCGCCGGTGCGTCGAAACACCCGCGAACTGATGGAGCTGCTGCAGGAGTACGGCATCGAATCCACGCCGATCTGTGAACTGGTGGATATCAACGACGATAAGTGGCGTGTGGCGCTGGAATCATTCCTCGGTGCCCGCCGTGAAGCGCTGATCGTTGAGCCGGACCGTGTGAAAGAGGCGATCACCCTCTACCGTCGCAAAGGCCGTCACCTGAAAGGCTGTCGTATCGTCAACACTACCAAATCCGGTGAGTGGCTGAGCCGCTACAAGGCGGGCTCACTGGCGCACTTTATCGATACCGATAATGACCATGCCCGTGCGTATATGAACCGTGCGCTGGGCGGCGTGATGGCGGTGGAGACCGAAACCGAATTGCTGCGTCACGAACGCGCGCTGACCTACGACTGCATGCTGCAGACCGAAGGTTCCACCACCGCGATCAATGAACTGCAGCCGATTATGGGTATCCGTCGCCGTGGCAACCAACTGGAGATCCAGGGTAAGCAGGTTGACCAGATGGTGGCTGAGTTTACCGAGCTGGGTAAAGGTCACGATGCACTGGAGAAACTGCGTGATGCCCTGATCGGCCTGACCACCAGTCTGGCGGGTGTGAACGAGCGTGTATTCGATCTGGTGAACCAGCGCGAACAGTTGAACACCGAAATTGAAGGCCACCGTCAGGCGGTGGTGGATCTGCACAACCAGGACGACACCGGCATCCAGAACCGTATCACCGAGCTGGTGGCCGCGCAGAAAGAGACCGAACTGAAGCAGAAGTCTCTGATGGACAAGCTGCAGAAAGCCCGTACGGCGATGATTAAGGACTCCGCGGCGCTGGAAGTACTGGAGCAGGAGCTGAACGAGCACGCCGCAGCGCGTGGCAAGTGCGAAGAGAAAGCGGTCTTTGACGCCCAGGCAGCGCAGGAGAAACGTGATTATCTGGACGAAAGCTGCGGTGGCGAGCTTGAGCGTATCATCTTTGACGCTGCCAAGAAGGCACAGTCGGAGCTGAGCCTGCATGAGAAGAAGAAAAACGGTGTACGTGACGCGGTAGCGCAGTACAAAGCGCGTTATCACGGCGGTGGCTTGAGCCATCAGCAGCTGGATAAGATCAGCGCAGACTCCACCCACGAGGAGCTGGAAGCGTTCGTCAACGACACTGTGCAGTCGCTGCGTGAATCCGAGCTGGCGAACTACAGCCAGAAAGCGGAGCGTGCCCGTCTGGAAGCGGAAACGGCGTTCCGTTCCGACTTCGTGGCGCACCTGAACGATCAGATCAACAAGATCAAAGACCTGATCCGCGAGCTGAACCAGCACCTGAAGAACCGTCCGTTCCACAAGGAGATGTACAGCTTCGAGATGATGCCGAACCCGGAACTGAAAGATATTCTGGAACTGGTGGAAGCGTACACCCGGATCGATCAGGCCAACGTGGGCTCCCTGTTCGACATGAAGTTCAACGAGGACAAGCCGCATCAGGATGCCCTGGCTAAGATCCACGAAGTACTGAAGGATGAAGGTGAGAGCAGCCTGCTGCAGGATTACCGTAACTTCTACAACTTCGAGCTGGTGGTGAAAGACCTGGACGGTAACCGTAAGACCACGCTGACCCAACGTATCAAAACCGGTTCCGGTGGTGAGCACCAGGTGCCGTTCTACGTGGCGATTGCGGCCGCACAGGGCGCAACCTACCGCTTGCGTGAGAGCGCAGACGGTGAACCGTTGGGTGGTATGAGCCTGGCGGTGTTCGATGAAGCGTTCAACAAGCTGGACTCGGAAAACACCGTGACCTCGCTTGGTTTCATGGGTGATCTGGGTCTGCAGACCATCATTGCGGCGCCGGACGAGAAGTACTCTCTGCTCAGCTCCTGCATGGATACCATCATCAACGTCTGCCGTGATGGCCGCGTGGTGGATGTGGACGTGGAGTTCCCAACCCTGCAGGGACGCGAACTGCTCAACTCCGATAATCCACTCAAGGTAATGGCGCAGATCGACGCGGCTGAAGCCGATGCCCGTGGCGAGCCAGATCTCTCTGAGGGTGTGGTAGAGCCAGCGTAAGGCTGGCCAAGACCGGATCTGAAAAAGGGGCTTAGAACAAGCCCCTTTCTTCTGTGTCAGGTTTGAGCCGCGGTGCCGGCGCGCTGAAATCCGGGATCAGGCTCACGTAAGGCTGTTGCTTATGATAGAGGTAGAGGCGCCCCTGGTGCGATTGGCCGATCCAGTCCTGGGGACGTTCCAGTAGTTGCAGACGTAAGCCCTGGATCGATGGAGTGGGTAAGCCGCCGGTACTGTTTTTCGTGCCTGTACCGGGCAGTGCGAGCTGAGCATTGCGCAGGTCGTGGTACTGACGGTTGGCGATCAGGCACAACAGGTTTTCGCCACTCCAGATCGCGGGTGCCTGGCTCAGTGGCTGCAGCACGCCGGTGCGAGAGGGGGGCAGGATCGTGCGATCTTTGGCGAAAAACTTACGTGCCGTGAGGTCAGTGTGCACGCCCAGCAGCGAGTTGTCGCGTACGTTACTGCTGAAATCCATCTCCTCCAGGCCGGCGACCAGCCGCTCCAGGTTCCACTCACAGGCACGGATCAGGCTCCAGGCAGGCTCTACGGATTTGCGCGAACCCAGGCTGTATTTGATTGCCTGATGGCCAGCCGCGAGTCCTGCTAATACGGTGATCTGCAGGTGGGTGCCCTGAAAGTCGATCAGACACTCCGGCTGCTCGACGAAACAATAGGGAATTTCGCGACGGCAGAAATCGATCCATTGCTGGCGGCAGTTGAGTGTGGGCAGAACACGAATGATCATTGGGGCTGGATGTCGACCGCAGGTCAGAGTTAAAAAGACAGCATTAAAATTGCTGCAAAAGTATATAGAAACCACAGGATAAGAACCATGAAATTGCTGAACCGCTCAGCCTTCGCTGTTGTGCCAAAACAACCCTTTGTCGACTGGGCCAACGCTCTTGCATCGGATGAGGAGGGGTTGAATGAAACCCTGACGCTGGCGGAGCATCAGCGCGAAGGTACCGTATACCTGATCGATGAGGTGCAGTCAGAAGAAGATTTTGAACATGCGATTGCGCAATTCTGGCCGAAAATGTTCGAGAACGAACTGGCGGCCTGGGACGAGATGGGGGATGCCTGGCCGGAGCCGCGCACGCAGGCGATGTTCGCCGATTGGTTTGAGCTAAAACCACAGGTGATGGCGATTGATCTGTTGTCCGAACCGTTGATGACCGCCGCGCTGGAAAGCTGAGCTGGCTATATAAGCATCTACTGATATCCCTGTAGGGATAAACACTTAGCGTCACTTTTATTAACCTTCAGGTTAGTAAATTTGCAACCACCGGGCGGTTGCGCACAGGCGGCAGTCGGGTTATCAATAGGGCAATCTTTTTTACTGGAGATCAAAATGGATCTGCCCAACAATGATTACGGACTCGATATTCATCCGTTGAGGGATTCGCTGTATGCCGAGTTGCATTCACGTCCCTTCCACGTGATACCCAGTCCGTCCCGGGTAACCTATCTGGCTGTACTCTGTGACTCAAAAACCCGTGCCGAGCAGTTTGACCATTTCCAGCAGCTGTTTGAGCTGATGGATGAAACACCGCCGGATGAGGACAACGTCTGTATCGAAGCGGATTTCGGCAACCTGCGCGTGCGGCGTGAAAAGCACCTGGAATTTACCTCCTACACCTTCGTCAATCTGGATGTGGAGCGCTGCCGCGATCCCTTCGATTGCACAGGGCTGACGCCGGTGCCCAAGGATTGGTTGCGTGCCATTCCTGGCACTGTCGTGGCGGCATTCCATGTTTCGATTGAGGATGCGCGCGAGCAACCTGAGCCTGAACTGCCGATTGTGAAGAGTTTCTTCGAGAAGATGCGTCTGGTCGGCAGTAGCCCGCAGGATGGCGATGCACGGGTATGGACCACGTTCCAGTTGCACAGTGATGGTTTCGGACGTTTCCTGATCTATAACAAAAGCATGAGTGACAGCCAGCTGGGTCGTCTCACACAGCGAGTGATTGAGATCGAGACCTACCGCCTGATGGCGCTGTTGGCCTTGCCGCTGGCGAGAGAGTACAACCCACAGCTGTCGGAGATGGATCTGCGGCTGGCCGATACGACCAGTGGTCTGGCGCGTAACGACGATTTGGACGAACGCGACCTGTTGGGCAAACTGACCGATATGGCGGCGTGGGTGGAGGCGGTGCGCGCTAAAACCACCTTTCGTTTCAGCGCTACGCGGGCCTACCATGAACTGGTGTTGAACCGGCTGTCGGAACTGCGCGAGGATGAGGTGTCCGGACACTTGACGATCACCGAGTTCATGACCCGTCGTTTGACCCCGGCGGTACGGACCTGTGAATCGATCAGTGAGCGTCTGGAGAACCTGTCGCGGCGTATCGACCGCGTCTCCGATATGATGCGCACACGGGTAGAGCTATCGATTCAGGGCCAGAATCAGGATCTGCTGGCGTCGATGGATCGCCGCTCAAAGATCCAGCTGATGATGCAGCACACGGTGGAAGGTCTGTCGGTGGCGGCGATCAGTTACTATATGGTCGGCTTGCTGAAGTATCTGATTGAAGCCCTGTATAACAGCGGCGTAAATATTGATAAGAGTCTGACGGTAGGGATCTCGGTACCGGTCGTGATTCTTGTGGTATGGTTTGCCACCCGAAAAATACATAAACGCTTCCTGGCGCTGGCCACCGAGAAGGCCGACCGGGAGTAGTCTGGAGTGATGCGAAGATGAGTGTTCAGGATATTATGGAGCAGAAACTGGGTGCGGGTTTAAACGTACAGCATATGGAGATCGAAAACGAAAGCCATATGCACTCCGGACCTGCCACCGAAAGTCACTTTAAGCTGACGTTGGTATCCGATGATTTCGCCGGTAAGCGTCTGGTACAGCGTCACCAGCTGATCTACGGCCTGTTGTCCGATGAGATGCAGAATCCTATCCACGCCCTGGCGATGCATCTGTATACGCCAGAGGAGTGGCAGAAGCGCGATGGCGCGTCACCGCTTTCACCGCAGTGTATGGGTGGTAGCAAAACCTAAGTTCCTGAAGCTCTCCCGATAAGGGGGGCAGAATGACCAGGGCCGCAGTGCGTTAACACGTACTGCGGCCTTTTTATTCATGGGTGTGTGATTCATTCCATCCGTTGGCGCAGCAGAGCCATCTCCTGGTCAAACTGCGCCAGTACGTCTTCCAGGCAGCCGCTGGCGAGTTTGAAGTAGATCTGTGATTCAATCTCCGGGTGGTCCTGCATCACCCGCTGTTTGATGCAGCTAAGCAGCTCCTGCAGTTTGTGCCTGGCGTGTTGTGGCATATCCAGATTGCCCCATAGATTGAGGCTGGTCTCCTCTATTTTCTCGCTCAGGTAGCTCATCTGGATGCGTGACACGCTGTCACAGTGGCCGGCTGCGGTGATCGCGGTGCCGATGGCGCGTGCCTGTCCAATATGTTCGGCGACGATCAGCAGATCGCGCCACACCCGCTGGCCGTGGTCGTGTCCGTCACACAGCAGTTTCAGATCGTGAGCTTCAGCGGTGTCCTCAATCAGGTAGATCAGGTTGGTCAACATCCGGTTGTGCTGACTGATATTGCTGTCCCGATCCAGTGACTGGTAGGTGACGGAGAGGCGGTTCCAGTGTTCCTCAATGCCAATCCAGCGACTGTTTTGGGTTATCCAGTTGCCCTGAACTGTCACGTTTTCGAAGTCGCGTCTTATCTGGCTCTGCAGTTGCTGTATCTGCGGCAGCAGGTCTCCGTTGCCAGCGATGTAACCGCTGCTGAGGCCTCGATGCTGCTGAAAGTGGGCCAGCAACTGACGCAGACTGTCTAGCCAGGTCAGGCCAAGCAGTAAGCGCTGGCGTCGGCGATGCCGGGTACGGTGACGTAACAACAGCGCAATGATAACCAGGGCGATAAGCGAACCCGCCAGCGGGGCAAGTGTATGCGCAGGCAGAATCATGGTGTTTCTCCTGTATTTTTCTGGTGGGTCAGGGCGGCGATATGTTCGGCAACCCGTGCGGTTTCGTTGGCCATCTCGCTGTTGGAGCGTGCGACAACCGCGACCTGTTCTATATGTTCGGAGATATCCCGGGTTGCGTACTCCTGTTGCTGCACAGCCACCGCCACCTGACTGATCTGTTCCGAGACGCTTTCGGTACGCTGGGTGATCTCATGCAGGGAGTTTTCCACGACGGTGGTGCTGGCGACGCAACGATCGCTACTGACAACAACGGTTTCCATCTGCGTACAAAGTTCGTTCATCTGCTGCTGGATTGCACCGATAACGGTACTGATCTCCAGTGAGGCGTTGTGGCTACGTTGGGCGAGGGCGCGTACCTCTTCTGCTACTACGGAGAACCCCCGGCCATGTTCCCCGGCGCGTGCAGCTTCGATCGCAGCATTAAGAGAGAGCAGGTTGGTCTGATCGGACAGATCACGAATGAACTCCGACATGGAGGAGATCCGGTCGGAGCGATCTTTCAGTTCTGCGACCAGTTCTGACGTCTCGGCGGCCAGCCGAGCGACGGAAGCGACCTCTTCACGGGCTGGAATCAGGGCGCTGATCCCCTCTTTTGAACGCTCGCGGGCAGTTTGCGCAGCGGTCTGGGTGTCACCGATACAGCGCGTTACTTCCTCCACGCTGTGGCTGATCTGCGTGACTGCCGCAGCAGTGGATGCGGTCGCCTGGGACTGGCGGTCGGTATTGCGGGCCACATGGCTGGCATTTCTGGAGAGTTCGTCCACAGAGTGACTGATCTCATCCACCACTTCATAGGATTCTTCGGCCAGACGCGCCACTTCACGTATACCGTGGTCTATACCCGCAGCAACGGCGGCAAGTGGCCCGGCGATAGAGGTGTCGGACCCCTCGAGTGGCGGTTGCGACAGGTTAGATCGGAGGTGCTCAATATCGCGGCTTAGTAATGCAAGGAAACCAAATATAAGGTAAGCCAGGACGCAGAGCGTCGGCAGGGCCATGAACGGCTCAGGGTGCCACAGAAACAGGGTGGCGATGCCCAATAGTAGAATGAGTACAGTACCGGAAAGCAGGCGAAGGCCACCGGCACTGATCAGGAGTTCAACAGGTCGCAGCATAATCTTCATCCCGGAAATTGCTTACCTGTGGGAATGCATAAAACGTTCCAGAACTATAAAAGTGCCTGCTCAGGGTTATCGTCGGGCGTTACTCACCCTGTTTAGTTGTAGTTTCTGGTGGTGGTGCACAGAAGCGGTGCCTGGTGTGCGGTGTTTTGCCTGTTTCTGGGTCGTCCGATGGCAGAGATGGTTATGGAAGTGCATGTTAATGGTGCATATCTCTATGTGGCACATTACTTGCTGTTATTAAGGCATCTAACCATGCAGAGATGGGGCATAAAATGGATATGGAGCTGTTTCCCTGGTATCAGCCAATTGTTGAAACTGCGAGCGGACATGTAGCCGGGTATGAAGCACTGGCACGTTGCAGGAACGATGCCGGGCAGGTTGTATCTGCGGGTGCGCTGTTTTCTGATCCTGATTGTCCGCCAGCAGAACGCATTGTGGCAGACCGGAAAGTACGTTTTCAGGCGTTGGCGGCGCTTAAAGAGATGCCGGATGACTGTTTTATCAGTCTTAACCTCTCGCCGGAGTGGCTGCAGTTCACTTCTACCGCGAGAGAACTTCCGACGTTGAAAATGCTTCAGCGGCTGGACGCGGATCCCTCGCGAGTGATGATCGAGATTACCGAACTCAGTGGCGACCTGGATATGATCCGGCGGGTAGTGGAGCGTTATCGCGAAGCGGGCTTTCGTATCGCGATCGACGACTTTGGTGCTGATTTCTCCCAGCTGGATCGCGTCGCGCTGTTGCTGCCCGATGTGGTGAAACTGGATATGAAGTTGTTACGCGATGGGTTGGACAACGCCCGTAACGCGTCGATGATCCAGGTACTGGGTGAGATGGCTTCGCGCTTGGGCGCCAAGGTGCTCTGCGAAGGGGTGGAGACGGAGGAGGCCTATATGCTGGCGCTCAGCTGCAACGCCTATTACACCCAGGGATTTCTGTTCTCCGAGGCAAAACCGCAGCCACTTGCCAGCGATAGCTTCAGTTCGCAGATCGCTTGCCTGCGCGACCGTTACAGGGATCTGGCCCTGGATAGCTGTACCCGCAGTCAGTGGTTGGGACAGAAGGTATCCGCTGAACTGATCGCATTGCGTGAGCTGATCAAAGCCTCAGGCAGTCTCGGAGGCCAGATCGACCTGAAACACCACATGCCGACCAGCCAGATCTTGCGCTTCTATGTGTGCGACCGGATGGGTAATCAGATCTCGCCCAACTTTGAAAATAGCGCCGGTGGATGGAAGATCGTTGAGGAGCCAGAAGGCAGTAACTGGAGCTGGCGTCCTTACTTTATAGAACTGCTGGCGTCCGACGATATTGAGCAGAGGCTGGTGTTTTCTGAGCCTTATCACGATATCTATGCCGGTGAGCTATCACAGACGGCAGCTTTACTGATCGACAGTAACCGCATCTTGCTGGCGGATCTGCGTAGCCGTCAAATGGACGGGGACCTGTTTCACAATAACCGTGGGATGCGGGCACGCTCGATCGCTGTCTGCTAACTGCGCGCCTGCCGGGTATCCGGTTTGCTGGTGGTTTTCTCCTTGCCGAGAAAGACTGCCAGCAGGCCCCCCGTAAATACCAGCAGGGTGCCGATAACCGCCAGGTTATCGGGGATCTGATCCCAGAACACCCAGCCCCAGAAACCGGTGAATACCACGCCCAGATAGTTTAGCGGCGAAATCACAGAGGCTTTTGCGTAGCGGTAGGCCTGGGTATAGAGCCACATCACCAGCCAGATCGACAAACCGATCAGCAGCAGGGGTAGCCAGGCGTCGGAAGGCACCGGTTGCCAGTTCAACAGCGCCAGGGGCGCAGCTGTCACGGTTGAGATGGCGAAGTAGTAGAAGATGATACGGTTGTTTGGTTCTGTCTGAGTCAGGAACCGGGTCGTGACCATGGAACCCGCCAGCGAGATCGCCGAACCAAATCCAACCAGATGCCAGAAACTCAGGCCGTCAGACCCCGGTTTCAGGATCAGCAATACGCCTGCCAGACCGATAAAGATCGGCAACCAGCGCAGCGCCGGGATCCGGATCCCTTTCCAGAGCAACAACAAAACCGGTACGCAAAGTGGCGCTGAGTTACGCAGCAGGGCCGCATCGACCAACGGTACATAGTTGAGCGCGAGATAGTAGCAGTAGAAACAGGCCCAACCGGACAGGCCCCGGATCAGATGCAACCAGGGACGATCGGTTTTCAGTTCCCCCAAACCTTTGCGTGCCAGCCACGGCAGCATCACTGAAACGCAGATCAGATACTGAGCAAAGACGATGGTTTCGATGCTCACCAGTGCCGAGGTGTATTTGATCAGGGCGGCGGCGATACTCATTACCAGTGAGGTGCCGACGGCGAAAAAGACGCCCAGCGAGAGGTTTTGCGGTACGTTTGTCACGGCGAGACTGTGTTGTCCTTAAGTCGGCTGAAAACGGTCACTGACAGGCTTCCGGCCTTAACTTACAATAAGTTAGATTAATTCTGTTCCCGGGTAGAAAACATGGATGCTGTTTTGCAGTTTATTCAGCTCAACTGGCTGAACCTTTTGGCGCTTTTCTGGTTCCTGATCTGTTTCAAGGGCTATATGTATTACTCCAAGCGCCGCAGTTACGACACCGCTTGCCTCGCCAGCATCCTGCATCTGTACCGCACCGAGTGGATGATGCGCATGCTGGACCGCGAGATGCGGATCGCTGATGCCACCGTGGTGGCCAATCTGGAGCGTAGCGTATCATTTTTTGCCTCAACAACCATGCTGGTTTTGGCAGGTTTGATGACCGTCTTGGGCTCAACCGAGCAGGCGATCAATGTCATTGCCGATATCCCATTCGCCATGGAGGCTACCCGGCAGGAGTGGGAGGTGAAGCTGTTGGTGATGATCGCACTCTTTATCTACGCCTTCTTTAAGTTTACCTGGAGCCTGCGTCAGTACGGTTTTGTGTCGGTGATGGTCGGCTCCGCGCCGGGTCCTGAGGAGCAGATCAGTGATCTGCAGAAACAGAGCCACGCCGACCGTATTGCCAAGATGAGCTCCATGGCGGCAAACAACTTTAACTTCGGTTTGCGCTCCTATTACTTCAGCCTGGCGATGCTAGGCTGGTTTATAAACCCCTGGTTGTTTATGGCGCTCTCCGCAGGTGTGGTGTACGTGCTGTATCGACGTGAATTTAAGTCTTCTACTTTGAAAACCCTGATGATGAGTGTAGGTCCGGTTGATGAGAAATCCTGAAATTGAAGCACGCTGCCAGCGTTTTATGGACGCGCTGGCCCACATCCGCAAACTGGGATTGCGTGTTATTCAGGCCGACGAGCGCCGCGTAACACTGGTGCTGCCGGTTCAGGAACAACTAAGCAGCGGTAAAACCAACACCTACCTGCTGGGTGGCGCGCTGACCACTCTGATCGATACCGCATCTGCCGTATCAACCCTCTGTGTATTGCCGGAATTTGAGATCGCGCCAACTCTGGATCTGCGTATCGATCATATGAAAGCGCCCACCCACAGCCGACCGCTTTATATTCAGGCGGAGTGCTACCGCACCACCCGCAGTGTGATGTTTACCCGCGCTACGGTGTATCAGACCGCTGTGGACGACCCGATCGCCTTTGGTATCGGCACCTTTATGCGCTTGGGTACCGAAGTTGTGGATCCGAAGATGCGGGCAGTGGTTGAGGGCGAGATCGATAGCTACGATGCGGACTATCCGCCAGTTGCTAAGCAGGAGGGCGCACAGTGAGCAGTCTGACCGAGATGGTGGCGAAAGCCCACGCCAGTGGTGATTACAACGGCCTGATTGAACTGATCCCTTACGCACAGGTGATTGGTGTGAACTGCGAACGCTTCGGTGACGAGATGGTGTTCCGTTTGCCGCGCAACCCGGACAATCTGGGTAACCCCACGCTACCTGCCATCCACGGTGGTGTGATTGCTGCATTTATGGAGCTGTCGGCTGCCTTCCAGGTGCTGTTACAGACCTCAACGCCTGAGCTGCCAAAGATCATCGATTTCTCCGTGGATTACATGCGCGCGGGTTTGGATCGTGACACGTTTGCAATGTGCCAGCTGGAGCGACAGGGCCGCCGTGTCACCAACTGCTCTGTGATCGCCTGGCAGGAGAAGCGGACAGAACCGATCGCTACGGCACGGGCGCATTTCCTGGTGAAGCCGGTAGATTCTTAATTGGGATAGGCTGGTCATTGTCGGGTTGTAGGTTGGCCAACGCCCCAGCGTTGCCCAACAACGATCGTCGAACAGCTGAATGCGGGGGGGGGGGGGGCGTCGCTCGTCGCCAGCCTACGTCGTCTTATCTCCCCATAACATACCCAATTCACTCAGATGTTGAGCATCGCTGCGCGATGGACAACCTACGGGCTGAAGGGGGATAAGACCGTGCCAGAAATAGGGACAGTCTGGCTCCACAAGAGTCTGAGTTGGCACGAGATTTCTCCCCTCTACGCAGCTGAGTATCGCAGCACGAAATAGATGAAGGGCTCGGCTGTTTGAGGGAGCGCAGCGACCGAGTTTCCGAGCACGCTATTTCGGGCGAGAAACGCAAGGCACCGGACGCAGTCCGACAAGTAGCGGGGCTGTGGAGCGGGCCGCGTAGGCGGATCGTTAAGGGAGGGCGCAGCCGCTCTCCCTTGACACTTTCGAAGTGGGATGAAGTTTAGAGTTTCTCCATACTCTCCGAAACTGAATCCAAATTCCCCCTTGAATTAGATAACAGCGCCCCAATCTTCTATGGAAACCAAAAAGGCCTGCTTGATTAAGCCGGTCATGATTTTGTTTCCACTGAACGTTTGGGCTAGTCACCTATGAGCACAGAAACACATTCCGAAACCCACGGTTTTCAGACAGAAGTTAAGCAGCTGCTGCACTTGATGATTCACTCCTTGTACTCCAACAAGGAAATTTTCCTGCGTGAGCTGATCTCCAACGCTTCCGACGCGGCGGAAAAACTGCGTTTTGAAGCGCTGTCCAACGGCGCGCTGTATGAAGATGACGGTGATCTGAAGATCCGCATCGAATTCGATAAAGATGCCAAAACCATCACCATCGATGACAACGGTATCGGTATGACCCGTGATGAAGTGGTGGAGCATCTGGGCACCATCGCGAAATCTGGTACCTCCCAGTTCTTCTCTCAGCTGACTGGCGATCAGGCAAAAGACAGCGCACTGATCGGTCAGTTCGGTGTGGGTTTCTACTCCTCTTTCATTGTTGCTGACAAAGTGGATGTATTCACCCGTAAGGCCGGTGCTGAGAAATCAGACGGTGTTCACTGGAGTTCTACCGGTGAAGGTGAGTTCACCATTGCGACCGTTGAGAAAGCCGGTCGTGGTACCCGTATCGTGCTGCACCTGAAAGAGGGTGAGGACGAGTTTGCTGATGGCTGGCGTCTGCGCTCCCTGGTGCGTAAGTACTCCGACCATATCGCTATTCCGGTAGTGATGCTGTCTGAGCCGATGCCTGCGGCAGAAGGTGAAGAGGAAAAAGCACCTGAAGACGAAACCGTTAACAGCGCGACTGCTCTGTGGACCCGTAACAAGTCTGAGCTGAATGACGAAGACTACAACGAGTTCTACAAGCACATCTCCCACGACTTCAGCGATCCGCTGACCTGGGCACACAACGCTGTGGAAGGCAACCTGGAGTACACCAGCCTGCTGTACGTGCCAGAGCGTGCACCGTTCGATTTGTGGAACCGCGAAGCTCCGCGTGGCCTGAAACTGTACGTGCAGCGTGTCTTCATCATGGATCAGGCGGATGAGTTCCTGCCGCTGTACCTGCGCTTCCTGAAAGGTGTGGTGGATACCAAGGATCTGTCCCTGAACGTATCCCGTGAGATCCTGCAGAAAGATCCGAACGTGGACAAACTGCGCAGTGCGTTGACCAAACGTGCGCTGGATACCCTGATCAAACTGGGCAAAAACCACCCAGAGAAGTACCAGACTTTCTGGCAGGAATTCGGTCAGGTGATCAAGGAAGGCCCAGCGGAAGATCAGGGCAACAAAGAGAAGATCGCCAAGCTGATGCGTTTTGCGTCCACTCAGAACGACGATGCAACCCAGAACGTATCGCTGGAAGACTACGTGTCCCGTATGCAGGAAGGTCAGGAGAAGATCTTCTACGTGGTTGCCGATAACTACGCGACTGCGAAAAACAGCCCGCACCTGGAGATCTTCCGTAAGAAAGGTATCGAAGTGCTGCTGATGACTGACCGTATCGACGAGTGGATGATGAGCCACCTGTTCGACTTCGATGGCAAGTCTTTCCAGGATGTTACCAAAGGTGAACTGGATCTGGGCGAATCGGAGTCCGAGGAAGAGAAGCAGGCGCAGGACGAACTGGCGAAATCCAAAGAAGCGCTGGTTGAACGTCTGAAAGAGAAGCTGGATGCGAAAGTATCTGAGGTGCGTGTTACCCACCGTCTGACCGACTCCCCGGCGTGTCTGGTGATTGGTGATCACGACATGGGTGCGCAGATGCGTAAGATCATGGAAGCAGCAGGGCAGGCCGTTCCTGATGTGAAGCCGATCTTCGAGATCAACCCGGAACACCCGCTGATCGGTAAGCTGGATATGGAAGCGGATGAAGACCGCTTTGCTGAATTGTCGCTGGTACTGTTCGAACAGGCTGACCTGGCGGCGGGTGGCCAGCTGGAAGATCCGGCGGCTTATGTGGCCCGATTGAACAAACTGCTGCTGGAGTTGTCCAGTTAAGTAGCTCAACAGCTAAACAGAGCTAGAGTTCTGTTTGAAAAGGCGGCTTGGAAGCCGCCTTTTTTGTGTCTTGAGAAATTAATTTTTGTTTGGAAGGCACATGAGCCAAGTCAAGGAACGGGAACCGCGATTAGCATTCAATGAGCTCAGGCACCTTTGATTCTGGATCGATAATCGGTTTAATGATCAGGGCCTTCTATGCTAAGAGTCAGGAGTATAAGAATGAAAAAAGCGGTTTTGTTTTTGGTATCAGCGGCGTTGTTCTCCAGCCCTTTGTATGCTGATCCGCAAGCGGTTTATGATAAACATTGTAAAGCCTGTCATGATGCAGGTTTGGGTGGTGCGCCAAAACCAGGTGATAAAGCAGCCTGGAGCGCACGCATTGCTGCAGGTGCGGATGCTATGCTGGCAACCGTGAAGTCCGGTAAGGGTGCCATGCCTCCTAAGGGCACTTGTATGAGCTGTGATGATGCTTCCCTGGCAGGAGCGATCGATCTGTTTGTGAAGCAAGCTCAGTAAGCCTGACCCTTAAAGGGCGTATGGAGGTGGACGCCCGTTACGGAAAGGGAGTTGTCCGACCATGTACGATGAACATGACGCAGAAGTTGTTCAGTCTCTGTTAGAACGTTTGCTCAATCTGGAAAGTGAACTGACTGAAGAGATGAGCAACTTACGCGGAGCCGCCCGACCGGTGGAGCTGGATCAGCAGGCCTTCGGTCGGGTTTCACGTGGTGACGCGCAGCAACAGCAAAATATGGCGCAGGCAAACCTGCAGTTGTGCGAAGCACGCATGCGGCTGGTGAAGCACGCGCTCAATAAAATCGAAGATCCGGCAAACTACGGCTATTGTGAAAGTTGTGATGAGCCGATTACCTTAGCGCGCTTGAAGGCGCGTCCAGAGAGCCCGCACTGCGTGCGCTGCCAAGAAAAATCGGAACATAAATGAACCTACTTAACCAACGTAAAGGGCGAGGTTCCAATGTTTCACATCTTCCTTTCTGTCTTATTGCTGGTATCTCTTTTATCGGCGCCTCAAGCTATTGCTGCCCGTTATAACCTCGACCCGACCCACACCTTTATCGAATTTCGCGCCAAACATCTGGGCTATAGCTGGTTGTACGGACGTTTCAATCGTATTGAGGGAACTCTTATCTGGGACCAGTCACGCCCGCATGCCAGCCGCGTAAAAGTGGAGATCGACCTGCGCAGCCTGGATAGCAACCATGCTGAACGTGACAAACACCTGCGGGGTGAAGAGTATCTGGATGCCTCTCAATATCGCCGGGCTACCTTTGAGAGTATAAGGTACGAAGGGGATGCCGATAGTGGCATGCTGACCGGCAACCTGACATTGCGCAGTATTACCCGAGAGATCAGTATTCCGGTCAGCCGTATCGGTGAAGGTTACGATCCCTGGGGCGGCTACCGGGTTGGTTTTGAAGGTAAATATATCCTTAACACTTTCGACTACGGTATGGAATACGATGTGGGGCCTGACGGCAACATCATCGAACTGTTCCTCGGTATCGAGGGCATCAAACAGAAAAAACTGGCACCGAAGCGCAGGTGAGCCACTGTGCCGGTTTGGCGCTAACTCATTGCTCTTGCAACATCTCCTTGCTCAGGCGGCCCAGGGTGCGGATCGCCTCTTCCACCTCTGTACTCGGACAGTGCGTATAATTCAGCCGCATCTGGTTTTTGTATTTGTTGCTGGTGGTGAAAAGTTCTCCCGGTGCAATGCTGATGCCGAAGCTATTTGCCCGACGGTTTAATTCCATGGTGTTGATCGTTTTGGGCATTACGACCCAGATCACAAACCCGCCCTGGGGATAGGTCATACGGGTGCCTTCCGGGAAATAACGCTGAATCAGATCCATCATCACATCCCGCCCACGCTGATAGTTAGCCCGCATCTTACGTAGATGCCGTTCGTATGCACCCTGAGAGATAAACTCTGCGATGGCCATTTGCGGTAGCGTAGGGGTGCTGATGCTGGAGACATATTTCATATGCAGCACCTGATCGAGGTAGCGGCCTGGTGCGACCCAACCCACGCGCAGCCCCGGCGCCAGTGTTTTCGAAAATGACGAGCAGAGAATCACACGACCTTCGGTGTCGTAAGACTTCAAACTACGTGGGCGAGGGTACTGAAAGGAGAGATCGCCGTAGATATCGTCCTCGATCAACACGATGTCGTGCTGATTACACAACTCGATTATCTTCGGGCGATGTTCTTCCGGCATCGAATAACCCATAGGGTTGTTGCAGGTGGGGGTTAGTACCAGCACTTTAACTGGCCACTGTGCCAGTGCCAGCTCCAACGCTTCCAGGCTGGTGCCGGTTTCCGGATGGCTGGGAATTTCGATCGCTTTCAAACCGCTGGCTTCGATGGTCTGTACGGCCCCGAAGTAGAAGGGGGAATCTACCGCAACGATATCTCCCGGTTTAGTGACTGCACGTAAGCTGCACGCCAGCGCTTCCTGACATCCGCTGGTAACCAGAATCTCATCGGGGTGCAGTTGCAGGCCTGAATCCACACCCAAGCGGGCAATCTGGCGACGTAACTCTTCATTACCGCGCACATAGTCGTAGGAGAGGCAGCGCAACCCCAGGCGGCGATTGATGTCGTTCAGATCCCGGCTCAGCGGTTTCAGCGTTGGGCTGTGCAGATCTGGAATCGCCCAACCCAGGTTGAGCATGTTTTCCGCCTCATCGGCATTGAGCATATCTAGAATGTTACGCCATACCGATACCTCTACCGGACGTTGCGGCAGGCTGCTGACCTCCGGTAAGTGTGCTGTATGGTGGCGCGCCCGTACAAAGTGGCCAGATTTAGGCCGCACTTCGGTGAACCCGCGCTCCTCCAGAATACGATAAGCCTCCTGTACGGTGGAGATACTCACATTGTGTTCCTGCGCGAGTACCCGGATCGAGGGCAGACGCTGTCCGCTGGTGTAGTAGCCGCCTTCTATACGGGTGATCAGTTCGTCTGCTACCTGCTCGTACAGTTTGTTTGCCATAGCCGTTTGATTCCTGGTGTGAAACGTACCGGTACAGATCGGATGATTTTTTACCCGTACAGATCAGATCTGCCTGAATCTGTACTGGTAAAAAGAATCTGTATTTGAATCTGTAATGGTTTTTCAGTGGAGCATAAACTGTTTTGCAGATCTTGGCCATGGAAGCAATTGGATTGAAAACGGAGACAGAGTGGATGTCAGTAAGGGAGCTAACGTGATTGGTATTGGCGTCTGTGCCCTGGAGAGGAAGTTCAGGTTCTAAACGATTTTGGGCATCAGTCGCGCAATAGCGTATTGCCAGATGGCCAAACCATTCTGGCGCAGTGAGGAGGCAGTGATATGAAGTACGGTTTTTACACTTTGGATGTTTTTACAGATAACGCGTTTGGCGGTAATCCGCTGGCGGTGTTTCCTCACGCAGAGGGTATCGACGCTGCGATTATGCAGCGGATCGCCCGTGAACTTAACCTGTCCGAAACCGTGTTCGTCGGTGTGCCAAGTTCGGAAAACCGCTTTCCCGTGCGTATTTTTACGCCCGCTTGCGAGATTCCATTTGCCGGACACCCCACAGTGGGCACTGCGTATCTGCTCGGCGAGCTGGGGCTTGTTGATGGCACTGAGTTGGTGCTGGAGGAGGGTGTCGGTGCTATCCCGGTGACGCTGGTACCTGAGAAAAACACAGCGCGATTTCAGGTGGCGATGCTGCCCGAGATAATCCCCTCGCATCTCAGTGCAGCGGATGTCGCGGGGTTGTTGCAGCTGGTCCCTGAGCAGGTGGTACGCGTACCCTTTATCGCCAGCTGTGGTTTGCCGTTCCAGATGCTGGAGCTGGTGGATGCAGATGCCGTGGATCAGGCGGAGTTGAATCTGGCGCAGTGGAAAAGTTGTTTTCCTGATAAAGCGCTGAGTGATCTCTACCTCTATTGCCACGATGGCGACGGTTTGATTTACAGCCGAATGTTTTCGCCTGCGTTCAACATTCCAGAAGATCCCGCGACGGGCAGTGCTGCAGCCGCGCTAACCGGCGCACTGGCCGTGGAGATGACGGATAACGGCGTGGTGACATTTTGCGTTGAACAGGGCGTGCGTATGGGGCGCCCGAGCCAGATCCGGGCGCAGGTGGACGTGAAAGATGGAGTAACTGCTGCACTGAGCATTCAGGGGCAGTCGGTATTGATCAGTGAAGGGAGGTTCCTGTTGTGAACAAACAAGTTGATGAGAAGCTGCTGGACGTGGCAACGGAGGATACCCCGGCGAAAGGTTCGGAGTTTATGCACGAAATGAAGCTGGCGGTGGCGATTTTTGCGTTAATCATCGGGGCTGTACTGATCACTCCGTTCATTTTTGATTAACGAGTCAAAAGGAAAAAACAGAACTTGTTCAGTGGGTTAGGGTGATAGTTGGTAAGCTTCGGTCTATGCTGTAGGGATAACAACGATAATCGGGAGACGTGACTATGTTCCAGGAGTATTACCCGATCAGGCTCAGCAGCCTTGATGATGTGAACCATATTGTTAACCCCGCCCACCTGCGACAGCCAGGTACTTTGCGTAGTCCCGCCAAGGATGTGATGACCGATTTCGAGAAGATCGACCCCATCCGTATCAATGACAGCACCCACATTGACGATGCTTTAGCATTTATGAAGTCGCAGCATGTGCGTCTGCTGTTTGCGGTGAATGGTAATGAAGAGTTCACCGGTATTATCTCGGCGGCAGATATCTCCGGAGATAAGCCGATGGCGGTGATGCAGCAGAACGGTCTGAGTCGTGATCAGGTTGAGGTGCGTCATCTGATGCTGCAGCGGATGCATATCAAAGCGCTTACCTACGAACAGATCAATAACGCCAAGATCGGTGATGTGATGCTGACGCTGAAAGGCTCCGGCGATCAGCATGTGCTGATCACCGATGAGAGTCTGGCGGGTGTTAAGCGGGTGCGCGGTATTATCTCTGCAAGCGATATCTCCCGTTACCTGCGTATCAGTTTCGATGTGATGTATCAGGCGAAATCCTTTGCGGATATTGAGCGGGTGGTAAGCCGTGGTCAGGAGTTCTGAAAAAGGTTTCCGCTGCTGAATTGTTGCACTATACTTCGCGCGCTTTCGGTAGGAACAGGGGGGAATTTTTATTCCCCCCTGTTCTTTTTCTATGACTGGAACCTGTTTCCCCTGAACCTTAGTGGACCTGTTGCATGAACGTTGCTGATCAGATCTGCCCGCAAACCTGGCAAAAAATCAAAACGCTGTCGGAATCTGTTGATACCCCTTTTCTGGCGCTTGATCTCAACAATATTGAAGAGAAATATGACGAGCTGGTGCGTGGCTTTGACTATGCCCGTATTTTTTACGCGGTAAAGGCCAATCCGGCGGATGAAGTGATCAAACTGCTGGCCAACCGTGGCGCCTGCTTTGATATCGCTTCCACCTACGAGCTGGACAAGGTTCTGCAGTTTAACGTATCGCCGGATCGTATGAGCTACGGCAATACCATCAAAAAAGCGCGTGATATCGCCTATTTCTACGAAAAAGGCATCAACCTGTACGCAACGGATTCCGAGCCGGATCTGCGTAACATCGCTAAATACGCGCCGGGTTCACGTGTGTATATCCGTGTCCTGACCGAAGGTTCAGAGGGGGCTGACTGGCCGTTGTCCCGTAAGTTCGGCTGTAACCCGGAGATGGCGATTGAGCTGGCAGTGCTGGCGCGTGAGCTAGGCTTGGAACCCTACGGTGTGTCGTTCCACGTAGGCTCGCAGCAACGTGATATCGATGTCTGGGATGGAGCGATCGCGAAGGTGAAGGTGATCTTCGAGCGCCTGTTCGAAGAGTTCGGTATTCAGTTGAAGATGATCAACATGGGCGGTGGTTTCCCGGCCAGTTACCTGCACAAAACCAACGACTTCGATACCTATGTGGCAGAGATCACCCGCTTCCTGCAGGAGGACTTTGGTGAACAGGTGCCGGAGATCATTCTTGAACCGGGACGCTCACTGGTGGGTGATGCCGGCGTGCTGGTATCCGAGGTGGTGCTTATCTCGCGCAAATCGGCAACAGCGCTGGAGCGTTGGGTGTATACCGATGTGGGACTGTTTAACGGTTTGATCGAGACCATGGGCGAAGCGATTAAGTACCAGATCCACACCGACCGCGAGGGTGAGCAGGAGGAGGTGATTCTGGCCGGACCGACCTGTGACAGCCTCGACATCATGTACGAAGATCACAAGTACAGTTTGCCGCTGTCGTTGCAGGAGGGAGACAAGATCTACTGGCTCTCGACCGGTGCGTACACCACCAGTTACAGCTCGATTGAATTTAACGGTTTCCCACCGCTGAAATACGTGGTGCTCTAAGGCCCCGCATTACGCTTCACATATGGCCCACCGCAGTGCATCACAAGGTGCATTGCGGTGGTCTCTCTCCTGCTTTCGTATCCTTCCTGATCACTCTTTGATCGATTTAGTAGCCAGTTTTCTCAGGACCAGCGGAATTCTCTGTCTATACTGATAGCATTTCGGGTTGTTTGTTGGGCGAAGTTTAACCGGATTTTGTGTGCTCGCTCAGTAATGTTGTTCACCGTACGTAATGCATACGTTGGTAAATGCGCCTGCAGTACCTGTTAAGGGTGCATCGTTGTTACGACTCAATTCAAAATGGATATCTGGGTATGTTACAGCGCTTCTCTTTGACCTGTTTATTGACTTTGTTGTTGGCCAATCCCGCCTGGGCTGACAGCCTGGTCGATCTGACCGCCGCAGAACGTGAATGGCTGAAAAGCCATCCGGTTATTCGTTTGGGCGTTGACCCTAAATGGCCTCCCTTTGAGTACATTGAACGGGGACGCTATAAAGGCCTCGGTGCTGACTACACCCGCCTGATCAGTGATCGGCTCGGCATCAGGATGGAGGTTGTACCTGACCTCACCTGGAGTCAGGTGCTTGTGGGTTCCCGCTTTGGTAAGGTCGATGTCCTGCCTGCCGCAATGAAAACCAAAGAGCGAACGCGGTTTCTGAATTTTACAGAGCCGTATCTGAATTTTCCGATGGTTATCATCTCCCGTCAGGATCAGCGGGGCGGTCGAAATCTGGACGAGCTGAGTGGAAAAAAGGTCGGAGTCGTTAAAAACTACGTCTCCCATGAACTCCTGCAAACCAAGCACAGATCTCTGAAACTGGTTCCTGTCACTACGCTCACCGAAGGGCTGGAAGCGCTGGCGCTGGGGAAGGTTGAATTCTTTGTCGGGAATCTGGCGTCGGTAAGCCATGCGATACAGAGCCTTGGGTTAACTAACCTGCAGATCACCGGGGATACCCCCTACAGTTTCCAGCTAGGTATGGCGGTGCGTGATGATTGGCCTGAGCTCGCATCCATCCTGCAAAAAACACTGGCCGGCATCAGCGATCAGGAGCATCGCCAGATCCAGAAAAACTGGTTCACGCTGCCCACCGCGGCGGAGCAGAAGTTTCGTTCCTACCTTAAGTTACTGCTGGTATTCCTTGCTGTCGGCATCCTGGCATTCTTGTTGGCGCTGGTCTGGATTAAACGTCTGAACCGGGAAGTGAATGCGATCGAGAAGGCTGAAAATGCGTTGCGGAACAGTCAGGCGCGTTTGCTCGATTCACAGCGTATCGCGCATGTGGGGAGCTGGGAGTTGAGTCTATGCGACCAGACAATGTTCTGGACCGATGAGATCTACCGCATCCTCGGAACTCAACGTGGAAACCGACAGCAGACATTTGATGACTTGCTCGGCAGCGTCCACACCAAGGATAGGGAGCAGCTTACCCGTAAGCTGGCGGAGATCTCTGAAAGAGGCGGAGATATCGCCGTTCAGTACCGGATCGTGCAGCCAGGTGGCGAACTGCGGTACGTTGAGTTGCAGGGACGTAAGCTGGAGGGCGGTGAGGGCCTCACCGGCACCATGCAGGATATTACTGAGCGTAAGCGGATCGAGTTGTTTTTCCGTGGGCTGACTGAGGAGGTGGCCCACAACACCGGTGACAAATACTTCGATGCCATGGCGGAGTTTCTGGCCCGCTCCTTCAACTGTGCCTATGCCATGATCGGTACGCTGGACCTGAAAGATCCCGGGCAGGTAAATACTCTGACGGTCTTCGGAAAGGGCAGGAAACTGGATAACTTCAGCTATCCACTGGATAAAACTCCCTGCGCTCATGTGGTCTCTGATCGGGTGTGTATCTATCCGGATAATGTGCAGATGCTGTTCCCGCAAGATGAGATGCTGGAAGAGCTGGGTATTGTCAGCTACGCGGGCATCCCCCTCTATGACACCGCCGATAACTGTATGGGGCTGGTGGTCTTGCTGGATGAAAAAGCGATGCCGGAAACGGAATCGATGCGTTCTCTGTTGCAGATATCTGCAAGCCGGATCGGCGGAGAGATTCAGCGCCAGCGCCTGGAGAAACAGTTGCAGATGACCGCTAGTGTGTTTGAGAACACCCGTGAAGGGATTCTGATCATGGATGCGGAGCGCAAAATTGTGACCGTTAACCAGGGTTTTATCGATGCAACCGGTTTCAGCGCGGAGGAGGTGATCGGTCGCGAGCCACGCGAGATGTTCGGTGCGCGCCATCAGGATGACAGTTTCTACGACATGATGTGGTGGTCGGTGGATTGCAGCGGGCACTGGCACGATGAGGTCTGGAATCGACGCAAGACAGGTGAAGTGTTCCCCTGCCTGCAGAGTATCGAAAGCGTGAAAGATAAGGATGGAGAAGTCAGCCAGTATATCAGCGTATTCACAGATATTACGGAGCAGAAGCGCTCGGAAGAGCGAGTGCAGTACCTGGCGCATTATGACGTGCTGACCGATCTGCCAAACCGCATTTTGTTTAACGATCGCCTCAATCACGCCATTGAACGCGCCAGCCGTCAGAAGCACTCGCTGGGTGTGCTGTTTATCGATCTCGATCGCTTCAAATACGTGAACGATACGCTTGGGCATCAGCAGGGCGATGAGTTGCTTAAGAAAGTGGCTGAACGTCTCAACAAAAGTGTACGTCAGATAGATACAGTCGCCCGGCTGGGCGGCGATGAATTCACCGTTATTCTGGAAGAGGTGGAGCGTCCCGAGGTTCTGGTAACGGTGGCAGAGAAGATACTGCACTCCCTGAATTGTGCTATAGACCTCGACGGTCATCAGGTGGTGGTGGGGTGCTCAATCGGTCTCAGTCTCTATCCTGACGACGGTGGTTGTGCCGAGCAACTGTTAAAACACGCAGATACTGCGATGTATTACGCTAAGGAGAACGGTCGTAACACCTATGCGTTCTATTCACCGGAGCTGAGTCGCTCCAGCTATGAACATTTCCGCCTTGAGAATGAGTTGCGCCATGCGGTCGAGCAGCAACACCTGCTGCTTTACTATCAGCCGCAACAGGAGATTGGTTCCAGCGGCATCACCACCGTTGAAGCGTTGGTGCGCTGGCAACCGCCGGGCGGAGAGTTGGTGGCACCGGACAAGTTTATTCCGCTGGCCGAAGAGACAGGGCTGATTGTGCCTCTGGGCGAGTGGGTGCTGAACAGTGCCTGTGCGCAGGCCAAGCAGTGGCATAAGTCGGGCCTGAATATTAAGGTCGCGGTGAATATCTCCGGTATCCAGATCATGCGCAGTGATTTTGTTGATTCAGTGAAGCTTGCGCTGGATAGCAGTGGTCTGCCGCCGCACCTGCTGGAGCTTGAAGTGACCGAAAGCTACATCATGAGCCATATTGATACGGTGATTGATACTCTGAACCGGATACGTGAACTGGGGGTGACGCTGAGTATTGATGATTTCGGTACTGGCTACTCATCTCTCAGCTACCTGCGTCAGTTACCGATCGATGTGTTGAAGATTGATCGGTCCTTTATCAGCGATATTCCTGAAGACAGTGAAGATGAGATGATCGCTGCTGCTATCATCGCCATGGCTCAGAATCTGCGGCTGAGGGTGGTAGCAGAAGGTGTCGAGACCCATCAGCAGATGTTGTTCCTTGAGGAACGAGGCTGTGACCTGGTACAGGGGTTCTTTATCGCCAAACCGATGACCGCGACCGCTCTGGAGCGTTTTATCAACGGCAAGCTACGTGAACTTTATGCCGTTTCCTGAGTGAGCAGTTCCTGCGCATAGGTTTGGAACTGCTCCAGCGGCACTGGACGGCTGAACAGGAAACCCTGGAAGTCGTTACAGTCACGTACCTCTAAGCAATGCTTCTGCGCTTGCGTTTCCACCCCTTCGGCAATGACATCAATGCCCAGATTGTTGGCCATGGCGATGATCGCCTGCACAATGGCTAGGTCGTCCGGGTCCTGGGTAATATCGCGAATGAAGGAGCGGTCGATCTTGAGTTGATCCACCGGCAGGTTTTTCAGCTGGTAAAGGGAGGAATACCCGGTACCGAAATCGTCGATGGCAAAGTTGATGCCCAGGGATTTCAGACGGGTCATCTTATCGACCGTATCGTTGATGTCATTCAGCACCGAACTTTCGGTCAGTTCGAGTTTCAGTCGATGTGGATCAACGCCGGTGCAGGTCAGGATCCGTTCTACCGTCTCGACAAAATCGGGCTGTGCGAACTGGTGAGCGCTGACATTTACAGACAGCGACAGCGCGCTGAACGCCGGGTCCTCGCTCCAGACTTTCAGTTGTCGGCAGGCGCGTTCGAGTACCCAGGTCCCGATCGGAATAATCAGGCCAGATTGTTCGGCGAGCGGAATAAAGCTGTTTGGTGGCAGCAGACCTTTTTCCGGATGCTCCCAGCGCAGTAATACCTCGGCACCGATAATACGGTCATGGTGGCACTGCGCCTGATAGTGCAGGGTTAGCTGCTTCTCGGCCAGGGCTCTGCGGAGCTCAGATTCCATTTCCGCCTGGGCGTAGAGTTCCTGCTGAATGCGCGGATCGAAGAAACGCAGGGTGTTGCGTCCGGACTCCTTGGCCTGGTACATCGCGAGGTCTGCGCGTTTGAGCAGGTCATCCGCATGCTTGTCGTCACTGCTGAACAGACTGATCCCAACGCTGGCGGTACCCATATATTCGGAGTCCTTTAACGGGTAGGGCTGATGCAGAACGTTGACGATCTTTTCCGCTACGAGCTCGGCATCCTGTGCCGCTTTCTGAGATTCTACGCTCAGGTCTTCCAGCACCACGATAAACTCGTCACCGCCAAGCCGCGCCACTGTGTCCATCTCGCGAACGCAACTCTTCAGGCGCTTAGCGACCTCGACCAGCAGCGAGTCGCCGACATCGTGCCCGCGGGTATCGTTCAGTGTTTTGAAGTTATCCAGATCGATAAACATCAGCGCGCCGAGCTTGTTGCGGCGGCGACTGGAGAGCAGCGCATGCTCCAGGCGGTCGAGCAGCAAGCGGCGATTCGGCAGCCCGGTGAGGGCATCGTAAAAGGCCAGCGTATGGATGTCGGCTTCTGCCTGCTTGCGCTGTGTAATATCAAGGAATGCGGCTACGTAGTTGGTGATCTCACCCTGCTCGTCGGTGACCGTGGTAATAGTCAACCATTCAGGGTATATCTCGCCGTTCTTGCGCTTGTTCCAGATCTCTCCCTGCCAGAAGCGGTTTCGCTCCAGCGTATCCATCATATTGCGGTAGAACTGTTCATCGTGTCGGCCGGACTGTAACAGGGAGGGGGTTCGGCCGATCGCTTCTTCGGGTTCGTAGCCGGTGACTTCGGTAAAGGCGTTGTTAACCCGCAGGATTGTATGACTGGCATCGGTGATGATCATCCCTTCCTGGGAGTTAAATGCCGTCGCCGCGATGTGTAACTCCTGTTCGGCACGTTTACGGTCGGTGATATCACGGGAAAGCACGATAAAGCGTGGATTGCTATCTGTGCTTTCCTGCTTGCGTGCTACCGAGAGTTCGAAGCAGGCTTCGGTTTGTTGCATCAGGGGCAGAGTGATCTGCGCACCGTGGGAGCGTCCTGTACGATGGGCTTCCTGTAGCGCATCGATCACAAGGTCGGCTTCGGAGTGGGGCAGTACGTCGTATACCGTATTGCCTATCAGTTCGTGGGCGGGGGCGGCGAGTTTACTCTCATCAGACGCGTGATAGCTCAGGTAACGCCCCTCTATATCCAGCTCGAACATCAGATCCGGAATAGCACTTAACGTAGCCTGCAACTGGGAAAGATTGCGCTGGCTGCGCTCCTCACTGGCCCGCAGGCGCTCTTCAGTCTGCTTACGGCTTCGTTGGTGATTGAGCAACATGCAGAGCATAACCGTCCCTAGCGGGAAGATAAGCAGAACCGGTATCGCGATTGCCTGAGTAACGCCAAGCGCCACCTCTTCCGGCAAAAACAGTTGGGTATTGGCCAGCATTCCTACGTGTACGACGATGCCAAACAGGTAAAGCTCGCGCCAGCTGAGTTGCCGCTCGTGCCTCATACGTACTTCACGCCAGATCAAACCAACCGCGGCTGAGAAAACGATGAACACGATTCCGGCAATTACGCCGGCGCCCCCCTCGTAGAGGCGAAACAGGCTGGTAATAACGACGGCAATGCTAGTGGGGATCCAGCCGAAAAACAGGCCGGTTGTTGCAAGCAGAATTGAGCGGCTATCGATAATGACGCCTTCGGCGACGGGCAAGGGAGTGAGCATCAGCGCGATACCGATCATGCCGAGCGCAAAACCAGTGACAATCGGTTTGCCCGGTATTCTCGCCGCCGCCGACAGGATCAGGGAGTCGTAGATCACACCCATGGCAAGTAGCAGTGCCGCATTGTTGGCCAATACAAAGTAAGCTGAGTCGTTCATCTCTCTATCGTATCTTTGCTCCATCCGGGAGCGTTCTCAGAATGTATGGTCAACTACTGACTGAAAAGCAGGTGTGTTTACAGTTGCTTCTAACAGTCAGACCACTCGATTTAGTTTTTGAATACTATGTATTTAAAACGCATATGGCTATGTAGAAGGCGTCATACATTAGCGGATAACAGCTTTTAATTAGAAGGGTGAAAGTGTATTGGGTTGTTTAATTCATTGAATTATAAGGATTTATTGTTTTATTTGCGTTCTCTTTATTAGGGTATTTTGATTTATTGATGTAAGTCAATTAAAACGGGGTTTGGTGTTTTGCATCATTAAGGGGCAGGTTGCTTGTGGGCAAATAGTCCTAGGGTTAAAGCGGCTTGTAGGCGAGGTTACAGCAAGTGCTTGTTTATATGTGTCCCGCTAATGCCTTATCTGATGAGTTGGGCGAATGAGGTAGGTAAATGGGGTGGTGAAGAGGAACAAAATCCGGGGGGCAGGAGGGAACAAGGTGAGGGAGGTATGGAAACGAATTGCCTGTAGCCCACCGCATCAGTCGGTGGGCTACAGGTAAGGAGATTATTTCAGGCTTGCATACATGCCGGTGACATTATTGCTACTTTCCAGCACCTTCTCTGCAGATCGATCCACCAATCCGGGAACATAGACATCTCCCTGGCCGCCCTTGGAAACTTTGATGCGTTTGAACTGGCGCGCGATCTTCTTCAGGGTTTTGTTGATTGGCGCACTGTTGCCCGCATGGCTGGTGAGTTTATCCTGCGTAACATTGAAATCCTGATAACTGGACTTGTAACTTGTCAGGTACTGGTCAGCGTAACCCCAGGCCATAAGGGCATAGGTGGCGGCGATTCGCTGGCTCAGCATTGCCTGTTTACCCGCCAGTCTGATCTGTTCTCCACCCGCAACACTCAGGTGTGCCTGCAGGGAGGTAAACGTCCTGTCGGAGGCTTGCAGCATCGCTTCACTCAGCTCACGAACCTGTTCAACTGAATCTTTGGAAGGTGCAGAGGTAAAGCTTGCCTGTGCCCCGGACCAAGCAGCAGCAAGGTCACGCAGGTTATTGCGGCTGGCATCATCTTCCGCGTAGGCCTGCAGTGCCGCCAGGCCCTCTTCAAATTGCCCGATGCTGTCGTTCAGCTCCTCTTGTGATTTACGTGCACGTACGTTCTGGCCGATCAGTGCGTAGTACTTCAGCATCCGCTGTGACAGCATGCTGAGATTTGCCGCCTTATACAGTGCTTCGTTTGGAGAGGCGATCTCTGCTGCTTTGGCCTGAGCTGCACATAACACGCAGATCAGGCTGAACATGGAGAGGATCATCGTGAGAATGTTTTTATTTTTCATGTATCTTCACTCTGATATGTATTTTGGGGATTGTCCCCGTCCGTTTGGTCAGCTCAGGTGTTGTTCAACGCACTCCAGCAGCCCTGTTTCAGTCCATGGCTTGGTCAGGTAGTCCGTTACGCCTGCGTTATCTGCTTCTTCCCTGTGTTTGTCGGTGGAACGCGAAGTTACCATCACGACCGGAATCTCTCCCGTATCTTTATGCTGTCGGATTGCGGCTGACAGCTCGATGCCCGACATGCGCGGCATCTCAAGGTCGGTAATGACCAGATCTGGTGGCTGCTTACGGATCTGGTTAAGTGCATCCAGACCGTCGATTGCGGTGCTGACTTCATAGCCGGTATCCTTAAGGAAGGTTGCGAGGGACTTACGGGCACTGACGGAGTCATCGACAACCATCACTTTCGGCAGGTCCAGAGCCGCTTCCTGTTCAAAGTGTTCACTGATCTGTAGCTTACCGGATTGCTGGAACTGGATTCGTGCCGGCAGATCGACAACCGGTGCCGCTTCACCGTTGGAGAGAATGGTAACCCCAGGAATACCCGGAATGTCCGGAACGTATTCGCCCATCTCCTTAAATACCAGTTCTCGGTGCGCGAGGATCTCACTCACCATTACCGCAACTTTCTCACCCTGACCGAGGTTAACGATCAAGACCGGGTGGATACGGTCACCGCCATACTCGGTTTTACGTTCCGCTACCAGAGTTTCCAGCGTAACCGCGGGATACAGCTCATCGCCAACGCTGAACTGCAGCCCTTCTGAGGTTTCAGTGAGTGTGCCGTCGAGGGAGAGAACGCTCTGTTCCACACCGTGGCTGGACAGGGCGATCAACTGACGACCTGCACGAACCAGCAGGGCGCGGATCATCAGGGAGCTTGCAGGCATCGCCAGTTCAAACCGGGTACCGCGTCCCACTTCGGAGTCGATGTTCAGGGTGCCCTGCAGGCGCATGATCTCCTGATAGACCACATCCATGCCGATACCACGGCCAGACAGTTGGCTGATCTCCTCACGTGTTGAGAAACCGGGTAGCAGAATCAGACGCTGCAGTTCAGTCTGGTTGAGTGTGGTGGTCTCATCGATCAGGCCTTTGCCAATCGCTACTTGACGGATCTTCTCTCCATCAATACCGGCACCGTCATCTTCGCAGGTGACGCGGATCTCATCGTTGGCTTGCTCGAAGCGCAGTGTCAGCTTGCCGCTGAGCGGTTTACCCGCATCCTGACGCAGGCCCGCACTTTCCAGACCGTGGTCGACGGCGTTACGGATGATGTGCATCAGCGGGTCGGTGAGCTGGGCCAGAATCTGGCTATCCACCTGTACGTCTTCACCTTCGATGATCAGGTTGGCTTTCTTGCCCGCCGCACGGCAGGCCTGACGCATAATGCGTTGCACACGGGAGCTGATCGATTTGACCGGTACCAGACGGGTGCTGAGTACGTTGGCCATGCTCTCTTTCTGCAGACCGGACTGGGCAACGTGCAGGTCGCTGAGCAGGCGGATATGGCCGTCCATCTCCTGCTCAACTTCACGTACGTCCGCCGCCGCCTCGTGCAGACGGGAGATGCTGGTATGCATCTCGTTATAGTTGTCCATCTCCAGCGGGTCGAAGCCGTCGGAGTCCGGATCCAGTTCCGGGTGCAGGGTGTAGTATTCGTTGAGCTGCTGTTCCAGCTCGAAGATCACGCGCTGCATGTTACGCTGTCGCTCACGGTTGGAGCGGGTTAGCGTACGTAGCTGGGTCAGTTCCGCATCAAGCTGGGCCGTCAGCGTACTGTTCTCTCCGGTGATTCGGAACAGGTTATCCAGTAGCGATTGAGGTACACGCAGGTAGTTCTCTTCACGGCGTTCCGCCGCGGTGTCTTGCTCAGCCTGATCTTGTTTGGCTGGGGCCGCAGTGTCCTCTTGAGGCGCTGAAGCTTCATCGGAGGTTGCGGGTTTTTCTGCCGCCGGTGTCGCAGACGCGCCAGCTTCAGTGGTCCTGTCGTCGGTAGCCAGATCTTTGGTAGCCGCTTCGATCCCTTCGGTCTTCAGCAGGTAGGACCAGTCCATCACACGCTGCAGCATCTCCAGCGCATTGTCGGGTTCCGGGGCGTTATCTGTAATCGTTTCACCCATGGCGGCGAGGCAGTCTGCTGCTTCCAACAGGTCTTCTTTCAGCGCTTCGCCGGGTGCACTTTGCTCTTCTACCAGTTTGTCGAGGATATCCTCAAGCGTGTGCGTCAGGTTGGCCAATCCCTGAATACCGGCCATGTTGGCCAGCCCTTTCAGGGTATGGGCGGTGCGCTGTGCCAGCACCAGGTTGTCCAGGTCACCGGTTTCAACGATATTCTGAATGCTCTGCAGGAAATCCTCTACCAGCGCAGGCAGCTCGACAAACAGCATATCCTGCAGATTCGGGTCGACATCGTCGTGCATATCCAGCGAGATATGCGCCGGTCCCGCCGTTTCCTTAACGATATCGTCCGTGGTCTGTACGGATGCCAGTGCCAGCAGGCCACTGACAAAAGCCGCCTGGTCGTGGTTGAGGTTGCAAGGTAGCGCAGGGCTGCTGAACAACTCTATCAGGTCGCGCTGTGTATCGCTGTTTTCCAGATTATTCAACAGTTCGATCAGGGTGGCGAGACAGTGGACAATCTGCTGAGTAGTGTCAGACGCAGGTGATGTTTCACGCTTGGCCAGCACCGAGAAGTTCAGATCCAAACCGTTCAGGGCCACGTGTAAACCATGCAGGTTTAAGGTCTGAGCGGCGCGGTTGATCGGCATCAGAAGCTCTCTGGAATCCGCCAAGCGGGTCTGATAATCGCTGTCGTCTGACTGCCAACGGCCATGCAGATCGGTCAGAGACATCGTCAGCATTGTCAGAACTTCAGGATCGACGTTCGGACCATCCTGTTCGAGCAGGCTGAAGTCGACCTCGCAAAACTCAGGTATATCTTCGTTGACAGGCGCTGTAACGCTGGACTCGGTTAGATCGACCTGACTGCTCAGGTTTGCGGCATCTTCCTGCAACAGGTCCAGTAGGAAAGTAGCGTCATCTTCGGGCAGCGGTTCCTGCCAGTCCGGATCAGTCATGGTTTCCAGCAGACTGCTGATCGGTTGCTCGCCGGGATTGCGCAGCAGCATGTTGATCGCAGCTGACAGATAGGAATCCTGTGGTGAGCACTCTTGTGCGAACAGTTCTGCGGCCAGCGCAAAGGTGTCGGCGAATCCTGCCAGTTCCCCTTCACTGAACAGATCTACCAGCTGATGGCAGCACTCTATACGGGCAGTAACATCAGGACAGGCCGCAAACTGCCGAACGGCCTGCTCGATGAGCGAGGACGCCAAAGTGTTTTCGTCTGCGTCGGCCCCAGATGACGTGACAAGCTTTTCGGGTTGCGGCTGCTGTGCGTCGACAGCCGGGGAAGGCTGTTCTGGCGCAGGTGTTGTGTCTGTATCTGCGCTCGCTTCAGGTGCGCTTTCTGCGGGGGGAACGGTTGCGTCCAACGTTGTATCAGCCCCGGCACTAGCGGCTGAAACTGTCAGGTTTTGCAGGTCATCCTGCAGTATATCTTTCAGGAAACTGCAGTCGTCCTCGGGTACAGGTTCCGGCCAGCGCGAATCCTGTAGCAGTGTCAGCAGAACGGGCAGGGCGGGGGCCTCTGCTCGGCTCAGGCTTAAAAACTGCTGATGCATCTGAGAGAGCAGGGAGGGATCTTGTGGTGCAGTGCCCTCAGGGAACATCTGCTGAAACAGCTCGGCATAGAGTGCCAAGGCGTCGGCAAAGCCATGAAGATCCTGTTCGCTGCACGTATCCACCAAGGCATGGATCTCGCCAACGATCTGGTCGGCGTCCAGTGTGGTGTTTTCAGCCGTCAGCAACTCATGCTGACGGCTGAAAAGTGCGGCGATCTCAGCGTGTAAATCAAAGATCATGGGTACCACCTACGGCAGGACCTGACGCCAGGCGTCAGGAAGACGCCAGCTTAAATACACTAATGGAGCGCTGCAGTTCTTCCGCCGCGTTTACCAGTTCGTCAGACAGTTCGGTCTGCTGCTGCATCTCGGCGTTGGTTGCGTTGGACGTTTCGCCGATGTTGTTTGCACGTTCACGCAGCTGCTCGGCCACTTTTGCCTGTTTAACGGAGTTCTGTGCGATTCGCATTACGGAGTCTACCAGTGTCTGTGTAGTAGCACGGGTTTCATCCATACGCTCACCCGCTTCCTCCGCCAGACGTGTGCCTTCTACTACGTCGGTGATTACGGTGTTCATTACGTTGATGGTATCCGCAGTATCCAGCTGGATGTTGTTCACCAAGCTTTCGATCTCCGCAGTCGCCTCTCGGGAGTTCTCCGCCAGACGCTGTACCTCATCTACTACCACCATCAGACCGCGACCGGCTTCACCCGCTGATGCTGCGTGCATACTCGCGTTGAGGGATAGTACGTGGGTACGTTCGGAAATGTTGTTGATCAGGTTTACGATACCACCGATCTCCTGGGAACGTTCGCCCAGACGTTTGATTCGTTTTTCCGCCTCGTGAATGGTCTGACGGATTTTGTTGATACTGTCGATAGTCTGGGATACAGAATCCATCGCAGTTTCCGACGTCTTGATCGCTTTCTGAGACGCGTTGTTGGAGAGCAATGCCAGCTTGGAGATCAGCTCCATCGCTTTGATCGCGGAGTCCAGACCCTGCAGTGTTTCGAGGATCTCCTCCTGCTCACGGTTTGCGTAGTTCAGTACTGTTTCAGACTGCGATTTTACCTGTACCGATGCGTTGTTTACGCGGTTGGATACCGAGCTTACATCGTGCAGTACCGATTCAATGGACTCTGCCAGCTGGTTGATGGAGTCAGCAATCGCACCGGTTACGTCTTCCGCTACCGGTACACGTACCGTCAGGTCTCGCTGACTGATCTGGAATACGTTCTGGATCAGCTGGATGATGGAGGAGTTAAGCTTTTTGTTCTCCTCCTCTTTCACGGCCAGGGCGCCCTCTTTCTCATCAAGCAGGGAATCCAATACCGTTGCCAGCTGACCGAGTTCATCCTTGGTCTCCAGCTTACTACGTGCGGTTACGTCCCCTTCACGTACCTGGTCGACGGTGTGCTGGATGTGGTTGATCGGGTCGATTACGCCGTATTTTACAATCGACAGTGCAACGGCCATCGCCACGATCATCAGACCCATGGAGATAAAGAAGTACATCACCATATCCAAGGTGTCATCAGCACGTTGAGTACCGTTCAGCATGCGGTAGGTACTGGACAGTTTTTCCAGTTCTTCGATCGCGGGTGTCAGGTTCTCGATAATGTAGTGGATCTGGCTGAACTGGTTGGTGCTTCGGTCAAGTGCGGTTGATAGATCGGTAAACAGCTCTTCCGCTTCACTCAGGTTTTCCAGTACGGCGACCTTGTTCTGCTGGTAACTGGTTATTTTCGCCGCGTCCAGCTGGTTGATCATGCGGGTAAAGTTTTTGGCTACATCCGCGGTAGCAACCTGGGAGCCACCACTGGCGATATATTCATCGACAGAGCCTCGCAGGCGGTCGAACTGGTCACGTAGCCAGTCACGCTCCAGCCAGATGATCAGTGCGTCGGTTTCCCACAGCAGATCTCGGAGTTCTTTTGCCAGACCTTCACTGTTGGCAGTAAGGCCTGCTTCCATCAGGGCCTCAGAACCGTCGTAGAAGGTGTCCTGATAGTCATCGATGATCGCCTGGAATTCCTGGATCTGCGCCTTATCTTCGGAGGTGCGCAGGTGTTTATGCAGGGCAGCCAGCTCGTCATCAATCAGCGTCGCCGTTTCGTTAAACTGGTTCAGCTGGTTGAGGTCGCGGTCGACCTGGAAACTCTTCTCGTAGAATCGAGCCTTAGCGATGTTGATCTCAATCTTGGATACAAGGTTGGTGAACTCACTAAGATCGTCCGCTCGGACCTGAGCTTCCTCTTCAATGACGATTGTTTGGTAGTAGGCCGCGCCCATGAACACGAGCCCGATCGACAGCAGAAAGATGGCGATCGCAAACTTGATCGGCATCTTTATGTTCTGAAATTCCCAAAACGACCACATGGTTCTCTACCTCACTGGAAGTTAACTGAAGCCTGCGTGATAGCAGGTGGGACACGATAACGGTCTGGCATTCCGTTTCGCGTCAAAATTGTTGTTTTAATGCTGTGAAAAACTCGCGATGTTCAAACTCATTCCAGAGTGTGTTCTGATGCTGGTGGCGTGAACCGGCATAGGCGCGTAATTCTTCATCTAAAGCGTCATCCTGCTGTTGGGTGGGCGCGGGTGCAACCAGGCCCTGAGGCGGGCTATCCAGCAGAATGCCGACCATATGTGGATGCTCGTCCAGCAGCAGTACCCAGCGCTTTTCGTTGCGCGGATCTTCAGCTACCTGGCCTACGTAGGCGGTCAGGTCATAGATCGGTACAGTTTCACCACGGTGGTTTATAAAACCACTGAACCAGGATGGTGTGGCCGGAATCGAACAGATACGCGGGCGGCTCACGACTTCGGAGTAGATACCCTTAGGAATCAATAAGCTGTTGGTCGCCACTTTAAAGCCGTGACGAACTTCCTGATACTCTTCGAGTGTGTCCGGCGGGGTTAACAAATCAGCTTCCATGAAGCGGCTCCGAATCGGTCATTAGGTACGACTGGCTACTAAGGGATGGAAAGAGCGCTGCCTTATTGCAGCAGCGCTTTTACCTGATCCAGAATTTCGTGGTCTTCATAAGGCTTGCCAACTACTGCAGTTGCGCCCTGCAACTGAGCCCAGACCTTGTCCGCTTCTTCGTTCTTGCTGGATACAATAACCACAGGAATACCTTTGGTCGCTGCATCAGAGGTGATCTGGCGGCACGCGGCAAAACCGTCAATTTCCGGCATTACTACATCCATAAAGATCAGGTCAGGTTTTTCGGAGGCTGCTTTTTCCACACCTTCTTTGCCGTTAGAGGCAACAACGACTTCAGCGTCGACATTGCTCAGGACTTTGCAGATATGGAGTTGTTGGGTTGTATCATCTTCTACAACTAAGATTTTGTGCGTTGCCATAATAGGTAGCTTCCAGTCTCTGTTTATATTCTGTTGCAGCTTGTTCGCTGTCTTATTATTTAGAATTACTGCGGCTTGAATTCATCTACCCACGTGGAAACACGTTTAATCACTTTCTGGAACTCTTCGTGATTAATTGGTTTGGTCAGGTAGGTGGAACAGCCCGCCATGATTCCTTTAACTTCGTCCAGCGGCGAGTTTTTAGAGGAAAGCATGATAATCGGTGTTTTCTTCAGTTCCGGGCGTTCACGCATGCGGGTACAGGTTTCAAATCCGTCGATACCCGGCATAACGATGTCCAGAAACAGGAAGTCGTAATGGTTGTTCTCAACTTTTTCGAGCGCGTCTTCACCGCAGTCGGCAAAATCGACATTGACCGGCAGTGAGAGATTGGTCAGCTCTTGCGCCAGCGCTTGCTGCATTGGTGCGCTGTCGTCCACAACGAGCACGCTGTAGCCGGAACGATCGCTGCCCGCATCGGCTGGCATAGCGTTTGCCTGCTCTATCTGCTCGTCGTACTTGCTGAAGACGTTGTCTTCTTCTGCCTCTGTGGTGTCCGCTACGTATTCCTCATTTTCATTCGTCATCTGGTCCAGTGCGCGGACCACACGGGATGAAACCAGTGGGTAGCCGATGTGTGCGTACTGATCGTCGCTGGGCTTCTTCTGAGAAACAACGATAAGGCGAGATTGGTAACCACGCGGGAGATTTGAGATGTCGTCTGATTGCAGAGCATCCTCTTCGAACACCAACAGCAGATCAGGAAGAGCTGCTGCATCAAAGTCGACCAACTGATAGCGGTTGTTTTTGGAGAGCTTGATGATTTTTTCGAGTTTCACCAATTGATCGGCAGGAAAGCCAAACGATCCAATATTCATTTTTAATCCTGTCATCGAACTAACCTTTCCCTGGGTTGCCGGACGCGTAAAACATCAGGCCCGCGGCTTTGGGCGGTAATACATCGCGTCATGGTTAGTTCAGTCGTTTATTGTTATTTTTCGGTATCCCCACGTACCGATATATTTTTTACACTAACATGACGGCCAAGGACAAGTAACTGTTGATCTAAATCAGTATAAAACTTCAACTTTTTAGACCAAGGGTTAAAGCGCAGCGTTAAAAAAGCGCGCGCCAGCTTTGGTGCGGGTAGTTTATAGAGTACGAAAGTGACGTCCTTGTTACGAAGAGCCCGAAATTAACCGGAAAAACCACTTTGTTTTTCAGTGGGTTAGGTCGGGTGTCAGAGTAAGTTATTGATCTATCGATCAATTAAATTGCGGTATCGCTGGTTTGTGAGGATTAAATTAACAAGACCATAACCGCCGGTTATGGTCTTGTTCTTTTAAATAACCGAAATACTGTGTTTACAGCTGAATCTTCTCTTTCAGCATGTTAACAACGTCGGCAGCTGCAATTTCCTGTTTCTCTTCATCGCGACGGCCTTTGTATTCCACTGTACCGGCTTTAATGCCGCGATCAGAGATTACGACGCGGTGGGGAATACCGATCAGTTCCATGTCGGCGAATTTAACGCCAGGGCTAACCTTAGGGCGGTCGTCCAGCAGAACGTCGTAGCCAGCGGCTGTCAGTTCTGCGTACAGGCTGTCGGCTTCAGCGCGTACCTCTTCTGATTTTTCATACTTGAGCGCAACGATTGCGATTGTGAACGGCGCGAGAGACTCAGGCCAGATGATGCCGCGGTCGTCGTGGTTCTGTTCGATTGCGGAGGCAACCACACGGGTTACACCGATACCGTAACAACCCATATCCATCACGACAGACTTGCCGTTTTCGTCCAGTACGGTGGCATTCAGGGCTTCGGAGTATTTCTGGCCCAGCTGGAAGATGTGGCCAACTTCGATACCGCGCTTGATGACCAGATTACCCTGGCCGTCCGGGCTTGGGTCACCTTCGACAACGTTACGCAGGTCAGCAACTTCTGGCAGGGCAACGTCACGTTCCCAGTTAATGCCGAAGTAGTGTTTGCCGTCGATATTGGCACCCGCACCGAAGTCGGACGCTTTTTCCACTGCACGGTCGATAATACAAGGGATCTGCAGGTTCACCGGGCCCAGGGAGCCAGGACCAGCACCGATCAGGTCGCGGATCTCCTCTTCGGTGGCAAAGCACAGCGGCTCGGCTACCTGAGGCAGTTTTTCCGCTTTGATTTCGTTCAGCTCGTGATCACCGCGTACCAGTAGGGCAACGAAGTCCGCTTCGCACTCTTCTGCAGCAGCGACGATAAGAGTCTTGACGGTTTTCTCAATCGGCAGCTCAAACTGCTCAACCAGCTCTGCGATGGTTTTCGCATTCGGTGTATCAACCAGCGTCATCTCAGCGCTTGGTGCTGCACGGTCACCGGCAGGTGCCAATGCTTCGGCCAGCTCAACGTTTGCTGCATAGTTGCTGGTGTCGGAGAAGGCGATGTCATCTTCACCGGAATCTGCCAGCACGTGGAACTCGTGGGAGGCGTTACCACCGATGGAGCCGGTATCCGCCAGTACCGGACGGAAGTCCAGACCCAGGCGGGTAAAGATGTTGGTGTACGCCTGATGCATCGCATCGTAGGTTTCCTGCAGGGATTCCTGACCGATGTGGAAGGAGTAGGCGTCTTTCATGATAAATTCACGGGAACGCATCACACCAAAACGCGGGCGGATCTCGTCACGGAACTTAGTCTGAATCTGATAGAAGTTGGTTGGCAACTGCTTGTAGCTCTGGATCTCGTTGCGCACCATGTCGGTGATTACTTCTTCATGGGTCGGGCCAACGCAGAATTCGCGGCTATGGCGGTCACGCACACGCAGCAGTTCCGGGCCGTATAGTTCCCAGCGGCCAGACTCTTGCCACAGTTCCGCGGGCTGGATAGCGGGCATCAGAACTTCCTGTGCGCCGGATTTGTCCATCTCTTCACGGACAATCTTTTCTACTTTGCGCAGTGTTTTCAGGCCCATCGGCAGCCAGGTGTAGAGGCCGGATGCCAGTTTACGGATCATACCGGCACGCAGCATCAGCTGGTGGCTGATAACTTCTGCGTCGGATGGGGTCTCTTTAAGAGTTGCAATCAGATATTGGCTTGCGCGCATAAATCCTTAACCCATGAATGAATTCAGTCGTTGAAAACCGACCATTTTAGGGCGCAGGTTACGGCCTGCCAAGTAGCGCGGGGTGTGAATTAGTCGAGTTTACGGAGATAGAGGGCGGGTTGGGGGCTTTAAAGCGTTTCCCAACCCGCTTTGCTTCTAAAAGGCGGTGGTGGCTCAGTCGCTGTTTTTGAGGGTAACCTCCCGTTGCGGGAACGGAATCTCGATATTTGCCTGCTTGAATGCGGTATATACCTCAAGATTTACCTGGTACTGAACCTCGAAGTAGCGTTGCGTTGGTACCCAATAGCGGTAGGCGATATCCACAGATGAATCACCGAAACCTTCAATGCCAACCTGAGGGGCGGGTTCCTGAGTGACGTCATCAAAGCCAGCCAGTACGTCGCGCACTAACTCAATGGCCTTGTTCGCGTCACTGCTGTAGCTGATGCCAATGCTTGCTTCCACAACTTTATTGCCGAAGGAATTGGTGATCACTTCCCCAACGATATGCTTGTTAGGGATGGTGATGATCTCGCCATCTTCCGTGGAGAGCAGGGTGTAGGCCAGTTTGATCTCTTCGACAACGCCGGTGATCTCATTGATGGTGATGGTATTACCCACCACAAACGGGCGGGTGAGGACGATGGTGAAGCCTGCGCCGTAGTTGGAAAACACGCCTTGCAGTGCCAGGCCTGCACTCAGGGAAATGGCACCGATCGCCGCGACAAATGGCGCGATGCTGATGCCGAACTTGCCGAGACATATCACCACCACCATGGCGATAAAGAGCAGGCGGACACAGTTGGAGATAAACAGGCGCAGCGTAACGTCGATTTCGTGACGCTCACAGAGGCGGAGTGTCACGCTACCGAACCAGCGGGCGATAATCAGACCGAGCACGAAGATGATGATCGCGCCGATAACCTGAAAACTGTAGTTGACGAAAAAGTCGACTATCAGGGTGTAGAAGTGGGTGAGGTTTTGAAGCTCCTCTTGCATCACAGATGTCTCCGGCAGAGCCGGGGAGAGTGTGAGACTCAGAGTGAGCGCGCTTCTCCCTGGCGTTGTTCTACAAACTGGAGCAGTTCGTCCAGTTGATGCTCATTAAACACCGGAATGCCGTTGCGTAAAAGCTCGGAAGCCGCAACGCCGCTGCCTTCAACCAGTTGTCCGCTGAAACTGCCGTCGTAGATCTGCGTATTGCCGCAGGAGGGGCTGCGAGCTTTCATTAATGCACAGCAGACGCGTTCTTTCTTTGCCAGCTCAAGTGTTTTTTCCGCACCCATCAGAAACTCTGGGGTAACGTCCTCACCGGAGCGATCGGTAATCATGATCGGAAACTTGGATTGAGTTTCCGAGGGCGCGCGGGGTATCGGCAAGCCGCCGGCGCACTCCGGGCAGATTTTGACCAAGCGGCCTTCATCTTTCCAGCGAGAGATTACGGGGTGTTTGATCAGGCTATGATGACCGTCGTATCGGACCTGATCGCCTAAAAGACATGCACTAACTAATATTTTTCCCATGACCGTTCTATTTTCTTATTCTTGTTGTTGGCGGCGTATTTTACCCACACCTTTTGTAGCTGCAAGAGTGAACTATTGATCAAGATCAGTGCAGCAGGTCTGGCGCTTTGATTGAACAGGTGAGCAGGCATTGGCGATTGCCTGAGGGGGCGTCCGGCCCCTCCTGAGCATGGCTCAGGAGGGAGACCGTAGTATTGGTAATCAGTTCCGTAGAGTGGAGAAATAAATTACTGTCCGGTGATGATGCGCTCCACCATATTACTCTGCAGTTGGGCCAGTCGAACGGTGGCTTTGTTCATCTCCAATGTCTCCTGCGCCTTGGCCGATGCCTGAGTAGCTGCATCGCTGATGGTATGGATCTGCTCATTGACCTCCAGCGTGGTGGCGTTTTGCTGTTCGGTGGCGCTGGCAATTTGAGTAGTCTGGCTGCTGATAGCATCCACCGCCTGAATAATTGACAGCAGGTTGCTACCCGCTTCCTCTATCTGCTTTACCGTAGAGTCCGCCAATGTCTGGCCGTTGGCCATTGCCGTGGAGATGTTTCGTGTCTCCTCCTGCAATCCCTCGATGATGGAACTGATCTCCGACGTTGATAAGCGGGTGCGCTGAGCCAGCGAGCGTACTTCATCCGCGACGACGGCAAACCCCCGGCCATTCTCTCCCGCGCGGGCCGCTTCAATGGCAGCATTCAATGCCAGCAGGTTGGTTTGCTCAGCAATGTCATGAATGACCTCGACGACCTTGTCGATCTTTGCGCTGCGCGCTTCAAGACTGGTGAGGTTGGTGCCTATGTTGTCGATTGCCTGGTGTAGCTCTTTGATCGCATTGATTGCTCGATTGACCACGTCGGTACCGATGCGTGCGTCATCCTGTGCGCTCTGAACCCGATCCAGGGTGTGGCGGGTATTTTGCGCGACCTCGCCGGTGGTTGCTGTCATCTCCTCCATCGCGACAGCTACCTGCTCCAGCGCGGCGGTTTGGGTCTGGATCTCGGTATAGGTAGAACCCATGGTGCTGGCGGAGTTGTCGGAACTCTGTTTTACCTCATCGGAGGTGTTTTGTATGCGTCGCAGAACCGCGTCGAGCTGGGAGAGTAACTGGCACTGTACCAGCTCTAGCTGACCAATATCGTCGGTCGTGCCGGTATACACCAGCTGTTTGACCGGGTGGCTGACGATGCGGCGGCTCTGTTTTACCAGTGTATTAAAACGGTGGGTGAGCACATGACAGCCACCCAGTGCTAGTAGGGTGGTGATCAGCAACGCGATAGATGCTGAGACAGTGGGTGTTTGCCACAGAATCCATCCTGCGGTGGGAGCAAGTGCCGCCAGCATGCACAGGCTCAGTCGCGTGGTCAGACTGAGTTGTTTGCGTTTCAGGGCTTTGGGCATTTTGCCCTGCTTACGCAGCTCATATATAGAAGCGGCTTGTTGTACCGATTTTGCCGTGGGCTTTCGGTAGATCACCTGATATTCGGTTATCTTCTCCTGTTCGATGGTGGGGATAATATAGGTATCACTCCACATCGCTTCACCCCACCGGTTTCGGTTGAGAATCATGCCCATCCAGGGTTGGCCTGCTTGAACCGTATCCCACAACTGCTTGAAGGGGCCGTCCGGCATATCGGGATGGCGCAGTACGTTGATGTTTTGTCCGAGGAGTGCTTCTCGCGCGTAGCCTGATACGCGGCAGAAATCATCGCTGGCATAGCGAATGTGCGCATCGGGGTCGGTGGTAACTACAAGAATGTCGCTATCGTATTGCGTATTGTTTTTATCGTTATTCATTACGTATCCGGTTGTGCTTAGCGTGTTCTGTGTATGTAGGAATAAACCTCAGGACCCTGCAGAAACCGCGCCACAATTCTGTGCTTATTGGTTACGGGCTGGCAGGTGCCGTGAATTGGCGCTACGGGCGCATATCGACTGTTTAGGGGGGAGCAAAGAGATCGGGGTGATTTAACCAATTGATCAAATTGAGGGACTGCATGGATTATGGCGTGAAGTCTGTATTCATCTTTTGGCGTACTTTTTGTCTGGGCTGGCATTGTGCCGTGAGGTCCGAGAGCGGAAGTAACCCCGCGGATTCCGATGCATTGTATCTGTTGGGCGGGCGGTAAAAGCGTGGTTATCACCGCTGCGAAACATCAAAAAATACTGTTTACGTTAACGTTAAATTGGGTTATAGATTGGGGCAAACCCCTAGGTGGAGACCCTAATGGACCTTTCCCTGACAGAAGAACAACAACTAATTCAGGATACGGCTAAGCGCTTCGCGGAGGCCGAGTTGGCCCCGATTGCCGAAAAGCTGGACCAGACACAAGATAAAACCATTCTGCTCGACAGCTGCCGCAAACTCGCGGAGCTGGGTTTTATGGGCCTTAACATAAAAGCGGAATACGGCGGTACCGAAGCCGGTGTCGTCGCTTTCAGTCTGGCGATGACCGAGATCGCGCGTGCCTGCGCATCTACCGCCGTGACCATGTCGGTTACCAATATGGTTGCTGAAGTGATTCAGGCCATGGGTACCGAAGAGCAAAAATCCAAATACCTGCCGCTGATCTGTAGCGGCGAATACAGCGCTGGCAGCTTCTGTCTGACCGAATCCGGTGCTGGTTCCGATCCCGCGTCCATGCGCACCCAGGCAGTTAAGACCGATAACGGTTATGCGATCAGCGGCACTAAACAGTGGATCACCAGTGCCGAGTTTGCAGGTGTGTTTGTCGTATGGGCAGTGACCGATCCGGACGCGAAAAAGGGCAAGGGTATCACCTGTTTTCTGGTAGATGCGGATGCGCCGGGCATCACCGTAGGCCCTGCTGAGAAAAAGATGGGGCAGCACGGTTCTGCCACCAACGAAGTGCACTTTGAGAATGTTGAAGTACCTGAATCCGCGATCCTGGGCAAGCTGAATGATGGCTTCCGTTTAGCTGTGGCTGAACTGGCGGGTGGACGTATCGGGATCGGCTCCCTGGCACTCGGTGTTGGCTTAGCTGCGATGGACTATGCGACCGCATACATCCAGGAGCGTAAACAGTTTGGTCGTCCGATCGCCGACTTCCAGGGGTTGCAGTGGATGATGGCGGATCGTTATACCGAACTTGAAGCGGCGCGCCTGCTGCTGATGTCAGCGGCAGATCTGAAAGAGCGCGGCCGACCGTTCGCGAAGGAAGCGTCTATGGCGAAGGTGTTCGCCAGCGAGAAGGCCAATCAGGCCTGTTACAGCGCCCTGCAGATGTTGGGTGGCTATGGCTATATGCAGGAATATCCACTGGAGCGTTACAGCCGCGATGTACGTATCACCTCGATTTATGAGGGAACCAGTGAGATTCAGCGTGTGATTATCGCACGTGAAATTCTGCGCGAAGTTAGCTGAGGGTGCCCGGAATGAAACCGCTTACCGGACTTAAAGTCCTCGATTTCTCTACGTTGCTGCCCGGGCCGTACGCCACCATGATGCTGTCGGATCTCGGTGCGGAGGTGGTGCGGGTTGAATCGCCGACACGCGACGATCTCGTACGCAGTATGGCGCCGCAGATTGACGGGCAGTCGGCTGCCTTTCGTTACCTGAACCGGGGTAAGCGCTCCATCGCGCTGGATCTTAAACACCCCGATGCAAAAGCCGTTATCCATCAGCTGATAGCGGAATACGACATTGTGGTTGAGCAGTTCCGACCTGGTGTTATGAAACGGTTGGGGCTGGATTACGAAGCACTGACGGCCGTAAAACCGGATCTGATCTACTGCTCGGTAACCGGTTATGGCCAAACCGGCGAATACGCCAATCGTGCTGGCCACGATATCAACTTCCTGGCGTTATCTGGTGTTGCTAGTCATATGGGGCGTGCTGATGCAGGTCCTGCGCCGCTCGGTATCCAGGTGGCCGATGTAGCGGCGGGTTCTCATCCTGCTGTGGTATCGATACTGGCTGCTGTTATCCAGCGCGACCGGACTGGGGAGGGTGCAGAACTGGACATCTCCATGGCCGATAACAGCTTCGCGCTGCAGGCCTTGCTGGGACCAGGTGCACTGAATGGGCATGACGTGCCTGAGGCCGAAAGTCATTTCCTCAATGGCGCAGGTTTCTACGACTTTTACCAAACCCGCGATGGCCGCTACATGGCGATCGGGGGGCTGGAACCGCATTTTAAGGCCCGTCTGATCAACACGCTTGATGCTCCTGAAATGCACGAGATGAAAGACGCCGCGTTGAAAGCTGCGCTGACAGAGATCTTCCTGAGTAAGGATTTCGATCACTGGAGCGAGCTGTTCCGCGATATCGATGCGTGCGTGGAGCCGGTACTGAATGTAGCTGAGGCAGCACAGCATCCGGCCTTTACCTCCCGCGACCTGATCCAGACCACCGAAAATGGCGAGCGCCAGGTGGCATCAGCTATTCGCTTTAACGGACAGGTTACCCCACTGCCAGAGGCAGCGCCGTTGTGTGGTGAGAACACCGAACAGGTGCTGAAGACTGCGGGCTTCAACGAAGAACAGATCAAGGGATACCGTACGGAAGGGCTCTTCGGCTGATAGCTGAAGGCGCCGCCGTGCGTGGCAACAAGAATAACAAAGATAATTAATGAGAGAGTGAAACATGAGTACTGAAAACTACCAGGCTTTCTATGATCAGTTCGATCCAAAAATGATCGAAGATAAGATGATCGGTAATCTGGCAGATGGCTTTAACGTCTGCGAAGAGATCGTGGATAAGTGGGCCGAAGAGGGTCGCGTTGCGCTGAAATATGAGGGCGCAGAGCGTCCTGCGTCTCAGCTGACCTTTATCGAGCTGAAAGAAAAAGCCGCACAGTTTGCCAACTACCTGACCTCTCAGGGTATTGGCAAAGGTGACCGTGTTGCAGCCTTGTTGCCACGGACGCCGGAGCTGATGGTAGTGATCATGGGTACGCTGCGTGCAGGTGCCGTGTATCAGCCTCTGTTTACCGCGTTTGGTCCAGGCGCGATCGAATACCGTGTCGGTCAGGCCGGTACCAAGATGGTGGTGACCGATCCGGCGAACCGTTTCAAGCTGGATGAGGTAGTGGGTTGTCCGCCAATCCTGATGGTTAATCGCGATCAGGCCGATGCGAAATACGCCGACAACAAAGACTTTGCTGAAGAAGTCGAAAGTTTGTCTACCGAGTTCACGCCGGTGCGTGTGGGGGCTGAAGATCCGTTCCTGCAGATGTTCACCTCTGGTACCGTAGGTAAAGCGAAAGGCGTGGCCGTGCCGACCCGTGCGTTGCTCTCATTCTATATCTACATGCGTTATGCGATCGGTCTGCGCCCGGAAGATACCTACTGGAATGTCGCAGATCCGGGCTGGGCGTACGGTCTCTACTATGCCGTAGTGGGCCCACTGCTGCTGGGTAACACCACGCACTTCTGCGAAGGTGCGTTCACGCCTGAAAGCACCTACGACATGCTGCGCAAATACAACATCACCAACCTGGCGGCAGCGCCAACCGCGTACCGTATGCTGATGGCCAATGACCACGTGCTGGGTGAGAACGACAAGTTTGACCTGCGTGTTGCCAGCAGTGCGGGTGAGCCACTGAACCCGGAAGTGATCAACTGGGTTGATAAGCGTTTGGGTTGTCCGGTAATGGATCACTACGGTCAGACCGAAACCGGTATGACTGCTTGTAACCACCATGACCTGGAGCAGGATGTTGTCCGCGTAGGTTCTATGGGCTTCTCCATGCCGGGCCACCGTGTGGTCGCGCTGGATAACGATTACAACGAGATTCCGGAAGGTGAAACCGGTCAGTTGGCGGTGGATGTGGAGAACTCCCCGCTGTTCTTCTTCCAGGGTTATACCTGGCAGGAGAAACACCCGTTCCACGGAAAGTACTACCTCACCGGTGACGTGGTGATGAGCCACGGTGATGGCAGCTACTCCTTTACCGGTCGTGATGACGACATCATCACCACGGCGGGTTACCGTGTTGGGCCTGCCGACGTGGAAAGTACGCTGTTGGAGCATGAGGCGGTGGCAGAGTCCGGTGTCGTGGGTAAACCAGATCCTAAGCGTGGCTCCATCATCAAGGCCTACGTGGTAATCAAACCTGAGTTTGATGCCGGCGAAGAGCTGGCGGAAGAGCTGCGTCAGCACGTGCGTAACCGTCTCTCCACTCACGCTTTCCCGCGTGAGATCGAATTCCTGCCGGAACTGCCAAAAACCCCAAGCGGTAAGATCCAGCGCTTCATCCTGCGCAACCAGGCGCGTGACGAAAGCGACGCAGTATCATAACGGAGGGAGCCTGAATGCAACCGAACAACCCGGAATACGAGAAAGAAACTCGCCGGGTTTTCGATCAGGCGCCGTTTATCCGACTGCTGGGGGCTGAGCTTGTAGAGTTCACCCCCGGCTCCTGCCAAACGCGGATAATTCTGAACGAAAACCATAAACAACAGGATGGCTTTGTCCATGCTGGTGTACAGGCCACGTTAGCGGACCACAGTTGTGGTACTGCGGCGGCAACGCTGATCGCAGCGGGGCAGCGGGTACTTACCGCCGACTTTACCGTTAACCTGTTGCGTCCTGCCCAAGGGCATACGCTGGAGTGCGAAGCCAAAGTCCTCAAGCAGGGCAAGACGCTGACGGTCGCTGAAGGCGAAGTCTATGCTGTGGGCGAGTCTCGAAAACTGGTGGCCAAAGCGACGGTGACGCTGGCGATCGTGAACGTGGGATAAAAATAATGATAATGAATTTTGAAGAGATGCAGCGTTTTCTCGCTGCACATTTTCCTCAGGGTGAGCAATACGGCGAGCTGCTGGAGTTAGGGGACGGCACCTCAACTTTCCGGCTGCCAGTGGATGACCAGCACCTGCGGCCCGGTGGTACTGTCTCAGGCCCAGCGATGATGGGGTTAGCCGATGTCGCGGTTTATGCTGCCTTGTTAAGCAAAATCGGCCCGGTGGAGCTGGCGGTCACCACCAATCTGAATATCAACTTCCTGCGTAAGCCCCGTTCAGATATGGATATTCTGGCGAAAGCCCAGATGCTGAAAGTGGGTAAACGCCTTGGCGTGGGGGAAGTTTATATCCTCAGTGATGGTGAGGAAGATCCTGTCGCCCATGCCACCATGACCTACGCCATTCCATAACAGAGATAGAGAGAGCAAAGCGATGAGTATGGATTGGCAAGATCTGATGCTAACCCTGCCAGACGGTCAGCAGATTCACGCACAGCACGGAACTCAGAGCGGCGGAGGGAATAAACCGACGCTGGTGTTTCTTCATGAAGCACTGGGGCATATCCGTATGTGGAAGACGTTTCCTGAACAGCTGGCGTTAGCGACAGGCTGCAACGCATTCGTTTATGAGCGTCTCGGTTACGGTGAATCCTCACCGATAACGTTGCCCCGTGCCGATGATTATCTGGTGCCCGAAGGGGAGCAGCGATTGGGCGAAGTGCTGGATTCGGCGGGTTTGGGCGAGGTGATTCTGGTTGGTCACAGCGATGGCGGTACCATCGCGCTGATCGGCGCGGCTGCTTTGGGAGATCGCGTAAAAGGGATCGTAACCGCAGCGGCACACTTGTATGCCGACCACCTGACCCTGGCCGGTATCCGTGAGGCGGTGGAGCGATACAACAATAGTGATCTGCCTGAGCGTTTAGCACGTTACCACGGTGAGCGTACCGACCTGATTTTTCGCGCCTGGTCAGAAACCTGGTTGCGTGAGAGTTGCCATCAGAATATGAATTTCAACCGCTGGTTGGCGGATATTCATTGCCCGGCGCTGATTATGCAGGGGAAAAATGACCAGTATGGTGTACCGGAGCAGGTAACCGATATTTGTGCCGGTATCGGTGACAATGCTACGCCGCTGTATCTGGATGGATGTGGTCATGTGCCTCATCTGGAAGCACCGGATGTCACGCTGGCTGCGATGACGCCGTTTATCAAACAGCTGCTTTAAAGGGCTTGGAAGGGTAGGTTGGCCATCGCGCAGCGATGCCCAACGTCTACTTTGATCTTTGAGGGTTTCGCTGTGGTCTCGATGGGTAGTTGCGCTGTATTGCCGATGTTGGGCAACGCGTTGCGTTGGCCAACCTACCTACTTATCTGGACGTTAAGCTAACAGGAGTTAGCCATCGCTGCGCGATGGCCAACCTACGGTGATAACATCAGCCTGCTTCAGCGATGCGCGCGGCCTGTTGAACCAATACCGGCAGGCTGCCAGCATGCATTTTACTCATCACGCGGGCGCGGTGCACCTCAACGGTTTTCGGACTGATGCCCAGATCTTCCGCTATCTCGCGGTTGGCTTTGCCCGCAACCACCAGATTCATCACCTCTTTCTCACGACGGCTCAGAGAGTCGTGGTAACCGAGAATCTCGTTTACCTCCTGCTGATCCTTACGCATGGTGTCGGCGTGACCCAGTGCTTTATCCACAAGGCGCAGCAGAACTTCGTCGTCAAACGGCTTTTCAATAAAATCGAGCGCACCATGTTTCATCGCGCTCACAGCCATCGGAATATCTCCGTGACCGGAGATGACGATGATCGGCATCTCAATGCCGCGGTCCTGCATAATCTGCTGCAGCGCCAGGCCGTTGATCTCAGGCATACGCACATCCAGCAACATGCAGCCGATCTGACCATTGAAGTTATCCAGAAACGCCTGGGCAGAGGGAAAGCTGATCACTTCGTGACTGGCTGACTCAAGCAACCATTGCATGGAATCACGAAAGTCCTCGTCATCATCGACGATATAGATGGTTCCAGTGGCATTTGTCTGCATCATTTATCCCTTAACGGAAGTTTCAGATTGAAATGGGTGCCTGTCTTGCCATCGCTTTCCGCCCACATCTGCCCTCCGTGGGTTTCAATAATGGTGCGCGAAATCGACAGGCCCATGCCCAATCCGGTGGATTTCGAGGTGTAGAACGGTTCGAATAGATTGGCCAGACCTTCAGCTGAAATTCCCTTGGCCTCATCGACTACAGATATGTGTATATAACCGCCCTCATTTCGGGTGGTGATAATAACGGGTCTATAGGCTTTTTCACAGTCGCTATACGCTTCTATGGCGTTTCGCATCAGGTTGAGCAGTACCTGCTCGATCTGCACCTTATCAGCTAACAGCTGTGGGTTATCCGGATCGAGGTGGAAATCGAATGTGATGCTGTGATCGATCGCTTCCTGATGGAGGAAGTTGCTCACCTCGGTACAGGCATCATTGATGGAAAATTCCAGGCGCTGGTATTCGGTTTTACGAACAAAGGCGCGCATACGTTTGATGATTTCAGCTGCGCGTTTTGCCTGTTTGGTGATCAGCTCCATGGAGCGTGACACCGTTGCTACCGCATCGTCGGCGCCGTCGTCCAGGCGGCGTTGTGTGCCACGGCAGTAGTTGAGGATTGCCGCCAGTGGCTGATTGATCTCATGGGCCAGGCCGGTTGCCATCTCACCGACAGAGAGTAGGCGCGACATATGGGCCATCTCCAGCTGGTGGCGCTTGGCTTCCTCTTCCGCCTTGCGACGCAAGGTAATGTCGCGGCCGATGATGGAGTAATACTCCACCTTATTGTCTTCTCGTTTGTTGCGGTGGGCGATCACCTCGCGCACTTCCGCCACGCGGTCCAGGCCGTCCGGCAGCTGCATCGGTATGCTGCCGTACCAAACGCCGTGAGTGGCGGCGTGGTCCAGCGCATCCTTAATCAGGGTTTCCATAATCTCCGGCGCGAACAGCTGGTTGAGGTAGAACACTGACAGCGTGTCTTTTTCGCTACCGAGGGTGTGATAGGCGGATTCGTTCAGGTAGGTGAGGCGGCGGGTCTGGTGATTGCAGAACATAATCATGTCGGTGGATGATTCCACCACCCGGGCCAATCGGCGCATCGCGCGCTGTGCTTCCTCTTTTTCGGTGACGTCTCGGGAAACGCAGATGATCTCAACCGGTTCACCGTTGTCGTCACGGATGGTTCGGCTGGTGGTCTCCAGCCAGATGTAATGGCCATCTTTATGACGGTAGCGGTAAACGTTGGTGTACATCCCTTCACGATAGCGCACGGATTCTGCACGTTTGAGCAGGTTATCGGCATCTTCCGGGTGGAACATGTCGTACCCGGCCATGCCGATAATCTCTTCCGGGGTGTAACCCAGCACGCTCTCAACAGCGGGGCTGACGTCGATGTAGGTCCAGTCGGGCGCTGGTGTGTGGCGCGAGATCATATCGGTGGATTGCTCTGCCAGCAGGCGGTAGCGATCGGCGTCTTCGCGGCATTGTTCGAGGTCGATTGCGGCTTTTTTATTCATATAGGTGGCCTGTTAAATCTATTTGGGTCGAGCCTGTTGCCCCTGAGAAAGCGTCAATCCAGGCGCGAGTCTGCGAAGTTTGGTGGTTCCAAATAAGCAGCGAGCAACGACGAGTGGCGCTTTCTCAGGGACAGCCCAAAGGGCTGTGGTTGTATGCTCAGTAGTGGCATCAATGCCAGTAGAACTTCGTCTGTCTGGCAGGGCATAAAGCTGACCACAGCAGGCCTGATTCAAATGGCTTTATCAGGCCACTGACCTAGGGGAAATCCCGTTTTTTGGTTCGTTCGTACAATAATATGACTTTAGAATAACTTGAGTAATAAGGGAAATTACGTAGTATTGTTGTTTTCCTAGGGGAAAACCTTTAGTTTTTCTCTGCACCTGAACCGACCGGTTCTGATATATCGCGTGCGAATAACTACAACAGGAACTACAACGATGAGCACCAAACACAATCCATATGAGCTTGGACTCGATCAAAATTCAGCTAACTACGCCGCACTGTCTCCACTGAGCTTTATCGAACGTGCAGCGTTCGTCTATCCGGAACAGACTGCAACTGTTCACGGCGACGTACGTCGCAACTGGGCTGAGACTTATGCCCGTTGTCGCCAGATGGCTAGCGCCCTGCAGAAGCACGGCGTAGCTAAAGGTGACACCGTATCGGTGATTGCGCCTAACCTGCCGGAAGTTTTCGAATCACACTTCGGTGTGCCGATGGCGGGTGCTGTACTGAATGCCATCAATATCCGCCTGGATGCGGAAGCTATTGCGTTTATCCTGCAACACGCAGAAGCCAAGGTAGTTATCGTAGAACGTGAGTTCTCCGAAGTGACCTCAAAAGCGCTGAAGATGATCCCGCAGAACCCACTGGTAATTGATATCGATGATCCTACCTTCGAAGGTGGTGAGCTGATCGGCTCCATGACTTACGAAGACTTTATCGCTGAAGGCGACGCTGAATTCGCGTGGGAGCAGCCTGCGAACGAATGGGACGCGATCAGCCTGAACTACACCTCCGGTACCACCGGTAACCCGAAAGGTGTTGTATACCACCACCGTGGTGCGTACCTGAACGCGATGAGCAACATCGTATCCTGGGATATGGGGCGTCACCCAACCTACCTGTGGACGCTGCCGATGTTCCACTGTAACGGCTGGTGTTTCCCTTGGGCGATCGCTGCAGCTGCAGGTACATCTGTATCCCTGCGCCACGTACGCGACAAGGATATCTACGACCTGATCCGTGAAGAGAAAGTGGATCACTTCTGTGGTGCGCCGATTGTTCTGAACATGCTAAACAACGCGCCTGCAGAACTGAAAGAAGGTATCAACCACAAGATTAAGGTAATGACCGCAGGCGCTGCGCCTCCGGCTGCCGTGATCCAGGGTATGGAAGAGATGGGCGTGGAAGTAACCCACGTGTACGGTCTGACTGAAACCTACGGTCCATCTGTTGTATGTGCTTGGAAAGACAAGTGGGATGACAGCACCATCGAAGAGAAGGCACGTCTGAAAGCGCGTCAGGGTGTGAAAGCGCCGATGCTGGAAGGCCTGATGGTAGCCAACCCTGAAACCCTGGAGCCTGTTCCTCAGGACGGCGAAACCATGGGTGAGATCTTCATGCGCGGTAACCTGGTGATGAAGGGTTACCTGAAAAACCCAACCACTACCGACGAGTCTTTCGAAGGCGGCTGGTTCCACTCCGGTGACCTGGCGGTATGGCATGAAGATGGCTACATCGAGATCAAAGACCGCTCTAAAGACATCATCATCTCCGGTGGTGAGAACATCTCCAGTATCGAAGTGGAAGACGTTCTCTACCGTCACCCTGACGTGATGGAAGCGGCGGTAGTGGCTAAGTCCGACGAGAAGTGGGGCGAGGTGCCATGTGCCTTCATCAAGCTGAAAGAGGGTGCCAAGGTGAGCGAGGAGGAGATCATCACCTTCTGCCGCAACAACATGGCGCGCTTTAAAGCACCAAAAGTGGTTGTCTTTGGCGAGCTGCCAAAAACCTCCACCGGTAAGATCCAGAAGTTCATGTTGCGTGAGAAAGCAGACGCATAACGAACGGAGGAAGAAAAAGCTGCGCTGTTGAGGCGCAGCTTTTGGTTTCAGGCGTATTCTCAGGCGTCGCGTTTATCAACCATAAAAGTGGCGCTGCCTGAAGCAACCAGTGTTTCACCGACGTGAACATCGGTCTGGGCTTTAACACGGCCACGGCGCTCGTCGATCTCAGTCACGGTAACAGTGGCTGTAGCGGTGTCACCGATGTATACCGGGCGGCGGAATTTGATCTGCTGATCAACATAGATCGCACCCGGACCCGGCAGTCGGGTACCGGCCACGGTTGAGATCAGTGCGGCGCTGAACATGCCGTGCACAATCCGCTTTTTGAACGGTGTGGTTTGCGCATAATCTTCGTTGATATGCACCGGGTTATTGTCACCCGAAATGCCCGCGAACATGTACACGTCACTTTCAGAGATGGTTTTGGCATAGCTGGCGCTCATACCAACCTCAAGATCTTCCAGGTAGTAACCGTGTAGTTCCTGCATGAGTTCTATCCTCAACTGGTTGCTGCATTGCAATAAAGTGTCCCGGTATCTTATCGGAATACAAATAATGAGTATAATAAGGGTAAACCCCTATTTGTTGCCCGAAGGCGTTCCAGCAGGGCAGACAGATTTGACTGAATTAAGGCAGGTATTCGATGGCTGATTATAAAGCTCCACTGAAGGATATGAGTTTCGCCCTGCGCCACAACGCGCGTATGGAACAACTGGCGCAGCTTCCGGGTTTCGAAGAAGCGACCGACGATATGGTAAGCGCGATTCTGGAAGAGGCTGGCAAGGTCGCGAACGGCATTCTCTCGCCACTGAACGAAGTGGGCGACAACACCGGCGTTAAGCTGGTGGGTGATGAAGTGCCGACTCCGGAAGGTTTTAAAGAAGCTTACCAACAGTTCTCTGAAGGCGCATGGGGCTCTCTGCAGTTCGATCCTGAGTTTGGCGGTCAGGGCCTGCCTTATTCTCTGTCCATTCCAGTCATGGAAATGTGGCAGTCGGCAAACATGGCGTGGGGCCTATGCCCGCTGTTGAGCCAGGGTGCTGTGGAAGCGATTTTCCACAATGCCAGTGATGAACTAAAAGCCCAGTACCTGCCGCAGCTGATCAGCGGTGAGTGGACCGGCACCATGAACCTGACCGAGCCACAGGCGGGTTCCGACCTGGCGGCGATCCGTTCCAAAGCAGAGCGTGAAGGTGATCACTACCGCATTAAAGGTCAGAAGATCTTTATCACTTGGGGTGAGCACGACATGGCGGAAAACATCGTGCACCTGGTGCTGGCACGTCTGCCGGATGCACCTCCGGGCGTAAGAGGTATCAGCCTGTTTGTTGTACCTAAGTTTATGGTTAACGAAGACGGTTCTCTAGGTGAGCGTAACGACGTTAAATGTGTCTCTCTGGAGCACAAACTGGGTATCCACGCGAGCCCAACCTGTGTCATGGCGTTTGGCGATGATGAAGGCGCGATCGGTTACCTGGTCGGCGAAGAGAACAAAGGTCTGGCGTGCATGTTCACTATGATGAACAACGCACGTCTGGCGGTTGGTCTGCAGGGTGTAGCGATCTCCGAGCGTGCGTACCAACATGCGCTGGAATATGCACACGATCGTGTACAGAGCCCGGCAGTTGGCACTAAAGAAGCCGGTCCGATCATCCGCCACGCAGATGTACGTCGTATGCTGCTGACCATGAAATCGATCACTGAAGCGGGCCGTGCACTGGCATACGATGCCTGTGCGAGCCTGGATTTTGCCCACAACTCAGTGGACGCTGAGACCAAAGCAAAAGAGTCGGCGCGTGCGGCTTACCTGACGCCAATCGTAAAAGGCTGGTGTACTGAAGTGGCGCAGGAAGTGACCTCTTTGGGCGTTCAGATCCACGGGGGTATGGGCTTCATCGAAGAGACCGGTGCTGCTCAGCACTACCGTGACGCACGTATCCTGCCGATCTATGAAGGCACCAATGCAATTCAGGCGCTGGACCTGGTGGGTCGTAAGACGCTGTTCGATCGCGGCGAAGCCGGCGCAGCCGTTCAGGCGGAGATCGCTGAGCTGGTATCTGCATTGGAAGCACAGGGTGAGTTTGCAACAGAAGCGGCAGCACTGAAAACCGCTCTGGAGCAGGCGCAAACTGCGCAGACTCAATTGCTCGAAGGTGCGGCTGATGATGCCCTGATGCCGGGCTCTGTGGCTTACAACTACCTGATGCTGATGGGTACCTTGTGTGGTGGCTGGCAGCTGTTGCGCAGTGCGCTGGCAGCTCAGCAGGAGCTGGTTAACGGTGGTGACGAGACCTTCCTCAACGCTAAGATCCTGAGTGCACGTTTCTACGCTGCTCAGGTACTGCCGCGTGCTGCATCCTTCGCGCAGATGGTTGCTGCTGGCAGCGAAAGCGTGATGGCGATGAGCGACGAACAGCTGGCGTCCGCCTGGTTCTCCTGATCGTCAGATCTAAATCATGAAGGGGGCGCTTACGCGTACCCCAAACTGTAAAAACAGCCCGGAATCGGTTAAGGTTACGGGCTGATTTTTTATCTAACGGATTGAGACCTTAGTTAACCATGATCATCAAACCAAAAATTCGTGGCTTCATCTGTACCACTACCCATCCAACCGGTTGTGCGGCAAATGTTCGCGAGCAGATTGCTTACACTCAACAGAAAGGCGAGATTGCAGGCGCGAAGCGCGTACTGGTAATTGGTTCATCCAGTGGTTACGGTCTCTCTTCCCGTATCGCAGCAGCTTTCGGCTGTGGCGCTGCAACCATCGGCGTATTCTTCGAAAAGCCGGGTACCGAGCGTAAAACAGGTACTGCGGGTTGGTACAACGCGGCTGAGTTTGACAAAGCAGCACACGAAGCGGGCCTGTACGCAAAAAGCCTGAACGGCGACGCGTTCTCCCACGAAGCTAAAGCGAAAACTATCGAGCTGATCAAAGAAGATCTGGGTCAGATCGATCTGGTTGTTTACTCTCTGGCATCCCCGGTACGTAAAATGCCGGACACGGGCGAAGTTGTGCGCTCCGCACTGAAGCCGATCGGCGAGCCATACCGCTCTACCGCAATCGACACCAACAAAGACGTGATCATCGACGCTGAGATCGAACCAGCGACTCAGGAAGAGATCGATTCCACCGTGACCGTAATGGGCGGTGAAGATTGGGAACTGTGGCTGAACGCCCTGAACGATGCTGGTGTTCTGGCAGACGGTGCCAAGTCTGTTGCCTACTCCTACATCGGTTCCGATATCACCTGGCCGATCTACTGGGACGGTGCGTTGGGTAAAGCGAAGCAGGATCTGGACCGCGCAGCCGGCGAGATCAACTCCATGCTTGGCGCAAAAGGCGGTCAGGGTAACGTTGCGGTACTGAAATCCGTTGTGACTCAGGCAAGCTCCGCAATCCCGGTAATGCCTCTGTACCTGTCCATGGTCTTCAAAGTGATGAAAGCGCAGGGCCTGCACGAAGGTTGTATGGAACAGGTTCAGCGTCTGTTCGCGACCGGCCTGTACGGTGACACTGCAGAGATGGATGACGGCAACCGTTTCCGTATCGACGACTGGGAACTGCGCGAAGATATCCAGCAGGCGTGCCGCGACATGTGGCCTCAGATCACCTCTGAGAACCTGTTCGATATGACCGACTACCAGTACTACAAAGATGAGTTCCTGAAACTGTTCGGTTTCGGTATCGAATCTGTAGACTACGAAGCGGACGTGAGCCCGCTGGTTGAGTTCGACGTAATCGACATCTGATCGATTCAGAATGCCGTATGGGGCCAGCAATGCTGGCTCCATACGTTCATTTGATAAAAAATTAGATGTTTTCGTGAGTAAGGTCTATCCTTACCCGACATATTCGCTTCATAGGGATTTGAAGACATGCCATCCAGGGTTCTCCTGACGCTTATCTCTTCTGTATTTTTTCTTGCGCTTGCAGGTTGCCAGAGTGCGGCAACAAAGCCGGTCAACCTCGCTGATGCTAAAGCGCCAGAGCTTGAAGTTGCTCCTACGAATTCCGACGTTCTCGATCAGTCCTATTGGCGGGTGAAAACCCTGGTCGGTCGTGATGTTACCAAATTGGTTAATGCCACTGTGGCGTTTTCTGATCATAAAATCAGTGGTCATGCAGGCTGTAACCTGTTCTTTGCAGACTACACCGTGAGTGGCGAGAAGCTCTCTGTTGATCTGATTAAAACGTCCAAGAAGATCTGCTTTTCTAATGTGATGCATCAGGAGCTGTTGCTGCTTAAATCCTTGGCAGATGCGGAGCGCTTTGATAAAGACAGCGAAGGCAATTTACGCATCTTTACCCGCTCAATGAAAAAACCTGTACTGCTACAGCCGATTGAACGCAGCGAAATGCCCGTCCTGGCAGTTCGCGATTAGAATCCAGTTTCCCCGTAACAGTAACGTTTCCATCCAGTGATTAGCCGGCGTTTCGCCGGTTTTTTTTGTCTGAATATGGCCTCCTGGCCAGGTTGAGGGAAAAAGAATCATTCGAAACCCGAGTGTTTTTCTGGGAGAATGGCCTGCTTTAATTACTGTGTAAAACAGTCAGGTATTCAGTAGCCTCTAAGTATCAAGATGCTGGGATATCGACCGCTTTACCCGTCGCTTCTCCGAATCTTTACTGTGCAGGCAACATGATCAGAACCGCCCCCGATATTTTCTCCTATCCACGTCATTGGGCCGAGTGTTACGGCACGGCGAAGTTTCTTCCGACCAGTCGCGAGGAGATGGAGGCGCTGGGTTGGGACAGTTGCGACATCGTTCTGGTTACCGGCGATGCTTACGTTGACCATCCGAGTTTTGGTATGGCCGTTATGGGCCGTCTGCTGGAAGCGCAGGGTTACCGGGTGGGTATTATCGATCAGCCGGACTGGCGTAGTGCAGAACCTTTCAAGGCGCTGGGTAAACCCAATCTCTACTACGGTGTGACCGCCGGCAATATGGACTCCATGATCAACCGTTATACGGCAGATCTGCGTATCCGTCACGACGACGCTTACACGCCGGGCGGCGAGGGCGGAAAGCGGCCTAACCGCGCGGTGATCGTTTACAGCCAGCGTTGTAAGGAAGCATACAGTGACGTGCCGGTGGTGATAGGGGGTATCGAAGCCAGCCTGCGCCGTATCGCCCAGTATGATTACTGGAGCGATAAAGTTCGCCGCTCGGTGCTGATCGATTCAACCGCAGACATCCTGCTCTACGGTAACGCCGAACGCGCCATTGTGGATCTAACCCATAAGCTGGCAGAGGGTACACCTCTGGAAGAGCTGACCGATATCCGCGGCACCGTGGTGATCCGTAATGCGCCGCCGGAAGGGTACGTAGAGGTGGATTCCACCCGCGTGGACTGGCCCGGCAATATCGACAAGCTGCCCAACCCCTACGAGTACATTCAGGAACAGGGCGACGACAAGAAGGATGTCGCGCCAGCTGACGAAGTGCAGCCACTGCGCATCATTCCGGAACCGCTGAAAGGTAAGCAACGCCTACCGGAAAAAACTTATATCCGCCTGCCTTCCTTTGAGAAGGTGGAGAAAGACCCGGTACTCTATGCCCATGCCTCTCGTGTACTTCACCTGGAGTCTAACCCGCATAACGCTCGCGCACTGATCCAGAAACACGGCAAACGCGAGATCTGGGTCAACCCTGCACCGATCCCACTGGAAACGCCGGAGATGGATGGCGTATTCGGTCTGCCGTACCAGCGTGTGCCGCACCCGAAATACGGTAAGCAGCGTATCCCTGCCTACGACATGATCCGTTTCTCGATCAACATCATGCGCGGTTGTTTTGGCGGCTGTACCTTCTGCTCGATCACCGAACACGAAGGACGCATTATCCAGAGCCGTTCCCATGAATCGATCATCAACGAGATCGAAGAGATTCGTGACAAGGTACCAGGCTTCACCGGTGCGATCTCGGATCTGGGCGGTCCGACCTCCAACATGTACAAGCTCAACTGTAACGACCCTGAGATTCAGGCGTCTTGCCGTAAGCTTTCCTGTGTTTATCCGACCATCTGTCAGAACCTGAACACCGATCACAGCCCGACCACCGAGCTATACCGCAAGGCACGTAAGCTGGATGGTGTACATACCATCTCCATCTCCTCCGGTCTGCGCTATGATCTGGCGGTGGAAGACCCGGAATACGTGCGCGAACTGGTGACCTACCATGTGGGGGGGCTACTGAAAATCGCACCGGAACACAGCGAGGAGGGCACGCTCTCCAAGATGATGAAACCGGGCATGGGCACCTATGAAGCGTTCAAGAAGATGTTTGACCGATTCTCGAAAGAGGCGGGTAAGAAACAGTATCTGATCCCTTATTTCATCGGAGCGCATCCTGGTTGTGAAGATGAGGATATGGTGAGCCTGGCGCGTTGGCTGAAAAAGAACGAGTTCCAGGTCGACCAGGTGCAGACCTTCTACCCGTCGCCGATGTCCCTGGCGACCGCGATGTACCACTCGGACCGTAACCCGCTGAAAAAGGTGACCTACAAGTCCGAGAAACTCTATACGCCGAAAAACGATCAGCAGCGTAAACTGCACAAGGCGCTGATGCGCTACCACGATCCGGAAAACTGGCCGTTGCTGCGTAGCGCGCTTAACGAGATGGGGCACGGTGAGCTGATCGGTGATGGACCGAACCAGCTGGTACCGGCGGAAGAGAAAGCCGAGCGCGGCAAACGTACGGTACGTCCTGCGAAACCGGGTAAAACCGCACGCGGTGGTCAGTGGTCTGGCTCTCAGCCTAAGGCCCGTGTGGATGATTCACCTTCCAAGCGTAAGCAGGGCAAACGTCCTGCGGGTGGTAAGAGCGGCTCGTTCAAAAAGGCGGTGGGAAGCAGCAGTGCTCCAGCAGGCAGAAAGGGCAAACCGGGTAAGAAAAAGCAGCAGCGTAGCGTGAAGCGCGGCTGACCGTTCGGTCACCTGAGTTGATTCTAAAGAAGCACAATTATCGGGTGTTTAGAAACTGAACAACCTGATAGAATTCGCGCTCGCTAATATGACAGGGCAGTGACTATATCGGTACAGCTGAACCGGTAAGTTATCGATCACTGGCCTGTATGAAATGATTTTGTTGTGGAGTTGCTGATATGGCATTTGTACGTTGGTTTCTGGGTCGTATTATTCTGTTGCTGAACTTTATCTTCAGCCCGCGCAGCGTAAAACGTGCTGCTGATGAACAGGCGAAGATCGACCAGCGTACTCAGAACATGTCGCTCTATCAGTTTGAAGCCTGCCCATTTTGCGTGAAGGTACGCCGCTCCATGAAACGTAACGCGCTGAACATTGAGCTGCGCGATGCTAAAAACGATGATGCGCACCGTACTACCCTGCAGAATGAAGGTGGTCGTGTGAAAGTGCCATGCCTGCGTATCGAAAAAGAGGATGGCTCCGTGCAGTGGATGTACGAATCCAACGATATCATCGCCTACCTTGAGAACGAGGTCGTGGCTGCTTAATACAGCTATCGTGAATAAGAGTTCTGAAAGCGCCGGTCGATCGTCAGATCCTCCGGCGCTTTTTTGTTTGTGCCGCTGAGAACTTTAGAGATTAGCCGACCGCTTGTTACAGATCCGCCGAGCACAAATATTCCTGTTGTACAGGCGACGTCTATTCTATTTGTTATGTCTGTTAAGACAGCTCGGAGCATGAAGTGTGATGTTTAAAGCACGGTTGTTATTTCTTTTAGCTACATTGCTTTTGTCATCCTGCGCATTTGTGCCTAGAGAATCCTATGATCAGGTGTATGCTGACGATTGCAGTATGCGTACCAGAAAACTCACGCTATCAGTTGAGCCTATTCCAGATGGCTCCTGCCCAACCCGCGATGCTGAGGCCTGTCTATTAACGTTTGGGGTTGTTGTTCCCGCAGGCACATTTATTGTTTCTACTAGTTTGGTCGTCGTCGGTAATACGTTGCACTGGTTAGAGTACCAAGGCTGGTGTGAAGAAGGTGTTGTCAGAAAGCACTTAATAAAATCAGAAGCATAGCAACGTTATAAGCTGCGCCTGTATATAAGCATTTGGGGAGAGCAGGGCGGTGCAAAAACGAATTTTAAGCCAACGCTGTTAGGCCAAGTCATTCAGTATTTATCGTTCCAGATTGACTCGGTGGCGTGTTATTGAAACTCAATTTGGAGAGGAGCGTCATGTTAAAAAAACTGTTGGTTGTTGCAGGCCTCTCTCTCAGTGCCAGCGTAAATGCGAACATCGATCTCAGTTCATTGCAGAGCAATGGGTTTGCAAACTGGGAGCCGAAGTCCTTTGTGAATGAAACACGCTATCAAGTCACATCCCATAAGAATCGTGCTGCGTTGAAAGCCGTAAGTGATAACGCCGCATCCGGCCTGGTGCTGGAAAGGCGTATCGATTTGCTTGAAACACCTTATATCAATTGGTCCTGGCTGATTGAAAAAACACTCCCCAATCTGCCGGAGCAGAGCAAAGCCGGGGATGACTACGCAGCGCGGGTGTATGTGGTGATAGACGGCGGTTTAATGATCTGGAATACCAAGTCATTAAGCTACGTGTGGTCCAGCTCACAGGAGAAGGAGCAAGTGTGGGATAACGCCTATGCCGGTTCGAATGTGCAGATGGTAGCGGTGCGGGGTAAGGGCGCTCATGTAGGGCAGTGGTACGATGAAAAGCGCAACGTGTATCAAGATCTCATCGCGTACTTCGGTGACCAGGGCAGTGAGCGTGAAAACCAGAACAGCTATCGGTATATCGATGTAGTAGCCATCATGACCGATACCGATAATAGCGGCAGTACAGCAGAATCCTACTACGGCGATATCTTCTTTAGTACAGAGTGATGGTTGTATAACTCCCCCGCTTTGATTGTCCCAACCATTTGTCATTCCCCCCCCCTTGATTCTGTGATTTTCCAACCCATCTATTTGATTACTCCGGTCTGTTCGTAAGAACAATGGTTATTGGTAACTTAATGAAACCAATCGCTTTTTGACTGGTCGATAGATCGATACAAATTCTTTGAATGCGTCTGTAACACCTGGGAGGGCGGAATGACGGTGACGGTAGATGAGGCAGGGCTCAGTCCAAATCAGCTGAAGATGGAGAGGTTGCGTCAGGCGCTGCAGAAATCGGTGATCGGGCAGGAAGCGCTGATTGAACAGCTGCTGATTGCATTGCTGACTGATGGTCATGTGCTTTTGGAAGGCCCCCCGGGTCTGGCGAAAACCCGCATAATTCATGCCCTGAGTGATCTGCTGGAGGGCACATTCCACCGTGCGCAGTTTACTCCCGACCTGCTGCCCAGCGATATTACCGGTACCGAGATCTTCAATACTGCTGAGGGCGGTTTCCAGTTCCGTCCCGGGCCGCTGTTCTGCAACCTTCTACTGGCCGATGAGGTGAACCGTGCGCCCGCTAAGGTGCAGTCGGCGTTGTTGGAAGCGATGGCGGAGCGACAGGTTACCGTGGCCGGTAAAACTTATCCGCTGCCGCGTGCCTTTATGGTGATGGCGACCCAGAACCCGCTGGAGCAGGAGGGCACCTACCCACTGCCGGAAGCGCAGTTGGATCGCTTTATGCTGCATATCCGCATCGACTATCCCGACCATCAGCAGGAAAAAGCGATCTTGCGTCTGGTGCGGGGCGAACACACCAGCCATATGGCGGGGAATGACGCGACAACGCAGGTTTTGCTCAGCGAAGAGGAGCTGTTTGCGGCCCGTCGCGAGCTGATGGATACCTACATGGCGGATAACCTGGAGGATTATCTGGTAGCACTGGTGATGGCGACCCGAAATCCTGCCGCTTACGGTGCCGACCTGGCGGACAGCCTCACCTACGGTGCCAGCCCCCGTGCAACCATCGCACTGGATCTGGCGGTACGTGCCAAGGCATGGTTGAGCGGCCGTGACTTTGTCACCCCAGACGATATTCAGGAGATGGCGCCATCGGTGTTACGCCACCGTATCGGCCTCAGTTATATCGCCGAGGCTAACGGTATGGATAAGGACCGTCTGATCGCCGAACTGATTTCACGAGTGGCGGTGCCCTAGGGAATTGCGACGATGTTTGCCGGAGAGCACACACCACGGCCGGTACCCGCCGCCCGCCATATCCTGACGTTGGATGAGCTGATCAGCTTGCGCCACTGGCCGCCTGCCCGCGGACGGGGGAGGGAGCGTATGGCGATCCGTGATGGTCATCATCTGAGCCATATCCGTGGCCGCGGTATGGAGTACGACGATGTGCGCGAGTACCAGCCAGGCGACGATATCCGTCATCTGGACTGGCGTCTGATGGCACGGACCGGTGAGGCGCATACCAAACTGTTTCGCGAGGAGCGGGAGCGTCCGGTGTTTGTGATGACCGATCTGCGCACGCCCATGTACTTCGCTACCCGTGGTCATTTCAAGTCGGTACTGGCGAGTTATGCCACGGCGATGACCGTCTGGACTACGCTGGCCAACGGGGACCGCGTTGGTGGCCAATTGCTGGGCGGTATTGAACCTCAGCTGTTCCGCCCCAGTAATAACCGCCAGCAGGTGATGGGGCTGATCTCTACACTGGCGCAGCTTAGCGGTCGTGCACCTGTCGAGGAGAAGGCGCTTTCCCTCAGTCAAACATTGGCTAGTGCTGAGCGCTATCTTGAAAGCGGCACCTTACTCTATCTGTTCAGTGATTTTCACGATGTGGACGAATCGGTACAACAACATCTGATGCGGCTGGCACAGCGGGTGGAGCTGAAGCTGGTACTGATATCCGATCCGCTGGAGCAACAGCTGCCGCAGGGCAAACGTTACCGTTTTCTCGGTAGGGGGAGGGAGGTGACTGTTGATGCCGACGCAGGACAGCAGCAACGTTACGCCGCGCAATTTTCCGCCCGTATCCAGCTACTCGAAAAACTGCGTAATCTGAGTGGAGTGGAGTTTGCTCACTGGCAGACCGATCAACATCCGCTCTTCCAGCTGCCTCCTTCGCACATGAAAGGGAAGGCTCGTTGATGGACTTCTCGCAAATCCCCCTGAAACCGATGCAGCTGCCAGAAGCTGTAGGCCTCTGGCCGCCAGCACCGGGCTGGTGGTTACTACTGCTGTTAACGGTAGCTCTGATCGTGATAGCAGTGCGCTGGTGGCGTCGACGTCAGGCAGATCCACGCCGTAAATGTCTGGCGGAGCTGGATCTTGTGTATACCCGCTATCAGCAGCACCAGAACCCGCAAACGCTGTTGAATGAGTGCAATACGTTGCTGAAGCAGAGTGCGATGACACTGTTCTCACGTCGAGAAGTTGCAAGGCTGTCAGGTGAAGCCTGGTTTAGGTTTCTGCAACAGACGAGCCGCAGCAACGAGCATGAACAGTTGCGTTGTCTGGTGGAGGGGCCTTACCGCCGTGATGTGGTGGTCTCCGCTGACAAGTTAATAGCCGCGTGCAGGCAGTGGATCAAATCCGCAAAACCGGAGGCTACTGATGTTTGAGTTGGCCTGGCCCTGGTTACTCTTCTTGGCGCCACTGCCCTGGCTGGTGCACCGTTACGCACCCGCTGCGGGTGCTACACAGCAGAGTGGCCTTGAGGTGCCTTTTATCGACGCGCTGGAAAGTGCGACAGGCGGACAGCGCCTATCTGCGGGTAAGCGCTCCCTCGGGTTGCTGATCTGGTGTTACCTGGCGTGGCTCTGCTTGCTGTTTGCCGCGACCAATCCGCGCTGGATCGGCGATCCGGTGCCGCAGCAGCTGCAAGGGCGGGATATGGTACTGGCGGTAGATCTGTCGGAAAGTATGCTGGAGCAGGATTTTGAGCTGGGTAACCAGCTGATCAGCCGTCTGGCGGCCACTAAAGCGGTGGCGGGTGACTTTATTCAACGTCGTGTTGGCGACCGTATCGGCTTGATCCTGTTTGCCGAACAAGCCTACCTGCAGGCGCCACTGACCCATGACCGCACTACTGTGAAACGGCTACTGGATGAAGCCCAGATCGGGTTGGCGGGCCGCTCCACCGCGATTGGTGATGCGATTGGTTTGGCGCTGAAACGCTTCAAATCGATGAAGAATGAGCAGCGTGTTTTGATTCTGATGACCGACGGCACGAACACTGCGGGAGCATTGGACCCGAAAAAAGCGACCGAGCTGGCGGTGGCTGAAGGGTTGAAGATCTACAGCATCGGTATAGGACGCGACCGCAACCGGGGCGGCCTGGTCGGACGTCTTTTAGGCGGCTCGATGCCTGAGCTGGATGAAGCGACTCTGACCTATATCGCGCAGCAGACCGGCGGTCAGTATTTCCGCGCGCAGGATATCGATCAGTTAGCGGAGATCTATCAGGTGTTGGACGAGCTGGAACCGGTGGAGCAGGACACAGATACCTTCCGCCCGGTAAGTGCGTTGTACCACTGGCCATTGCTGGCGGGTGTGCTTATGTTGATCCTGGCTGCCCTGTGGCGGGCGCGGAGGGGATGAGATGTTAAGTGAATTCCACTTCCTGCAACCTGGGTGGTTGCTGCTCTTCCCGCTGTTACTGGGCATAACTTGGTTTTGGCTGCGCGGAAATCACTCCTCGCAGCACTGGGCGCAGGTCTGTGATCCTGAGCTGCTACCGCTTCTGGTGAAAGAGGGGCAGGGACGTTCTCGCGTAATCTGGCCGCTGGCGGTGCTGGTATCGCTGTTGCTGGCGATCGCGACTGCACAGCCGGTCTGGCAGAAGCAGCCTCAACCGGCCGTTAAACAGGGCGGTGCGGTGGTGATCGTCTGGGACCTGTCGGCATCGATGAACGCAACCGATCTGAAACCCAGCCGCCTGCAGCGCGCCCGCTTCAAGATCGAAGACCTGCTGGATCGCCTTGGCGACAGTCAGGCGGCACTGTTGGTGTATGCGGCGGACGCTTTTGTGGTAACCCCGCTAACCGAGGATGGGGATACCATCCGTTCGCAGCTCTCAGCGATGCAGCCGGAGATCATGCCAGCGCAGGGCAGCCGGGCGGACCGTGCGTTGCAGCTGGCGGCAGAATTGTTGCAACAGGCCCAGGTGCTGGAGGGTGATATTTTGCTGGTGAGCGATGAAGTGGAGCCCGCCCAGATCGCCGCAGACGCCAGCCGCCTGAAGCAGCAGGGTTATAGGGTTTCTATCCTCAGTGTAGGCACCGAACAGGGCGCTCCGGTTCCAAGCCGTACCGGCTTATTGAAGGATCGGCAAGGGCAGGTTGTGGTGGCGCGCACCGACCTTGCCAAAATGCGTGAAGCAGCAGCCTTGGGGGGCGGCATCGCAGTTAATCTCAGCAACGACGATACCGACCTTAACCAACTCAAAACGCTTTTCCAGCAAAGTGAGCGCCGCGCGGAGGTCAGCGATCAGGAGGTCGATCAATGGGTGGCGGAAGGTCCCTGGATTCTGTTGTTGGTGCTACCGTTTCTATTGCCGCTGTTTCGCCGAGGGATGTTGAATCTACTGCTTCCGCTGATGTTTGTCTCGGTGTTTACGGTTTCTCCGAGGGCGGAGGCGGGCTGGTGGCAGGATCTGTGGCAGTCGCCCGATCAGCAGGCGGCAGAGGCCTACGCTGTGGGCGATAAAGCGGCTGCGGCAGCGCGGTTTGAAGATCCGCGCTGGAAGCAGGTAGCACAGTACGAAAACGGTGACTTTCAGGCCGCCCTTGATGAAGGGCTTACCCCGGAAACGGCAGCTGACTGGTACAACCGGGGCAATGTCTTGGCCCGCAACGGCAAACTGGATGAGGCAATTTCCGCCTACGATCGTGCCCTTGAGCTTCAGCCTGACTTTGAGGACGCGAAACATAACAAGGCGTTGCTGGAGGAGTTGAAGCAGCAATCGTCGCAGCAGTCTTCAGATCAACAAAAACAGGATGGGCAGCAAGGTCAGTCGGGCGACCAGCAAGAGTCGCAGCAGGGCGGTGAACAGAGTCAGTCCGGTCAGGAAAATTCACAGGGTGATCAGGATAACCAACAATCGTCATCGGGCCAGGGTGAGCAAGAAGATCAGTCTCAATCCGATCAGACCGGTGAATCCAGTTCTCAAGCGGACCAAAACGGCGCGCAGGAAAGTGACAATACACAGCAGTCCGCGCAGTCATCTGATACAGGTGAACAATCCAGCGATGCTGAAAGTGCAGCCGTCCGAGAGGAAAAGACGAAACAGGCACAGAAGGCTCAAGAGGCTGAGGACTACCTGAGACAACAGATCGATCAGCGTCAGCAATCTGATCAGTCGAATAAGGCTGGCGAAGCTGTGGCAACAATTGCTGATGAGCGTGACAAACCTGTGGACGAGGCTGAGCAGGCCCGTCAGCAACTGTTGAATAAGATCGTCGATGACCCGGCAGGGCTCTGGCGGCGCAAGTTTATCTATCAGTATCGCCAGCGGGCGCAACAGGATGGAGTAGAGGAAAAAACATGGTAAGGGCGATGATACGCTGTTTTCCGGCTTTACTGTTCTGCTTGAGCGTTACGGTACAGGCTGCAGTGGAGAGCCATATCGATCGCAGGCAGGTGGATGAGGGGGACACGATTCGCTATTCACTGGATATGTCCGGGGTGGACAGCGACGAGATCGACCTGAGTGCGCTGGAGCAGGACTTCGAGATTCTGGGGCGTAGTCAGCAATCCAGTACCTATATCCGCAACGGTCAGATGGAGATGAGCAGCGAGTTGGTGCTCACGCTGCTGCCGAAACGTACCGGTGTGCTGATGATCCCGTCAGTATCGGTCGATAATGATCAGACGCAGTCACATCGGATCACCGTGCAGAAGGTAAAACAGCTGTCTGCAGATCAGGGTGGTTTTGAGGTGCTGGCGTCCCTCTCCTCGGAGAATCCGAAGGTGCAGCAGCCGATCATCTATCAGGCAACACTGCTGGTGGGGCGACAGATCTTTAACGCCTCTATTGAAGCGCCCAGTGCCAGCGGTATCAAAGCGCTGGTGGAACCGTTGGGTGAGCAGAAACAGTACAAACAGGTACTCAAGGGGCGGGAGATCACCGTGGTGGAGCAGTCCTGGGTGATTACGCCGGAAGAGAGTGGCACCCTGCAGATCACACCGACGCGGCTGATTGGCAAGGTGCACAGCGGGCAGCGTAACCGTGATCCTTTCGGTAATTACACCCGTGCCATGAAGCGGGTACAGGTGTCGGCGCAGCCTTACAGCTTAACCGTGGAGCCGATTCCCACGCAGTACACAGGCAATACCTGGTTGCCGGCAGAGAACGTGAACCTCAGCCAGAGCTGGCAGAATGACAGCTTCACTTTGGGTGAGCCGGTTACACGGGTGATTACGCTGACTGCCAACGGGTTAACCAGCAATCAGCTGCCGCAACTGGTGTTGCCAGAGGTGGATGGCGTGAAACAATATGCGGCAACCCCAGAGACGGATCAACACTACAGTGATCGACTAGTGTCCACTCTGGAGCTGGAGGTGACGCTGATCCCCAGCAAGGTGGGAGTCTTAACGCTGCCAGAGATCAGGGTGCCCTGGTGGGATGTGAACGCAAACCAGATGCGAGAGGCGATACTGGAAGCGGTGACAGTCGAGGTGATGCCTGGTGTTAATGGTGCTCAAGTGCCCGCGCCTGTGCAGCATGCACTTGCGCCTGAACTGAAGCAAGAACGGGCGCCACAGGCAGAAGAGCCCGTTAATGCTGCAGCCATGGCACCTGCTTCTCAGGAGATGGGACCAGCTAACTTGTGGTTTAACTACTGGTGGCTTCTGCTGGTGGGCATGGTCATAGGCGGAGCCCTAACAGTTGTGCTTCTTCGATTCTTTCCGAGATCTGGTGACAACGCTGGTATTGAAATCAACGTTCCGTTATCTCAGCCTTCGGTTTCGCAGGCGTTGCGTCAGCTAAAGCATGCCTGTACTCAAAACGATGCGCGGGCAGCGCGGATCGCGTTGTTGCAGTGGGTTGAAGCGCAGGGAGTAGCTTGTGCTCACCTGAATCAGTTGGCTGAACTCTGTCCGGATCTCAGCCCTGAAATCAATGGATTGAATCAGCAAACGTACGGTCGGGGTGGGGTGCCTTGGCGGGGAGAGGCGTTGTGGCAAGCGGTTCAGGGCATCCAGTTGCCGAGTCATGAGGCAAATGACGGGCCGCTAGAACCGCTTTATCGGACTTAAGAGGTTGTGGGGATCAGAACTCGCGCTGGTCTCCCTCCTGCGATAGCTCTTCCTCTATGTAGCGTTCGATATATTGCCGACTGCGCGTAGTGGTTTTGAACAGCCATGCGGCAATCAGACCGCCAATCACAAATACGAAGATCTGGACGTCCGGCAGCAGAGCCGCCAGCATCAGCGTAATCGGCACAATGAACAGTAGGCCAATCTTGCCGCGGCGTGCCAGGGTTTCCATTAGTTTTTCGGCGTCGCGGCGGTTATCCACCCCCGCATCTCTTAAGGTGTTTGCCAGAGACTGATACTCACGGTCACGCTGTTTTTGTAGTCGGCCGAAGGGATCGTTGATGTTCATTATTCAGGTACTTACCAGTTGCAGAAAAAGTGTTGTTACCTGAAATAATACTCGCTATTGGCGAAATCGTCCGGTTTTGCGTTCAACAAAGTCCTTCAAAGAAGTGTGTTAGCTCGTGGGGTGGCCATCGCGAAGCAATACTCAACGTTCCGGGGAGCAGGATATATAACCGATGATGTTGGGAGCCGCTTCGCTCGTCGCCAATCTACAGGGCATTACTTAGGATGGGCGACGACTTCGACGACGCGGGCGGCTTCGCTGGCGAGGTTACGCATAACGTTGGCACCCATCTGGCTGAATTCCGGGCCCAGAATCATCGCCGGAGAGACAGGAGGCTTTATGATTGTGCCTTTATCCTTTGCCTGTTGCTCTTTTTCCGCCTGCCGCTTGCGCCACTCAAGTGCATCTTGAGACCAGTCACTAAACGTGTCGATATGGAACCCCGCATCCCCTAAAAGTGATTCCAGTTCGGTTTGGGTACGCAGATGGGAACCCCCGGCATCGCGTGCCCAGGGAACGGGATAACGGATCTGCTCATGGTTTGGGCCTTGCAGTACTTCATGCAGCAGAATGGCGCCGTTATTGCCAAGGACACGTTTACACTCGCTCAGCACCTGCAATGCATCAGGCATATTCAGCAGGCTGTGCTGAAACAGGATCAGGTCGAAGCTGGCGTCAGGCAGTGGCAGTTTATGAGCGTCCGCCGTGACTACATTCGGCGTACCATAGACGCCGTTCAGGCTGGAGAGCCGTTGGTTGATCTGATTCAGAGGGTGGGTAATGTCCAGCCCGGTGATCTGAAGGTTCAGCTCCTTCTCCGCCAGTCGCATCAGCCCGCCTAATCCCGAACCGATATCCAGAACCTGTTTCGCGCCCAGTGCCCGTATGCGTTCGATCAGCTTCATCGATGCTTTGATGCCACCAATATGCAGCTGGTCGACCGGTGCCAACTGGAACAGCGTAGGGCCATCCGGATAGGCTTGCTGCAGTTGTGAGATGATCTTGTCGGCCTGAAGGGCCTGGTCGTAGTGGTTGGCGACAGTGTGACTCATGGAACGCTATATCCAGCAGATAAGTGTATTCCCTAATGTGCCGGTAATATGGGAGAGATGCAAGCCGGAACCGCGCTGAGCAGCGTGCGGGTGAGAGTTGTTCCGGCTTGGTGTCGAGAAGGATATGACGAGAGGGAATATCAGAGCGCGCGTTGTGCTTTCTGAACCTCCTCCGCTATCTGGTTCAGCAGCTGCTCGGGATTCTCGCGGGTCACCAGATGGGAGATCTCTCCGCTGGTGAAATAGAGACGCGTGCCGCTGGAGCCGTCCGGTTGGGTAAAGTACACGACGTTATCGATGTTGACGTAATGCTCAGTGCCATCCTTGTCTGAGGTAACTCGGATAATAATCTTCATTATGGTCCCCTTGGGATATGCACATCTGAAAGGTGAACCTGAGGCTGGCGTCAGGTTCGCTTATTTCAGTCTAGCTTATATCCCTATATCCATAGGGGTTGCTCAGATCGAATAATCGAAGCTCTCGGCGATCATGGAACTGATCTGGTCTGCGGGCACGGGGCGTGAAAACAGATAACCCTGGTAAAGCTCGCAGCCGTAGTTTCTCAGCAGCGATAGTTGTTCGTGGGTTTCCACCCCCTCGGCGATCACTTTCAGGTTCAGGTTGTGGGCCATCGAGATGATAGTGCGGCAGATCATCGCGTCATCGGGATCGGCGGTGATGTCGTTGACGAAGGAACGGTCGATCTTCAGCTTATCCAGTGGGAAACGCTTCAGGTAACTGAGGCTGGAGTAGCCTGTGCCAAAGTCGTCTACGCTGATCTGAAGGCCCAGGTTATGCAGCCGTTTCAGCGCGGCGATGGTCTCCTCCGCGTTACGCATGATCATACTCTCGGTCAGCTCCAGGTCCACCAGATGAGGAGACACACCACTGCGATCGATGATCGTTTGCACGTCGCCCACAAACTCTGGCTGGTGCACCTGCAGGGCGGAGAGGTTTGCTGATACGACGAAGTCGTCCATCCCCTGGTCACACCAGCGACTTAGCTGCTGACAGGCTTCCTGTAGCACCCAGCGGCCGATGTCGATGATCAGACCGGTCTCCTCTGCCAAGGGGATAAACGCATCGGGTGAGATAAGTCCTTTTTCCGGGTGGCGCCAGCGGATCAGAGCTTCGGCGCCGATCACCCGGTTGCTGGTTACGTCAACCTGGGGTTGGTAGTGCAGCTGAAACTGTTGTTGTTTGAGGGCCTGATAGAGCGCATTTTCCAGTACCACGCGCTCTTTCAGTGAGTCGTCGATGCCGCGGTTGAAGAACTGGGAGCAGTTTCGTCCCTTGTCTTTGGCGTGATACATCGCCGCGTCGGCGTTTTTCATCAGGTCGATCGCGCTGGTGCCGTCGTTGGGGTACATCGCCACCCCGATACTCGGCGTGACGTAGATGTCCTGCAATGCTAAGCGGATCTCCTGCTGGAAGGAGGACTGAATCTGGCGGATGATCTGCTCCACCTCTTCGCTGGAAGTTACCTGATTCAACACCACAACAAACTCGTCCCCGCCGAGACGGGCGACCGTATCGTGGCTGCGGACCGCATCGTGCAGTTTGTTGGCCACCTGAATCAGCAACTGATCCCCCTCGTGGTGACCCATGGAGTCGTTGATATGTTTGAAGCGGTCCAGGTCGATAAACAGCACCGCCAGCTGACCGCTGTTCCTTTGCGCCAGCTCGACTGCCTGCTCCAGTCGCTCTTCCAGCAGTACCCGGTTGGGCAGCCCGGTAAGGGCGTCGTGCAGCGCCATATGCTTTACGCGCTCTTCCGCCATGCGCCGTTCGTTAATCTCCTGATGCAGGTCCTGCACGGCGTTGGCCAGCTCTTGGGTGCGGGACTCGACGCGCTGCTCCAGCTCCTCGTTGGCACGCGCAAGGGCGGCATCGGCGGCTTTGCGTTCGCTGATGTCCATGGTGATCCAGATAGAACCGCGATCCAGGTCAGAGGGATCGATCGCCTTACTGCTGACTTCACACCACAGCGGTGAACCGTCTTTGCGGCTAAGCAGCATTTCGCCCTTGAAGACATCGCCGCGAGACAGCGGCTCGTAGCAGGCGCGGCCCGCCTCACGCCAGTCATGCTCAGAGAGATACCACTGACGTGAAGAGCTATCGTGCAGTTCGCCATCGTCATACCCAAAGATCTCTTCAAAGCGGCGGTTGCAGTGGGTGACGCGACGGTTTTTCAGGAACACGATGCCGACCATGGCGTGGTCCAGAATCAGTTGGTGTTCGTTCAGAACCGTTTTCAGCGCCTGGTTGGCCTGAACGTAATCGTTTATATCCTCGATGATCCAGATATAACCCAACTCGGGATTTTGTGGGGAGATCATCTTGCCGCGTATTTCCGACCAGAACAGGCTGCCATCTTTGCGTTTCATCTTCAGGCGGTAGCTATACAGCCCCCCGTCACCCAGACGTGGATAGGCCGCGTCGCCGACGTACTGGTACTCTTCGGCACTGGCGTAGAGCATGGCGCTGCTCTGGCCGATCAGCTCGTCGGTGGAGTAGCCGTAGATCTCGGCAAACTTGTGGTTGCAACGAACGATCTGGCGGTAGTTGTCGGGCAGGTCTTTGGTGAAGCAGATGCCGGTGCCGGCGTGTTCAAAGATCACCTGTTGCTCGCGTAACGTGCTGCGCAGGCGTTCCTCGTTCCGGATAAACTGATCGATGTCCATCTCACGCAGCTGAATCTGCCAATCGCTGGCGGAGATGTAGCGCTTACTCAGATTCAGAACATGCCAACGCACCCCCTGGGCGCTGTGCATTTGGCAGGCACCTTCGTAGTAGTCGGTGATCTCCAGGTGTTGCCAGATCGCCTCTGCTTCCTGTGGATCCAGAAAGCGCTCGTGAAAGCGCGTTTCCCCTTCGTTTAACAGCCGTTCCGCTTCTTCTGAACGGTCGATAAGTCTGCCGCTCTGGTTATATAGAGAGAGAAGGTTACGTTGAGCGGCAAGCGGAGTAGGTTCGGGTTGCTGGTAGGGCAGTACCGGTGCTGCTACCTCGGTGATCAGAAAGCAGTGATCTGCCAGTAATTCGGCCTTAAACCAATGCTGCTGATTATCGAACGCAAACCTGAATGTCTCAGAAATCGAAAGGGCGTGGGAAAATTGTTGCAGTTGCTCCAGAGAGGGTTGTTCGTCTTCTGTAAACGCGTTCTGTTGCCACAGGCTACAGGCAGCGCGATTAGCCCAAAGTACTGCAGGGCGCTTGGGATCAAATCCCCAGATCGCAATATCGTTTTTCTGCATATCACAGGCGTGATCTCCCGGCAGGGAGCGTCATCCATTACTTCTTATTCTTATTTGGTCGTAATGTTACGGTCTCATGTCAAAGTAGGTAGGGTATATGATGCCTTAGTCTATGTCGTAACTGCGGGTTTTCGTCGGAGTTGGATGCAGTTGGCAGCATATTGGCGGCAGCTGTGTGAAAAATAGACTGCCGCGTTTAGATGGCTGGTGATCTGGTCAGATTAGCCGGAATTATTCGTCGATCCAGACGGTACGGATCGGCTCGCCAAAGTCGTCAAAGACCACTTTACGGTGCCGTTTTGTCGGCTGGATTTTGGCTTGTGTCGCAGGTTTTTTGCGTCTGCGGGCGTCGATAGCAGCAGTGACTTCCGGGATCGGGGTCCGGGTTTTAGGTACGCCAGTCCCGATCACAATATGGCGGGTGCTGTACTTGCCATCGATCAGGCCGGTAGCTCCGGGGCGGACTTGCTGGATCTTACCGCCATGGGCAAGAAACTCATCAATCTTACGGGCGTGTTCCTGTCGCAGTTGAGACTTGGTTAGCTGTTTGCTGAACATGGTTGTCTTTACCGGTTGGGTCAATCATAGGGCTGTTCTATGCCGCTGCATCTTCCTTCGGTGAAACATTCCAGAAACCTCAGTCTAGTAGAGTTTTTTAGTTTTGCTGATGAATTGTTTTTGACACCGTTTCATGTGGCGTGAAACCGGTTACACCGGCGGTCAGCGTGAAACGCATCGCTTCCTCGATACTCATATCCAGAGGCCGTACTGCACTGCGTGGCATGAGCACTGCGTAGCCACCGATCATGTAACTGAGTGGCAGATAGACCAGTATCGAATCCTCTCCCCGAAAACCTTCGGGTAGCTGTTCAGGCACCTCCTGGGTGACAAAACCGATCACCTGCATGCCACTGCTCCCTATAGTAACTGCGACCACCTGTTCGAACTCCTTCTTTACGGTGGGTGAGAAGTAATCAAAGAAGTCGCGGATAGCGCCATAGACCGACTTCACCAGCGGCATGTGATAGAGCAGATTCTCAGCTGCTGCAAACAATCTCTGCACCAGATACGCATGCATCAATAAGCCGATGAGAAACGCCACCACCAGACCTGCGAATACACCCATCCCGGGCCAATACAGATGTGAGGGGAGCAGGGTGCGGATCGATGCGCCGAGCAAGGTTTCGGCGGAGTGGGCGAGCCAGTAGATCAGGTAGAGCGTGAGTAGAACCGGCAGGATGGTCACCAGACCGGTAAGGATGTTGCGACCGATAAAGCGGAACATAAGACGATCCTCCCCAAAGGCTGATCAATGCGCGGCAGGTTAGAAGACCACGCTTATACGAATAAGCATAGTTGGGCAGGGAGATTGGTTATGGAGGGAGGGGAAACAAAAACGCCAGCACGAAGGCTGGCGTTTTCAGTAAAGAGGGTAGGAATGACTGATTAGTCGTCCAGACCCAGCTCTTCGATGGAGATCTCACGCATCTTGAATTTCTGGATCTTACCGGTCACGGTCATGGGGAACTCGTCGGTAAACTTGAAGTAACGTGGGATCTTGAAGTGGGTGATCTTGCCTTTACAGAACGCTTTCAGGTCGTCTGCAGTCACTTCCTCAGCGCCCGGTGCCAGTTTCACCCAAGCGATCAGCTCTTCACCGTACTTCTTGTCCGGTACGCCGGTTACCTGCACATCAGAGATGGACGGGTGGGTGTACAGGAACTCTTCGATCTCTTTCGGGTAGACGTTCTCGCCACCACGGATAACCATATCTTTAATACGGCCCACGATCTGGATGTAACCTTCGTCATCCATGGTTGCCAGGTCGCCGGTGTGCATCCAGCCGCCTGCGTCGATGGAACCTGCGGTTGCTTCCGGGTTGTTCCAGTACTTCAGCATGACGCTGTAACCACGGGTGCACAGCTCGCCGGTTTCGCCGCGCTTAACAACGTTGCCGCTGGCAGGGTCAACGATCTTGGTTTCCAGGTGAGGCTGGGTGCGGCCTACGGTGGTTACACGTTTTTCGAATGGGTCATCCGCAGCGGTCTGGGTAGAAACCGGGCTGGTTTCGGTCATACCGTAAGCGATCTGAACCTCTTCCATGTGCATCTTGGAGTTCACGGCTTTCATGACTTCTGCCGGGCAGATAGAACCTGCCATGATGCCGGTACGCAGGCTGGATACGTCGTACTGGTCGAAGTCCGGGTGATCCATCTCAGCGATGAACATGGTTGGCACACCGTACAGCGCAGTTGCGCGCTCTTCAGCAACCGCTTCCAGTACGGATTTCGGCTCGAATGCGTCATCCGGGTAGATCATGGTTGCGCCGTGGGTCATACAACCCAGGTTACCCATCACCATGCCGAAGCAGTGGTACAGCGGTACGGGGATTACCAGACGATCCTGATCGGTGAAGTTCATGCTCTCGGCAACGAAGTAACCGTTGTTCAGGATGTTGTGGTGAGACAGTGCTGCACCTTTAGGGAAGCCGGTGGTACCGGAGGTGTACTGGATGTTGATCGGGTCGTCGAACTGCAGCTCGGCCTGGATCTTCTCCAACTGGGAGTTGTCGATCTTCTCCGCCATGGTAACGAAGTCAGCCCAGCGCCACATACCTGCGTGCTTCTCTTCCGCCAGGTTGATTACACCTTTCAGGTTTGGCAGTTTTGCAGATTCCAGCTCGCCCTCTGCGCTGTCCTTCAGCTCAGGTGCCAGGTCGAACAGCATCTGGGTGTAGTTGGAGCTTTTGAAGCTGTCTGCGGTTACCAGGAACTTAGCTTCGGACTGGTTCATCGCGTATTCCAGCTCGTGCAGACGGTAAGCCGGGTTTACGTTTACCAGAATTGCGCCCACTTTAGCGGTCGCGAACTGGGTGATGGTCCACTCTGCGCAGTTTGGAGACCACATGCCCACGCGGTCGCCACGTTTTACGCCGATCGCCAGGAACGCGCGTGCAGCTTCGTCAACGCGCGCTTTCAGCTCAGCGTAGGTCAGGCGGATGCCCTGATGACGTACGATCAGTGCATCGTTATTTGGATAAGTCGCAGCAATCTCGTCGAACTTGTCGCCGATGGTCATGCCGATCAGAGGTTTAGTGCTAGGACCGCTGGTGTAGCTAGGGATGTTACTCATCGTTGTTGACCCCATTTGCTCGTTATTTTTTTAAAATTCAAAAGGGTTAAATGACCGCCCGAAACACTCCTCCGGGCGACCTTCGGAAACTCAGCGACTGTGGCTGTGGTATTCCGGATTCGGTTGCATATCCACCGCGCTGGCGACCCGGTTGGTCATGTTGTAAAAACCAGCGATGTTGGCAATGTCCCAGATATCCCGCTCGTCGAAACCCGCGTCACGCAGCGCCTGACGGTCGGCTTCATTCATATCGTGGGGGGATTCGGTCAGCTTGACGGCAAAATCAAGCATCGCCCGGTGGCGTTCGGAAAGATCCGCTACACGGTAGTTCATCACCATTAACTCTCCCAACTTCGGCTCGCCGGAGTATTCGCGTACGGCAGCGCCGTGAGCGACCTGGCAGTAGTAGCAGCGGTTGGAAGATGATACGGCAACGGCGATCATCTCTTTTTCGAGATCGGAAAGGCCGCTTTCGCCGAACATCAGTTCGTTATAAAAGCGGGAAAACACATCCAGTTGTGCAGCGTTCTGGCTGTATGCGCGCAGAACGTTGGGCACCATGCCCAGCTTCTCTTCGCAGACAGCAAAATATTTTTGGTAGTCAGCTGGCAGCTGATCGCGCGGGGTTTCCGGCAGATCCAGCGCCGTGATGTAATCTGGTTGAGACTTCATCGTGTTTAACCTCGGTTTTGTTTTTTTTGTCTCGAGGGTGCGCTACCAGCATTACAGAATCAGCCGCCGGTAGCGCGTGTTTTGTATCGGTTTTACTGTGCTTCACACCCGATAGCAAGTGCGACTTTAGACCCGTTGCTGCGACCCAGCTGACCGGTGATCCAGTGGCTGGTTGCTACCAGCTTGTTCAGGTCGATGCCGGTTTCGATACCCAGGCCGTTGAGCATGTAGAGCACATCCTCGGTCGCTACGTTGCCGGACGCGCCTTTCGCGTACGGACAGCCACCCAGACCAGCCACGGATGTGTCGATCACCGCCAAGCCCTCTTCGACAACCGCATACAGGTTGGCCAGCGCCTGCCCGTAAGTGTCGTGGAAGTGTGCCGCCAGTTTCTCCATCGGGATCTCTTTGCTCACCGCTTCCAGCATCTTCTTCGCTTTCAGTGGTGTGCCGACACCGATGGTGTCGCCCAGAGAGATCTCGTAGCAGCCCATATCCAGCATTTCGCGGCAGACTGCAGCCACTTGTGCCGGTTCGATGTCGCCATCATACGGGCAGCCCAGAACAGTGGAGACGTAACCGCGAACGCGAATGTCGTTCGCTTTTGCGGTTTCGATCACAGGAACGAAACGCTCCAGGCTCTCTTTGATGGAGCAGTTGATGTTCTTCTGGGTAAAGGCTTCGGAGGAAGCGGTGAATACCGCAACCTCGTCTGCTTTGGCTTCGATCGCACCTTCCAGACCACGCAGGTTTGGGGTGAGGGCGGCATAAGTGACGCCCGGTTTACGATCGATGCCTGCCATTACCGCCGCTGCATCACCCATCTGTGGAACCCACTTAGGTGATACAAAGCTGGCAGCCTCAACGTAGCTGAGGCCAGCGTCAGCCAGACGGTTGATCAGCTCAACCTTTACTTCAGTCGCAATGATGTCGCCCGGTTCGTTCTGGAGGCCGTCCCGTGGGCCGACCTCAACGATGCGAGCACGCGTCGGCATCGCCATTACGCTGCCTCCTCATCCTTTGCTTCCAGTGCAACCAGTTCAGCACCTTCGTTCACCAGGTCGCCTTCGCCGAAGAACACCTCAGCCACAACACCGTCGTACGGTGCAGAGATGCTGTGTTCCATCTTCATCGCTTCCATGATGACCAGGGTGTCACCGGCTTTCACTTCCTGACCTTTTTCGACCAGAACTGCAACCATCGCACCGTTCATCGGTGCGGCCAGAGATGCGTCACCAGACTCTTCAGATTCAGAGAAAGTGTCGCGGTGCTGGCGGCACTGGAACTGCTCACCTTCGTGGAACAGCGTCAGGTTGTCGCCGTCCTGGAAGCAGTGCACAGTCAGACGGTGGCCGTTGATGATTACGTTCAGCGCATCGCCGTTCAGTTCGGCAGAAACGCGGTAGGATGCGTCGTCAACGGTGACTTCGTACTCGCCCTGTTTCTCCAGAATGCTCAGCTCGTGCAGATCTTCACCCTGAGCCAGTTTCATCGGACGGGCGTACTCAGAGTTCAGACGCCAGCCGGTCTGGCCGGAGAATGGAGAGTACTGGTCGCCTTTGATGGTGGCGCCGGCTTTTGCGGTTTCCAGGAAGTAAGCCGCAGACATTACCAGGCAGAACTGGTTGTCCAGACGTGCCTCCGGGAACAACAGTTCGCGGTGCTTGTCGATGAAACCAGTGTCCAGATCCAGCGCACGGAAAGGTGCTGCGTCTGCCAGGTTGCGCAGGAAGCGGGTGTTGGTTTTCAGGCCCGCGATGCGGTAGTCCTCAAGTGCCGCCACCATGCGGTTGATCGCCGCGTCGCGGTTCTCATCCCACACAATCAGTTTGGCGATCATCGGATCGTAGTAAACGGATACTTCGTCGCCTTCGATAACGCCGGTGTCCACACGTACGTGGGCATTTTCTGCCGGGGTACGCAGGTATTTCAGGCTACCGGTTGCAGGCAGGAAGTCGTTGTCCGGGTCTTCCGCGTAGATACGTGCTTCCAGTGCGTGACCGCGCAGCTTCAGCTGATCCTGGGCCATCGGCAGTTCAGCACCTGCGGCGATACGCAGCTGCCATTCCACCAGGTCCAGACCAGTGATCATCTCAGTTACCGGGTGCTCTACCTGCAGACGGGTGTTCATCTCCATGAAGTAGAAAGAACCGTCGACGTCGTACAGGAACTCAACCGTACCTGCGCCTACGTAATCGATCGCCTGAGCAGCACGTACAGCGGCTTCACCCATAGCTACACGGACTTCGTCGGAGAGACCCGGTGCCGGTGCTTCCTCGATGACTTTCTGGTGGCGACGCTGTACGGAGCAGTCACGTTCAGCCAGATAGATACCGTTACCGTGTTTGTCACAGAACACCTGAATTTCCACGTGACGTGGCTGAGTCAGGTAGCGCTCGATCAGCATGTCCGGGTTGCCGAACGCGTTCTGCGCTTCACGGCACGCGGATACCAGTGCTTCGTCGAACTCCTCCAGAGACTCGACTACACGCATACCTTTACCGCCGCCACCGGCGACCGCTTTCAGCAGCTGTGGGAAACCACACTTCTCAGATTCCTGCTTCAGCAGGGCAGGGTCCTGGTCTTCACCGTGGTAACCCGGCACCAGTGGTACGTTGGCGTGAGACATGATCTCTTTCGCCGCAGATTTGGAACCCATCGCCGCAATCGCAGAAGATGGTGGGCCAATAAAGGTGATGCCGTTGGCTTCCAGTGCTTCTGCGAACTCGGTGTTCTCAGACAGGAAACCGTAACCCGGGTGTACCGCCTGAGCGCCGGACTGTTTGCAGATCTCGATGATCTTGTCGGCACGCAGGTAACTCTCGGTGCTTGGCGCAGGGCCCAGCAGGAAAGCTTCATCCGCCATCGCAACGTGGCGGGCATTAGCGTCAGCTTCAGAGTAGACAGCGACACACTTGATACCCAGACGGTGAGCCGTCTGGATTACGCGGCAAGCGATCTCGCCGCGGTTTGCAATCAGAATTTTACTAAACACGGCGATTACTCCTGAATCCAGTTTGGCTTGCGCTTCTGCAGGAAAGATCCCAGACCTTCCTGACCCTCTTCACTGACACGGATGTCGGCGATGCGGCGCGCGGTGTCGTCGATCACGTCCTGATCGATCACCTTACTGCTTACGGCAAAGATCAGCTCTTTAGCCGCGTGCATCGCTTGCGGGCTGTTGCGACGCAGCTGCTTCACAAAACGTGCGCAGGCATCGTCAAACAGGGCAGGGTCGGCAACCACTTCGTGTACCAGACCAAACTCTTTTGCTTCCGCAGCGGAGAACAGCTCGGCGGTTACAAAGTAACGGCGTGCCTGACGCTCACCAATCGCACGGACTACGTACGGGCTGATAACCGCAGGGATCAGGCCGATCTTCACTTCACTCAGGCAGAACTGGCTGGACTCAGCCGCGATCACGATATCGCAACACGCCGCCAGACCTACAGCGCCGCCGTAGGCTGCGCCCTGAACCAGACCGATAGTCGGTTTGGACAGTTCGTTCAGTACTTCCATCAGGCGTGCAAGACGACCGGCGTCTTCCATGTTCTCCTGATGGGTGTTCTGTGCCATGCGCTTCATCCACGCTAGGTCAGCACCGGCGGAGAAGTTTTTACCGTTGGAGCGCAGTACCAGGACGCGGATCTCAGGATCTTCGTCGCAGGCTTCCAGATTCGCAATCAGCTGCTCGATCACATCGTCGTCGAAAGCGTTGTGCACTTCCGGACGGTTGATGATCAGCTGCGCTACACCGTCAGCGCTTTTTTCCAGCAATACAAAGCTATTAGACATAACAGCCTCCTTACATGCGGAACACGCCGAACTTGGTGTCGGGGATCGGTTTGTTGAGTGCTGCAGACAGGCCCATGCCGATAACGTCACGGGTCTGAGCTGGGTCGATTACACCGTCATCCCACAGACGCGCGCTGGCGTAGTATGGGTGACCCTGATGTTCGTAGGTGTCAACGATCGGTTTCTTGAACTCAGCTTCTTCCTCTGCGGACCATTCCTGACCGACGCGATCCATGTTGTCGCGTTTAACAGTCGCCAGTACGCCGGCCGCCTGCTCACCACCCATTACGGAGATACGCGCGTTTGGCCACATCCACAGGAAGTTCGGGCTGTAAGCACGGCCACACATGCCGTAGTTACCTGCACCGAAGGAGCCACCGATCAGTACGGTCAGCTTAGGAACGTCGGCACACGCCACTGCGGTTACCATCTTGGCACCGTGTTTAGCGATACCTTCGGATTCCGCTTTCTGACCCACCATGAAGCCGGTGATGTTCTGCAGGAACAGCAGAGGGATCTTGCGCTGACAGCACAGCTCGATGAAGTGCGCACCTTTCTGTGCAGAGTCACCGAACAGGATGCCGTTGTTCGCTACGATACCCACAGGGTAGCCGTGGATGTGAGCGAAACCGGTCACCAGGGTAGTGCCGTACATCTTCTTGAATTCGTCGAATTCAGAACCGTCCACGATACGGGCGATGATCTCGCGTACGTCGAACGGTTTCTTCAGATCGGTACCAACGATGCCGTAGATCTCGTCTGCGCTATACAGAGGCGCTTTCGGCTCGCGGATATCCAGATCCAGGTTTTTCTTACGGTTCAGGTTCGCTACACAGGTGCGTGCGATCTGCAGTGCATGCGCATCGTTTTCTGCGTAGTGGTCGGCTACACCAGATACTTTACAGTGAACGTCTGCACCACCCAGGTCTTCTGCGGAAACCACTTCACCGGTTGCAGCTTTAACCAGCGGAGGACCCGCCAGGAAGATGGTGCCCTGGTTGCGAACGATGATGGATTCGTCTGCCATCGCTGGTACATATGCACCACCGGCAGTACACAGGCCCATTACCACTGCGATCTGTGGGATGCCTTTAGAGGACATACGTGCCTGGTTGAAGAAGATACGACCAAAGTGGTCGCGATCCGGGAATACGTCATCCTGCTGTGGCAGGTTAGCGCCGCCGGAGTCTACCAGGTAGATACATGGCAGATGGTTCTGCTCGGCGATCTCCTGAGCACGCAGGTGTTTCTTAACAGTCAGTGGGTAGTAGGTGCCGCCTTTTACGGTGGCGTCGTTGGCGATGATCATGCACTCCTGACCGCTGACACGGCCAATACCGGCGATGATGCCCGCTGCCGGGATCACATCGTCATACACTTTGTATGCCGCCATCTGGGACAGCTCCATAAATGGAGAGCCTTCGTCGACCAGAGCGTTGATACGTTCGCGTGGCAGCAATTTGCCGCGCGACAGGTGACGTTCCTGATACTTAGGACCGCCACCCTGTTCGATGGTGCCTACTTTGTCGCGCAGGTCGTTTACTGCTTCCGCCATTGAATCGTGATTGCTGCGGAAGTCTTCTGCACGTGGATTTATTTTACTTTGCAGAACGGCCATACCGATCTCCTCAAACAGGTTCCTGAAAGATTGTGAATCGTGGCCGTAGCGCTTCTATATATAAGGAAGGAATAGAAGCCGCTACGGCTTGGGTAAGACGTGGGTCTTACTTGTTCAGGAACAGCTCGCGACCGATCAGCATACGGCGGATCTCGGAGGTGCCCGCACCGATCTCGTACAGCTTCGCATCACGCAGCAGACGGCCGGTAGGGAATTCGTTGATGTAACCGTTACCGCCCAGAAGCTGGATTGCGTCCAGCGCGATCTTGGTTGCCATCTCAGCGGTGTAGAGGATACAACCCGCTGCATCTTTACGGGACGCTTCGCCGCGTACCGCAGCCTGCGCTGCCATGTAAACGTACGCTTTGGATGCGTTCATGATGGAGTACATGTCAGCAACTTTGCCCTGTACCAGTTCGAACTCACCGATAGACTGGCCGAACTGCTTACGGTCACGGATGTAAGGAATCACGATGTCCATCGCTGCTTCCATGATACCCAGTGGGCCACCGGACAGTACCAGACGCTCGTAGTCCAGACCGGACATCAGTACTTTAACGCCGCCGTTCAGTTCACCCAGGATGTTCTCTTTAGGTACTGGGCAGTCTTCAAATACCAGCTCACAGGTGTTGGAGCCGCGCATACCCAGCTTGTCCAGTTTCTGGTGACGGGAGAATCCAGGGTAGTCACGCTCAACGATGAACGCGGTGATGCCTTTAGGGCCAGCGTTAACGTCGGTCTTCGCGTAGATAACGTAGGTGTTTGCGTCAGGACCGTTGGTGATCCACATCTTGTTGCCGTTCAGCAGGTAGTGGTCGCCGTTGTCGCGAGCGTGCAGCTTCATGGATACAACGTCGGAACCTGCGTTTGGCTCGGACATTGCCAGTGCACCGATGTGCTCACCGCTGATCAGTTTTGGCAGGTACTTCTGTTTCTGCTCTTCGTTACCGTTGCGGTGGATCTGGTTTACACACAGGTTGGAATGTGCGCCGTAGGACAGGCCTACTGATGCAGATGCACGGCTGATCTCTTCCATCGCGATAACGTGAGCCAGGTAGCCCATGTCCACACCGCCGTATTCTTCTTTAACGGTGATGCCGAGCAGGCCCATGTCGCCAAACTTACGCCACAGATCGTTTGGAAACTCGTTTACCTGATCAATCTCTTCCGCGCGAGGAGCGATTTCCTTTGCAGCAAAGCTGTTGATCTGCTCACGCAGCATATCAATGGTTTCGCCCAGTCCAAAGTTCAGTCCAGAGTATTGTGAGATCATATTATTACCCATTGCTCGCCGATGAACCGCTCCCTTACTGTCAGAGACGTATAGAAGGGAGAAGTCTTACTCGGTCTGTTGTTTTTGTTTTATGTCGTTAAGTGTTTCTTTACAGCGGGCTTCGGCACTGTCCAGTTCCAGTTGGACCATGGCAATGTCCTTCAGCTGCTGCTCCAGTTCTGCTCGTTTTTCTGAAATCTTTATCAGTAGTAGGTTGAGCTGCTTTTCACTGCCGCTGGCAGTTTCATCCCACAGCGCGAACAACTCCCGGGTTTCTGCCAGCGAAAAGCCTAAACGCTTGCCGCGCAGAATAAGCTTCAACCGGACCCGGTCCTGGCTGCTGTACACGCGGGTCTGCCCGCGACGCGCAGGCGCCAGGAGTTGTTGGTCTTCATAGAACCGGATGCTGCGAGTTGTTACATCAAACTCGCTTGCCAGTTCACCGATTGAATAAGTCTTTTTTGAGTTCATTTGTTCGTACTACCACGTTTAGAGTTAGCCTAAAGGAAGTTTACGTAAACGTAAAGCTGCATAAGGGAATTCACATATTTTAGCATAAAGGGGTATATGGCGGTTAAGGTGTTGAAAACAAATGGTTTATTGGGGTTTTGGTAGGTATTTTCCCCTAGTATTAGACTAAAGTAGTACTTGGCTTCCTGTAGGGGAAATTGCTAATTTTGCTTCACAGCTTACGTACAGGTAAGCATCTTCCAGGGGTAATTGACCTGGTGAAAATAACAATAAAAACGGCGAGGCTTGGGTTCCGCATGAGTGTCGATTACGTACTGCAAACCACTGATCTTGTTAAAGAGTTCAAAGGTTTTACCGCAGTAGATAATGTAAATTTAAACGTTGAGCGTGGCACGATTCACGCGCTTATCGGCCCGAATGGTGCTGGTAAGACTACCGTTTTTAACTTGCTGACCAAATTCCTGATCCCTACACGGGGGCAGATCCTTTATAACGGAGAAGATATCACCAACATGCATTCTGCAGAGATTGCACGTAAGGGTGTTATCCGTTCATTCCAGATTTCTGCGGTATTCCCGCATCTGACAGTACTGGAAAACGTACGCATTGCTCTGCAGCGTAAAGAGGGCAATAGCTTCCATTTCTGGAAGTCAGACAAAATCCTGAACAAACTGAATGCTCGCGCTATTGAGTTGCTTGAATCGGTTGGCCTGCAGGACTTTGCTAATACCACCACTGTTGACCTGTCTTACGGTCGTAAACGTGCGCTGGAGATCGCTACTACACTGGCACTTGATCCTGAACTGATGCTGTTGGATGAACCAACACAGGGTATGGGTCACGAGGACGTGGACGTAGTATCCGACCTGATCAAGCGTGTATCCGCTGATCGCACCATTCTGATGGTGGAGCACAACCTGCACGTTGTATCTAAGCTGGCAGACAACATCACCGTACTGCAGCGTGGCGCCATCCTGACGGAAGGTAACTACGAAACAGTATCTGCAGATCCACGTGTACGTGAAGCGTACCTGGGTGTGTCCGAAGATGAAGTTGTTCCAGGTACTGAGGCTGATAAAGCTCAGCAGGCAGAGAAAGCGGAGGTGACGGCATGAGCGTTGTAGGTGACGAGAAGATCCGCATCAGCGATCTACACGCATTTTACGGTGAGTCGCACATCCTGCACGGTATCGATATGACCGTGATGCAGGGTGAGCTGGTAACGCTGCTGGGTCGTAACGGTGCAGGTCGTTCCACAACACTGCGTTCCATCATGAATATGGTGGGTCGACGCACCGGTAGTATCAATATCAATGGTCGCGAGACCATCGACATGTCTGCGCACAAAATTGCCCATCTGGGCCTGGGTTTCTGCCCGGAAGAGCGCGGCATCTTTTCCAGTCTGAACGTAGAAGAAAACCTGATGTTGCCACCGGCGGTACGCAGTGACGGCATGAGCGTGGAAGAGATCTACGAGATGTTCCCGAACCTCTACGAGCGTCGTATGAGCCAGGGTACTCGTCTGTCTGGCGGTGAACAGCAGATGCTGGCGCTGGCCCGAATTCTGCGTACTGGAGCCAATATCCTGCTGCTTGACGAAATTACCGAAGGTCTCGCTCCGGTAATCGTGAAGAAGCTCGGAGAAGTATTGCTCAAGCTGAAAGAGCGTGGCCTGACAATCCTGTTGGTAGAGCAGAACTTCCGTTTTGCGGCGCCAATTGCAGATCGTCACTACGTGATGGAGCACGGGCATATCGTTGAAGAAGTGCACGCACATGAGTTGGAGGCGAAAGCCGAAATGCTCAATACCTATCTGGGTGTATAAACCCGGAAATTAGGGGAGCTGTCGTGCCGCGATCTGAATCGATCAGGCTCAAGGCCGAATAGCGCCTAAATAATTGAATAACAATAAAAAGCTCTACCAGGAGAATAACGATGAAATCACTGAAAAAATCACTGCTTTCCGCAGCTGTAGCGTCTGTTTTTGCTGTTTCCGGTGCTCAGGCAGCCGGCATCTCTGATGACAAAGTAAAAATCGGCGTACTGGCTGACATGGGTGGCGTTTACGCTGACGTATGTGGCCCAGGTTGTGTTACTGCAGTGAAAATGGCGGTTGAAGATTTTGGCGGCACTGTATTGGGCAAGCCGATCGAAATCGTAAGCGCTGACGATCAGAACAAGCCGGACATCGGTTCTGCGAAAGTACGTGAGTGGGTAGAAAGCCAGGGCGTAGACGCAGTTACTGGTCTGGTAGCATCTTCTGTAACTGGTGCAGTAACTAAAGTACTGACCGACAACAAGAAAATCGCTCTGATCTCTACTTCCGCTTCCCACGCATTCACCACCAAAGCGTGCTCCCCATACAACGCTCACTGGACCTACAACGTAGTTTCCCTGGCTAACGGTACTGTTAAGCCAATGGTGAAAGACGGTAAGAAGAAATGGTTCTTCATCACTGCTGACTACGCGTTCGGTCACGCTCTGGAAAAAGTGGCGTCTGGCGTAATCAACAAAAACGGCGGTGAAGTAGTAGGTGCGGTACGTGCACCACTGGGCACTACTGATTTCTCCTCCTACATCCTGCAGGCACAGTCTTCCGGTGCTGACGTAGTAGCACTGGCGAACGCAGGTTCTGACTTCATCAACTCCCTGAAAACTGCTGCTGAGTTCGGTCTGACTGAAATGATGGACGTAGCAGGTCTGCTGGTATTCACGCCTAACGCACAGGCTCTGGATCCAGCAATCGCTGGCGGCATGAAGCTGACCACCGGTTTCTACTGGGATCTGGATGACCAGACTCGCGAATGGTCTGCACGCTTCAAAGAACGTCACGGTTCTATCCCAGCAATGGGTCAGGCTGGCGCATACTCTATGACCATGCACTACCTGAACTCCATCAAAGAAGCTGGCACTGACGACGCTGATGCGGTTATGAAAGTGATGAAGAAGAACAAGCCTAATGACTTCTTCGCACGTAACGCATACCTGCGTAACGACGGTCGTATGGTTCACGATATGTACCAGGTACGTATCAAGAAAGCCAACGAGCGTAAGAACGCTGATGACATCTACGTAGTAGAGAAGGTCATCCCAGGTGATGAAGCGTTCCAGCCAATGATGGCTCAGTGTGACTTTAAATAAGAACTATAAGTGATCCGGTAAGAGGTCGGGGCTGCCTCCGGGCAGCCCCATTCAACTCGGACGGACGGTAATTTCCGGTTTTTTCTGTACTGCTACGGTGCGGCGATATATCCGGCTTGGGGTGGAGAGTTATGGCGACATTTCTCGGTATTAACCTGTTTGGCCTTTTCGGCCAGCTGCTTGTGGGCCTGATCAACGGCTCATTTTACGCGTTGCTCAGCTTGGGCCTCGCAATCATTTTTGGTCTGTTAAAGATTATTAACTTTGCGCAAGGCGCAATGTACATGCTGGGTGCTTTCTTTGCTTGGATGGCGCTGCAGTATATGGGAATTAACTACTGGGCAGCTCTGATTTTCGTGCCACTGGCCGTCGGGGCGATCGGTATCCTGATGGAGCGTTTTTTACTGCGCCCTATCGCCAATGAAGATCACCTCTATAGCCTGCTCCTGACGTTCGGCCTGGCGCTGATCCTACAGGGTGCATTTACTCACATGTTCGGTTCTTCCGGTATGTCGTACGCGATCCCTGAAGAGCTGAAAGGCGGTAACCGTCTGCCGTTCATGTATCTGCCGAACTACCGTGCATGGATCATCATCGCATCATTGGCGGTGTGTGTGGCAACGTGGTACATGATTGAGAAAACCAAGCTGGGTGCTTACCTGCGTGCGGGTACTGAAAACCCACAGCTGATGCAGGCATTTGGTATCAACGTACCTTTGATCGTTACCCTGACCTTCGGTTTCGGTGTGGGTCTGGCTGGTTTCGCAGGTGTAATGGCTGCGCCAGTGTACTCCGTATCCCCTGATATGGGCTCAAACATGCTGATCGTGGTGTTCGCGATCGTAGTAATCGGCGGCATGGGCTCGATAGGTGGTGCGATTTTGACCGGTCTCGGCATGGGTGTTGTCGAAGGTCTCACTAAGTATTTCTATCCGGAAGCCTCCACCACTGTAATTTTCGCAGTGATGGTGATCGTGCTGCTGACTAAGCCAGCCGGTCTGTTTGGTAAAGAAGCGTAAGGGGATTCCGATATGCAAATTAATAAAACTGCAGTCGCGCTTATCGGTCTGGGTCTGGTAGCACCATTTGTCCTGTACCCGGTATTCCTGATGAAGGTGCTTTGTTTCGCACTGTTCGCTTGTGCATTTAACCTGCTGCTGGGCTTCGTTGGCCTGCTATCTTTCGGTCACGCAGCGTTCCTGGGTACCGGTGGTTACATCACCGGTTACATGATGCTTCATGTTGGCCTGACGCCAGAGCTGGGTATCCTCTGCGGTACGATCGCCGCAGGTCTGCTGGGTGCGGTATACGGTAAGCTGGCGGTAAAACGTGAAGGTATCTACTTCGCGATGGTTACCCTGGCGCTGGCACAGCTTGTCTTCTTCCTGTACCTGCAGGCGCCGTTCACCGGCGGTGAGGACGGTATGCAGGGTATTCCACGTGGTAACCTGTTCGGATTCATCGATCTGAACAACAACATGTACATGTACTACTTCGTATTCGCGATCTTCCTGTTCGGCTTCTGGCTGGTGAACCGTACGATTCACTCTCCATTCGGACAGATCCTGAAGGCGATCCGTGAAAACGAACCACGTGCGGTATCTCTGGGTTACAACGTAAACGACTACAAGTGGGCGGCATTTGTTATCTCCGCTGCACTGGCAGGTCTGGCAGGTTCTACCAAAACTCTGGTGTTCCAGCTGGCGTCCCTGACCGATGCACACTGGCACATGTCCGGTGAGGTGGTACTGATGACCCTGCTGGGTGGTATGGGTACCATCTTCGGTCCAATCGTAGGTGCAGCCTCTGTTGTGGCGATCCAGAACTACCTGTCCGGTGGTGAGCTGGGTAACTACATCCACATCATCATGGGTCTGATCTTCGTAGTCTGCGTACTGGCATTCCGTAACGGTATCGTGGGCGAGATCCAGAAGGTGATTAAGCGTAACTTCGGCAACTAATTGCCGGAACGAAAGAGGGTGCAGTAGTGCACCCTTTTTTTGTGTCTCAAGATTAAAGCAATTTGTTTTTTAAGGTGAAAAATATGAGTCAGGATGCAGTAGTGATTGTGAGCGCAGCGCGCACCCCGATGGGCGGCATGATGGGTTCACTGAGCGACGTGCGTGCACCCGATCTGTGTGCCACTTCTATCAAAGCTGCCATTGAGCGTGCCGGTGTGCAGGCTGAAGATGTCGATGAGGTTGTGATGGGCTGCGTACTGCCAGCAGGTCTGGGCCAGGCTCCGGCACGTCAGGCGTCCCGTGCTGCTGGTATTCCTGATGCAGCTGGTGCGACCACCGTTAACAAGATGTGTGGTTCCGGTATGAAAGCTGTGATGCTGGCGCACGACCAGATTCTGGCGGGCTCCGCGAACATCATGGTAGCCGGTGGCATGGAGAGCATGAGCCAGGCACCTTACATTCTGCCAAAAGCGCGTCAGGGTATGCGTATGGGGCACGGCCAGGTGATGGATCACATGTTCCTGGATGGCCTGGAAGATGCCTACGAAGGCGGTCTGATGGGTACTTTTGCGCAGAAGAGCGCAGACGATTACAACATCACTCGCGAAGGCATGGATGATTTCGCAATTGGTTCCCTGAACAAAGCGCTGGTGGCAATTGAAGCGGGCGAGTTCAAGGAAGAGATTGCACCTGTAACCATCAAAACCCGTAAGGGCGAAGTGGTTGTTGATACCGATGAGCAGCCAGGTAACGCACGCATCGACAAGATCCGTGGCCTGAAACCTGCGTTCAAGAAAGACGGTACCGTAACCGCAGCAAACTCCAGCTCCATCTCCGACGGTGGTTCTGCGCTGCTGCTGATGAAAGAGTCTGAAGCCAATGCACGTGGCCTGCAGCCGCTGGCACGCATCGTTTCTCACTCCACCCACGCGCAGCTGCCAGCAGAGTTCACTATCGCTCCGATTGGTGCGATCCAGAAAGCGCTGGATAAAGCGGGTTGGGGCAAGGATGACGTAGATCTGTACGAGATCAACGAAGCCTTCGCTGTTGTATCCATGCTGGCTATCAATGAGATGGGCCTGGATGCGGATAAAGTTAACGTGCGCGGCGGTGCTTGCGCACTGGGGCACCCGATCGGTTCCTCCGGTTCCCGTATCATGGTTACCCTGTTGCACGCCCTGAAACAGAAAGGTCTAAAGAAAGGCGTTGCGTCTCTGTGTATCGGTGGTGGTGAAGCGACCGCTGTTGCAGTAGAGATGATCTAAACGATCGAATTTCACCGTTACGGAGCGGGCCGGGCTTAGTTGAAGGGGGCTGAGCCGGCGAATTCCGATCTCCATCCTGCCGGGCATCTCCAGAAGCCCGGCTTTTTTATGTCTGCCGTTTAGGTGTGCGTCGTTGCTTGCTGTCGTCGCTCGCCGTCAGCCTGCACACGCAATCCAACTGATGTGTTGGGCTTTGCGGTGCAAAGGCCAACCTACACGAGAGTTGTGGGTTGTTTCCGGATTCGTAGGTTGGCCATCGCGCAGCGATGCCCAACATTATCTGTGAAGAGCCTTAATCTCCCTTGTACGGGTAGGCCCCTGTGCGCATCTTGCGGTACTGGCTGGGAGATACCCCCATCAGCTTCTTAAAGATCCGAGAGAAGTAATAGGCGTCTTCGTATCCCACGGCAAAGGCGATCTCGTTGATGCTGTTGTTGGTGGTATCCAGCAGGTGGCAGGCGCGTTCGATCTTGAGCTGAATGAAGTGGTTGATCGGGGTGGTGCCGGTGACCTCTTTATATTTCTTCACAAAGTGATATTTCGATAGATTGACCGTTTCGGCCAGGGTGTCGAGATCCAGCTGCTCGTGAATGCGTGCCTGCATTAGGCTGTGCACCCGCTCGATATCCAGACCATCACCGGATTGCTTATGCCGTGCCAGCGGCTGCAGCAGCGCAATGTGGGTCATGATCTGACGCAGCTGATTGGCGGCATTGATATACGCATTTATGTTGTAGGTGGACTCTCGCACCTCCAGCAGGGCTTCAAAGTCGCCTGCCAGTCGAGAATGGATGCCGAGTGGCATCACTGCGCTTGGATGATCTTTTTTCGGCAGCGCGAGGTGCTGTACAAACTCCGCTGCGTGATGGCCGTGGAAGTGCACCCAGTAGATCGTCCAGGGGTTGCTGGGACGTGCTTTGTAATCGTGGCTGATTCCCTTTGGTAACAACAATATATCACCGGTTCTTACAATCTGTTTGTGTCCATCAAGGGTCAGTTCGCCTTCGCCGTCCAGACAATAGATCAGCAGGTTGTCGTCATGTGTCTCGCGTTCCATGTGATGGCCGGTGGCCTGGCGATAATAGCCCATGCCCAGTGGATACAGGCCACTGCTGAGCGGATGGCGCGCCAGCTCCCGTATGACGCGGTGCGGTACGATAAAGCGGATGCTTTCCGGGGGCAGGGGCCAGCTGGAGGGTGTGCTCATGGATGCGACCTATGTATAAGGGTAATTACCTAGCGTATCGCAATATAGTCCATCAATAAGACAAGATTATCAATCCTGAAGTTCAAGAGTGCGTGGTACAAATTAACCATCAAGAAGTAAACGCACCAAACGTTCCAAACAAAAGACGAATAACAACAACTAACCAGAGGCATAGGTAAAGCAATGACTCAGCAAGTACCTCTCCTGATCAACGGCGAATTTGTCCAGAGTGAATCCCAGAACCTGATCCCGGTAACCAACCCGGCGACTCAGGAAGTTATTGCACAGGTTCCTTGCGCAACCGAAGCAGAAGTAGAAAGTGCAGTCGAAGCTGCGAAAGCGGCTTTTGAAACCTGGAAAGAAACGCCAATCGGTGAACGTGCCCGTCTGATGCTGCGCTACCAGGCGCTGCTGAAAGAAAACCACGATGAACTGGCTACCCTGCTGGCTCAGGAAACCGGTAAGACGTTTGAAGATGCTAAAGGCGACGTGTGGCGTGGTATCGAAGTTGTAGAACACGCGTGCAACATTGCATCTCTGTCCATGGGCGAAACCGTTGAAAACGTTGCTCGTAAAATCGACTGCTACAGCATCACTCAGCCACTGGGTGTGTGTGTAGGTATTACCCCATTCAACTTCCCGGCGATGATCCCACTGTGGATGTTCCCAATGGCGATCGCGTGCGGTAACACCTTCGTCCTGAAACCATCTGAGCAGGATCCTCTGACGCCTAACCGTCTGGCCGAGTTGTTCCAGGAAGCGGGTGCTCCAGCAGGTCTGCTGCAGATTGTTCACGGTACCAAAGATGCCGTTAACCAGCTGCTGACCCACAAAGACACTCCAGCAATCTCCTTCGTAGGTTCCGTAGCTGTAGGTGAGCACATCTACCGCACCGGTACCGACCACATGAAACGTGTACAGGCGTTTGCAGGTGCGAAGAACCACATGGTAATCATGCCTGACGCGGCTAAGAACCAGGTTGTTAACAGCATCGCGGGTGCATCCGTAGGTGCAGCTGGTCAGCGTTGCATGGCGATCTCTGTCGCAGTCTTCGTTGGCGAAGCGCGCAAGTGGATCCCAGAAGTACGCGACGCGCTGGCGAAAGTACGTCCAGGCGCATGGGATGACCCGGAAGCGGGTTACGGTCCTCAGATCAACCCACAGGCGCGTGAGCGTGTACTGGACTTCATTCAGCAGGGTAAAGACGCGGGTGCTGAATGTATCCTCGACGGTTCCGACGTTGTTGTTGAAGGTTACCCGGATGGTAACTGGGTTGGCCCAACCATGTTCCGTGGCGTAACCCGTGACATGTCGATCTACCAGGAAGAGATCTTCGGCCCTGTACTGATCGCACTGGAAGTAGACACTCTGGAAGAAGCGATCGAACTGATCAACGAAAACCCATACGGTAACGGTACCTCCATGTTCACCTCTTCCGGTGCAGCAGCGCGTAAGTACCAGCACGAGATCAAAGTAGGTCAGGTTGGTATCAACGTACCAGTACCAGTGCCTCTGCCAATGTTCTCCTTCACTGGCTGGCGTAAGTCTTTCTACGGTGACCAGCACGCTTACGGTAAGCAGGCAGTACGTTTCTACACCGAGACTAAGACTGTGACTGCTCGCTGGTTCGAAGACGACATCGACACCGGTGTGAACACCACCATCCAGCTGAAGTAATCTTCGGCACGTACCAGAACATATAAAAAGAACGAAAAAGGGAGCACAGAGTGATCTGTGACTCCCTTTCATCAGGAGAGAGCGATGGATTTCGAGCTGAACGAAGACCAGATTGCATTCGCCGACATGGCCCGTGCTTTTGCACAAAACGAATTTGAACCCCATGCCGCCGAATGGGATCAGGAACAGACTTTCCCGGTAGACGTACTGCGTGCTGCGGGTGAAATGGGCTTTTGTGGCCTGTATTCACCGGAAGACGTAGGCGGACTGGGTCTGAGCCGTCTCGATGCCAGCATTATCTTTGAACAACTGGCGATGGGCTGCACCTCGACCACAGCGTTCATCACGATCCACAACATGGCAACCTGGATGATTGCGGACTTCGGTAACGAAGATACCCGTCAGCAGTGGTGCCCTGATCTGACAGCTGGCCAGAAGCTGGCGTCCTACTGCCTGACCGAGCCAAACGCCGGTTCAGACGCAGCGTCCCTGAAAACGACTGCGCGTCGTGAAGGCGACAACTACATCCTCAACGGTTCCAAGATCTTTATCTCCGGCGCGGGTAGCACTGACGTACTGGTGGTGATGGCGCGTACCGGTGAAGACGGTCCTAAAGGGATCTCTGCCTTCGCGGTGGATGCCAAAGCTGAAGGCATCGTTTACGGCCGTAAAGAGGACAAGATGGGCTGGAACAGCCAGCCAACCCGAATGATTACCTTTGAAGACGTTGTTGTACCTGCTAGCGCACTGCTGGGCAACGAAGGCGACGGTTTCAAGATCGCAATGAAAGGCCTGGACGGCGGTCGTATCAACATCGCGACTTGCTCCATCGGTACAGCACAGGCTGCGCTGAATCGCGCCCGCGACTATATGCACGAGCGTAAGCAGTTCGGTAAAGAACTGGCTAACTTCCAGGCGCTGCAGTTCAAGATTGCCGACATGGCGACTGAGCTGGTTGCTGCACGTCAGATGGTGCGTCTGGCAGCGTCTAAACTGGACGCGGGCCACGCGGATAAAACCGCTTATTGCGCCATGGCAAAACGTTTCGCCACCGATGTAGGTTTTAATGTGGCCGATGAAGCGTTGCAGATCTTTGGCGGTAACGGCTACATCAAAGAGTACCCAATGGAGCGTTATGTACGTGATAACCGCGTACACCGTATCCTGGAAGGTACCAACGAAATTATGCGCGTCATCGTAGCACGTCGCGTGCTGATGGAAGACGCAGCGGATCTGCTGTGATCCCTGAATAAATTTGGAGATTTAAGATGACCGATAAGCTGATTGTTGAGAAACAGGGTCATACCGCTGTTATCACGATGAACAACCCGCCAGCAAACACCTGGACTGAAGAGAGTCTGAAAGGTCTGGCAGTGGTAGTAGAAGAGCTGAACCAGGACAAAGAGATCTACGCACTGGTGATCCGCTCTAACAGCGAAAAATTCTTCTCTGCAGGTGCCGACCTGAACCTGTTCGCAGACGGTGACCGCGCAGTAGCACGCGATATGGCGCGTTACTTCGGTCAGGCGTTCGAAACCCTGGCTCAGTTCCGTGGCGTATCTATCGCGGCGATCAACGGCTTCGCGATGGGTGGTGGTCTGGAAGTGGCACTGGCGTGTGATATCCGCGTAGCGGAAGAGCAGGCGCAGATGGCGCTGCCAGAAGCTAAAGTAGGTTTGCTGCCGTGTGCCGGTGGTACCCAGAACCTGACCATGCTGGTTGGTGAAGGCTGGACCAAACGTCTGATCCTGTGCGGCGAGCGCATCAAAGCACCGCTGGCGAAAGAGATCGGCCTGGTTGAAGAACTGGTACCAACCGGTCAGTCCTTCGAACGTGCTATGGAGATGGCGAAAGCTGTTGAACAGCAGAGCCCGACCGCTGTTGCTGCATGTAAACAGCTGATCCAGAACAACCGCACCAACCACTGGGAAGCGGGTTACATTCTGGAGCGCGAGCTGTTCGCCGACCTGTTCCACACTGAAGATCAGAAAGAGGGTGTTAACGCGTTCCTGGAGAAGCGTGCCCCTGAGTGGAAGAACAAGTAACGATACGAGTCACCCTTCGACGTACCAAAACTTTATGCCGAAGGTGGAAGTACCCGGATGTCGCCGGAAACGGTGGCATCCACTAGCAGGATATACAACATGAGTGCAGTACTGTTTAACGAATACCCAACCAACGACGGCAAGAAGATCGTCGAAATCTGTCTGAACTCCGAGCGTTCCCTGAATGCGTTGACGCTGGAGATGATCGACCTGATTCAGCCGAAGCTGGATGCATGGAAGGACGACGACAGCGTTGCGGCTGTCATTCTGGACAGCGCAGGGGAGAAAGCATTTTGCGCCGGTGGTGACGTTGTAAACCTGTACAAGTCGATGACCGGTGACGGCGACAAGTCCTTCCCGGAAGACTTCTTCACCCGCGAGTACACGCTGGATTACACCATCCACACCTACAGCAAGCCGATCATCTGCTGGGGCAACGGTATCGTGATGGGCGGTGGTATGGGCCTGATGAACGGCTGTAGCCACCGTGTTGTAACCGAAACCACCCATATGGCGATGCCGGAAGTGACCATCGGTCTCTACCCGGACGTAGGCGGTAGCTGGTTCCTGAACCACATGCCCGGCCGTACCGGTCTGTTCCTGGGCCTGACCGGCAACCGGATGAACGCTGCAGATGCGCTGTTCCTGGGTCTGGCGGACCGTTTTGTTGCTGGCGAACTGCGCAGCAGCATGATCGAACGTCTGCAGGCGGAAAACTGGGACGGTGATGCCAACGCTGCGGTAAACCGCGTACTGCGTGAGCTGGAAGATGAGTCTCAGCCACAGTTTGATAACAACTCTCCGGTTCAGGCCAACTTCGACCTGATCCAGCGCGTAACCGATCAGGACAGCGTGGAAGAGATCGTAGAGAGCCTGCTGGCGGAAGAGACTGATGACAAGTGGGTGAGCAAAGCGCAGAAAGCGATCAGCCACGGCAGCCCGCTGGCGGTTAACCTGATTCAGCGTCAGCTGGAAGAGACCCGTCACATGTCCCTGAAAGAGGTGTTCATGGCGGAGCTGGTGCTGTCTGTACAGTGCTGTACTCACCGTGAGTTCCCTGAAGGCGTTCGCGCACTGTTGGTTGATAAAGACGGCGCGCCACAGTGGACTTACAAAACACTGGCAGACGTTGATCAGGACAAACTGAACGAATTCTTTGTGTCTCCTTGGGAGACCAACCCTCTGGCAGGCCTGTAATTTCAGGTCATCAGACAAAGAGCAGTCCAAGGGGCAGGTACTGCGACGGTGCTTGCCTCCTCAATAAATAAAGATAAGAAGGGCTAAAGAAATGGCAACAATCGGTTTTATCGGTCTGGGTAACATGGGCGGCCCAATGGCCATCAACCTGGTAAAAGCAGGTCACAAAGTTAAAGCATTCGACCTGTCCCAGGACGCAATTCAGAAAGTCGTTGCAGAGGGCGGTCAGGCGGCTGCTACTGCAGTGGAAGCCGCACAGGATGTGGAGTTTGTTGTATCCATGCTGCCAGCGGGCAAGCACGTTGAAGGTATCTTCGTGACTGGCGAACAGCCACTGTTCGACGTTGTCGCTGACGGCACCCTGATTATTGATTCCTCTACTATCGATGCGGAAACAGCCAAGCGCGTTGCTGCTGCAGGTGCTGAGCGTGGTATCGATTTCATCGACGCACCGGTATCCGGTGGTGTAGGCGCAGCAACTGCGGGCACCCTGGCATTCATGGTAGGCGCGTCTGAAGAACTGTTCGCAAAAGCTAAGCCTGTACTGGACGCGATGGGTAAAAACATCTTCCGCGCAGGTGACAACGGTGCAGGTCAGGTTGCTAAGTGCTGCAACAACATGCTGCTGGCGATCCTGATGACCGGTACTGCAGAAGCACTGAACATGGGCGTGAAAAACGGTCTGGATCCAGCGGTACTGTCTGAAATCATGAAACAGAGCTCCGGTAACAACTGGGCGCTGCAGGTATACAACCCGTTCCCAGGTGTGATGGAAGGCGTACCTTCCTCCAACGACTACCAGGGCGGTTTCCAGGTAGACCTGATGTACAAAGACCTGGGTCTGGCGGGTGACGTCAGCCACCAGAGCGCTTCTCCTACCCCTATGGGCTCTCAGGCGCGTGCACTGTTCGCGCTGCACAAAGCGAACGGCAACGGCGGTCTGGACTTCTCCAGCGTACTGCGCCTGTATCAGGATCAGTAATCCGCTGACCCGACTCTACCCGGTCATGACTGAAAGACATGACCGGGTCACGGACGATTTACATCCGACAGCAGCGACGGCTGTCGGGTAGCAGTTCCTCGCGGCACTGTACAAAGTCGCAGTGCCAACCCGATAAGAAAAATAAACGAGGTTGAACAATGGGATACAACGATGAATATCAGGCTGCCCTGGATAACACGGAAGCCTACTGGGCAGGTCAGGCAGACCGCATTGCCTGGTTCAAAAAACCTGAAACGACACTGACCAAAACTGAGTTCGGTACCTACAGCTGGTATCCGGATGGCGAGCTGAACAGCTGCTATCTGGCGGTGGATTACCACGTTGAAAACGGTCGTGGCGAACAGGTTGCCCTCTACTACGATTCTCCCGCTACTGGCGGCACCAAAGAAGCGATCACCTACAACCAGCTGCTGGAGCGCGTGTCCCGTTTCGCCGGCGCACTGAAAGCACAAGGCGTTGAGAAGGGTGATACCGTTCTGATCTACATGCCGATGATCCCGGAAGCTGCGGTAGCGATGCTGGCCTGCGCACGTCTGGGCGCGATCCACTCCGTGGTATTTGGTGGTTTTGCACCGGCAGAGATGGCGATCCGTATCGACGACGCCAGCCCTAAGATGATCCTGACCGCGTCCTGCGGTATCGAATTTGAGAAGAAGATCGCGTACAAACCGCTGGTTGATCAGGCGATCGAACTGGCAACGCATAAGCCTCAGAACACCGTGGTATGCCAGCGCGAGATGATCAAAGCTGAGATGAACAGCGAACGTGATCTGGACTGGTACCAGATTCAGGAAGGCGTTGAGCCTGCTGAATGTGTCACCGTTAAGGGTTCTGATCCGCTGTACATTCTGTACACCTCAGGTACTACCGGCCAGCCGAAAGGTATCGTCCGTGATAACGGTGGCCATGCCGTTGCGCTGAGTTACGCACTGAACAATGTGTACGGTATGGAAGCGGGCGACGTCTGGTGGGGCGCCTCCGATATCGGATGGGTGGTTGGTCACTCCTTTATCGTCTACGGTCCGTTGATGGGCGGTTGCAGCTCTATCTTCTTCGAAGGTAAGCCGATCCGTAACCCGGATGCCGGTACTTTCTGGCGCGTGATGGAAGAGTACGGCGTGAACTCCATGTTCTGTGCGCCGACCGCATTCCGTGCAATCCGTAAGGAAGACCCGCAGGGCGATCTGTCCAAGAAATACGATCTGAGCAGCCTGAAATGGGTGTTTGTTGCCGGTGAGAAGCTGGATTCCTCTACTTACTACTGGCTGTCCGACCTGCTGAAAGTACCGGTAATTGACCACTGGTGGCAGACCGAAACCGGCTGGCCGATGACCGCACCGATGATGGGCTGGGATTCTCCATCCGAAGCACGTCTGGGCTCTACCAACAAGCCGATTCCGGGTTACGACATCCGCGTACTGGATGGCGATGGCACTGAAGTGGCTGATGGCGACGCGGGTAACATCTGCGTGAAACTGCCGATGCCTCCGGGTGTGGCCTGGAGCATCTGGAATAACAACGACCGTTACGTCAGCTCCTATCTTGAAGCCTTCCCGGGTTACTACCACACAGGTGACGGCGGTTACAAAGATGACGATGGTTACATCTACATCACTGGTCGTACCGACGATGTAATCAACGTCTCCGGTCACCGTCTCTCCACCGGTGAGATGGAAGAGGTGGTGTCTGCGCATCCGGCGGTGGCCGAGTGTGCGGTAATCGGCGTTAACGACGAGCTGAAAGGTCAGCTGCCGGTTGGTCTGATCGTCCTGAAAGCGGGCGAAGAGATCACAGAGGAGCAGATTGAGGCGGAGCTGGTACAGATGGTACGTGAGCAGGTCGGTGCGCTGGCGTGCTTCCGTCGTGCCCTGGTCGTTCAGCGTCTGCCGAAGACCCGTTCCGGTAAGATCCTGCGCGCTATCCTGCGTAAGATCGCCGCTCAGGAAGAGTACAAGATGCCGTCGACTATCGACGACGAGAGCATTCTGCCTGAAATCACAGAGTTGATGGCTGCTGCAGGTATGACCAAGTAAGCAGTCGGATATCGATGTCCCCAAGCGTTGGCATCACCTGTGTGGTGCTGACGCTTCCTATTAAATTTAAATAAAATGTTATTAGGGAAAACCCTTAATTATTGCTCGCAATTTAACTCGAAACACGATAAATTGACGTTAACGTAAGGGTAAAGATTGGGTCGTCTGAGACCCATTAAAGATAACCACACGGCTAATACAGAAAGAGAGATTTACTCGTTTTCTGATCGGTTATCGCTAGCAAACAGGTCACCGTTTACATCAATACAATGTGCGGTGATCAGGGTTAAACAGCATGGTTTGCATGCTTAATCCGAAGGCTTCCGGTTCGTAGGCGTCAGGCGCAGGGAGAGTGCTTCTGGCAGGACTAAAGACAGCGAACCGGAGCACACAGGTTTAAAGGTTTTACAGGTTCTTTGCTTGTTAGCTGAACGACGACCGTTGTTATAGTGCAGTTACCCGCACTAGTACTCTGTTGGTACGTCATTTGGGGGAGTTCGCTCCCCTTTTTTTTCGCCTGAAATTTGCCGCCGCTGTCACGTAGAAAAGGCAGGGCTGCCGACTCACCGAAGGTCTAAAAGATCTTTTCCAGCAATACCATCGATACTTCAATAACAACAAAAACAGGAGGTCTGATATGACCCGCTACCTTGATGATTTTAAAGAGGGTGATCTGTTTAAAGCGCCGGGTTTTACCCTGAGCGAAGGGCAGATTCTGGATTTTGCGATTACCTATGATCCGCAGCCATTTCATATCGATGCGCAGGCTGCGGCTGAAGGGCCTTACGGCGGGATAATCTCCAGTGGATTCCAGACACTGGCGCTGTGCTTTCGTATGGTGGTGCAGTCCGGTGTATTTGAGACCGTCAGTATGGGTGGGCCGGGTATTGATGAGCTGCGGTTCTTAGCTCCGGTGCGTCCGGGTGATACTATCCGGACGCAGGCAGAGGTCCTGTCTGTAACGCCGTCGCGTTCCAAGCCGGATCGCGGCATTCTGCGTATCCAGTACCGGGGTTACAATCAGCACGGTAATGAGGTGATCAGCTTTATCGTGGTGATGCTGGGGCGGCGTAAACCGGGAGTCGAATAATCCCAAGTCAGGAGCTAGCCGCTCCTGATGCCAACGTTCACAAACTCTTTCTCCAGCTGGCAGCTGTAACCGTGCTGACTGAGACCCTCTTCAAGGTAATCGGCCATCAGAGGTGTCGAAAGCAGATACGCCGCAGTATGGCTGCTGTGGGCGTCTGCTGCGTCGATCAGCGCAGACTCCCAGTCGGCCAGATCATAGTCGCCACGGCCCAGCCACATCAGCGCAACGAGCGCGATCTGCTGGTCCGGCTCCAGATCCTCGACCACACTGGCTGCATCCTGGTAGGTAAGATCGCCGCTGTGGTCGGCCAGAACCTGACGTGCCCAGTCGTCGCTGGGGCTGTCTGGTTCTTCGGGAATCACCACCTCCTCCTTAACGTGAAACTCGCGTGCTTTTCCCACCAGATAACAGATGGTGTCCGGATTGATGTTTAGCATGACATAGCCTCCTGTCTGTATGGGCTATTGGGTGTCGCAGCGTCAACGGTGGCTAAACAGAGAGTGTCTACTTTGCGTCTTAGTACAGCGTTGCGATTTTCGCAAATCAGGAGGTCGGAGCCGGGCCTTGAGACTGGTGGCGGGGCAGGGTAGATTGGCAAGCATGGCCTTTATGGATGAAGGCCCCCTGGTGTTGTCATGGAGGATAACCGATGTTTTTCCGATCTGCTTTTCTATGCATTCTTGCCTGTCTTTTCTCCCTCTCTGCGTACGCAGAGAAACCCCAATTGCTGCTCGCAAAAGTCTACAAGGGTGATATCGAACTGACTCAATATTGGGTGAGTGAAAAGCTGGATGGTGTACGTGGTTACTGGGACGGTAAACAGCTGCGCACACGTCAGGGGCGCACAATTGCCGCGCCCCAATGGTTCGTCGAGGCGTTACCGGATGTGGCGCTGGACGGTGAACTCTGGATTGGGCGCGAGCGTTTTGATGAAGTGTCAGCAATCATACGCCGCCAGCAGGCAACAGAGCAGGATTGGCGCAAGGTGAAATACATGCTGTTTGATCTGCCTGGGCATCCGGGCACCTTCAATGAGCGTGTGGCTGCGCTGAAACGTCTTGTAGCGAAGATTGATCGGCGATGGGTGCAGATGATCCCTCAGCGTAAGCTGGCCGATGAGGAGGCTCTGATGGCGCTGTTGGATCAGGTCGTTGAACAGGGTGGAGAGGGGCTGATGTTACACAAAGGGGAATCACGCTATCACTCCGGGCGTCGTGCGGATCTGCTCAAACTTAAACCCTGGCAAGATGCTGAAGCGACTGTTGTTGCCCATCTACCGGGCAAAGGTAAATACGAGGGTAAGCTCGGCGCTTTGCTGGTAGAGATACCGGGGGGCATACGCTTTCGTCTCGGCAGTGGTTTCACCGATCAGCAGCGCGCTGACCCACCGCCACTGGGCAGTCAGGTTACCTATAAATACACTGGCCTGACGTCGCGGGGGGTACCAAGATTCGCCAGCTTTTTGCGGATCTATCGGCCGTAACGGAACGGTTATTCCTCTTTGTGACTAAAATCTATAGCGCTATGCCAAATCAGTTCTAGAAACCTGATTCATAAAGACTTTGGCTGTATTGTGGCGGCTCTGCAGCCATATACACTTAATTGTATCGATAGCTGTAGGTGTAGATCGATGCAGAAGATAGATTACAACGATGTAAAAGATGGTTTCTCAGTAAAGCAGTGCCGTGAATTTGCCATCTTTGGTGCACTCTCGGATCGGGCGATCGAGTATCTGCTCACCAAGGGTGATATCTATCAGTTGGAGCCCAAAGAGGAGTTGTTTCAGGTCGGTGACCGCTCCGATCATTTCTACGTTATTCTTCAGGGCCCGGTTGCGTTTTATAAGTTTTCTGATGGTAACTGGGCGTTTCTAAGCGATTTCCAGACCGGCGAGCAGATCGGTTTTGTCGGCATGATTACGCTGCAACCACGCGTTGGCTGGGCGTATATGGATCAGGGCGGGGTGGTGTTGGAGATCTCCTGCGATCTGTTTCACGAGTTTCAGCTCAAATATGCTGAAGATTTCAGTGTGTTGATGATCAACCTCGTGCGGGAGATCAGCCGTAATCTGATCCAGGTAGGGGATATGCTGGTCGACCTGACAGCGAGTAAAAAGGACCGTGCGGTATAGAGGGTATAGATGCGTTAGCCTTGCGAATGAGTAACGCATTGCCCAAATAAAAAACTCCCGCCAAAAGGCGGGAGTGAAACACAAGGATTGAGCCTAAGCTCATGAGAGGCAATGTCACAAGTGACGATGTCGGAAGTCTCTCCGCTCCCGACAAGGATTTCTTCCTGAATCAGAACTGCATTTCAGGAACGTGATCTGGAACAACCAGCTCACCTTCAGTCTTCTCGACGATCTCTTCTACAGAAACGCCTGGAGCACGCTCTTTCAGGTGGAACTTACCGTCTTCAATTTCGAGGTAAGCCAGGTCGGTCAGGACCTTCTTGATGCAGCCTGCGCCAGTCAGTGGCAGAGAGCATTTAGTCAGCAGCTTGGATTCACCGTGCTTGGATGCGTGAGTCATCAGTACGATGATGTTGTCCGCACCAGCTACCAGGTCCATTGCGCCGCCCATACCTTTGATCAGCTTGCCTGGAATCATGTAGGACGCGATGTTGCCTGCAACGTCTACTTCGAACGCACCCAGTACGGTCAGGTCTACATGGCCGCCACGGATCATGGCGAAAGACTCAGCAGAGGAGAAGATAGATGCGCCGGTCACAGCAGTAACAGTCTGCTTACCTGCGTTGATCATATCTGCGTCTACTTCATCTTCGGTAGGGAACTGACCCATACCCAGCAGACCGTTTTCGGACTGCAGCATGACTTCCATGCCGTCAGGGATGTAGTTTGCTACCAGTGTTGGGATACCGATACCCAGGTTTACGTAGTAACCGTCTTGTAGCTCACGAGCTACGCGCATAGCCATCTGTTCGCGGGAAAGTGCCATAGTAATAATCTCCCTTAAGCTTCGCGCACAGTGCGCTGTTCGATACGTTTTTCGAAAGTGCCCTGAATCAGGCGGTCAACGTAGATACCTGGTGTGTGGATCTGGGTTGGATCCAGTTCGCCTGGCTCAACAATCTCTTCCACCTCAACCACGGTGATCTTGCCTGCAGTCGCAGCCATTGGGTTGAAGTTCTGAGCGGTGTGACGGTAGATCACGTTACCGTAACGGTCAGCTTTCCAACCTTTAACGATTGCGAAGTCACCAGTGATGGATTCTTCCAGAATGTAGTTACGGCCGTCGAACTCGCGTACATCCTTACCTTCACCTACCAGCGTGCCGTAACCGGTCGCCGTGTAGAATGCAGGGATGCCAGCGCCACCAGCGCGCATCTTCTCAGCCAGGGTGCCCTGTGGAGTCAGTTCAACTTCCAGCTCGCCTTCCAGCAGCTGCTTCATGAACAGCGCGTTCTCACCCACGTAAGAGGAAACCATCTTCTTAACCTGCTTATCTTCCAGCAGGATACCCAGACCAAAGCCATCTACACCGCAGTTGTTAGATACAACGGTCAGGCCTTTAGTACCCATCTTTTTGATCTGTGCGATGCAACCTTCAGGGATACCACAAAGACCGAAGCCGCCGGCGATCACGGTCATGTCATCTTCCAGACCCGCCATTGCTTCTTCGTAGCTGTTTACCACCTTGTCAAAACCGGACATGGGGAGAACTCCTCTTGTTTTTGTTCGAAGTCAGCGCCGTATTAAAGAAGACGCTGAAGCTCATCAATCGTTATCAGCCCGATCGCTCGGGAGCGGCTGTTGCGGGAAGCGCTTTGTTAAGTGCTGCGTAACTGCCTACATGTTGCTAAGCATCCAACAGATGTTAATATTTATCCAATTTAAAGATTTCAATAATTAATTTAATAAATTTATGAATGTCACCGTTAAGCAGTTGAAAGCATTTGTTGCAGTTGCGAAGACACGCAGTTTTGCTGAAGCCGCAGAGTTGGTTTACCTGTCGCAACCGGCGCTGAGTATCTCCATCAAGAATCTGGAAGAAACTGTAGGTGGAGCACTACTCGTCAGAAGTACCCGGTCACTGGCGTTAACGCCGGAAGGGGAGGCGTTCTACCCGGTAGCGGAACGCCTGCTGGCGGATTGGGATGATGCGATGCTGGAGCTGCACAACCTGTTCTCCCTGCAGCGAGGCAAACTCACCGTCGCGGCGATGCCATCCTTCGCTGGGCATCAACTGCCTAGGGTTTTAGGGAGCTACAGAGAACTTTACCCGGCCATTAACGTGACCGTACATGACGTCGTCGCTGAGACTGTGGTGGACATGGTTCGCAGCGGTCGGGTAGAGATCGGTATCGCGTTTTATACTGAAAACGCCGCCGATGATCTGCACTTTGAAACCCTGTTTGAGGACCGTTTTGTGGTGGCCCTGCCGAAGGGACACCAATTGCTGGAAAAAGAGGCGATTACATGGAATCAGATGAAGGATTTTCCCTGTATTGCACTGCAGCGACCGTCCAGTATTCGCGAGCTTATTGAACGAACGTTAGAGGAGAAAAAATTTCAACTCAGCATTGAGTTTGAATCCCATCAGCTGGTCACAATCATCCGAATGGTGGTCTGTGGATTGGGGGTGAGTATCGTGCCTTCACTGTGTATTCCGCAGATCGAGCAGCTGGGAGGGGAGTGGCGTCCTTTAAAGGCACCGGCGATTACTCGAAAGGTCGGCATCTTTACCCGCAAACGCTATCCTCTTTCCACAGCAGCGGGCGCGATGGTCGACGTATTGAAAAACAGCACCCAGCAGCTATTGCCGTGAACCGGGAAAGAGCTGTCACACATCAATACAATTGCCAAACCGACAGGCTACATTGAGAGCTTATCGCGTGTCGCACTCCTCCATAGGACATCGCGATAATCCGCACGGAACTCACCAAGTCAGCAGGGTGGTTCCGTGCACTCCTTCCTCTCTTTGCGTGCCCTTTAATGCGTCCATTCGAAACCATCAACCGGCTTCAAAAGACAAGAAACACCCTGTGTAAAATTAATTGCAGATTATTGTAAAAAAGCGGTTGCCGTTACCAAAAGCTGTGGGTAGAATACGCGCCTCATGTGATCGGGGTTGCACAGATACCCTGAAAACATATTCGGTGAGGTGTCCGAGTGGCCGAAGGAGCACGCCTGGAAAGTGTGTATACGGAAACGTATCGAGGGTTCGAATCCCTCCCTCACCGCCACGAATTCAGAAGCCCTGCTCATTTGAGCGGGGCTTCGTCGTTTATGGTAGGTGCGAATCTTCAGGGCAAGGTGTAATCGCGCGCCGTTTTTGGCAACGATTTACGCTTTATTTGGCACAACAGAATCCGCGCTGGTAAGTGCTTCTTTTACCCGTCCATCAGGTTTTCTCTCTCTTCTTTTTCTTTCTCGTCAATACCGCGTTGATGTCGCTTATCCCAAACATACAGTGGGATAAGCGGTACGGTACAGACTGCGAACAAAACTAGGAACTTGCCCCATCCCATGAACTTGGCTGCGCTGAGTTCTAGAGCCATGATGGCTACGTAGAACGGCAAGTATCTTTGAGAAAATGTTTCGCTCTCCCACACCCAATTTACCCATCACCCAGCCATTGATTGACCTCTTCAAGCATCTGACGTGCCAAACCATGTCGTTCCAAGAGGTGACGGAAGTTCATAATGGTGGTGTGATCTGGGATCGGTCCCTCCAGTGAGAGGCCAGAGAACAGGCGCATGGATGTGATCTCGTACAACGCATCCTCCATGGCAGGATCGCTCATGTTGTACCATTGCTGCATACAGTGGATGCGCAGCATGGTCGCCAACGGATAGGGACGTCGTCCGTTACCCGCTTTGGGGTAATGCGGCTCAATCAACGCTTCCAAGCGCGACCAAGGCATTAGCATTTCCATCCGCCCCAGAAACTTCTCTTTCCGTGTCTGGCGTCGTTTGTTCTGGTATTCGCTGTCGGCGAAGCTGAGCTGATGGTTCATGGCCTATCCAATCCGTTGGTGTTAAGCCGGTGATTGTCTCATGCTGAGGGACTTATTCGCATCTTCCCTAACCGATACCTCTGGGAATTGCTGCCATAGAAAAAATCTCTGCAGCACGCAATATCGAGAGTTGCAGAATTACATGGGCAGCCCACCTCTACAGTGCTACCTTGTTCCCTCTCTTTTGCACTGCCAAGACGTTAATCACTTGTTAGGGTGCCAGGGCAACAATCGGTCTGTTTCTTTTTTAACCACGGCGTAACACTCGCAGCAAAGTGTTTCAAGACGCGGACGGTCTAGCACGCTAATGTGTCCACGATGATATTCGATCACGCCGAGTTTCTGTAGCTTGCCCGCAGCAGTGGTTACCCCTTCGCGCCGAACGCCGAGCATATTGGCAATCAGTTCCTGAGTCATGATTAATTGATTACCCGGCAGACGGTCCAGTGATAGCAGCAGCCAGCGGCATAATTGCTGGTCGATGGTATGGTGTCGATTGCATACGGCGGTTTGGGCCATCTGGGTGATCAGCGACTGCGTATAACGAAGCAGCAATAACAACAGGTCGCCGTGACGGTCAAACTCCTCCTTAAGGCGCCGCGCTGAGAGTTGCAGGGCAGAGCCAGCACTTTGCACCAAGGCGCGACTGGGGGTGCTTTCACCGCCCATAAACAAGCTCACTCCAATCAAGCCATCATTACCCACCACCGAAATTTCGGCAGACGCGCCATTTTCCGTTACGTTAAGCAGCGAGACGATGGCGTCAGTCGGAAAGAAAACCTGATGTTGAATCTCTCCTGACTCGTACAAGACTTTACCGAGTGGCAGCGTAACCGGTTTAAGGTAAGGAAACAGACGCTGTTGAACTTCATCGGGCAGGGCGGCCAATAAATGGTTTTGTTGTGGAGAAGGAGACATTTTTCATACCAGAGTGTTGTTTCAACGCCGTCATCCCAGAGAAATGACAGCGTATCTGTGAAGTACAGTTGCTTGTCGGTGATTTGGCAAGTCGGTTAAACACTTCTTCGTATTGGCGCTTTATGTTTGTTAGCGCACCGACTCCCCCGAGGGGGGGCTTATATCCTAAGTCTGTAATGGCCTAAATCCTTCCGAGTTATCAACAGGCTTTGGCTCTCCCTTTAAGTGAAAAGACTAGGGCGGGTAAAAGGTGGTATTCCAGTCGTTGTTGTTCTGTGAGCGATTTGGCTCCAACAGAGGAATATATGATGTCCAGCCAAAGCAACAATGATCAGAAAGATCCCTGGAATGGGAGTAATCAATCGGTATTTGACCTGGGTCGTCTGCTCCGTGCTGGGTGGGTTCACTGCGGTTGTCACCTACCAGGTGGTAGTCGTACTAGGATCATCGTTCTAGCGGTGTTGGTGTTTAGCGGACTGGGTTTCTGGACTGCTTACTACACCGTGCCGAGTGATTCAGTGGCAGTGGTGCAGCGCTTCGGTAAGTATCTCTACGAGGTGCCACCGGGGTTGCATTTTAAACTGCCGCTGGGAATGGATATTGCTACCATCGTACCGGTCAAGCGGCAGTTGAAGCAGGAGTTTGGCTTTACTACCCCCGGCGCCAACGATCCCTACCAAAGCCCCCGCCCCCGTGATAAGAAGCGCGAAACCCAGATGGTCACCGGCGACCTCAACGCTGCGCTGGTAGAGTGGGTGGTGCAGTACCGCATCGCCGATCCGGTTAAGTTTCTATTTGAGGTACGCGAACCCGCTGAAACCCTGCGCTATGTGTCTGAATCGGTGATGCGCGAGGTGGTGGGCGACCGCACTGTTGACGAGGTGATTACCGTGGGGCGTCAGGAGATTGAGGTCGAAGCCCTGGACAAGATGCAGCGGCTCTCCAGCAAATACGTGATGGGAATCAGCATCGACCAGGTGCAACTGAAAAACATCAACCCGCCGCAGCCGGTGCAGGACTCGTTCAATGAGGTCAACCAGGCGCAGCAGGAAAAAGAGAAACTGATCAACGAGGCGCGGCGCGACTACAACAAGGTGATTCCCCTGGCCCAGGGTGAAAAAGATCAGCGAATTCGCGAGGCCGACGGCTACCGTCTCAAGCGGATAAACGAAGCCGAGGGTGATGCGTCGCGCTTTAGCGCGCTGCTGGCAGAGTACAGTAAGGCGCCGGAGGTGACCCGTCGACGCATCTATATTGAGACGCTGCAGGAGGTGTTGCCCAGCATCCAGACTCAAGTAATCGTCGACCAGCAGGCGGGCGGTATTTTGCCTTTGCTTAACCTGGGACCTGCCAACTTGGGAACGCCCCGCGGAGGTCGACCATGAACAGAATAAACTCAACCCTCATCCTGCTGCTGCCCCTGATGACCGGGTACCTGCTGTACAGCTCTGTCTACACCGTCAGCGAAGTTGAGCAGGTGATCATCACCCAGTTCGGCAAGCCGGTGGGAGAGCCTATCACCGAAGCGGGGCTGAAGCTCAAGCTACCGTTTATCCAGGAGGTCAACGCCATCGACAAGCGGGTACTCGAATGGGACGGTAAACCCTCGGACATGCCCACCAAGGACAAGCTTTATATCTCTGTCGACCTGTTCGCCCGTTGGCGCATCACCGATCCGTTGCAGTACTTCCTGCGCCTGCGTGATGAGCGCAGCGCTCAATCCCGGCTGGACGATATTCTCGGCAGCGAGACACGCAATGCGGTGGCTAAGCATGAATTGATTGAGATCATACGTACAACCAAGGATCGGGTGCCGCTGCGTGATGCGTTATTGAGCGGCGGGGGACGCTCCCTGGATACCAGCGCCTGGGTGGCGATCCAGAAGGGGCGTAAGCAGGTGGAAGCCGAGATATTCGTGGCGGCGGCTGAAAAGGTGCGGGTGTTTGGCATCGAGCTGCTTGATATCCGCTTCAAACGGATCAATTACAACGAAAGCGTACGTCCTAAAATCTACGACCGGATGATCAGTGAACGGCGCCAGATCGCCGAACGCTTTCTATCCGAGGGTAACGGTGAGGCGGCGCGTATCCGTGGCGACAGGGTGCGGGACCTGAACAAGATCCAGTCTGAAGCCTACCGCCAAGTGGAGGAGATACGCGGCCTGGCCGATGCTAAGGCCACGGAAATCTACGCCCGTGCCTACAATCAGAGCCCCGCAGCGGTGGACTTTTACCAGTTCACCCGCAGCCTGCAAGCCTACAAAACGGTAATCGGACAAAACACCACCTTAGTGCTGTCTACTGACAGCGAACTGTTCAAGTATCTGCAGGGCATGGCACCGGTTGGCCCCAGGGTACCGGAGAAAGTGAAGGTCGCGCTGCCGTAATCGCCGGCGATCTATGGTTGGCGATAACTAGAGTCGCCTGTACAGCCAGACCCTCACCGGAGAGTAAACAATGACTCACACTACGGATCAACCCTCCCCGTTTCAGCGCACCCTGCAGGTGGGTAGCGAAGCTTACCTCTACTATGCACTGCCCGCCGCCTACGCGGCCTACGGCCAATGCGGCGATCTGTCGCGGCTGCCTTTTGCCTTGAAGATTGTGTTAGAAAACCTGTTGCGCCACGGGCAGGATGAGCAGGCCACGCGTGCCTCAATCGAGGCACTGGGCGACTGGATTAAAACAGGCAAGTCGATCAAGGAGATCAGCTTTATGCCGGCACGCATCCTGATGCAGGACTTTACCGGGGGCCCGGCGCTGGTGGACCTGGCAGCGATGCGTGATGTCATGGCTGAGGCTGGAGGCGATCCGGGCCGGATCAGCCCGCAGATTCCAGTGGACCTTGTGATCGATCACTCAGTCACCGTGGATCGTGCCGGCGACGAGGGGGCCTTTGATGAGAACGTACGCCAGGAGATGCTACGCAACCACGAGCGTTACACTTTTCTGCGCTGGGGGCAGACTGCATTCGAAAACGTCCGCGTGGTGCCCCCCGGCACGGGGATCTGTCATCAGGTCAACCTGGAGTACCTCGGGCGGGTGGTGTGGACTCAGGCGCTGGATACTGGCGAGCAGCTGGCTTATCCCGATACTCTGGTGGGGATGGACAGTCATACCACTATGATCAACGGGCTCGGCATCCTGGGCTGGGGAGTGGGCGGAATTGAGGCGGAGGCGGCGATGCTCGGTCAAGCGATCAGCCTGCAACTGCCGCGGGTGGTCGGCGTCGAGCTTAGTGGTCGGCTGCCGCCGGGCAGCACCGCCACCGACTTGGTACTACGGGTAACAGAGATGCTGCGTCAGCAAGGTGTAGTCGGCTGCTTTGTCGAATTTTTTGGCAGCGGTCTGAACAGTCTGAGTCTGCCTGATCGCGCCACCATCGCCAACATGGCACCGGAATATGGTGCCACCTGCGGACTTTTCCCCATCGATGTCGAGACCTTGCGCTATCTCATCCTGACCGGGCGCGACCCGCAGCAGGTCGCCCTGGTAGAAGCCTACGCCCGCGCCCAGGGGTTCTGGCACGATGATACGTCGCCACGCGCCACCTACAGCGTAGAGCTGACGCTGGATCTTACTGATATCAAACCCTGCGTTGCCGGACCGCGACGCCCCCAGGATCGGGTGGCGCTGTCGGATGTGGCCGCGGCCTTCCGGCAGTTTGCCCAGGCTCAAGGAAAAGCACAGGGTCAGGCGCAGGAGCGCCCAGCTGACGATCCACCTCGCACCCATGCTGTACTTGGCAAACCCTTCAGGTTGCAAGAGGGGGCGGTGGTGATTGCGGCGATTACCAGCTGCACCAACACCTCCAATCCCACGGTAATGATGGCTGCCGGTCTATTGGCGCGCAATGCGCGTCGGCGTGGTCTCCAGATCGCTCCCTGGGTCAAGACCTCCCTGGCACCAGGGTCCAAGGTGGTGACCGATTACCTGCAGGCGGCCGGCCTGCAATCGGAGCTGGACCAGCTAGGCTTCAACCTGGTGGGTTACGGTTGCACGACCTGTATCGGTAATTCCGGTCCTCTGGATCCCGCCATTGCCGGTACCATCAGCCAGCAGAAGGTCAATGTCTGCGCAGTGCTGTCTGGCAACCGTAACTTTGAGGGGCGGATTCACCCGCAGGTAACCGCCAGTTTTCTCTGCTCACCACCGCTGGTGGTGGCCTATGCCCTGGCCGGTCGGGTTGATCTGGACCTGACCCGCGATCCGCTGGGTCTGGATCCGCAGGGCCAGCCGGTGTTCCTGTGCGACCTGTGGCCCGACGCCGAGGAGATCGCCGCCACCGTTGCCGCTCACGTAAACCAAGTGCAGTTTCAGCAACGCTACGCAGACGTCTTCACCGGCACCCGCCACTGGCAGGCATTGGCGATCAGCGATAGCCAGCGCTACCCCTGGGACAGCAACAGTACCTACGTACGCTATCCCAGCTATTTTGACGGCTTGCAACCGGCGCCACCCGTTGTTGAAGATATTGTTGAGGCGCGGATCCTGGCACTGCTCGGCGACAGCGTCACCACCGACCATATCTCGCCGGCCGGCAGTATTGCCAAGGACAGCCCCGCGGGTGCCTACCTGCAAAGTCATGGTGTCGAGCCGGCAGCGTTCAACTCCTACGGCAGTCGCCGCGGTAACCATGAGGTGATGATGCGTGGCACCTTCGCTAATCCACGGCTGCAGAATATGATGACGCCGCAGCAGTGCGGAGGCGTGACGCGGCTGGCCCCCTCCCAAGAAATAGTCAGTATCTTCGCCGCCGCTCGGCATTTTCAGCAACTGGGAATTCCGCTGGTGGTGTTTGCCGGGGCGGAATACGGCACCGGCTCCTCTCGTGACTGGGCGGCCAAGGGGCCGTGCCTGCTCGGTGTGCGCGCGGTGATCGCCGAGAGCTTCGAGCGGATCCACCGCTCCAATTTAATCGGCATGGGGATATTACCCCTGCAACTGGAACCGCAAACCGGCCTCGCCGTGCTGCAGCTGACCGGTGACGAGTGCATCAGTATCGCAGGATTGGCGGAGATGACGCCGGGGAGCGATGTCAGCATTAAAATTCAGCCCGAGCGCGGTAATCCCAGGGTAGTCAAGACCCGCTGCCGGATCGATACCCAGGATGAGCTGAGATTCTTCCATCACGGCGGCATTCTACACTGCCGGTTACGTGAACTGATCGCAGCGTCCATCGCCAAGCCGTTGAGGGATGCGTGAGGGTTTAAGACACCGTCCTGAGGCCCAAGCGCACCACGAACCTCTATTTAGTACAGCAGGTAGTTTATGCAACACAATGGCCCGTCTTTCACCATCCATGGCACCTCGATCTCGCCGGGGTTGGCGCAGGGCATTACCCACGTCCACCATAATCTGCTCGGACTGATCGATGTGCCCGTGGACATTGACCACGGCCAAGTCGAACAGGTACTGACCCGTCTTGATCTCGCAACCACCACTATATCGGATGATCTAGTGGTACTGGCGACACGGGTGGAAAAAGAGATCGACTCGCGCCTCTCTGAGGTATTTGGATCGCACCGAATGATGCTCAATGACCCGTCGCTGCAGCAGGAGTTGAGGAGAGAGGTCGTCGACAACCTGCTCTGCGCCAGCAGCGCCGTAAAGGCGGTTTTCCTGCGCTGGGAAAGCCGGTTTCTGGCGTTGGAGTCGCAGATTGCCCGGGAAAAAGGCGATGATATGCGCGACCTATCGATACGGCTGCGCAATGCTCTGGCGGGCATTACGGTTCATCCTCTCGATGAGATTCCCCAAGGGTGCATCCTGGTCGCCTCGAGATTGCTACCCTCCGATGCCGTTTTTCTCGCCAATCGTTCTATCGCGGCCGTGCTACTCGAACACGGCAGCAGCGGCTCCCACGCGGCTCTGCTTGTTCGCCAGCTTGGCCTGCCCTGCATATCAGGCATCCCGGATCTGATGAGCACCGTGCCCCACGCTACTGTGGCGTTCGTGGATGCGGATGCGGGAACCGTCACGGTTCGGCCAAAGAGCACGCAGCTGATCGCTTTCCAGCGCCTCACCAAAGAAAAAGCGCAGGCCTATCGCGTAGCACGAGAAAATGCCCGCCAACCGGCCGTCACCCAAGATGGCGTGATGATCTCGGTGGTCGCCAATGTGGGGAGCAGCAATGATACCGAACTGGCGATGCGCAACGGTGCCGAAGGCGTGGGCCTATACCGAATGGAACAGGCCTATTTGGGGCGTACAACCCCACCCAATACCGCTGAACTGGTTAGTGAAATGACTCAGGTACTGGCGGCGGCGAAGGGCCGCTCGGTCTGCGTGCGGCTGCTGGATGTGGGTGCCGACAAGCCCTTGCCGTTTTTGGCGTTCTTTGCTGAATCCAATCCCGCACTGGGGCGAAGGGGGATTCGCTTGCTGCGCGCGTACCCAGAGCTGCTCAAAACCCAGCTGCGCGCGGTGATGGCGTTGTCCCGCGACTTCGATATGCGGATTTTGGTGCCGATGGTGTCACTGCCCGAAGATATGGCCGCCGTAAAAGAGATGCTGGAGCAGCTCTGGCCGACGGCGACCGCTCCCAAGATCGGCGCCATGATTGAAACCCCCGCGGCAGCGCTATCGGCGCGGGCGATCGCCGAGTACGCTGATTTTCTGAGCTTCGGCACCAACGACCTGACCCAGTACGCCTTTGCCGCCGACCGGGATAACGCGGCGGTGGAGCGCTATTTCGACGATGGATCAGCTGTGATCTTGCGGTTACTGAGTCTGGTTCACGATGACGTACCTCAGATTCCGCTGTCCGTGTGCGGTGAGCTGGCGGGACGACCTGAACATATTGCCGAGCTACTCACGTGCGGGATAAGCACCCTCAGCGTTACGGCTCCTCTGATTCCGATTGTCAAAGAGGCCATCCGGCATTGCTTATGCCATCCCGATTGAAAGTGGTTACAGGGTCATCTCTCGATGACGGCGGTAGACTATAATCATAAGTATTTGACAGGGTTGTTGTTGGACCAATTAACCCGCCCGCTGATTCTCACTAAGAGTGTGTGAAAAGACCCAGTACAGCAGACAGCTAACGGCGCTTGGCTGTCGGAATGATTTTTATGATGACAGATCGGCAAGCTAATTCAGAAACCACTCGATTACCAAAGGAGCTTGTTGATCGGCTGACGAACCCTTTTGTACGCTTTTTGCACATCGAGTCCGCAAGTGGATCGATTCTCTTATTGTTTGCCATTGCTGCACTGGTTCTATCGAACTCGCCTTGGGCTGCTTCGTTCGAACATGCTTGGGAGACGCGGGTGGGACTTCAGTTCGGCTCCTTTGAATTTGGTCGTTCGCTGCGTGAGTGGATAAATGATGGTCTGATGACGTTGTTTTTCTTTCTTGTTGCGTTGGAACTCAAGCGGGAGTTAATTCTTGGAGAGTTGAACAAGCCGCGCCAGGCCGCACTCTCCCTAGCAGCCGCCCTCGGCGGTATGATCCTCCCCGCCGCCATCTATCTGACACTGCAATCGGGGCAGGCCGGTCAGTCTGGGTGGGGCACCGTCATGGCAACTGACACGGCGTTTGTTATCGGTTGTCTGGCGCTGCTCGGCTCGCGCATCCCTCAGAGTTTGCGGGTATTTATGCTGTCGTTGGCGATTGTTGACGATATCGGCGCCATACTGGTCGTCGCGATGGGCTACAGCAGCCATATTGCCTGGTGGCCGTTGGCGTTGGCTGCGCTGGGTTTGCTGATTACGCGCGCCATGTCAGTGCTGGGCGTGCGCGGGTTTCCACTCTACCTATTGGTCGGTGTATTCATCTGGCTTGCAGTTGATGCATCCGGTATCCACTCCACCATCACCGGCGTCATACTCGGTTTAATGACGCCCGCGCGGCGCTGGGTGAGTGACAAACGGCTTTATGCGATATTGGGTCAGGTGATTTCCCATCCAGACAGTGACGAAACCAGTCGAGACACGAAGGACCGGCAAACGTTGCAGATTGCTGAAGTCGCTGCGCGTGAATCGCTGTCTCCAGTGGAGCGTCTGGAGATAACGCTTCACCCTTGGGTGGCTTTTGCCATCATGCCACTATTTGCATTTGCCAACGCTGGCTTGTCACTCACGTTCGGTAGTATCAATAGCTCTGTTACAGGGGCAATATTCTTAGGCTTCGTACTGGGTAAGCCCTTAGGTATTCTGTTTTTTACCTGGCTGGCAGTGTGCTCACACATCGCCATATTTCCTCCGGGACTCAATTGGCGGCTGCTGGTTGGTGGCAGCTTTCTCGCCGGAATCGGCTTCACCATGGCGTTGTTTATTGCAAATATAGCTTTCAGTGAAAACCTGATTGACAGCGCTAAGCTGGGAATCTTCCTCGCATCCGTTGTTTCTGCAGTGGTGGGTCTAGCATTGTTGATGCGGTTGCCAGAGCGCGGGAGAACCTCGTGACGGCGTAGCTGCCGAAGGCTACTCATCTCTGCAGAGTGCGGTGACTACGAACGTAGTTGGTTTTGTCAGTTTCCACACAGAGAAAGATGACATCCATTAAGAATGTCTGGTCTAGCCTTGCCGCTTGGCTAAGGGCCGTATTGTCGATATTGCTGAAGCCATTTTCTATGGCTGAGAGGTGTCTATTAAACTAGGGGCAGATTCACTTTTCCAATGTTGTTAAAGGTCTTTCAAAACTTGGCGTCATCAAAATCGGTCCAGATCGTTTGGAGGGCTATGCTCGATAGCAATCATATCCCCGTTAACCCCCCGTTAGAAACGCTGATCAGCTTTTTCCGTCCCAACACCGCTTTAAGCCGTTCCTGCTGCTCATACCGCATTGCAGACGCTTAGCCGTTTCCTCTGACCAACACTTAAATATGTCCCTGGATAATACCCAGTATCTCCTGCTCATCTGCTTGGCTTAGCCCCAGAAAGGGGCGGCTTGGATATTACGTGTACTGTTTCCGAGCTGGTGGGTGGCGGCGTAGGCGCTGGCACTAGTGCTGATTCCGGGTTCGTCCTGGTTATGAAATGGGAATATTTTAGAGTTTACTTGCGCCGATTTACCCTTTCAGTCTGATCTATGCACCATGTATATGGTCTGGCACCGACGGGACAATCTCAATCCGTCGCATCGCTGGTTTCGGGAGAGGGTTAAAGATCAGGTTGAGTGTCTGAGTCAGCGTTCAGGTTAGCAACGTGTAGCGTCGTCCCCGCAGTGGCCCTCCTATACTGTAACGTGAGCGCTGACACCGGGTACAACCGCTTTGCAGGATAATTCCGACAAGGCCGCGCGTGTTGCCAACGAGCTTTTGCAGACCGTTAAGCAGGTTGCGCGTGAGCTTCACCCTCAACATCACTTTTCATCAGAGCTGACTCTGGACAGCTCTTTGGATTCTGATTTTGCCTTCGACAGCCTCGGTCGGGTCGAGCTGCTTTTAAGGCTGGAGCGCAGCTTTGATGTTGCGTTGCCTGATGCGCTGCTGAATAGCGCCGATACTCCCCGTGACCTGTTGCGCGCGGTACTGAGGGGACAGCACAGAAAACTGGATGTGCTACTGCCGGAAGTGGAACGTATCGATGCTGTATTGCAGGAGTCCACCTCAGTCCCTGAGCGGGCAGAGACGCTGATTGATGTACTGGAGTGGCATCTGCAGCATCACCCGGACCGAACACATATACGGCTTTACGATCCTCATGGGGAAAGTGAGGAAGATGGGGAAGATAGAGGCGGGTGTGAGGATGTCACGATAAGCTTCCGCCAGCTGAAGGCGGGAGCGATGCGGGTGGCCGCCGGCCTGCAAAATCTCGATCTGCAACCGCAGGAAGCGGTGGTCCTGATGCTGCCTACTTGTGAGGCGTACTTCTACTGCTTTTTCGGTGTGCTCTATGCGGGCGGTATCCCCTGTCCAATCTATCCGCCGGGGCGAATCAGTCAGATCGAGGAGCACCTTAATCGTCACGTCAGCATTGTGCAGAATGCAGCTGCCGGAATCATGCTGACGCAAGCGGAAGCCTTGCCCTTTGCCGGATTGCTGCGCAGTCGGGTGCGATCGCTGCGTCATGTTGTTACCGCAAAAACGGTTCTGCACGCAGGTGAGGCACCGGTTCTGCCTAAGCTGCATGGATCGGATGTCGCGTTCCTGCAGTACACCTCCGGCAGTACCGGTACCCCGAAAGGCGTGGTGCTCACCCATGCCAACCTGCTGGCAAATGTGCGTGCAATGGGGGAGGCGGTTGAGGCCAGTTCCAGCGATGTATTTGTTAGCTGGCTGCCGCTTTACCACGATATGGGCTTGATCGGTGCCTGGTTTGGCAGCCTCTATCACGCCGCGCAATTAGTGATTATGTCGCCGCTCAGTTTTATCGCCCGGCCGCAGCGCTGGCTGGAGGCGATTCACCGCTATCGGGGCACGCTGTCGGCGTCACCTAACTTTGGTTATGAGCACTGTATCCGTCTGATCGATGATGAAACGCGACATCAGCTTGATCTCTCCTCCTGGCGCTGTGCGTTTAACGGTGCTGAACCGGTCAGTCCACAGACCTTAAGTGCATTTTGCGAGCGTTTTTCCCCCTGCGGTTTTGATCCCAACGCGATGATGCCGGTGTACGGATTGGCAGAGAACAGTGTGGGCCTGACTTTTCCGCCTCTGCGGCGTGGGGCAAAGGTGGAGCTGATCGACCGCGAACGGTTTTCCCGAACTGGCCAGGCGGTGCTCTGTTTGCCAGAAGAGAAGGGCGTTAGAAAGACACTTGAAGTGGTCGCCTGTGGTCGTGTTGTGCCGCGTCATCAACTTCGGGTGGTGGATGAATCGGATCGGGAGCTGCCGGATCGACAGGAGGGGCGGATCCAGTTTAAAGGCCCCTCAGCCGCCAGTGGTTACTACCGCAATCTAGAGCAAACAGCGGCGCTGTTTCATGGCGACTGGCTTGAAACGGGGGACCTTGGGTATATATCTGGGGGGGAGTTGTACGTCACGGGTCGTCAGAAAGATCTGATTATTCTGGCGGGACGCAATATCCATCCCGCCGCGCTGGAAAGTGCGGTGGCTGAGCTGGAGGGTATACGTAAAGGTGGCGTGGTGGCTTTCGGGTGTCGCAGTCCTGAACGGGGTACCGAACGTTTTGTGGTGGTGGCGGAAACACGCATAAAGGATAAAATGCGTCGTGCGAAGTTAAGTGCCGATATCACTCAGTTGGCGGTCGACCTGTTGGGACTGCCCGTGGATGAAGTGGCGTTGGTCGCGCCCAATCAGGTGCTGAAAACATCAAGCGGCAAAGTGCGTCGCTCGGCCTGTAAAACCTTGTATGAGGAGGGTAATCTCAACAGGGCGTCGGACGGGCGTTGGCTGCAATGGTTGCGTATCGGTTGGGGAGAGCTGACAGGCCGCATGGATCGGTTCCGGCGGCGGGGCTTGGATTACGCTTTTGCGGGCTACGGCTGGGGTGTATACGGTCTCTTACTCTGTCTGGTAACGCCTGCATTGCTGGTTCTGCCCGGTATTCCGTTGCGGTGGTGGTTGATTCGTCAGGCAACGCGCTTGCTGGGTTGGCTCACCGGGACGTCGGTGCGGCTAGAGGGGCTAGAGAATCTGCCGTCTCAGGAGCAATCCTGTGTGTTTGTCTGCAATCACGCCAGCTATCTGGATGGCTACGCGCTGGTGGGTTATCTGCCCCGGTGTGTGCGCTTTGTTGCCAAAGGGGAGCTGAGGCAGAAAAAGTTTCTTGTTTATCTGTTGCGTAAGATAGGCACTGAGTTTGTGACCCGGTTCGATTCCGACCAGGGCAGTGCCGATACGGCGCGCCTTGCACAGCAGGCGAGAGGGGACGCGCCGCTGTTCTTCTTTCCTGAAGGTACCTTTACGCGGGTGCCGGGTCTCAGGGCTTTTCATCTGGGGGCGTTCACAACGGCCTGCCAGCAACAATTACCCGTGATCCCGCTGGCGATAAGAGGCACCCGCTCGATGCTCCGTGCTGACAGCTGGTTTCCGAGACGTGGACACATTGTGATCTTGGTAGGCAAGCCGATCTACAGCGAGAGGGTGGCTGGGGATGATCGCTGGCAAAAGGCCCTGGCTTTGCGCGATCAAACCCGTGCCGAAATTCTGAGGCTGTCGGGTGAGGCGGACCTGGACTCGGAAACGGCGATCAAAAAGGAATCGTAGATCACCAACTTGTCTTTCTCGTTATGTCTTGGGCTCAAAGGTGTTGCAACTAGCCGGGAGGCCACTGCATATTTCGGCCACCAAACAGGTGTAGGTGAATGTGAAATACCTCTTGCCCACCCTGTTCATTGCAGTTCCAGACCAGTCGGTAACCATCCTCTGACAGGCCCAGATCAGCGGCGAGCTTTGTCGCGGTCAGAACCATATGGCTGATCAGTCCGCTGTCGTTGTGGCTCAGGTCATTCAGGGTAGCAATATGTTGTTTCGGGATAATCAGCAGGTGTTGCGGCGCTTGCGCATTGATATCGCGGAAGGCGAGCAGTTGATCGTCTTCATGCACGATCTCTGCCGGGATCTCTTTGGCGATAATTTTACAGAAAATACAATCCATCTCGGGCCTCTTTCTGGCAGGGGGCAAAGTTTTCGAATCTGTTCCCTTAATCATAGGAGACTGGGATTAGCGCTTTAGCAGAAATCAGCAGTAATCGTTCTTGTATTCTGGTTAAATAAATCAAAGTGCATTGCTTTGTTTGATAGAGAAAACAGTAGGAATAGGAATGGCGTACGAGCTAACCGGTAAAGTTAAGTTGATTCAGGATCCGCAGACGTTCAACAGCGGATTCACCAAGCGTGAGATGGTGGTAACTGTGGAGGACGGTAAGTATCCGCAGGACATCAATCTGGAGTTCGTTCAGGACAAGGTAGCCCTGCTGGATAGCTTGCAGGTTGGCCAGGAGGTTACAGTGTCCTTCGATATCCGCGGTCGCGAATACAATGGTCGTTATTACAACAACCTGCAGGCCTGGAAGGTTCAGTCTGGCGCGCCTGCGAATACTACAGATCAGTACCCGGAGTACGATCAGACTCCGCCTGCGCAGTTTGATGACGACGTGCCGTTCTGATTCGTAGAGTATCGCTACAGACGCGAACGAGTCTCATCGAATCCCGGTCGTGTGTGGCAGGTTAATGTGGCAGGTTGATACAGTACCCGTCATTATCAGAAGCCCCGCTTGGTTGAGTGGGGCTTCGTCGTTTATGGCATGTCTAAGAGAGCGTGCGGGGTGAGTGCAGGCCGATAGGCTTTAGCTTCCGGTCCGAAACCGCTCAAACTTCCAGTTTAGAAGGGGTGCAGTTTCCGAATCAGCGCGGGGATCTCGGAGGGGTGTAAAACGCTATGGTGAGGGTCGAGGCCTAACTCTGAGTCCAGCGGCTGCTGGTGCTGGATCCAGACAGAGGTAATGCCGCTGTTATGCGCGCCTGCAATATCTGTCGCCAGGCTGTCACCCACGTGGATCGCTTCGTGCGCTTCGCACTCTGCAAGCTTTAACGCTTTTTCAAAGATGGAGCGAGCCGGCTTCTGCTCCGGTTCCTGTCCACCGATGATGATATGGTCAACGTGGTCTGCGAGATTCACGGCCTCAACCTTAGGGATTTGGGAAAACTCCGGACCGTTGGTGATCACGACAAGTGTAAAGTAGCGACGCGCTTCGGCAAGAAATTCGGTAATGCCGGGATAAAAGTCGAAGGCAGCAATGCGGTCATGGTCGAACTTATCCTGCAATCGCTGAGCGGAGCTCTCCTCCACCGAGCTCAAACCCTGGCCCTTCAGCAGGTCGCGGATTAGCTGGATACGAAAGGCGCCTTCGCTCTGCTGCTGGATGATCGGCATATAGCGCGCACGCTCTTCATCCGTCCATTCCCGATAGATGCCCCGCAGGTAGTTCTGAGCGACATCGGTGCCGTCAATGTCAGCGCCAAAACACGCTTCCACTTCTTCTGCGAACAACACCGCCGCTTTCTGGTTTGCGCCTGTCGTATCGCAGAGAGTTTCGTCCATATCCAGTAATAGCGCTTTTAGCATCGGTTGTATCCTGTTGTTTCGCTGGCTGCATTGTTCGATTGATCTGTTGTCAGGTGCCTTGTCGCGTCTTTTGCGCATTGGTGGGCACGCTTAAAGGGGGAACGGTAACGAAGCGCAGGTGTCCTGTCTACAGGCAAGTGGGGAAGGGGGAGTATTCAGGGCGCCGCTTTGCATGGGTATTCTGTAAGTATAGAAATTGCGGCTGTTGTCACTGCTTGTTAAGGTGATCCCGATCAGAAGGCGCGTGTTAGCAGAAGGACAAGGATGTTATGACCCCCAAGTTACCTTTACCTACAGATAACATATATAAATTCTATGCACTTTTTGGTTTGGTACTGTTGCTGAGCTCTGCGTTCGGTATCATTTACACGACGGATGTTACTAATCAGCGTGTCTTTGAAATTTTTACTCAGATCGGGCAGTACAAGGAAGATGGTGAAATTAGCTCTTTTGAGGAAGGGCAGATCCAGATGCTTGAGAAGCTAAAAGAGGTGGCTTTATCCAATAAGGAGCTTTATCTATTCGTTCTGCATTCGTCATTTGCGACAAGTCTGTATCTCATGTTGTATGGCTTTTATCGGTGGCATATGACGATACAGAGAAGGGATGACAGACTGGTTCAGTTGAAGATTAGGCAGTTGGAAAAAGAGCTAAAGATCTCTCATTTTACAAGAAAGCAGAAAGAGCATCCTTGGCGCTGATCTACCTCGCAGTCATTGTGTGCCTCCACTTGAGGGACTTAATCCCTCCCACACCATCACTAATTCAGAAGCCTCGCTTATACAGGCGGGGCTTTGTCGTTTCCAGGCCTTATATCATCGCCGCCGCAGCGGATTTTTGGTATGGTTGCCACCCTGAAATTTACATTCCCGCAGCTTTTGTTCTATAGAGTTGTGGGGACCTCAAAATTATCTGTGTGCGGCTGGGTAGCGTTGTTTAATGGTTGGAAGATCGAAAAAGCTGGAAAAATATCGTCCTGCGAGTGAAAGCTTTGAGATTGAAGAGTTCCCGTTTTATTGGGTGGCGCGTCTGAATGCGCTTTATTCCAATGAGATGGAGAAGACGCTCAAACCGATGAACATGGATATCTCCCGTTGGCGCGTGGCGATGCTGCTGCGTATCCACGGTGAGTTAAGTATTTCCGATATCGCTGAGCATGCGCTGGCAAAGCGTCCGACCATCACTAAGATTGTGTATCGCATGCGAGAGGAAGGCCTGGTGTCGGTGGAACCATCGGAAACCGATGGGCGTGTGACTATGGTGGAGCTCACCGAGCAGGGGCATGAAAAGATCCATGCCATTCTGGAGGGTACCCAGAAAATGTTTGCTAAAGCCTTTAAAGGCTTCACCGAGCCGCAGATCCAGAAATCCACTCAGCTGCTGCAGCGTTATTTCGAAAACCTCTCTGAAGACTGATCTCTGGCGGGTGTCCTGCCCGCTTGTCTGATCTGAACGTACCGGGTCCCCGGTCGTTAAATCCCTCTCTTATTCCTTTCGCGTGATCGAACGGTGCGGTTGCATGTGCGGCTTTTGCGGTCGTGATTTATCTTCGATGATGCATTTTATATGCGTTTATTAAGATGAATTGTTCTCTTTATAGAGGTCTTCTCTGTTCGTTATTCTTCGTATTTTTGCAACGATAAGTTGCTGTCGTTGTTGTCATTGTCCATTTGTTATTTCTGCTGCCTTCCTGGGTTGAGTCTCTAATTTCGTCAAATATGCAGCTTTTATGCGAGCATTTTGCGGGATTTGGTGATTTTTTAATTTTAAAAGATTCTCTTTATCGATCATGAATTTTGTAAAAATACGTGAAATTTAACGTAATTAGATGATTGACATTTCACGTGAATATTACGAGTCTGTAATGGCTGCATTGAGATGCACAGAGGGCGCAGGAAAGGCCTGCGGACTAACCAGATAACTTGCTGGGCTGAGGTGAAAGGGTCATGACGGTATTTTTCGAAAAGCTGGCTTTGGGCGGAGATCGCTGGTCGGTTGCGGTGAAAGACACCATCGACGTGGCGGGTTATCCAACCGTTGCGGGCAGTCAGGCTCTGGCCGATGCACCTGATGCCACCGAAAACGCGACCGTGGTGCAGGCGTTGCTGGATGCGGACTGTCATCTGGTGGGTAAAACCAATACCCACGAGCTGGCCTTTGGTATGACCGGCCTGAACCGCTGGGCGGGTACGCCGGTGAATCACCGCTATCCCGACCTGATTCCGGGCGGTTCCTCCTGCGGTTCTGCCGTGGCGGTTGCCTCGGCGCTGGCCGATTTCTCCATCGGTACCGATACCGGCGGTTCCATCCGTGTACCGGCGGCATGCTGCGGTGTGTATGGCCTGAAACCAACCTTTGGCCGCCTGAGCCGTAAAGGGGTGATGCCTGCTGAGACGACGTTGGACTGTGTCGGTCCGTTCGCCGCGACCAGCGAGATGCTGATCAACGCCATGCAGGTGTTGGACCCGACCTTTACCGCGGTGCAGGAGATCAACGGGCTGCTGCTGGGGCGGGTGTGGGCCGAGGCGGACCCGCGTATCGACCTGACTTTAGACCGCTTTCTTGATCGCTCCGGGCTGGCGGTTCGGCCGGTGGAGCTGCCCGGCATGATAGATGCGTTTGACGCGGGTATGAGCCTGATCAACGCCGAGACCTTTGCTGCCTGTGGTCATCTGCTGGAAACCGGCTTGATTGGTGATGACGTGGCCCAGCGTCTGAGTCGTGCACAGGAGACCAGCGCCGAAGAGCTGAAGCGGGCAGAAGAGGTCCGTATCCAATTTACCCAGGCGGTCGACCGCGCGCTGGAAGGGGTTAGCGCGCTGGTCCTGCCGACCTTACCAACGTTCCCGATGAGCCTGGCTGAGGCGCAGGCGGGAAAAGTAGATCTGCGGATCTCGGCGCTGGTGCGCCCGTTTAATCTCTCCGGCCATCCGGCCCTGAGCATCCCCCTGGAGACCGAAGATCGCAGGCCCGTTGGTCTGCAGCTGGTGGGTCGCAAAGGGGACGACGAACTGTTGTGTGAACTCGCTCGGATCATGAGCGCCTTTATTTCCAAATCCTAATAAAAAAAGAGTGTGGAGCCTGAATCATGTCTTCCTACGTTTTAGACAAGGCCGCCTGGGGTGGTGCAGCGGAGTTTGACTCCCTGCTAGCGGAGATCCGCGAACGCCGTCAGGAGTTTGAAGACCAGAAGTACATTTCGCAGGACATTATCGAGCGGTTTAAGCAGGTGGGTGTTTACCGTGCGCTGGTGCCAGAACGTTTTGGGGGTGATGCCAAGTCACCGCTGGAGTTCCTGCAGATGGTGGAAGCGATCGCCGCCGCCGACGGTTCGGCGGGCTGGGTTGCCAGCTTCGGCATGTACCCGATCTATCTGGCGTCACTGCCGGTATCAACCATCGAGAAAGTCTGGAAAGAGACCCCGGACGTGGTCTTTGCCGGTGGCATCTTCCCGCCACAGCCAGCCAAACGTGTGGACGGCGGTTTTCAGGTGAAAGGCCGCTGGCAGTTCGGCAGCGGCTGCATGGGCGCGACTGTATGCGGCGTGGGTATCCTGCCGGATGATGGTGAATCCCTGCCTCGCATGGCGGTGATGCCACGCGAGAAAGTCAAAATCGAACACACCTGGGATGTGATCGGCATGGTCGGCACCGGCTCCCACGATCTGGTGGTGGACAACGTGGTGGTACCCGAAGAGTGGACCTTCACCCGTGGCGGCAAACCGAACCTGGACGACCCGTTCTTCAGCTACCCATCGCTGGCGTTTGCCGCACAGGTGCTTTCCGTGACCACGCTGGGCATGGCCCGTGAAGCGATCGACGTAGTGCGCAGCATGGCGGGGGGCCGTAAGTCCGTGACTGGCGCGCCAAATCTGGGCGAGCGCGAATACGTGCAGATCGAGATCGCTAAAGCGGAAGCCAAGGTGCAGTCCTCTCGCGCCTTCTTCTACGGTGCGACCGATGCCGCCTGGCAGACCATCCTGGCAGGTGAGAAACCCAGCCCGGACCAGATCAGCATGATCCGTCTCGCCGCTTCCAACCTGACCCACGAGTGCGCTGAAGCGATCCGCATCTGTTATCAGGTTTCCGGCATGACCAGTGCCTACAACGATCATCCGCTGTCGCGCATTTTGCGTGACGCCAACATGGCGACCCAACACGCATTCATGGGTGCGATCACCTACAAGAACGCGGGCGCCATGATGTTCGATCACAAACCGCTGCCGGGCTACCTCTGAGCAGCCCTTACCTGACCACTAACCAAAATAATTAAGAGTGAGTGACATGAGCGAAAACACCAAACACCGGGTTCTGTTCTGCATCGGCGTAAACCAGAACTTTATGGACGCACCCCAGAGTGAGATGGGCGATGTCTGGCAGGCGTTCAGCGCCATGATGGCGGGCATTGCCGAGCTGCCGGGCGTTGACGTGCTGGGCATCATGGACGACGACCGCATCCAGGTCGGTCCGTCCACATCCTCCCCGTGGACCGCCTACATCATGGCCGATGTGCCGGATCTCGACACCGTGATCGCGGGCTGTGATCTGTTCCGCTCCACACCGGTGGGTGACGGCACCTACAAGCTGTGGAAGTACTGCAAGGTTGAGGCCCGCATCGGCCGCGAACTTGTTGTTCCATCCTGATTACTGGCTGGGAGTTGAGCTGATGGCTGCACGAGAAACCGTGGCTTCGCTGGCGAAGCGCCTGCAGGTGTTTGAGGACGAGAAAGCGATCCGTGCCTGCATGAACCAGTACATGTACCTGTGCGACATCCTCGATGTGGGTTTCCCGCTGGAGGACCTGATGGTGCTGTTCACCGACGATGCGGTCTGGGAAGGGCGCGGCAAACGCTACGGCAAAACCTTCGGCAGTCATCAGGGCAAAGACGCGATCCGCGCCATGTTTGCCAAATACGTGCAGCCCCCGGCGCACTTTGACACCAACGTGCACTTCCTCACCAGCGAGCTGATCGATGTGCACGGCGATGAGGCTAACGGCAGCTGGGTGCTGTTGCAGACCGCGACCTTCAGCAGCGGCAAATCACAGCTGAGCAGCGCGCGCCTGAGCGTGAAGTTCCGCCGCGATGAAGGCGTCTGGCGTATGAGTCACTTCCAGACCGAAAGCCTCTTTAACAGACCGGTGAAAACGCCCTGGGATCAGCCCGCTGATCTGCCGGTGCCTGAATAACCGGTCTCCGATAACCGAATTACACGAACACAAATGGGGAACCCCATGACCGATATGATCGACGTTAAGCCCGTAGTTGCTGACTACGAGAGCCTGATTAAACCCGACAAAGTACACAGCAGCCTCTACTCCGATGCGGAGATCTACGAAGAGGAGCTGGACAAGATCTTCAACAACACCTGGGTATGGGTAGGTCACGAAAGTGAAGTGCCTGAGGTGGGTTCTTACAAAACCGCGATGATCGGCCGTCACTCCGTGATCGTCAGCCGCGACCGCAAAAAGAACATCCATGTGCTGCTGAACCGCTGCCGTCACCGCGCAGCAACCGTGTGCGAAGGCAAAAAAGGCAAAACCAAGAGCTTTATGTGCCCGTACCACGGCTGGGGTTACTCCCTGGATGGCGCGCTGCGTGCGGTACCAAAACCGGAAGAGTACGAAGGTGTCTTCGATAAATCCGAATACCCGCTGGTGAGCCTGCGTTTTGAAACCTACCAGGGCCTGATCTTCGCCACCTTCAACGAAGAGATTGAACCGCTGGAAGATTTCCTCGGCGGTGCCAAGAAGTGGATCGATCTGTTCGTGAAGCAGGGCGGCGGTTACCCGCTGAAGGTGCTGGGCGATCACCGTTTCCGTTTCCCGGGCAACTGGAAGATCCAGCTGGAAAACACCACCGATGCCTACCACTTCCCGATCGTGCACAAATCTTTCGTGACCGGCCTGGATGAGCAGACCGCTGAGGTCTTCGACTTCCTCGACGGCGAAGGCCACGTGGAAGATCTGGGTAACGGCCACAGCGTGATGGTGATGATCCCTGAACTGGTGGATCTGGAAAAAGATCTGGACGAGCCGATCCCAGAGCGTTTCCAGGAGCTGGCGGATGCGCTGGCCGCAGAAGGTCACTCCGATCTGGAAGTACGCCGCATGGTGCGTGCGGTAGGTGGCTCCGGATTCAACCTCAACCTGTTCCCGAACGTAGCTTGCTCCATGGCGTTCTTCCGTGTGCTGGCGCCGGTTTCTGTTAACGAAACCGAAATCCACCACGTGGCGATCGGCGGTGAAGGCGCACCGGCACCGTTCAACCAGATGCGTATGCGTCTGCATGAGCACTTCCAGGGCCCGATGGGCTTCGGTACGCCGGATGACGCGGAAGCCTGGGAGCGAGTGCAGAAAGGTTCCCACGCCGGTAACAACGAATGGATTCTGCTCAACCGCGGTCAGGCCAACCTGACCACCAGTCCGGACGGCAACGTATCCGGTGCGGTGTGCTCGGAAACCGGTATGCGCGCTGCTTACCAGCAGTGGAAAAAGATGATGACCGCCTGATCAGCGACGGAGTAAGAGAACAATGACCGATTTAAACCTACTGGCGCGGGTAACAGCGTTCATCAACATCGAAGCCGACATGCTGGATTTCGAAGAATATCAGCCGTGGCTGGACCTCTGGACCGACAACGGTGAATACGTGGTGCCGATCGATCCACACGAGACCGATTTCGCCAACACCCTGAACTACGCCTACGACAAGGCCGAGATGCGTCAGATGCGAGTGGCACGTCTGGTCGGCGGTGAAGCGGTATCCACCCAGACCACCGAAAAAACTGTTCGTGGCCTGTCCCGCTTCCGCATTCTGGAAGATGACGAGATTCACGTCACCGTGCGTTGCGCCATGTACCTGAGCGAATGCCGCCACGGCAACCTGAAAACCTACCCGGCGGATGTGACCTACAAACTGCTGAAAGCGGACAACGACTTCCGCATTGAGCAGAAGGTGGTGCGTCTGCAGAACGCCGACGCTTACCTCAGCAGCATCGGTTACATCCTGTAAGGAGGTGAAAGCATGGATCAGGTAGCTCTGGTAACAGGTGCCGCACAGGGGCTGGGAGAAGCGATCGCCCGCAACCTGTTCAACGCCGGTTTTGCAGTGGTGATCACCGACGCCAACGAAGCGGGTGCGCAAGCGACCGCGCAGGCGATCGATCCGAGCGCGGAGCGGGTGATGGCGCTGAAGCTGGATGTGCTCAACAAGGGCGACTTTGACGCCGCCCTGCAGGCAGCCATCGAGCGCTTCGGCAAGGTAGATGCGCTGGTCAACAACGCCGCCATGACGCCGACCACGCCGGTGATGGAGATCACCGCCGAGGAGTTCGACAAGGTGGTGGGTGTCAACCTGCGCGGTTCCTTCTTTGGCTGTCAGGTGTTTGGTCAGTACTTCGCCGACAACGGCTACGGCCGCATCGTCAACATGGCGTCTCTGGCCGGGCAGAACGGGGGCACCGCCTCCGGCGCGCACTACGCCTCCAGCAAAGGGGCGATCCTGACCATGACCAAAATCTTCGCCCGTCAGCTGGCGGCAAACGGCGTCACCGTAAACGCGGTGGCACCGGGTCCGATGGACCTGCCGTCGGTGCGGGAGCTGGTTCCGGCAGAAAAGCTGGAGCAGATCATCAACGACATGATCCCGGTTAAAGAGCTGGGCAACGCTGACTTCGTCGCCGATCTGGTGACCAAGCTGGCGGGCCGCGATGCCTCCTTCGTCACTGGCGCGGCGTGGGATGTAAACGGCGGGATCTTTATGCGCTAAGCGGTTGTGGTGCGGCGGCCCGGCCGCCGCACCTGCCGCAGTATTTGCGTTAGCAATGTGTTTTTAGGGTGAAATCATGAGCGATCAATTAATCGATGTAGTTATTACCAAACGTGAGGATCAGGGCGAGGCGGTTGCCGTGTTCGAACTCACGCCACAAGAGGGGCAGGAGCTGCCAGCGTTTGAGGCCGGCGCCCACGTAGACGTGCATGTAACACCCGACATGGTGCGTCAGTACTCACTGAGCAATGACCCGGCACAGAACGGTATCTACCGCCTGGGCATTCTCAAAGACCCGAATTCACGCGGTGGTTCCGAAGCGATCCACGCCAACTTCCAGACCGGTACCGCGCTGCAGATCAGTGCGCCGCGTAACCACTTTCCGCTCAATACCGCAGCCGAGCGTACGGTGCTGATCGGCGGTGGTATCGGTATCACACCGATGCTGACTATGGCCTACACCCTGAAAGCCCAGGGCAAACCGTTTGAGTTGCACTACTGCGCACGCAGTCGCAGCAGTGCGGCATTTCTGGAGGAGCTGGCCGAGCAGTTTGGCGACGCGGTGATTCTGCACTTCGACGATGAAGGCGAGACGCAGCGTTTCCAGCCAGAACAGGTGCTGGCACCGGCAGCCGACGGCAGCCACATGTACGTCTGTGGTCCCTCCGGATTTATGGACTGGGTGATCGCCAGCGCGGAGCAGGTGGGTTACGCCAAAGACAACATCCACTTCGAGTACTTCAACGTTGAGGTGGATACCAGCGGTGCTTCTTTCGAAGTGTACGCGGAGCAGAGCGATATCACTGTGACTGTCGGTGAAGAGCAGACCATCGTCGATGCCCTGGCCGAAGCCGGTATCAAGGTGGATGTCTCCTGCGAACAGGGTGTGTGCGGGACCTGCCTGTGCGACGTGATCGAAGGTACGCCGGATCACAAGGACAAGTTCCTCACCGAGGAGGAACGCGAAGACAATGACCAGATCGTGCTCTGTTGCTCGCGTTCACTGAGCGACCGCTTGGTTCTGGATATTTGAGAGCCGGTCATCTGAATCAGCTGTGTAGCCGCAGGCGGTACTCCGGCATGAGAACCCTGCGGCAACACAGATAACGGACTGAGGGTGAAAGATCAGTCCCGCAAGACCTATTGCTTAAACCCTTTTGCAGTGCCGGACCCCACCGCGGTGGGTCCACCATAACAAAAACGTAGCACCGGCCACCGGTGTATCCATTGGTAGATAACAAGAACTAGGCGAATTTAAAACGCTGGAATACCAGGAGAAAAGACGCATGAAAAAGGTACTTACTACAGTTGCTGCTGGCATCGTTCTTTCCGCAAACGCCACCCTGGCTTTTGCAGAAACCAAGCTGACACTGTCCTCATGGCTGCCGCCCACCCACCCGGTGGTGAAAGACATGATCGTACCCTGGACCAAACAGGTGAAAGAGGCGACCAACGGTCGTGTCACCGTCAACGTACTGGCTAAAGGTCTGGGCCATCCGAAGATCCACTACGATATCGCCCGTGACGGCCTGGCAGATATCACCTACAGCGTGCACGGCTACACCCCGGGTCGTTTTGTGATGACCAAAGCGGTGGAGTTCCCGTTTGGTGGTGACAGTGCTGAAGCCCTGTCCGTCGCTTACTGGCGCGTGCACCAGAAATACCTCTCCAAGGCGCGTGAGCACAAAGATACCCAGCTGCTGAGTGTCTTCACCCACGGTCCGGGCCTGATCCACAACAGCAAGAAAGACGTGACCTCCGTGGCTGACCTCTCCGGCATGAAGATGCGTGTTGGCGGCGGCGTGGTGAACGATGTGGCGACCTCCCTGAAAGCGGTACCGCTACTGAAACCGGCCTCCAAGAGTTACGAGCTGCTTTCCCACGGCGTAGCTGACGGCACCCTGCTGCCGATGGAATCGGTGATGGGCTTCAAGATCCAGGATCTGGTGAAACACACCACCGTCGTACCGGGCGGCTTGTACAACATCAGCTTCTTCCTGGTGATGAACCGCGACCGTTTCCGCGATCTGTCGAAAGAGGACCAGGCAGCGATCATGCGTGTGTCCGGCGAAGCGTTCGCCAAGATGGCGGGCCGTGCCTGGGATGACGCCGACAACGCTGCACTGAAAGCGATGAAAGCCAACGGTAACGAAGTCACAGTGGCTAGCGATGCGTTTATTGCCGATGTGAAAAAGCGCACCGCCGATCTGGAAGGCAAGTGGATCAAGGAAGCGAAAAAACGTGGCGTAGATGGCGAAGCCGCACTGGCTGAGCTGCGCCAGATCACCGCGACCTACAACAAGTAATTATCCGAGACCCGCAATGAGTTTTCTGAAATCGAAAATGTGGGTCAACTCGCTCGAACTGCTGTTCGAGCGGGTGCTCGGCTACACCGCCGCGCTGGTCATGTTTGTGATGATGGCCGTGACGCTGGTGGATGTAGTGGGGCGCGACCTGTTCTCGGCACCGCTTGCAGGCGGTTTCGAGATCACAGAGTTGCTGCTCGCAGCCCTGATCTTTCTGGGCCTGCCGATGGTGACGGCAGAGAACGCCCACGTGGATGTGGATCTGCTGGACTCCACCGTTCCGGCTTTCCTCAAACCGCTACAGAACGTGCTGATCACGCTGGTGAATGTGATCGCGTTTGGCGTGCTGTCGTGGATGTTGTGGAAGTTTGCGATCCGCACCTACGAATACGAAGACACCACCGCCATCCTGCAGATTCCGTTTGCCGGACTGGTGTTCCTGATGGCGGCCTGCTGTTCACTGTCGACGCTGGCGCTGGTGGTGATGCTGTTTGTAAGCCCGGGCAAGAAGTTGTTTGGCGGACGGCGTGACGACAAACCGGCAGGGGAGGAGTAACGCATGGAAACCAGTCTGATCGGCTTTGCCGTGCTGATGATCCTGATTTTTGCCCGTGTGCCACTGGGTGTGGCGATGGGGTTGGTGGGCGTGTGTGGTTTTGCCTACGTCCAGTTGATCGAATTTGAAAACCCGCGCGGCTGGGCAGCAGCGCTGAATATGATCTCGCAGGTCGCCTTTGAAACCGGCCTGTCGTACAGCCTGTCGGTGGTGCCGCTGTTCATCCTGATGGGGAATTTTATTACCGAAGCGGGGTTGTCGGCTCAGTTATACCGCGCCTCCAATGCCTTCCTGGGTCACTTCAAGGGCGGTCTGGCGCTGGCGACGGTGGTCTCCTGCGGTGCGTTCTCCGCGGTGTGCGGTAGCTCTATGGCGACTGCGGCGACCATGTCCAAAGTAGCGATGCCGTCGATGCGTAAATACAACTACTCCGACGATCTGGCCAGTGGCGCGATTGCGGCGGGCGGCACGCTGGGCATCCTGATTCCGCCCAGTGTGATTCTGGTGATCTACGGCATCATGACAGAAACCGATATCGGCAAGCTGTTTATCGCCGGTCTGCTACCGGGTTTCATCGGCATCGTGCTCTACATGGCGGCGGTCTCTGTGACCGTACGTCTGAAACCGGACGCCGGTCCTGCCGGGATCAAGGCGAGCTGGGGTGAACGTTTTGGTGCCCTGAAACATGTGTGGGGGATCTGCCTGCTGTTCACCGTGGTGATGGGCGGTATCTACAGCGGCATCTTTACGCCAACCGAAGCGGCGGGCATTGGTGCATCAGGGGCCTTCTTCATCGCGCTGCTGCGCCGCAGCCTGAGCTTTAAACGCCTGACCGGCACCCTGGTCAGCGCAGTGCGCACCACGGCGATGTTGTTCTTCCTGGTGATCGGCGCGGTGCTGTTCTCCAACTTTATCAACCTGGCCGGTCTGCCGGACAGCCTGCGCGACATGGTGCTGGCGATGGACCTGAGTCCGGTGCTGGTGATTCTGGCGATCGTGGCGATCTACGTACTGCTGGGCTGTGTGCTGGAAAGCATGTCGATGATCCTGCTGACCGTGCCGGTGTTCTACCCGCTGGTGCAGGCGATGGGTTTCGACCTGGTCTGGTTCGGCATCCTGGTTGTGGTTGTCACTGAGATCAGCCTGATCACACCGCCGGTGGGACTGAACGTCTTTGTCCTGAAAACCGTTTTGCCGGACGTGAAACTGTCCACGATCTTCAAAGGTGTAACGCCGTTCTGGATCGCTGACATCGTACGTCTGGTGTTGATCGCAACTATTCCTGCGCTCTCCCTGGCTTTGCCGAAAATGGTTGGCTGATTAAAAGCAGGTTGTCCCCGGTGGACGGTTCGCCGGGGGCCTTTTTAACAACGAACTAAAGCAGAGGACGGCCTGATGATTCCGCAGTTCAACAACATTCTTTACGCCTCCGACTTGGGTGAGAGTGCCCGCCCGGCGTTTACGCTCGCGGCAAAAGAGGCGTTCAAACACGAGGCACAGCTGACCTTTCTGAACGTCGTGGAACCGGCCAGCGGTGCGGCGGAAGCCCTGCTGGATGGGTATCTGAGTGACGTGGACCTGCACAGCATGCGTAGCCAGGGGATCGCCAAAATCCGCGATCTGATGGACCAGCGCATCCGCCAGTTTTACAACGAAGAGTTGCAGAACCGGCTACCACTGAAGCACTACCCGCTGGCGCGGGTGGAGGAAGGGCCCGCAGCGGAAACCATCATCGAGGTGGCGGAGGAGTTGAACGCCGACCTGATCGTGATGGGAACCCGCACGCGTACCCATAGCGCACTGGGCCGCTTCTTTGTGGGCTCCACCGCGCAGAGCGTACTGCAGCTGTGTGATCGCCCGATGATGATCGTGCCGCTGAAGTAACGGGTGTCTAACGTTATGGGCGAGCGATACCGAATCGCAGTTGAGAACAGCGAAGAGCAGTTCCACTGCAGTGCCGACACCACTTTGCTGGTGGGCATGGAGCGAGCGCAGAACCAAGCGCTCAGTGTGGGCTGCCGGGGTGGCGGCTGTGGTGTCTGCCGAATCCGCGTCCTGCGCGGTGAGTATGAGCGTAAGCGGATGAGCCGCGCCCATGTCTCAGAACAGGAAGAACAAAACGGGGTGGCGCTGGCCTGCCGGATCATGCCACGCAGTGATCTGCTGATCTGCGCCGATCCTAGTGAACATGCAAAAACGAGTGCTAATCAATCCGACAATAACAACGCTTAGAGGATAAACCGATGCGAAAAGGTGTAATGCGTCCCGGTCATGTGCAGATCCGGGTGCTGGATGTGCAGGAAGCTCTGGCTCACTACCGCGACCTGCTGGGTCTGATCGAAGTGGAAACCGACAGTGAAGGCCGTGTCTACCTGAAAGGCTGGACTGAGGTGGACAAATTCTCCGTGGTGCTGCGCGAAGCCGACGCTCCGGGTATGGACTTTATGGGCTTTAAAGTACTGGATACCACCACGCTGGCCAGTCTGGAATCTGCCCTTAAAGAGAACGGCATCGAGGTAGAGGAGATCCCGGCGGGTGAGCTGAACGGTTGCGGCCGTCGCCTGCGTTTTGTCGCGCCATCCGGCCACAGCTTCGAACTGTACGCCGAAAAAGAGCAGACCGGTAAGTGGGGCCTCTCCAAGGTGAATCCGGAAGCCTGGCCGCGTGACCTTAAGGGCATGAAAGCGACTCGCTTCGACCACTGCCTGCTGTACGGCACCAACATCCAGCAGACCTATGAACTGTTCCGCGACGTGCTGGGTTTCGATCTGGCCGAGCAGGTGGTTGATCCGGAAGGTAACAAAGCGGCGGTGTTCCTGACCGCCAGCATGAAAGCGCATGACGTGGCGTTCATTGACTGTCCGGAGCCGGGCAAATTCCACCACGCATCTTTCTTCCTGGAAACCTGGGAGGACGTATTGCGCGCGGCGGACCTGATCACCATGACCGAGACCTCCATCGATATCGGCCCGACCCGTCACGGTCTGACCCACGGCAAAACCATCTATTTCTTCGACCCATCCGGCAACCGCAACGAAGTGTTCTGCGGTGGCGATTACCACTACCCGGATCACGAACCGGTGACCTGGACCGTGGATCAGCTGGGCAAGGCGATCTTCTACCACGATCGCGTACTGAACGAGCGTTTCCTGTCAGTACTGACCTGATAAACAAAACCCATCCGGCCCAATCGATATCAGGGCCGGGTGGGATGCACAACACGGAATTAGCCATCTTCCCGAGAGACGACATGAAAGAGTTTAAGAATTTTATTAACGGTGAATTTGTCACCACCCAGAGCGGAAAGACCTTTGAAAACCGCAACCCGGTGGATGACAGCCTGATCGGTATGGTGCACGAAGCGGGCCGCCCAGAGGTGGATGCTGCTGTTGCTGCGGCCAAAGCGGCGATGCGCGGGCCTTGGGGCAAGATGACGCAGGCTGAGAGAATTGCGCTGCTCGATAAGGTGGCGAACCGTATCAACGAGCGTTTCGACGAATTCCTGGATGCCGAGTGTAAAGACACCGGTAAACCCCACAAGATCGCCTCGCACATCGATATTCCGCGTGGTGCGGCCAACTTTAAAGCGTTCTCCGAAACCCTGGCGAATCACCCGACCGAAGCGTTCAAGCTGGATACGCCGGACGGTAAAAGCGCACTGAACTACGGTCACCGCAAACCCAAGGGCGTGATTGCCGTGATCAGCCCCTGGAACCTGCCGCTGCTGCTGATGACCTGGAAAGTTGGTCCGGCACTGGCTTGCGGTAACACCGTGGTGGTGAAACCGTCCGAAGAAACGCCCGCGACCACCACCCTTCTGGGTGAAGTGATGAACGAGTGTGGCGTACCTGAAGGCGTGTACAACGTAGTGCACGGCTTCGGCCCTGATTCTGCCGGTGCGTTCCTGACTGAACACCCGGATGTAGACGCCATCACCTTCACCGGCGAAACCAAAACCGGCGAGATCATCATGCGTGCCGCGTCTGTGGGCCTGCGCAACATCTCGCTGGAATGTGGCGGTAAAAACCCTGGCATCGTCTTTGCCGACTGCGATATGGACAAAGCGATCGAAGGCACCATGCGTTCCGCCTTTGTGAACTGTGGACAGGTCTGCCTGGGTACCGAACGTGTGTACGTAGAACGTCCGATCTTTGAAGAGTTTGTCCAGCGTCTGAAAGAGGGTGCGGAGAAGCTGAAGCTGGGCCGCCCGGAAGATTCCAGCGTGGACTTTGGTCCGCTGGTCTCTCAGGAACACAAAGAGAAAGTGCTGTCCTACTACCGCCTGGCGGTGGAAGAGGGCGCAACCGTAGTAACCGGTGGCGGTATCCCTGAGATGGGTGAAGACCTGAACGCCGGTGCCTGGGTTGAGCCAACTATCTGGACTGGCCTGTCTGACGATGCCCGCGTGATCAACGAAGAGATCTTCGGCCCTTGCTGCCATATCCGTCCGTTCGATACCGAAGAGGAGGTGATCGCGCTGGCAAACGACACCAAGTACGGCCTCTCTGCTGCTGTCTGGACCGAAAACGCCTCCCGCGCCTGCCGCGTCGCAGAGGAATTGGACGTGGGCATCGCTTGGGTGAATAGCTGGTTCTTGCGTGACCTGCGCACCGCTTTTGGTGGCGCCAAAGAGTCCGGTATCGGCCGCGAAGGTGGTGTGCACGGTTTGGAGTTCTACACAGAGCTCAAGAACGTTTGTATCAAACTTTGAGATTGTCTTTTGACCCGGAGCGGTGTTGCGAGTCCTCCTGCGCGTGCTCATTAACTGGCGTTAACTCCGCTGCTCGTCAGCCTCGCGCCTTGCTCCGAAGCAAAATCCAAGACTCAAAGTACGTGGTTAATTTACTGCTCGTTCCCATGCTCCGCGTGGGAACGTGATTCCGACAACGGAACACGGTCGTCCAGATATAAAGAACACCGGAGTTTATGGCCGACCGCAGAGACCGAACAGAGAACAGTTATGAACAAAGAACAGATTATCCAGTGCGGTGACGAGTTGTTTGAGGCGATGTCCAATCGCACCACCTTGCGTCCGTTCACCGAACGTTACGACGACATCACCATTGAAGACGCCTACAACATCTCCCTGCGCATGATTGAACGTCGTGTGGAAGCAGGCGAGAAGATCATCGGCAAGAAAATCGGTGTCACCTCCAAAGCGGTGCAGAACATGCTCAACGTGCACCAGCCGGACTTTGGTTTTCTGACCGACAAAATGGCGTTCAGCCAGGGGCAGGAGATGCCGATCAGCGAGCAGCTGATCCAGCCAAAAGCGGAAGGTGAGATCGCCTTCATCCTGAAAAAAGACCTGATGGGGCCGGGCGTCACCAACGCAGACGTCCTGGCGGCGACCGACTGCGTGATCCCGTGTTTTGAGGTGGTCGATTCCCGTATTGAGAACTGGCAGATCAAGATTCAGGACACTGTGGCAGACAATGCGTCGTGTGGCCTGTTTATCCTTGGCGATAAAGCGATTGATCCGCGCAAAGTGGATCTGGCGACCTGCGGCATGGTGGTGGAGAAGAACGGTTCCGTGATCTCTACCGGTGCCGGTGCAGCGGCGCTGGGCAGCCCGGTGAACTGTGTGGCCTGGCTGGCAAACACCTTGGGTGAGTTCGGTATCCCGCTGAAAGCCGGTGAAGTGATCCTGTCCGGTTCTCTGGTGCCGCTGGAGCCGGTGGTGGCTGGTGATCATATGTCGGTGTCCATCGGTGGCATCGGCTCTGCTTCTGTGAAGTTTGTCTGAGGAGTCGAGCGATGAGCAAGAAACTGAAAGCGGCCATCATCGGCCCCGGTAACATCGGCACCGACCTGCTGATCAAAATGTTCCGCTCCGAGTGGATCGAACCGGTCTGGATGGTGGGTATCGACCCGACCTCTGATGGTCTGAAACGTGCCGAAGAGATGGGCCTCAAAACCACATCTGAAGGTGTGGACGGTCTGCTGCCCCACGTGATCGAAGACGATATCCGTGTCGCGTTTGATGCGACGTCTGCTTACGTACACGCCGAGAATAGCCGCAAGCTGAACGAGCTGGGTGTGATCATGGTTGACCTGACACCCGCAGCGATCGGCCCGTACTGTGTGCCGCCGGTAAACCTGAAGCAGCACGCCAAAGAGCTGGAGATGAACGTCAACATGGTGACCTGCGGTGGCCAGGCGACCATCCCGATGGTGGCGGCGGTTTCTCAGGTACAGGACGTGGAATACGGTGAGATTATCGCCACCGTATCTTCTCGCTCCGCAGGACCGGGCACCCGTAAGAACATCGACGAATTTACCCGCACCACCGCTGGCGCGGTTGAGAAGGTGGGCGGCGCGGATAAAGGCAAAGCGATCATCATTATCAACCCGGCTGAGCCACCACTGATCATGCGCGACACCGTGCACTGTCTGACCAAGGACACCCCGGACGAAGCGGCAATCACCGAATCCGTGCACAACATGGTGAAAGAAGTACAGAAATACGTGCCGGGTTACCGCTTGGTAAACGGTCCTGTCTTCGACGGTAACCGCGTCTCTGTCTTCCTGGAAGTGGAAGGTCTGGGTGACTACCTGCCGAAGTATGCCGGCAACCTGGACATCATGACCGCGGCCGGTCTGCGTACCGCCGAGATGTTCGCGGAAGAGGCGGCGAACGGGTCTATTACATTGCCGGAACGTGGCTAAGCGGAGGATTACACGATGAACCTGAAAGACAAAAAAGTAGTACTCCACGATATGAGCCTGCGTGACGGCATGCACGCCAAACGCCACCAGATCTCGCTGGAACAGATGGTGGATATCGCCACCGGGCTGGACGACGCGGGTATGCCACTGATCGAAGTGACCCACGGTGACGGTCTGGGCGGCACCTCCGTGAACTACGGTTTCCCGGCGCATTCCGACGAGGAGTACCTGGGGGCGGTCATCCCTAAGATGAAAAACGCCAAGGTCTCCGCGCTGCTGCTGCCGGGGATTGGTACCGTTGATCATTTGCGCATGGCGAAAGACCTGGGTGTCAGCACCATCCGCGTAGCGACCCACTGCACCGAAGCGGACGTCTCCGAACAGCACATCGGCCTCGCCGCCAAGCTGGAGATGGACACCGTAGGTTTCCTGATGATGGCGCATATGGCGTCTCCCGAGAAGATTCTGGAGCAAGCCAAGTTGATGGAGTCCTATGGCGCCAACTGCATCTACTGCACCGACTCCGCCGGTTACATGCTGCCAGATGAGGTGACCGAAAAGATCGCTTTGCTGCGTGCGGAGCTGAATCCAAATACCGAGATCGGTTTCCACGGTCACCACAACATGGGCATGGCGATTGCCAACTCGCTGGCAGCAGTTGACGCCGGTGCAGTGCGTGTCGACGGCTCCGTTGCCGGTCTGGGTGCTGGTGCGGGTAACACGCCACTGGAAGTCTTTGTGGCGGTACTGGATCGCATGCAGGCGGACCACGGTATCGATCTGTACAAGATCATGGATGTAGCGGAAGACCGTGTCGTACCGATGATGGATCAGCCGATCCGTGTCGACCGTGACGCACTGACGCTGGGTTACGCCGGGGTTTACTCCTCCTTCCTGCTGTTCGCCAAACGCGCCGAAGCCAAATACGGCATCCAGGCGCGTGACCTGCTGGTAGAGCTGGGCCGTCGCGGTACCGTCGGCGGACAGGAAGACATGATTGAAGACCTGGCGCTGACTATGGCGCAGCAACGCGCTAACCAGACTAACAACGTTTAAGGGCATTTCTGATGGGTAACTTAACCAAAGCACAAATCGAAGAACTGGCGATCCATCTGGAAAACGCTGAACTGGAAGCCTACGAAGTCACCAAGATCACCGACGACTTCCCGCAGATGACCTACGAAGACGCCTTCGACATTCAGTGGGAGATCCGTCGTCGCAAAGAAGCGCGTGGCAACAAAATCGTTGGCATGAAGATGGGCCTGACCTCCTGGGCGAAGATGTCCCAGATGGGCGTTGAGCACCCGTGCTACGGATTCCTGGCGGACTACTTCTCCGTGCCGGAAGGTGGCGAGATCAAACACGATGAGCTGATCCACCCGAAGATCGAAGCGGAGCTGGCCTTTGTCACTAAAGCCCCGCTGAAAGGACCGGGTGTACACATTGGTGATGTGCTGCGTGCCACCGACTTTGTGATGCCAGCGATCGAGGTGATCGACTCCCGCTACAAGGATTTCAAATTCGACCTGAAAAGCGTGATCGCTGACAACTCCTCCTCCACCCGTTTTATCACCGGTGGCCGTATGGCTGATGTCTCGGATCTGGACCTGAAAAACCTGGGTGTGGTGATGGAGATTAACGGCGAAGTCGTAGAGGTAGGTGCCGGTGCAGCAGTGCTGGGGCATCCGGCGGCGTCCGTAGCGATGCTGGCGAACATGTTGGGCGAGCGCGGTGAAGAGCTGCCAGCCGGTTCCTTTGTGATGATCGGTGCGATCACCGCAGCTGTGCAAGTAAACAAGGGTGACAGCTTCTGCGTGCGCTACCAAGATCTGGGCACCGTCTCCGGCAAGTTTGTGTAAGCCGGAGGTCCCGCGATGCCAATCGTACAGGTCAACATGATGGCCGGGCGCACCGACCAGCAGAAAGAGTCGATGATCCGCAAAGTTACCGACGCGGTGATGGACGCGGTTTCTGCGCCGGAGCAGAACGTCACTGTCCTGATCAACGAGATCCCGAAGTCTGAGTTCGGGATCGGCGGACAGACTGCGGAGAAGCTGGGGCGTTAAGCCCCGGCGCAATGCTCTCTAGATACCCTCAATATTCTGGAGCAGAACAGAGGAACCCGATTATGCCAATCGCACAAATCAACATGATGGAAGGGCGCACCGAGGCGCAGAAGGAAGTCCTGATCCGCAAGGTGACCGACGCCATTATGGAATCGCTGGACGCACCCGAAGGTAACGTCCGCGTACTGATCAACGAAATTCCAAAAAAACATTTTGGGATTGGGGGCCAGACAGCTGAAAAGCTGGGCCGCTAAGCAACCACAACACAACCGATAACAATAGGTGGTTAATATGAGTGATACCGCATTCGACCCACGTGATTTTCGCCGCGCTTTATCGCAGTTTCCAACCGGCGTAACCGTTATTACCACGCTGGACAAAGAGGGTGAACCTATTGGTGTCACCGCCAGCAGCTTTAACTCCGTTTCCATCGAGCCTGCACTGGTGCTTTGGAGCATCGACAAAGGCGCCTACAGCCTGGATGCGTTCGAGAAAGGTGAGTATTTTGCCGTGAACGTGCTGGGCCGCGATCAGGTGGATACCTCCAACCGTTTCGCCAGCCGTGGTGAAGACAAGTTTAAAGACGTGCCTTATAGCGCAGGCTTGGGCGGTAGCCCGGTGCTGGATAACTACGCGGCGCAGTTCGAGTGTAAAACCTGGGCCGTATATGAAGGTGGCGACCACCTGATCCTGGTGGGCGAGGTGAAAGCGTACCGTTACAACGATGCCAGCCTGCCGCTGGTGTTTGCCCGCGGCAGCTACGCGGTGTCCAGCCAGCATCCGGTAGCGGCTAAACCGGGAGATGCTGAAACCGGTGAGTTCGTTGGTGATTACCTGCTCTACCTGCTGCGTGAAACCTACAACCGTTTCAGCGCCGAGCTGTATCCGAAACTGCAGGCCGAAGGTGGCGTTAATCCGGAAGAGTGGCGCGTGCTGGCGATGCTGAGCGACGGACCTAAAGACGTTGCCACGCTCGCACCGCAGGTTATGCAGCCGGAAGTGGCGCTGCGTCAGACCGCAGGTTGGATGCAGGATCGTGGCCTGTTGGAAAGAGTCGACAGCGACAGCCTGCAGCTGACCGAAGCGGGTGCCGCACTTGCCGATAAGCTGCTTAATATCGCCAAATGCCACGAAGCCGACGCGCTCAGTGCATTGGGTGAAGGGCAGGCACGACAACTCAAGGACAACCTGAAGTCAATTTTGGCAACACAGTGTTCGTGAATCCTGAACGCGAAAGGGGGCTAAGATGGGGCCGTGTAAAAACGTCGTGAGCGCAGGCTAGAGAAGGCAAAAAGTCACGAAAAAGCGCAGCTTACTGTTGTAAGTGAGCATTTTAAGTGACTTTTTAACGCCCTATAGCCAAGTCGCAACAGTTTCTACACGGCCCCGAGATACTGCCCCCAACTTTATGACACAGAGAAAGCCGATGTCCGATCCCTACACCCCGCGCGCCGGATTCGGCGAATTTGTCGCCCTGATGGCGCTGATCATGTGCCTGGTGGCGCTCTCCATCGATGCGATGTTACCCGCGCTGGACCAGATGCGCGACGCCCTGGGTGTGGTCGAGGCCAACGATATCCAGCTGGTGATCTCGGTGGTGTTTCTGGGGGTAGCGATGGGGCAGCTGATCTACGGCCTGCTGGCCGATGCCTGGGGATGTAAACGTACCGTCTATCTGGGATTCAGTCTGTTTATCGCCGGGACCTTGTGTTCGCTACTGGCTCAGGATCTGACCACCATGTTGATCGGGCGCTTTCTGCAGGGACTGGGCGCGGCCGGGCCACGTATTGTCACCGTGGCGATCGTACGCGACCAATACAAAGGCAAAGAGATGGCGCGGGTGATGTCGCTAATCATGACGATCTTTATCCTCTGTCCGGTGGTGGCGCCGTTACTGGGGCAGGGGGTGCTGCTGGTTGCCGGATGGCGCGAGATTTTCGGCATGCTGCTGGTACTGGCGTTGATCTCTGTTGCTTGGTTTGGCCTGCGTCAGCATGAAACCCTGCCGCCGGAGAAACGCATCCCGATCGCCTTGCCGCGTATCCGTGAAAACCTGCGCGAGATCGGCGGCCAGCGTGCGGCGCTTTTCTATATGGTGGCGCTGGGTTTTGTATTCGGGGCGTTTATCGGTTTTCTCAGCTCGATACAGCAGGTGCTGCAGGGCGTCTACGGCCTGGGAGCGATCTTCCCGGTTTACTTTGCGGTGCTGGCGATCAGTATCGGTAGCGCCTCCTTCAGCAACGCCAAACTGGTGATGCGCTTCGGTATGCGCACACTGGCGCTGTTTGCTACCAGCGCGATCACTGTGCTGTCTACGTTAGCGTTACCGCTGTTTATCGGCCAGGAGGGCGTACCGCCGCTGTGGTTGTGGATGGCCTATCTGCTGCTCACCTTGTTCTGCGTCGGTTTGCTGTTCGGCAACCTTAATGCTATGGCGATGGAACCGTTTGGGCATATCGCCGGTATCGCCTCCTCAATGGTGGGCGCGGTCTCCACCTTTATCGCTGTGGCACTGGGTACGCTGGTGGCGCAGGAGTTTAACGGCACCGTGCTGCCGGTGGTGATCGGTTTTGCATCGCTGGGTGGCATCGCACTGATCTGTGTCTGGCAAGCCTGTCGTCGTTGTCCGAAGACGGCGACCGTTACGAGTGAATAACTATGCAAACTCCCTATGAACTGCTGGGCGGTGAGTCCGGCGTACGCCAGCTGGCGGAAGAACTCTATCAGGTGATGCATGCTGCACCGGAAGCAGCGACCATCCGCAATATGCACCAGAAGGACCTCAGCGAAGTGGCGGATAAACTCTTTAAGTTTCTCAGCGGCTGGTTGGGTGGCCCGCAGCTCTATCTGGAGCAATACGGCACCATCTGCCTCTCCAAACCCCACGCAGGTTACGCCATTGGGGCAAAAGAGCGTGATCAGTGGCTAGCATGTATGGACAGAGCGCTGGATAACGTTGGTGCATCTGACGAACTCAAAGAGATGTTGAAGGAGCCGATGTTTAACCTTGCCGATGTGATGACCAACCGCGACTGATCTTGTCGTGTATAACGGAGCCTTCCCTGAGACATAAAATCAGGCTCATCAAATCAGGAACATCAGATACCGGAGCCGGGCGTGCTCTCTGATGTTCCTCTCATATCTGAAAAATACGTGATTTTTCATCTTTTTTCTTGCCGATCTGCTTGGCGAAATTGAACGGGTTGATATAGTTAAGAGATAACGTTTGGGCATGTGATTGCCCGGTCATCGTTTATACCTCAAATAAGAATAACTACAGGTAAAATAGCATGAGCTCTGGAATAGTAGGAAAGGCCCTCCTTGGAGGCGCGCTGGCGCTGGCAATATCAGCCTCAGCGTCTGCCGAAACCATTTTACGCGTGGCCAGCTGGGTGCCACCCTCGCACCCGCAGAACAGCGTGGTCTGGCCCACCTGGTCCAAATGGGTGGAGCAGGCCACAGAAGGACGGGTGAAGGTCAAAGTCGAATATGGCCTCGGCCATCCGAAAACCATGTTTGAGCTGGTGGAAGACGGCGTGGTGGATGCCAGCTGGAGCTACCACGGTTATGTGCCGGGCCGCTTCAAGCTGACCTCCATCGTTGAGCAGCCATTACTGGGCGTGGGAGCCGAAGCGGCATCAGTGGCTCACTGGCGGGTACACCAGAAATACCTGAAGGGTGCGCAGGAGCATGATGGACTGGTACTGGCCGCGCTCTTCACCCATGGCCCCGGCCAAATTCATATGGCCAAGCCGATCAACTCGCTGGCCGATCTCAAAGGTAAAAAGATTCGTATCGGTGGTGGTGTGCAAGGAGAGCTGGGCAAACGTATGGGCGTGACCAGCGTTGGCGCACCGGCCACCAAAGTGTACGAGATGATGCAGCAGGGTGTGATTGACGGTGTGTTTATCCCTATGTCGGAACAGAAAACCCTGCGCCTGAATGAAGTGGCGAAACACGTCACCGCTTTGCCCGGCGGTATGTATCTGGGCAGCTTCAGCATGTTCCTCAACCCCGACTTCCTCGATTCCTTGAGCGATAAAGACCGCGCGGCGATCCTCAGTGTCTCTGGTGAAAAACTCTCCGCCATGGCGGGACGCGCCTGGGCGAAGGGGGATACCGAGGGGTATCAGTCTGCGCGGGACAATGGCGTCTCAATTAGCGAAGTGACAAATGACGCTCCGATTGCCAAGGAGTTCGCACGGATCGCAGCGGATATGGATGAGGCGTGGATCGAATCTGTAAGTGATCGTGGTGTTGATGCGCGGGCTGCGCTGGATGAGCTAAGGGAGATCGCACGGGAGTATACGCCGGAGTAATCGGGGCTACGTTGAATCTGTTGGGCATCGCTGCGCGATGGCCAGCCTGCACTAGATGCTCCGGTGGTTATTGGACGGGTAGGTTGGCGACGAGCGAAGCGACTCCCAACATTTCCCCAGCCCAGAAATAAAAAAGCCTTGGTTTTCACCAAGGCTTTTTCGTTTTGAAGAGATGGCTACTTCAAATCTTACAGCGCAGCTACTTCCTCTTCCGCGCGCTGGCGCAGCAGGAAGCGCTGCAGCTTGCCGCTTGGAGTTTTCGGCAGTACGTCAACAAACTCGATCTCACGTGGGAAGGAGTGCGTGGACAGGCGCTTACGTACGAACTGCTGCAGTTCTTCGGTCAGCTCATCACCGGCAGTGAATTCCGGCTTGATCACAACGTACGCTTTTACGATGCTGCCGCGTTTCTCGTCTGGCTTACCAACTACCGCGCTCTCAATAACCGCGTCGTGCTCCAGCAGGGTGCTTTCCACGTCTGCAGGGCCGATACGGTAACCAGCGGATGCGATGATGTCGTCGTCACGACCGGTGTAGGAGTGGGAGCCGTCACCGTTGGAGATTACGATATCGCCGGTCAGGTAGTACTTACCTTTGAACGGGTTTTTCTCGCCCCAGGTGTAACCCTGGAAGAAGAACTGTGGAGACGCGTCAACGTCGATCGCCAGCTCGCCAGTTTCGCCCGGACCTACTTCGTTCAGGTCAGAGTCCAGTGCTACCAGACGGTAACCCGGCAGTGGGAAGCCCATGCACGCGGTGCGCTCTTCATGCTCCAGTGCGTGGAAGTTCGCCGCGGTCATACCGGTTTCGGTCTGGCCGTACTGGTCTTTAACCGGGCAGTCGAAGATGCGCTTAACCCAGGTGATAACTTCTGGGTTCAGCGGCTCACCAGCACTGCTGGCAACACGCAGGTTGATGTCGTAATCAGCGCGCATATCTTCGTTAGCCATCAACAGACGGTAAGCGGTTGGTGCCGCCGCCAGGTTGGTGATCTTGTAGTCCTGCATGAACTGGAAGGTGTCGTCTGCAGTGAAGCCGTGCTCATTGAAGTGGGTAGTACAACCCAGCAGCAGCGGGCCAACTACTGCGTAGTAAAGGCCGTATGCCCAGCCTGGATCGGCAACGTTCCAGTAGGTGTCATTTTCTTCCAGACCGATCGCGTAGGTCATGTAGGTCCAGAAGGAGATCAGACCTTTCGCAGGAACGGTAACACCTTTGGATTTGCCGGTAGTACCGGAGGTGAACATCTGCAGGAACGGATCGTTACGCTTGATCAGGACAGGTTCGAAAGTCTCCGGCTGACCATCCTGAGCCGCGCTGAACAGGGCGTCGGCAGCATCAGCGTAGGTGCCTTCTGCATCCTGTACCAGCAGGGTTTTTGGCAGGCCTTTAACGTCGTTCAGTTTTGGCCACTGCTCGGAGTTGGTCACGATCAGTTTGGTTTTCGCCTGGTTAAGACGGTATTCGATCGCGCCGGAACCAAATGCGGTGAACAGAGGCTGATAAACAGCACCGGCACGCAGGGTACCCAGTACGGTGATCATCAGTTCAGGAGTACGTGGCAGCAGGCAGGCAACGCGGTCGCCTTTGCTGACACCAACGGACTGCAGGTAGTTGGCAAACTGTGCAGAGCGGGTTTGCAGCTCTTTAAAGCTCATTTCGCCGTCGGTGCCGTCGATTCGCTTGTAACGCAGTGCGATTTTGTCGGTCTCTGCGTAACGGTCGCAGATCTCTACGCAAACGTTAATGCCATCTTCCAAGCTGCCAACAAACTGGTCCTCAATCATCGAAGGGGAGAAATCTTTGATCAGATCCTCATAGTTCACTTTTTGCATCGTTGTGTCCCGTATTGAGCTTATTATTTCTTTTATATGGCGAGGTATCGAACCGAACCGGGAAAAACTATCCTCGCTGTTCCTTCCCGGTCGGTGGGGAGACGCTTAAAACGACGAACAAGCCGCTCGGGCTTGTTCGTAGGTTTCTTAGCGTGGCTCCATGCGCAGTGCGCCGTCGAGACGGATCACTTCGCCGTTGAGGTAGCTGTTTTCGACGATGTGCGCTGCCAGAGCTGCAAACTCTTCAGGCTCACCGAAACGTTTCGGGTTCTGAACCATCTCGATCAGCGGCTCACGTACTTCGTCAGACATGCCTTTCATCATCGGGGTGTCGAAGATGCCCGGAGCGATGGTCATTACGCGGATGCCCAGTTTTGCCAGGTCACGTGCGATCGGCAGGGTCATGCCGACAACGCCCGCTTTACTTGCTGCGTAAGCGGACTGGCCCATCTGGCCGTCGAATGCTGCGATAGAGGAGGTGTTGATGATTACGCCGCGCTGGCCGTCTTCGCCTGGCTCGTTCTTAGCCATCTGCTCAGCTGCCAGACGCAGTACGTTGAAGGTACCGATCAGGTTGATGTTGATGACCTGAGCGAATTTCTCCAGCGCCAGTGCGCCGTTGCGGCCAACAGTTTTGCCGCCTGGAGCGATACCTGCGCAGTTGATGCAGACATCGATCTGGCCGAATGCTTCCATTGCCGCGTCGATACCCGCCTGAACAGATTCAGCGCTGGTTACGTCAACTTTGACGAAGATCGCCTGACCGTTCAGCTCGTCAACCAGTGCCTGACCCGCTTCTTCGTTCAGGTCGAATGCTGCGATTTTGGCACCCTGTTTAGCCATCTGCTGACAGGTAACCAGGCCCAGACCTGAAGCACCACCGGTAACGATTACAACTTTGTTATTGATATCCATTGTTTGTCCTCTTAATTCGTTGCGGCTGATCAGGGTAGGGGTGTTGTTGCTACCCTGATGCCAAATTCTGATAGTGCTTTCTTAAGCGATCTCGCGCAGCAGTTCGCGGGCGATGATCACGCGCTGGATCTCGCTGGTACCCTCGTAGATGGAGGTGATACGTACATCACGGGTGTAACGCTCCAGCGGGAACTCCTTGATATAACCATAACCGCCCATCATCTGCAGTGCGGTGTAGCAGGCGTTGTTCGCTTTTTCGGATGCAAACAGCTTCGCCATGGACGCCTCTTTGGAGAACGGCAGACCTTTGGCTTTCTTGTCGGCTGCATTCATCAGCAGCAGACGGGCAGCTTCCAGATCAGTGAAACCGTCAGCCAGCATCCACTGCAGGCCCTGGAAGTTAGACAGTGGCTTACCGAACTGCTGACGTTCGGTGATGTAGGTGCGTGCGTATTCCATCGCTGCCAGACCCACACCCAGTGCCAGGGAACCGATACCGATACGGCCACCGGCCAGTTCGCTTACTGCAACCTTAAAGCCCTGGTTCAGCTCACCCATCAGAGCGTCTTTAGGGATGCGGCAGTTTTCGAACAGTACTTCGTTGGTCGCGGAAGCGTGCTGACCCATCTTCTTCTCCGCTTTGGAGACGGTCAGGCCCGGCGTGCCGTTCTCAACCAGGAAGCAGGAGATGCCTTTGCCGCGAGGTGCGCTCTTATCGGTCACCGCCCATACAACGAAGACGCCAGCAAACTCTGCGCTGGTGATGAACTGTTTGGCACCGTTCAGTACCCACTCATCGCCGTCCAGCTCTGCAGTGGTTTTCATGTTGGATGGATCAGAACCCGCAGTGGTTTCGGTCAGGCAGAAACCGCCAGCCGGGTATTCACCGCTGCACAGTTTCGGCAGGTATTTCTCTTTCTGTGCATCAGAGGCAACTACCTGAATTACTTCAGCTACCATGTTGGTTACAGACATAGTCACAGCGGTAGAAGCGCAAGCTTTTGCCACTTCAGTAATCGCCAGGCTGAAGGCAACGGTTCCGGCTTCGGCACCGCCGTACTGATCGGATACGTTCAGGCCCATAAAGCCCAGCTCAGCCAACTGTTTCAGATTGGACAGGAACAGCTCGCGGTCGCCTTCCTGGTCCAGCTTTTCCGCAACGGGTGCCAGCTCAGTCTGAGCAAACTTGCGGGCCATGTCCTGAATCATCGCCTGATCTTCGGTTAACGTCAGATCCATTACGTGTCTCTCTTATTTTGTGGGAGCCGGGAGTGCCCGATCCTGAAAGTGGATTGTTGTTCGGTCTGATCCCCCGCACTCGTAAGGGGTGCAGAGGATCGTCTAATGCAAAACGATGGTTAACTATGGCGGATCGGGAGGTGTCAATAAATGTCACAAAGTTACGACATGGATCACAAAATATTACATAATGCGTTTAGGGCGTGATGTGGGTGAATACGCGTCAGACTAACGTATAACAAAGCATGGGTTTCGTATGGCAACGGTCGATATTCACTATGTGCGGGCGGCGGTTAACTGCGCTGAACGTAAGAAGATTCCGGTAGGGCCGTTGCTGGATGAGATCGGCGTCGCACCTGAGAAACTCAGTCAGTCTGAATCGCGTATACACGGCGATCAGATGACCCGGCTGGTCCAGACCGTCTGGTCCGAGTTGGGCGATGAGTTTATGGGCTGCACCGAAACCCCCTGTAAGGCGGGGGCGTTCGCGTTTATGGCGCGCCATGTGATGCACTACGACTCACTGGAAGCGGTCCTGCGCCAGGGGATCGCTTTCTACAACCTCTTTACCGACGACATCCAGATGGATCTGGTACGCCAGAAAGACACCGTAGTGCTGGAGATCGACTTCACCCGACCCGAACTGGACCCGGATCATTTCTACCGCGAGTTCTGGATGGTGATCTGGCACCGCTTCGCCAGCTGGATCGTCGGACGCAAAATCCCGCTGGACAGGGCCAGCTTTACCTACAGCAAACCCGCGTATCACCGCGAACTGAAATATATGTTTCCCTGCCGCCATCAGTTCAATCGGCAGCAGCTGTCGCTGAGTTTTAACGCGGAGTTTCTGTCGCTGCCGCCAGTGCGTACGCAAAGGGACCTGTCGCGTTTTCTGAAACACTCTCCAGCGGACCTGATCACCATCCCCGGCGAGGATCAGTCCTACCGGGGTTTGATCCGTACGCAGCTGTTGCTGCAGGAGGGGGAGGTGCTGCAGTGCCCGTCGTTTGAGCAGATTGCCGCAGGTTTTAACGTCAGCTCGCAGACGCTAAGACGCAAGCTTAAGAACGAAGGCACATCCTATCCCCGGATCAAGGACCAAATCCGACGTGACCTGGCGATCGAAAAGCTGCTCGCCCAGAACCTGCCGGTATCAGAGATCGCTCGGTTGTTGGGGTTCAGCGAACCGCGGTCGTTTACACGGGCATTCCGGCATTGGACTGGGGTATCGCCCACGGAGTATGTGAGCAATCATGTGGCAAAGAAGGCGGGTGGTTAAAGGGTGGTTCTGCGTATATCAAAAAGGGGACAGATCTATTTTTAAAATAAATCTGTCCCCATAATTACCCTTAATTAGTTGGGCATTGCTGCGCAATGGCCAACCTACAGGCCGAGTACCACACGTAGGTCATCCATCACGCAGCGATGCCTGACATCTGGGCTACCTATTTGTCAGATTTTACACAATCCTGTGTAGTCCACGGACGTGGTAGCCCTGATCCGATCAAGTGTAGCGCGAACCGCTTGGCAACGAGCTGGCAGCTCTGTTTAAACGTCTCTCCCTTCACGGTGGTGGCGGTAAAGGTGAACGCGACCGTTTCTCCAGCCATCCCATTGCGGATGAAATCGTTCAGCGCAACGTAGTTCTTATTACTGTTGTCCTCCACCCGCGGTTGGAAATAGGTTTCGTGGTAGAGCACATCGCCTGATTTAATTCTTGCGGGGATCGCGTCCGATTCGACCTCAACCTTCAGCGAACCGTCCGCCTGTTTTGAGGTTTTTACGTACTCCTGTGCGTGCAGAGTAAACGGCGGCTGACCACTCACCGTCACCTCAACCGACTCCGTTTTCAGAATATCGTCGTAACCGGGGCTTCCGTGGTTGAGGTAGACCATCTTCCCGATCAGTGTCAGCACCTCTCGCTCTTCGCTTCCGAAGTTGTAGGTTTCCGATGTCAGCAGTACTTGATCGATCGGCTGCATCTCCACCTGAGGGCCTTTGATCATATTGATCCCTTGTGCGGTGATGCTGCTCAGCGAGATCAGCAGTGCGACGAACGCGAGGATGTCGGAGCGACGTTCGATCTCAAAGATACCGAGGAAATTCAGCGGCGATTTTTTCTTTTGTGACGCACTTTCCTGATCCGGTGTGATCGTCGGTGTTGCGGATGGATTCACGGGTGAGTTCATGGCGTAAATACCACCCTGCGGTTGAGTTCGGTAAAGACGTAAAAGCTGAGCCTAGTGCGTTCTTCAAGGGTTAGTCCGCTGCCGTTGATCTCCAGTACAGAGGAGTAGTGACGATTGGGGTCTCCGTCATCGGGAATCGGGTCGGGTTGTGGAACTGGATTGGGTCCAGGTAGTGAGGTCGGTACCCCGGTTATCGGACCGACAGTAGTTCCGGGAGGATCGTTTTCAGGAATTGGATTGGAGCCGGGCAGGTGAGTTTCTCCTCCAGAGCCCAAAATGGTTCGCGGCACTAGGGTTGGACGACCACTACCACCTAAATCGATGCCGGTTGGAAGTTGTATAGACCGGATTGCATCACGAGGCACTGCATCAGCAGGCGGAGATTGTGCATTAGCCGAGAATGGGACTAAGAGCATAAAAGCGAAGCTGAGAACGAGCGTGCGCGGCAGGTACGACATATCTATCTCCTTTAGACAGGTCAATTATTAACCTATATATCCAAAGGGAGAGGCGAGAACAAGTTAAATGTGTCGTGGGAAGTACGGTACGGTGTTATTGGGACAGGTAGGTTGGCGACGAGCGAAGCGACTCCCAACACAAACAAAAAGGGGACAGATCTATTTTTAAAATAAATCTGTCCCCTTTTTACGTTTGTTCCGTTGGGCATTGCGGTGCAATGGCCAACCTACGGCCGTAGGTCAGCCATCGCGTAGCGATGCCTGACAACCGCGCAAAAACATCAATCCGGCAGGGTAACGTTCACTTCCAGTACGGAGCAGTCGTCGTTGCTGTCGAGCTGGACGCTGACCTGATCCTGGTCGATCGATACGTATTTCTTTATCACCTCGATGATCTCCTGCTGCATCTGCGGCAGGTAATCCGGGTTGTTTCGTTTGCCGCGTTCGTGGGCAACGATGATCTGCAGACGTTCCTTCGCCAGTTCCGCTGAAGTCGGTTTCTTATTGCTTCGGAAGTAGTCGAAGAAACTCATTAACGGCCTCCCAGAATCCGCTGGAAGAAGCCTTTCTTCGGCACTTGCAGGAAGCGGTGTTCCAGCTCTTTACCCAGCAGACGCTGTACGGCGTCGTCGTAGGCCTGACCGGCGTCGGATTCAGCATCCAGAATCACCGGTACACCGGCGTTGGAGGCTTTCAGTACCGCTTCGGATTCAGGGATCACACCCAGCAGCGGGATCGCCAGAATATCTTCCACGTCGGCCACGCTCAGCATCTCGCCCGCTTCCACGCGGGATGGGTTATAGCGGGTCAGCAGCAGGTGCTCTTCCACCACTTCGCCACGTTCGGCGCGGCGGGATTTGCTCTGCAGGATGCCCAGAATACGGTCGGAGTCACGTACGGAGGAGACTTCCGGGTTGGTGGTCACGATCGCGACATCGGCGAAGTAGAGCGCCATCTGTGCGCCTTTTTCGATACCGGCCGGGGAGTCGCAGATGATGTAATCGAAGGTTTCAGACAGCTCGTTCAGTACCGCTTCCACGCCTTCCTGGGTCAGCGCGTCTTTGTCGCGGGTTTGGGACGCAGGCAGCACGTACAGATTCTCGGTACGTTTGTCCTTAATCAGCGCCTGATTCAGGTTGGCTTCCTGTTTGATTACGTTGACGAAGTCATACACCACACGGCGTTCGCAACCCATGATCAGGTCCAGGTTACGCAAGCCCACATCAAAGTCGATGACTACGGTTTTAAAGCCCTGCAGCGCCAGCCCGGTTCCCATGGCTGCACTGGTAGTAGTTTTTCCGACACCACCTTTCCCGGATGTCACGACAATAATCTTGGCCAATGTCTTCTCCTGCTTGTTTAAAGCAAACGTTTGTTAGCGGCGAGTATTTATGAAAGCGGTTGTACTTGCAAGCTGTCCTCTTCGAGGCTGATATACGCCGCGTCCTGCCAGCATTTTTCCTGCAAAGAGTCGCTCAGAATAAAGTTGCCGGCGATGGCGATCAGCTCTGCCGAGAGATTCTGGCAGAAGATCTTTGCATTTGTGTCACCCTGCACACCGGCCAGCGCGCGACCGCGCAAGGTGCCGTAGATATGGATATCGCCGTCGGCCAGTACCTCGGCCCCGGCGCTCACCTGCGCCATTACCACCAGATCACCGTCAGAGTACACCTGCTGACCGGAACGTACCGGGCGGGTGATCACCTTGGTCGGGCGACGCACCAGACGTTCTTCAACGATCTTCTTCACCACCACTTCGGGTTGCGTGTCAGAGGAGGCTGGTTCCGCCTGCGGCGTTTCCAGTTCGGTATCGTTGCGCTGGGTTGCCGGAATCAGCGCCAGATGGGTTTCGCGTGCGGCGGCGACCAGATGTTCGGGTACAGCACGCAGCGCCATCGGCTGCAGATGAAACTCGCGGCAGATATCCAGTAGGGCGGTGAAATCGACCGGCTGATCTTCGGTCAGCTTCTCCAGGCTGATCACCACCGGTGACTGCTGGAAAAACTGCGGCGCCTGACGCACTTTCTGGCCCAACTGCTCGGCAAAGCTATCAACAGAGAACTGATACAACTCGATAACAACAATGCTGACCGCGCTACCTTTCAGCTGGAAGCTGGCGTCGTTCATAGATCTACCCTTACTGGTGTGTGGATGTCCGCCGGATCTGCTCAACCGCGCGGGGCAAGCATTAAACCGTACTGGACCGGATTTCGCAAAACAAAAGTCCCGGATAAAAAGTGTTTATAAATCCAATGGTTATTGATTGATCAATCCATTGTGACGCAGCCGCTACCGCAGAGTTCCATCTGCGTTCAAAAACTCTCTCTGCGTAGTTTTACTTAGGCGCATTCCGCACTTTTACGCAGCCATCTACGTAGTTTTTATCGCGCAGCTGCGCAGTATTCCGAATGTTTGCTCAGAAACCGATTAGGCATCCTGAACCGGTCAAGCTCGCTCTCAAGTTTTGAGTCCAAACCGAGGAATATAAAAATAATGCTAAAACTCAACTTCACCAAAAAACTGATCGCTGCGGCGGCCTGTGTTGCCGCGTTGGCAGCACCGGCGCACGCAGCGGATAAAGTCTATCGCCTGAAGATGGCGGAAACATGGCCAAGCAACTTCCCGATCTTCGGCGATGCACCGCGTAAGATGGCCGAGATGGCCGAGACCATGTCCAACGGTCGTCTGAAGATCACCATCGATTCCAAGAACAAACACAAAGCGCCGTTCGGTATCTTCGATATGGTGCGTTCCGGTCAGTACGACATGGGCCACTCCGCGTCTTACTACTGGAAGGGCAAGGTGCCGAACACCCTGTACTTCACCACTATGCCGTTCGGCATGACAGCGCCGGAGCAGTACGGTTGGTTCTACTACGGTGGCGGTATGGAGCTGATGGAGAAGGTGTACAGCAAGTACAACCTGCTCAGCTTCCCGGGTGGTAACAGCGGCAACCAGATGGGTGGTTGGTTCAAGAAAGAGATCAATTCGGTAGAAGACCTGCAGGGCCTGAAGATGCGTATTCCAGGGTTCGCCGGTGAAGTACTGGCGAAACTGGGCGCAAAACCAACCAACATCCCGGCGGGTGAGTTGTATACCGCGCTGGAACGTCGCACCATCGATGCGCTGGAGTGGGTGGGACCATCCCTCGACCTGCGCATGGGTTTCCACAAGATCGCGCCGTACTACTACACCGGCTGGCATGAGCCTGCCAGTGAGCTGCAGTTCCTGGTCAATCAGCGCACCTGGAAGAAGCTGCCAAAAGACCTGCAGGAGATCCTGCGTGTAGCGATGCGTACCGCAGCGTACGACATGTACATCCATGCCTATCACGCCTCCGGTGAAAACTGGGCACAGATGAAGAAAGACTTCCCGAACATCCAGGTGAAATCCTTCCCGGCTGACGTGATCAGCGCGATGAAACAAGCCAACACCACACTGCTGGCAGAGAAAGCCGCCGCAGATCCGTTGGCAAAAGAGATCCTGGACTCTCAGGCCGCCTACATCAAAACCGCGCGTCAATGGACCGAAATTTCCGACAAAGCCTATCTGAACAGCATGTCGGCTAAGTAACTCTCTCCTCTCTCCGGGGCAGGGTGGAAGCAGCGCCGCTGCCACTCTGCTTCCGTTAGCGGTTGCTCAACCGCGAAACTCTCTGATTTTGAGGCACTGTTATGTTTCTGCTTCGTCTGGAACGGGCGATCGCTGCCTTCTCCAACCTGCTGGGGAAGATCGCTGCCCTGTTATTTGTGCTGATGCTGTTTAACGTCTTCTACGACGTGATCATGCGTTATCTGTTTAACGATGTATCCATCGGCATGCAGGAGCTGGAGTGGCACCTGTTTGCGGCCATGTTCATGCTCGGTGTGCCTTACACCCTGCAGACCGGCGGCCATGTGCGTGTTGATCTGATCTACGAACGCCTCTCCGGCAACACAAAAGCCTGGATCGATCTGCTCGGTTCGCTGCTGTTGTTGCTGCCGTTTGTTGTGCTGGTGGCCTGGTACGGCGTCGGTTTTGCCGCCGAAGCCTTTGAGCTGGGCGAGACCTCCGGCGATCCGGGTGGTCTGTCGCACCGCTGGATCATTAAAGCGGTGATCCCCTTTACCTTCTTTGCGATCGCCATCAGCGGAATCGGGCTGATGCTGCGCTCCATCAACACCCTGTGCGGTCGTCATCCGGTGGCCCACTACCAGCCGCCGTCGCACTGAGGAGTTTCCCATGATCGGTATAGTGATGTTTTTTGTGGCACTGGGGATGTTGCTGTTTGGCTTCCCGGTGGCTTTTACCTTTGGCGGCGTGGCGCTGCTGTTTGGCGTGCTGGCGGAAGGCCCGGAGATGTTCGCCTTCATGCCGTTCCGTATCCAGAGCATTATGGAAAACACGGTGCTGATGGCCGTGCCGCTGTTTGTGTTTATGGGCATCGTGTTGCAGAAAACCCGTCTGGCAGAACAGCTGCTGGAGTCCATGGGTAAGCTGTTTGGCGGTGTACGTGGTGGTCTGGCGATCTCCACCGTCCTGGTCGGCGCGCTGCTGGCGGCGTCTACCGGTGTAGTAGGGGCGTCTGTGGTTGCAATGGGCCTGATCTCGCTGCCGGTAATGCTCAAGTACAAATACGACAAATCCCTCGCCTGCGGCACCATCTGTGCGTCCGGTACCCTGGGGCAGATTATCCCGCCGTCGATCATCCTGATCATTCTGGGTGACGTGCTGGGTATTCCGGTAGGTGACCTGTTTCAGGCGGCGGTCGGACCGGGTTTTGTGCTGATTGGCGCCTATATCGTCTACATCCTGATCTACACCTGGCTGAAACCTGAATCAGCACCGGCGCTGCCGATGGATGAGGACGTAAACAACAAACGCGAGCAGTACGCAAAAGCGCTGAAAGCGATCATCCCGCCGCTGGCGCTGATCCTGATCGTACTGGGTTCCATCTTTGCCGGTATCGCTACACCGACTGAATCCTCCGCATTGGGTGGTATCGGTGCGCTGGCACTGGCGGCGATGTACCGGCAGTTCAGCTGGAAGATGGTGTTCGACTCCGCCACTGAAACCGTAAAAGTGACCGCGATGGTATTCGCCATCCTGCTGGGTGCAACTGCATTCTCCATGGCGTTCACCTACACCGGCGGTGACTACATCGTGGAAGAGGTGCTCTCCGATCTGCCGGGCGGGGCAACCGGCTTCCTGCTGCTCTCCATGCTGGCGATTCTGGTACTGGGATTCTTTATCGACTTTGTTGAGATCAGCTTCATCATCGTGCCGATTCTGGCACCGGTGGCGGACGCCTTAGGTATCGCGCCGGTGTGGTTCGCGATCCTGATCGCCATGAACCTGCAGACCAGCTTCCTGACCCCGCCGTTTGGCTTCAGTCTGTTCTATCTGAAAGGCGTCGCACCGCCCGAGGTGAAAACCGTGGATATCTATCGGGGTGTAATGCCGTTCATCCTGATGCAGGTGGCGGTGGTGGCGTCGATCCTGCTGTTCCCAGGTTTCTATGGGCTGACGTAAACCCTCAAATCTGTTCCACCCTCGGCAGCACGGACACTGAAATCTAGCGTGCTGCCGATTCCTTCTGGTCCGTCGATTGGCGGTGCTTACCCCCGGTGTGATTTCCCGCATTGGGGGATTTTTTGTTAGCGCTTGTAGGTTTGTTCTGCAAAGAAATTATCCAGCAATTGAAAGGCCACTGACTTATCTCATGAAATGGATCAGTGACCTTTTGCGCGTCAATGGAAGGCGAGAAGAAGTGTTTCGAGAGGTGAAGATCTAACCCTAAAAGTCAGGTGCACTCTGCGGTTATATTTACCCGATCAAAGCGTTTGGCCTTCAGGTCTTCTGGCGAGATCCAATACTGTAGATTGCATTCACCTTTTGCTTCATTCATTAATCGGTCGTCGTAGCTTTGCTGGAACAAAAGAATTTTTCCTGCATTGTCTTCCATCGCGGACTGCACATTTTCAGGTGCACCTAGCACTCTGTGCGCACTGTCTTTGACACGGTGCTTGAGCCAGGATCGGACTTCTGGCGGTATTTGTTTTGCCGTTTCTTCAGAATGCAAAGCGCAATACATACTTGGAGGAGAGAATGAACGTATACCGGCCCTATCTATCTCCGATAGGATCGGAATCGCTCTCTTGTAGTGAGGGTTTTCAAAGCTGCGCATTGCGATGGATTCCCAATCCTGACCGGCGGGTAGTAAATAGTCTTCAGGGGAATCCATCATCGCGGCGTAACCGTTGATCCACCCAGCAAACCAGCGGTTAAATTCAAGCTTCTCGATGTTGGTTAGGTTTTCATAAGGGCTATCGCTGTACCGAGCCAGCCATGTTAATGCTTCCTGGATTAGTAGTTCGTATTCGATGGCCAGAAGCAATTTTTGCTCTAATTCTTCAGATTGTTCCGACGCCCATTGTTTCATTTCGTCTAACAGAGGGTGATTCAGAAAGATGGGAGTGAATGTCGGTTCTGCACGCCCGCTAAATGGAGAGTATGGTGGGACATAGGATTTTTGGTGATCTTCGGTTAGGTCAAACTTTTCTAATACCGGTTCTACGTTTATAAGTCTGCGGCAGCTGAAAGGGCAGTGAGGTATCAAGTTGATAAGTAAACTTGAAAGGTGCATACGGCTCCAGGGATAGTCTGAGCTGTCAAAATACTTTCGTGGACGAGCCTCTCTGCGCCATTCTGGATAATCAATTACCGCTCCCGGAATCGGGAGAATATTGAAATATAGGTCGTCGTGCTCGTTTAAGGGAAGTTCTGTCGCTACCTCTTGGTCATCAAATAGTCGCTTGAAAATATCGGTGTTTATATCTTCGTTATCCGATAAATTTTCGGTCCAGTGATACCAGCAGGGTAGGGAGTCGTGACGCTTTAGTGATACATCAATACGCGGCAAGGTTTTGAATTCTATGGAGTCGCTTGGGTAGTTACGTATATGACCGCTATCGAACTTAAGCTCCTTGGAGAAAAAGGACTCCGTCGTGTCGTAGCCATTAGGTAGAGCCTCCAGCGGTGGTGTGTCTGAGGGAATATCAAAGTACTTTACGTATTCTATCTTCGGGTCTAACTCATCACCTTCGTACACAAGTGGGTCTACGAAAAAGCACATAATTCCTGTTTCCGGATAGTATCCCGGAAGGGTGTTGGTGATCTCTTTGCAATCAAGTTGGGCGATGAATACGGCGGGTTTCCCGTAACGTGTAATTGGCCAGTCTTCGATAGATGGCAATGACGGCATTCCGCCAAAGTAGGTTGTGGAGCGGTTACTGAAATCGGGTGGGATCTCTAGATCCAAGCATATACTTGGCTGATAGGCTTCCAGATACTTATGTGCTTTTTTCCGCTGATCAGCGGGAATATTCATCTCATCTAGTTGTTTGAAGGCTTCGCTGATTGGGCGAACAGGTTGCATCGTCATCTCTCACTCCTTGAGAAAACTAGGGGCATCTACAGAACGGTATCGATGGTGAACAGCATTGCTGAAGCTTAGTTTTTTAGCAACGAGTTTCACTAAAAGATCGGAACTAGGCATCCTTTCATCAGTTCCCTGTATTGAATGGTCTGATGCAATCCCGGGCAGGTGTTCTATCCTCGGTGATGCGGTTAAGGAGGTGTTTTGTTCTAGAAAGGGGATCGATATTATCTCTGGAGTTCTGGAAGGGAGTGAAAATGAAAACAGTTGCAGATGAGATGGCTTTTGAAGCAGCAGGTGGCGCAGCAGCTACACCTGAAATTAGCGGCGCTCAGAACGTCGATAGCCGAGAGAAAAAACTGGCTGAATGCGGTGATGATGCATCTCTGAGGTATAGAGGTGTAAATGTTCTCGTTACAGATATTGAGCTCGATAAAAGTGGCTGTTTAACCGGTATCGTCTCTGAATTCTCGAATGTGTGTTCTATGCACTATGAAGGGCTGAAGTTAGGCCAGAAAATATCTTTCCGCTATCTGCATGTACATGAGCGGGTGAAGCGTTCATGAGCGACTGTCTCTGGTGGGGTGAGTGTTGGAACTTTGGCTGATCAGCAGGTTACGCGCCCGCTATTCCAAACAACCTATCCGTATTATCCCCACTAGCCGCCAAGGCCCGTCCATGTAACACTGATGACCGTAACACTGCCAAAAACCAGAGATGGTAAGCTCTGGTTAGGGTTAGCCTGATATCAACGTAGGGGTATCAGGCGAAGAGATCCGAATAGCGGTGTACCACTGACCAAAGGATGACAGGCGGAGAGGTGTTGAATGGGCGACAACGCCATGCTGGAACTGACCCGGATCATTCAGAATGCGGCGCTTGAGACGTCGCCGGAAGATCAGGTTCAGGTGATTGTAGACGCGATCAGCGATCTGATTGCGGTGGATGTATGCAGTTTGTACCGGCAGAGTTCAAACCAGGATATGGTGCTGATTGCCAGTCACGGTCTGGTTGCACCTGAAAAGGTGGTGATTCCCGCCGGTCAGGGGTTGGTGGGGCGCGTGGTGAAGATGCGCCACAGCGTGAATATCAAAGAACCCACCCAACAGCCCGATTTCTACTACGTACCCAATTCTCAGGAGGAGCTGTTTCACAGCTTCTGCGGTGTGCCCCTGGTCTATCACGGCGGCATCATCGGTGCGCTGGTGGTGCAGAGCCGCCGCGCTGAACTGCTGAGCGCGGAACAGGAAGCACTGCTCACTACCCTGGCTGCGCATCTGGCGCTGCTGATCCTGGCCTTGCCTGAACCCAAGTTACCCAATGCGCCACGCAATCAACGTTATTTCGGTATCAGCGGGGCGCCAGGCCTGGCGATCGGCAAGGTGCATCTGCTGGACGATGACGGCCTCTCCACCGTACGAGAAAGCGCCTGTAAAAATCCCGCCAACGAGTTGAAAGAGTGGCAGACCCTGAAACAGGCGACGCTGGAGGACCTGGAGCAGGAGCGTGAAGCGGTACAAGCGTCTCTCGGTGACAGTCTGGCGGCGGTGCTGGACGCCTACAAGATGCTGCTGGAAGACCCGTCCTTTACCGACCGTATCACCTGCGAGATCGAAGCGGGCAAGGCGCTGCCCTGGGCGATGCGTCAGGCGGTGAAGTTCTTCTCCGACCAGTTCAAGGCGATGGACGATCCATACCTCAAGGCCCGTCACGAGGATATCGAACAGCTGGGTGATAAGCTCTACCGTATCTGGCGTGGCCAGCACCTGAATCTGTTGCCATCCCCGGACAAAGGCCCGCTGATCCTCATGGGACACCACGTCAGTGTCTCCGATATCGTCAGTCTGCCGTCTGAGCAGCTGGGCGCGATCGTCTGTTTTGCCGGTGCGGCGCTCTCCCATATCGCAGTTTTCGCCAACGCCTTGGGTATCCCAGCGGTGATGGGGGTAGGAGAGCTGTCGGTGAAGGATGGCGACTACCTGATCGTTGATGGCGACCACGCACGTGTCACGCTGAAACCGACTAAAGCGGTGCTGAAAGAGTACCGCAAGATACTGAAGGCGCGGCAGGGATTCGATCGTGAGCTGTTGGCTGAGAGTGCTAAGCCAGCGGTGACCCTCGACGGTGTGGAGGTGGCGGTGATGGCTAACTCCGGCCTGCAGGCGGACATTATGCCGGGCATCCGCAACGGTGCGGACGGCGTCGGCCTCTACCGTACAGAGATCCCGTTTATGGTGCGCGAGAGCCTACCGTCGGAAGATGAGCAGACCGCCGTATATCGCAAAGTGGTGGAAGCCTACGGTGACAAACCGGTCTACTTCCGTACGCTGGATATCGGCTCCGACAAACAGCTGCCTTATCTGCCCCATTTTGACGAGGAGAACCCGGCGCTGGGGCTGCGAGGCGTACGTTTTACGCTGGATAACCTGCAGCTGCTGATGAACCAGTACCGCGCCATCCTGCGTGCGGCGGGATGCGGGGAGCAGGTGCACCTGCTGCTGCCGATGGTCAGCTCTACCCACGAGCTGGACGCCTGTATCGATCTATTGGAAGAGGTGATCGAACAGCTGAATGAGGAGGGGATTTCCGTTTGTCGCCCGAAACTGGGTGTGATGGTTGAGGTGCCCGGTGCGATCTCGCTGTTGCCGTTCTGGAAAGAGAAGATCGATTTTATCTCTGTGGGCACCAACGACCTCTCCCAGTACCTGCTGGCGGTGGACCGTAACAATCCGGAAGTGTCCAAATACTACGATTCGCTCCATCCGGCGGTGCTGCACGAGCTGGTGCGTATCATCGACATCACCAAACGATGTGATCTGCCGGTATCAATCTGCGGCGAGATGGCCTCCGATCCGGTGTCGGTGATCATGCTGTTGGGCATGGGTATTCGCAAACTGAGTATGAGTTCTGCCAAGCTGCCGCGTATCAAATGGTTGATCCGTAACCTGTCGATGGCGGAGATGGAAAAGGTGCTGCAGGCCGCACTCTGCGTGGACAACGCCGGGGCGATCCGCGAATTGGGTGAGTTGGCGCTACGCGAACTAGGCGTCGAATACGACAAGTAAGGGCGCTTTTTGCGTCCGCTCAGCGATCGGTATTACTACCCAACCTTCTCCGTATTACTACGTAAATACGTTCGGATTGATGGCGTTTTGAACAGCGCTGCGGCAGGATAAAGGCAATTGTTGAACAGCTGCTGCCTTATGTCGCTCAAGTCAAAAATCCTCCTGCTGGCCCTGTTGCCGCTGATTCTGATGACCATCGCCGTCACGCTGATCAGTCAGCGGCAGGCGCATTATCTGTCGGAGCAGGAGATCCGCATCTTCGAAGAGAACCTGCTCGCCTCCAAGCGTACCGAGCTGCAGAACTACGTCAGCCTGGCGATGACCTCCATCGCGCATATCGTCGCCACCTACGAGCCGGGAGATAAAGCTGCGGAGCTTGAAATCAAGCGTGTGCTGCACGGCCTCACCTACGGCGATGACGGTTACTTCTTTGTGTACGACAGCGCCGGGGTGAACCTAGTACACCCGAAACAGCGAGAGCTGGTGGGGCAGAACCTGATCGATTTGCAGGATCAGAAGGGTAACTTTGTAATCCGCGAGTTGCTGCAGAAAGCGCAGGAGGGCGGTGGTTTTTTCCGTTACCACTGGCGTAAACCCTCCAAGGGTGATCTGGAAGACAAGCTCAGCTACGTGGTGAGCATCCCTAAGCTCAACTGGATGATGGGCACCGGCCTATACGTGGATGATATCGCCAGCGAGGTGGCGAAGATCCGCCAGCAGGTGGACCACAACATCCGCAACACCTTCTTTACCGTGCTCACCATTCTGGCGGGTACGGTCACCATCATTGTGTTGATCGGCGTGGCGATCAACGTGCACGCCACCCAGCTGGCGGACAAACGGCTGCGCGCCATTGTGCACAAATACGTACAGTTTCAGGTGAATCAACGCCGTAACTTTGCCCGCGAGCTGCACGACGGCATCAATCAGTTGATGGTCTCGGTGAAGTTCCGCATCGAGCTGGCTCGGGATCGGCTGACCTCTGATCCGGACAGTGCCGCTGAGAACCTCGACAAAGGGGGCGATGTGCTTAATCAGGCGATCCAGGAGGTGCGACAGATCTCCCACGACCTGCGCCCAAGCCTGCTGGATGATCTGGGCCTGCAAGCCGCACTGGTGAGCATGCTGGACGACTTTGCCGAGCGCACGGGCATTCGTCACAACGTGCGCCTGCAACTGCCGGAACACCGCCTGCCGGACGATATCGAGATCACGCTCTACCGTATCGTGCAGGAGGCGGTGACCAACGTGGAGCGCCATGCGGAAGCGACTGAGCTGGTGCTGCGGGTGTGGACTCAGGATGATCAGGTCCGCGTTGAAGTGAAGGATAACGGCCGTGGTTTTACACTGAACGCCGATACCCACGAAGGGATCGGTCTGATGAATATGCGAGAACGCGCGGAGCTGCTGGGTGGCAGTTTCGAGGTGCGTAGCCGTCCGACACTGGGTACCCGTGTGCGTGCTATGTTTACGTTGGAACCGGTTACTTAACCGCTTAAACAGTTACTTAACAGAGCATCGAGAGTAGCGAGAACCTTATGTCGCAGAGCCTGAACCCATCATCCACGATCCGAATTCTGCTGGTTGACGACCATCCGCTGGTGCTGGAGGGGATCAGCGCACGCCTGGAGAGCGAACCCGGCATCACCGTGGTGGGGCAGGCTAACAACGGCCAGCAGGCGCTGGAGCAGGCGGCAGAACTGAAACCCGATGTGGTGCTGATGGATATCTCCATGCCGGTGATGAACGGGCTGGAAGCGGCGGAACACTTCCGCAATGATCAGCCCAACGTGCGGGTGCTGATCCTCAGCATGCACGAAAACCGCGAGTATATCGTCAAGATGATCCAGAGCGGCGCGGCGGGTTATGTGCTGAAAGACGTCAGCTCCGACGAACTGATCCGCGCGATCCAGACCGTGGCGCAGGGCGGAACCTACTTCAGTGCAGGGGCATCGGAAGCGTTGTTCAGCGAATTTGCTCAACCGGAGGCGCAGGAGAAAGCTGACACCGGCCTTACCAAACGGGAAGAAACCGTGCTCAAATTGCTGGCCGAAGGGCAGTGCAACAAAGAGGTGGCGCGTACCCTGGATATCTCTGTACGCACCGTCGAAACCCACCGCCAGAACATCAAGCAGAAGCTCAATATTCAGACCGCTGCCGGGCTAACCAAATACGCCCTCGAGCATAATTTAATCAGCTTGTAGGTTAGCCATTGCGCAGCAATGCCTAACAGAGCATGCATTAATATCCGAGTGTTGGGCATCGCTACGCGATGGCCAACCTACGGGAAGAGTTTTGGGCTTGGTTATACACAAACAAACTTCAACACACGCTCTTTAGCGCTTTCATCAATCCGAATTCTTTTAACCGCTCCGCCTGTTCCTCGTTGCGTACCAACAAAGCTCCTACAAATGCCAACGAGTTAAACGAGATCCCTTCGAAATCCTCTATACTGCGCGGCACCATCAGCATCCATTTGCGGGTGATCAGCAGGTTGTAGGGGGTGGTCGCTTGCTGTCCGTCATCCTCGATATCCAACGTTTCCCGCAGTTGGTTGTACGCCTGGGTTAACCGCTCGGCTGCCAACTCAGGATCGTGAAACGACCCATCCGGAAACGTGATACCCGCGTGGCGGAATTCTAGTGCTTCGCATTGTCCCGGTTGGTCTACATCCAACTCGATCACATCCGAAAACGGCAAATCCTCAAAAGGTGTCATCGGCAGTGGGATCAACTGCAGGTGTTTATGTGGCTGGCTTGCCCCGGCGATCTTGCCGCCGTTGTAGAAGGCGAGGCCGTCGATCTCCTGCATCACCTTCGCGAGGGCTTCGAAATCCCGTTGGTTTATCAGATTCTGCTGTGATTCAAACTTGCGGGTGACAACCAACAGATGATGCTCCACCACATTGAACTTGTTGAGCAGGCAGACGTGATGCTCACCCAGGTCGCGCACATAGAGCGCTTCTTCATAGGGCAGGAACGGGTTGTGGTGGGTATCACCTGCTTTCTTCAGACGTTTGGCTGCGTCGTCTTTGCGTTTCAGGTTGTCGAGGGTGCGTAGCAGGAATGAGACGTTATTTTCGCTGATCTGCTCGAAACGGGTATCGATCGACTGCAAAGCACCTGATTTGAGCGCGCATTGGGTAACACGCTCTACATCCTGATGCAGTGAGGCCTGTTGAGGTGAAGGAATGTCTGCCATGTCGCTGTCCTGATACCCGTACGCTGTGCTGTGAGGTGTGTGCTGAAGCATACATCAAATTGCTGAGGGCAGGTGATTGTCCGGCGGGCGGTCGCCTCCTCGCTGTGATAGATTGGGCCGGTTCGTATTGAGAGGAGACCAGACGTGTCGATCAAGGCGCTGAGAACGCTGTACACCATCCATCAGCAGGGCAGTTTTGCTGCAGCCGGGGATAAACTGGGCCTGACCCAGGCGGCGGTGAGTATACAGATCCGTCAGCTGGAGGAGCAGCTGGGTACACGTCTGTTCGACCGGATCGGCCGTAATCAGGTGCTTAACCACGATGGCCGCAAGGTGCTGGAGCGGGCTGAGCAAATTCTGGATCTATACGCGCAGCTAGGTGATGGGCTGGGGGCAGCCGGGCAGTTCAGCGGTGAGCTATTGATCGGTGCGGTATTCAGCGTACAGACCGGTGCGCTCGGCCCTGTGTTGGCAAAGCTCCGCGACGACTATCCGCAACTGAAGATCAAAGTGCTGCGCGGTATGTCGATCGATCTGGCGCAGCGGGTGGAGAGCGGCGAACTGGACGCGGTGCTGATCACCGAACCACAGCACAATATCCCGCCCGAATATGAGTGGACAACCCTGGAGCGTGAGCCTTTCTACGTGGTGGGTCACAAGGATTATGCTGAGCAATCCGACAGCGGCATGCTGCAAACCTATCCCTTTATACGCCTCGATCCCCGCGCCTGGGCGGGTGGCATGATCGAGAACGAACTGCGTCGACGGGGTATTCAGCCTGATGAGATGATGGAGCTGGATTCGTTGCAGGCGGCGCTGATGATGGTTGAGCAGAAACTGGGTGTAACAGTGATGGCGCTGGGTAAACAGAAAGCGGCATCACTGCGGCAGAGTTATCTGCTGGTGCCCTTTGGCGATCCGGTGATCCACCGTAATCTGGGGGTGTATCAACGCCGCAATCACAGTCGTAAAGCGCTGGTGCAGGCGCTGATTGAAGCGTACCAAGCACTCTAATGTATAAACAATATTTAATAAAAATCCTAAAAAATATAAATTTTTATTGCTCTTTCTCCGGCGTAAGCTTGGCGGCAGTAGTGTCAGGAGAAACCCATGCCCATCGCCGTCGAAGCCCTCATTCCCATCATTCTTACCGTTCTGATCGGCTATCTGGCGCGCCACCGTTTTGGTGTGGGCGAACCGGTCTGGAACGGTCTGGAAAAACTTACCTACTACCTGTTTGCGCCTTCATTGCTGGTAGTTTCGCTGGCGAACAAACCACTGACTGAACTGGCCTGGGGGCAAGTATTGCTGACCCTCGTTGCCGTGCTTCTGTTAAGCAGTCTGATCGTGATTTGCTGGCAGCGTTTTATCCGCCCGGTGGATGGGCCCTCGTTTACCTCGATGTTCCAGGGTGGGGTGCGCTTTAACAGCTTTATCGCGCTTGCGCTGGTGGACAACCTGTTTGGTGCAGAAGGATTGATGGTGGGTGCGCTGGCCACGGTGGTGATTGTAGTCACGGTGAATATCCTCAGTGTATCGGCGTTTTCGGTGGCGAATCGCAGCGATGGCGGCTGGCGGAAGCTGCCGGGTCAGCTGATCACCAATCCGCTGATTCTCGGCTGTTTTGCAGGCTTAGCGCTGAATCTGAGTGGGGTTGGCCTGACGCCCGCGTTGGATAATCTGCTGCTGATGTTGGGTAAAACCGCGTTGCCGATGGCGTTGCTGTCAGTAGGCGCGGCGCTGCGATTGGGGAACGTGCGTAGCAGCGTAGATATGATCGCGTTTACCTCGGCGATCCAGTTTATCGCCAAACCGGTGGCCGCATTGTTTGTGGGGCAGTGGCTTGGATTGGAGGGATTAACGGCCGTAGTGGTGGTGATCTTTATGGCGGTGCCCACCGCACCATCGGCATACGTATTGGCGCGTCAGTTGGGAGGTAACCATCAGGCGATGGCGTCGATCATTACGGTGCAGACGGTGCTGGCGTTTTTCACCTTGCCGGTGACCTTGAGTTTGTTATTGCCGGTTGTTTGAAGAGGGTTTGTTGAGAGCTTGATAGGGAGTTAGTAGGTTAGCCATTGCGTAGCAATGCCTAACAATATTTCGGGCAATTACCCTGTGTTGGGCATCGCTGCGCGATGGCCAACCTACTGCAACTTACTGAGAGTTGATTGGTGGCGTGGGGAATCCGCGATCACGCCTTGTTTGTTGGGAGTCGCTTCGCTCGTCGCCAACCTACCGGAAAGTGCGGGTGCTTTATTCCGAAAATGGAGCAAACCGGGTAGGTTGGGTCGAGCCGCAATCGGGAAAAGGGTGGACGATTCACACCGGGTTATTGCGGCGACACCCAACAAGGTCAACACATTACTCCCACGAGAAGAAACAGCTGATCCCCAGCACAGCCCAAACACTTACACAGATCCAGTACAGTCCCGGCTGGGTTTCGCGGTAGACGAAGTCCCACAGTAGGGTGTATCCGGCGTACAGATCCCATGCAACCCAACCCAGCAGCAACACACCTACGGTAAACCAGAACGATCTCATCTTTTCTCTCTCGTTATTAACTGTCAGTGGTGACAATTTAATCGCTCATTATGTTTATTGTCAAGGATGACAATAAACTTTGTTTGCAGTTGGTGTAGAAGAGTTAGGTAAGCAAAAACTTAACATAACTTCAAAACGTTTGAATTTAACAACCTAAAAGTCTCGCCATAATGGGCCTCATACGATTGATCCACGCTGCAAATCTACGAGGTGGCAGATGAATAATAAAAACGATAGCCAGACTAAGTGCGGTCTATCCCAACAACAGCTTGACGCTCACTGGATGCCATTCACCGGCAACCGTGATTTCAAAAGAGATCCACGCATCATCGTTTCCGCCGAGGGTAACTACTACACCTCCGAAGACGGTCGCAAAATCTTCGACGGCCTGTCCGGTCTGTGGACCTGTGGCGCAGGTCACAGCCGTCCGGAGATTGTTGAAGCGGTCTCCAAACAGGTTAAAGAGCTGGATTACGCACCGGCGTTCCAGTTCGGTCATCCAAAATCCTTTGAACTGGCGCACCGCATCACCGAGATGATGCCGGAAGGTCTGAACCGTGTGTTCTTCACCGGCTCCGGTTCCGAATCCGTGGAAACTGCGCTGAAGATCGCCCGTGCGTACTGGCGCAAGAAAGGGCAGTCAAGCAAGACCCGCCTGATCGGTCGCTCCAAGGGTTACCACGGTGTGAACTTCGGTGGCATCAGCGTAGGCGGTATCGGCCCGAACCGTACTATCTACGGACAGGGTATCGACGCGATCCACCTGCCGCATACCATGCTGGAAGAAAACCGCTTCGTTAAAGGTATGCCGGAAACCGGCGCGCACCTGGCGGATGATCTGGAACAGCTGATCGCAATACACGACGCGTCCAACATCGCCGCAGTAATTGTTGAGCCGATGGCCGGTTCTGCCGGTGTCATTCCACCACCAAAAGGTTACCTGAAGCGTCTGCGTGAGCTGTGTGACAAACACAACATCCTGCTGATCTTTGATGAAGTTATCACCGCATTTGGCCGCATGGGTTCCAACACCGGTGCTGAAGAGTTTGGTGTAACGCCGGACCTGATGACCACCGCTAAGCAGCTGACTAACGGTGTGATTCCGATGGGTGCAGTCGTAGCCAAACAGGAGATCTACGACACCTTTATGGAAACCGGTGGCCCGGAATACATGCTGGAATTGCCGCACGGTTACACCTACTCCGCACACCCTGTGGCGTGCGCGGCGGGTCTGGCATCGCTGGATATCCTGCAGAACGACAAGCTGATCGAACGTGTACGTTCCATCGCGCCGCAGTTCCAGGAGATGCTTCACAGTATTAAAAATACGAAATACGTATCGGATATCCGTAACTATGGTCTGGCCGGTGCGCTGACTATCGAAGCCGCTCCGGGTGAACCTGCGCTGCGTCCGTACCAGATCGCCATGAAGTGCTGGGAGAAAGGTTTCTACGTTCGTTACGGCGGCGACACCATCCAGTTGGGCTTGCCATTTACCACTGAGATCGAAGAGATCGACAGCCTGATCAACGCGCTGGGCGACTCCATCAACGAACTGGACTAACACAAACCGGTTGGCGTTTCCCCGCGCCAGCCAGTACCGCTGCGGCTGCGGCCTTTGCGGAAAAAATAAAAACTGAGGTGACACTAATGACCATGATCGGCCATCTGATCGACGGCGTAATGCGTGAAGACGCTGCGCGTACCCAAAACGTATTCAACCCATCCACCGGTGCTGCAAGCAAGCAGGTTGCGCTGGCGTCTGTTGAGACTGTAGAAGAAGCGATTGCTGCGGCAGAGCGCGCATTCCCGGCTTGGCGCGACACTCCGCCTGCAAAACGTGCGCAGGTGATGTACCGCTTCAAAGCGCTGCTGGAAGAGCACGCTGACAAGATCTGCGAAATGATCGGTGAAGAACACGGCAAGATCGCTCACGACGCGGCGGGTGAACTGCAGCGCGGTATCGAAAACGTCGAGTACGCATGTGGCGCGCCAGAACTGCTGAAAGGCGAGCACAGCCGTAACGTAGGTCCGGGTATCGATTCCTGGAGCGAGTTCCAGCCACTGGGTGTTGTTGCGGGAATTACGCCGTTCAACTTCCCGGCGATGGTTCCGCTGTGGATGTACCCAATGGCGATCGTATGCGGTAACACCTTCGTACTGAAGCCATCCGAGCGTGATCCTTCCTCCACCCTGTTCATCGCTGAACTGCTGCAGGAAGCGGGTCTGCCAAACGGCGTTATCAACGTGGTAAACGGCGACAAAGAAGCGGTAGACGTACTGCTGTCTGACGAGCGTATTAAAGCGGTGAGCTTCGTAGGTTCTACGCCGATCGCTGAATACATCTACTCCACTGCAAACGCGAACGGCAAACGTTGCCAGGCGCTGGGTGGTGCGAAAAACCACGCGATCGTCATGCCAGACGCTGACATGGACAACGCGGTTAACCAGCTGCTGGGTGCGGCATTCGGTTCCTCCGGCGAGCGTTGCATGGCGCTGTCTGTAGCAGTAGCAGTAGGCGACGAAGCGGCTGACACCCTGGTATCCAAGCTGAAAGAAGCGATGAAACCACTGAAAGTGGGCGGCTACAGCGATCGCAGCAACGACTTCGGCCCAGTAATCACCCGTGCTCACCAGCAGAAAGTTAACGGCTACATCGACAGCGCTGAAGCTGACGGCGCAGCTGTTGTAGTCGACGGCCGTAACCCGCAGGTTGAAGGCTTCGAAGATGGTTTCTTCGTGGGTGCGACCCTGATCGACAACGTAACCCCAGAGATGGTGAGCTACAAAGAGGAGATCTTCGGCCCGGTTCTGCAGGTTGTTCGTGCGAACAGCATGGAAGAAGCGATGCAGCTGATCAACGATCACGAATACGGTAACGGTACCTGCATCTTCACCCGTGACGGCGAAGCAGCACGTTACTTCTCTGATCACATTCAGGTAGGCATGGTGGGTATCAACGTGCCGCTGCCAGTACCTGTGTCTTACCACAGTTTCGGTGGTTGGAAGCGCTCCCTGTTCGGTGACCTGCACGCGTACGGTCCGGACGCAGTTCGCTTCTACACCAAGCGTAAGACAATCACCCAGCGCTGGCCTTCCAGCGGTGTTCGTGAAGGCGTTTCTTTCTCCTTCCCGAGCTAAAAATCAGGTTTGGGGTGTTGGGAGTCGCTGGCGCTTGTCGCCAACCTACTTGTAACACCCAAACCGATCCGAACCTGATTGGCCTCACTCCCGGTCAGGTTCACCCCGTGCTCTGACAAATTCCGTCGCTATTCTCCACCGCCCCGAGAGTCAGGCGGTGAAGGATCCCACCGGGCATTCGTGGGATGGGGTTATTGCTCTAGCTCCATCTTTGCCCCCTCTTTGCAGATTCCAGCGTTTGTTGGGATCTGCTTTTTTTTCGTTTGGGATTTTGGCGCGTAAGTTAAATAGCTAGGTAGGTTGGCGACGAGCGCCAGCGACTCCCAACAATCCAAGCTTATTAACTTCTCCGTTCGCCAAATCCGCCATCAAGCGTTTCGCTGCATCCCCAATCCGGATCTACTATGCCGTCCCGAATAAACCGATGAATACTGGAATAGGGCCACTGTGCCGGTGATTGCGCATACCCATGCTTCACCGGGTTGTAATGGATGTAATCCACGTGGGTATTGAAATCCCGTTCATCCCGAATCAGATGTTCCCAATAACGCCGTTGCCAGATTGCCCGCTCGCCTTTGTGCTTGCGACTTGCGTTGATTGTTTCGGTCCTGGGCATCTGGCGGGAGAAGTTCTTTTTGATCAGCAACCAGCGTGTAGCAAAGTCATCGTCATCTTCCGGCAAGGTCCAGATACAGTGCAGATGGTCGGGCAGGATAACGATGGCGTCGATGGTGAAAGGGTGGGTCTGTTTAACCTTGGTGAAGCAATCGCGAAGTAGATCGATCTGCTCGGTTAACAGCTGCGATTGTCGGTCTTCGAGGTTAACGGTAAAGAAGTATGTACCACCTGCATGGCGGGACCGTCGGTATTGCATAGCTAACGTCCTTGTTAGTTGATTAGATGGTTTTTGTTGGGAGTCGCTTCGCTCGTCGCCAACCTACATTGCGGTAGTTTGGGGTAACTCCCAACGTTCACGAAGGCTGCAGGCTTGCCTGAGGGCGAAGCTCCAGCTCGCAGAGTTTTTCAATGATCGAAGCGATCTCCGATTTTCGAGAGGCGTTTTTTGACATGACTGCATAGACGTTTCGGCTGGCCGGGCGGGAGCCGCTCACCATATGCAGGGTGCCGTCTTGCAGATAGGAGGCAACCAGCGCCTTGGGCAGGAACGCCATACCGCCATAGGTGATAAGAAACTCCAGTGCGATCTGACTCTGCTCGGTATGCAGGATCGGTGCGACCGGTTTCTTAAACAGCTTGGCGTGTTTGAGGTTGAACGCGGTTCCCCAGTCGACAAAGACGTAACCGACCTCCTCAGCATCGCTCACCTTGGTATCGGGTTTATCGCACACCAGTACCAGCTCGATCTTACCGATGCGCACTGTATCCAGCTCAGCCAGAGTCGGCGGGTCGATCACCACCGCGATATCGAGTCGGCCTGCAATTAAAGAGCGCGTGAGTTCCAGATGGGAGTTGATCTCGGTACGGATGGATACGCTGGGGAAGTCGGCAGCAAGCTGGGGCAGGATCGACTGCAGGAAGGTATCCCAGAGGTTTGAGATTCCCCCCAGAATCAGCTGTGTGTCTTGCTGTTCAGCGACCCCTACATCCTGCAGAGCCAGTTGCCAGGCGGCCAGGATATTTTCCGCGTGTTGAATCAATCGCTCGCCCGAGGGCGTGAGCATGATGTTATTGCGCTGTCGTGTGAACAGCGGAACGCCCACCAGATCTTCCAGCTGTTTTATGCGAAAACTCACAGCCGACTGGGTGAGGTAGAGGTTTTGTGCGGCCTTTCCGAAGTGGCGTGTACGGGACACTTCGAGGAAGGTTCTGAGTAGCCCAATATCCATAAAAATATTTGATCGAAACAATGAAAAAGTATTGTTTTACAGTAATGCGGCTTAGCCTAATAATCCACAAAAAATAGATGGCCCCATGAAGCACCGGGTGATCTGGCAAACGCACTCTTGCTGAGATGCGATAACGTGGAAGGGGCGACATCTCGTAAGCGTGCGGCTGCCAGAGAGCTCTTCAATCGACGTGTTAAGGCCACTCTTTAAGATTGAAGTCTGTCATACGTAAATTCCCGTATGGCCCGTGAATACAGCATTTAACCGGATATCAACGATGAATAGTCAGTCACTTAACAATACGCGATCACTGTGTGCGAATTCGCATTCAGAACGATCGGTTCTTTGGCAGGCTGTCTGATGCAGGGTTAACGCATAACACCAACTTCATCAGAAAAGCAGCTAACAGAGCCGATAAAAAATCCGCTCTTTAGCTGCTTTTTTGTATCTGTAATTTAACCATCGAATATTCTAATCGAAACTGGCAGGCCGGGGCCTGTCTGGAGCAGTGGCTTGAAAATTTGCTTTTTGATGTACCCGTGGGAGCGTGTCTCCCCAGAGACTGACACAACTTTGCGCATGATCCATGAGGTGGCTTCCCGTGGTCATACGGTGGCGATCACTACGCCAAACAGTCTGACAATTCGCGACAGTGTGGCGCATGCGTTTTGTAACGTACTGAGAAAAACAGACAAGCTGACGAGCAATATTCCCGCGTTTTACCGCCGGGCTGAGTTCAAGCGCTGCAAGCTGCCACTGGCCGGGTTCGATGCGATCATCATGCGCGCCAACCCGCCGCTGGATACGGTGGCGCTGAACTTTCTGGATTCAGTACGCAATGACACCTTCATCATGAATGATATCGATGGTCTGCGTATCGCCAATAACAAGCTGTATCCGGCATCGTTCAGTGGTGATGCCAGTCGCTTTATTCCGGCGACCCACGTGTCTAAAAACCGCGAATACCTGGAGCAGGTCCTGAGTGATTCTCCAACCGGCAAGATGATCATGAAGCCGCTGAACGGTTTTGGTGGCCAGGGTGTGATCGTGATCGAGAAGAGTGCGCGTCAGAACTTCCGTTCGCTGCTGGACTTTTACATCGGCTCAGGTGAGCAGAGCAACTACGTGATTCTGCAGGAATACGTGACTGGGGCCGAGCAGGGGGACGTGCGCATTCTGATGCTGAACGGCGAGCCGATTGGTGCTATGCGCCGCGTACCTTCCGGCGATGACGTGCGCTCCAATATCCATGCGGGTGGTAGAGAGGTGAAGCACCAACTGACACGGGAAGAGAAAGAGTTGTGCCGTGCAATCGGACCACAGCTGGTGCGTGATGGCCTCTACTTTGTTGGCCTCGATGTGATCAACGGTAAGTTGATCGAGGTGAACGTACTGAGTCCGGGCGGTATTACCCGTATCAACCGTTTGAACCGTGTGAAGCTGCAAACGCAGGTGATCGATTTTGTGGAGAACGTTGTGTCGGCGAAGGAGCGTGTGATTGAGCGTAAGACCACGTTCCGTAAGGTAATTGAAGATGCAGAAGCTATCTGAGCGCCGCATTCTTGAACTGATTGCGGCCGGTGAAACGTTCGAATGTGAGGTGGCCGACGGTTCCTTCAGTATCAAGGTTGAGGAATATACGCCGGCAATCTGCACCGCGATACATGATGGCCACAACTTCCGTAGTTCGCTGGAGAGCTATTGTGCGCTGAATGAAGAGGAGCGTCTGTACGAAGAGGATCCGTTTACCGGTGAGCTGATCGATTCCATGCCGATTACACTGATCTGCCGGGATTCGCGTTATGAGTACGACCTCAACCGACCGGTCGCCACCTGCATTTATAAGAAAGCCTGGGGCAAGAATGTATGGAACAAACCGCTATCCAGCGCTCAGCGGAAGCTGAGCGTTAGCAAGCACAAAACGTTCTATAACATTCTCAGCGCGCTGGTGGAGAAGCTGGAAGCGAGGTTTGGTGCCTGTGTTGTATTTGATATCCACTCGTACAACCACCTTCGCTGGGAATATGACACCCCCACTTTTAACCTGGGACTTGAGCAGGTTGATCTGGACCGTTGGCAGCATGTCGTAGGTAGGTTTGAAAAAGGTCTGAACAAGATCAAGCTGACCAATACCCCCGTGCGGGCAGCCCGCAATGAGGTGTTTTACGGCCGGGGTTATCTGATCGCACACGTAAACAGCCGCTTTGAGAACACCCTGGTTTTGCCATGTGAAGTGAAGAAGGTGTTCATGGATGAGCAGACCGGCGAACCTTACCGGCTGCTGCTGAACGAGCTGAAAGAGGGGATGAAACACAGCCTCTCAGACGCGGGGGCGTTTTTCTCCCGGCGGCATACCCGCAAGTCGCGGACACGTCGTCTGGACATGCTTTCCTCGCAGCTGGATCCGGCGATTACTGAGGTGGATCGTGAGTTGTATCGCCTGGCCCGTGGGTTGGAAACGCTGCACTACATCAACCCGGTGAATATTCAGCAGGAAAAGCGACGCTTTTTCGCGCGCAAAGGCAACTACCAGCCGCAGTTTAAGTACAAGCCCCTGGCGATTGATCCGTACGCCTTTCGTGAAAAGCTTTACCGTCTGCCGGTGGATACGTTGCGTGATCCCGGCGTGCAGCAGATGTATTGCCAGGTTATCGATGGGCTTTCCAGCAAGATTGATCTGCTGGTAAGCGCGGGTAGCCCGCAGTTTGTGTACAGCTCGCTGAAGTACTACGGCGAGCCGAGCCTGGAAGATGAAGCCAATGCGCGTTTCCTGTTGCATGCCGCTTCGCATGGTCCCGCGTCTGAGGTAGAGATCGACGCAGCGCAAGCGGCGGGTTACTTCCGGCAGCGGGCCAGCGATTGGGGTATGGCCTGCAAGGTGGAGCTGTCTGGAAAGTTGGTGGCTTCGGCGATGGTTTCCAACAGCAAGCGCACTTTGTACGTAAATAAACATGCGCGCTTTACCGAAGGTGAGATGGCTGCATTGACCCACCATGAGCTGGGGGTGCATATGGCGACCACGCTGAACGCTGCGATGCAGCCGTTGAGGGTGTTCTCGCTGGGGTTGCCGGGCAACACCATGACCCAGGAGGGGCTGGCGATCCTGAATGAATACCTCAGCGGCAATATGTCGCTGGAGCGTCTCAAAGGATTGGCTCTGCGTGTGCTAGCGGTAAAGGAGATGCTCAAATACGGCGATTTCAGGCATACCTACAGCTACCTGCAGGAGGAGATGAAGATGTCGCAGGATGACGCATTCAAGTTGGCAGTACGGGTGCATCGCAGTGGAGGTTTCACTAAGGATTACCTCTACCTGCGTGGTGTCAGTGAAGCGTTACGGCTCCATAAAACCTGTGATATCAGCAGCTTGTTTGTGGGCAAAACTGGCTTTGATTACCTGCCGATACTCAATGAGTTGATCACGCGGGAGATCATTCACCAACCGGTGTACGTGCCAGAGGGTTTAAGTAATCCAGAGCCGGTATCCGATATTCTGGATTATCTGGTTTCGTCGATTAAGCCAACGGCTCCTGTTGGTTTGGTGGCGGATGCAGTCAGCCGAGACACTGCGGTTGCCTGAGCCATTTCCGGAGCGGCAATACGCTGCTCCGGGTTTTTTTCTTTGCTGTTTATATGTTCGATGAGAGTCGAGAGATGAGCAAAATAGATATGGAAGATTACGCTTCTGACTATGACGAGTGGTCTGAAGACTATTCTGAACAGAAAGGTACGCGCCGAAAAAACGGACGTGGTCAGAACTCAAGCCGTAGTGGCGATCTGGATGATCTTTGGGATGACGAAGAGGGCTTTTCAGTGCGCAGTAAAGGCCGCAAAAACCGGGATCACCGACGCGATATTGAAGATCGCCTTGAGCTTCGCCGCTTAGAGCGCGAAATCTACGATGATTATTTTAAAGATATGGCCTGAGGATTAATTTGTTGTCTCCTCGGGTGTTTAAAAGTGCCTGGCACTGGATGCATAGAGGAGACAACCATGGCAACACCCCCTCCTACAAAAGCGACCCCTCGCACACGGCTGGTTCTTCCTGGTCGTGAAAGCTTGCTGATTGAGCAGTATGCGCAGCTGGCGGAAATCATACAGTCTCGGGAGCCGTTCTGGCTGGAGCTGGACTGGAATGATCCCGACGCTGCCGAATGGCTCAAACAGTCTGCCGGGCTACCTGATAGCACCTGCCAGGCGATACTGACTGAAAATACCCGGCCACGTTCCTTTACTGACGAGCAGGGAAATCTGGTGCTCATCCTGCGGATTATAAATGCACACGCCAGCTCGGCAGATGAGCGGCTGGTTTCGTTGCGTTTGCTGATCGATCGCACCCGGATCTTCAGCCTCTGCCACTACGAGACGGAAGTTTTACGGCAGATCCGAACCCGGATCGGCTTATTGGATGACTGCTTTGAGCCGGTGCAGTTGTTGACCGCATTGTTGCGCTGGATTCAGGAAGAGATCAACGAAGAGGTTTATGGCCTGACTGAGCTGGTATCTGAGATAGAGTCCCTGCTGGATCAGGGTAAGCCACCGGTTGATGAACTCAGTATGGCGCGAAAGAGGGCGGGCGAACTGCAACGCTACCTGCAGCCGCAGCGCATTGTACTGTCGCAACTCAGGCAGCAACGGGATATCAGCCGTGATGCGGAGTTGCAGTCCGACTGGCGTGAGCTGGCGAACGAACTGCAATTGAGCCTGGAAGAGGTCGAGATGGTGATCAGCCGGCTGATGATCTTTCAGGATGAGGTGCGTAGCAACTTAAACGAACGCACGACGCGCACCCTGTACCTGCTGTCGTTAGTGACCTTCCTGTTCCTGCCGCTGAGCTTTTTGACCGGTTTTCTGGGCATGAACATCAGTTTTCCCTGGGATACGTCACCCCAGGCATTCTGGTCACTGCTGTTGCTGATATTCGGCATCCTGCTAGGACAGGTATGGCTGATAAAACGGCTGGGCTGGCTTTAATTTACCGGTCCGGTGTTTCTTAACAGATGTTAGATATTATGAGGGTTCCACATGCATATGGATCCTGTTCTGCCAACCATGGTCGGTACCATCTTTCTGATGCTGCTGGTGGGTGGGTTTCTGAAGTTTTTTGGTCAGCCGCAGATCATCGCGTATCTGCTGGCGGGCGTACTGATCGGGCCACATGGGCTGGCGCTGATCTCTGATTCGGAGTTGATTCACCGTCTGGGTGCCTTTGGCGTTGTTCTGTTGCTGTTTTTTGTGGGTATGGAAGTGGTACCGGAAAAACTGCGGGCACGCTGGCGTATCCCCGTAATCGGGACCTTATTGCAGGTTTTGTTCTGTTTTGTGCCGGTTGCTGCAATCGGTGTGATGTTTGACTGGAGCTGGGCGCGCATCGCGCTGCTTACATTTGTCGTCAGTCTTTCCAGTTCGGCGGTGGTGATCCGGCTGCTGCAGGAACGGAGCGAGCTGAGCACCGGTTTCGGTCAGGATATGCTGGGTGTTTTGCTGGTGCAGGACCTGTTAGTGATCCCGATGTTGATTGTGATCGGTCTGTTCGGTGGGCAGCAGGTGGATATGCACTCGTTGTCGATGCAGCTGATTGGTGTGGTGTTGATGGGTGGCTTGCTGGTCTGGATCTTCAGTGGTCGCCAGATGAAGTTGCCGTTCGGTGAACAGATCCGCTCCGATCATGAGAT
>CANMWJ010000009.1 GCA_947501565.1 uncultured Marinobacterium sp.
GTACGCTTAGTTCTTGATTTCATAACACCTTCCGATTTGATGATCGAAAAGTGTCAACGTTATTCAGGACGGGACACTCCCATAAAAAAAGCCAACTATTATCAGTTGGCTTTCTCTATCCGGATATCCCATCGAAAGTTGATCTTAGCGCGCCATAAACAACCAGATTGCCACCAGCGCCGCCAGGAAGACGGTTTCCGCGATCAAAAGCGCCACCGGACGCCAGCCCATCGCAGCAAGCTCTTTGAAAGACGCTTTCATACCCAGACCAACCATCGCGATCACCAGACACCAGCGTGACAGATCGATCATACCCTCAGATACCAGGTTTGGCAGGTAACCGGTGCTGTTGATCAGCACAATTACGACGAATGCGATCAGGAAACCTGGCAGGGGCAGGCTGGATGCACCCGGCGCTTTACTCTTACCGTTCTTGGCTACCATTAACGAGATCACCACAACCACCGGCACCAGCGCTGCCACACGTAGCAACTTGGTGAAGGTCGCCACGTCACCAACGTCGTCACTCATCATGTAGCCAGCACCAACCACCTGCGCTACGTCGTGGATGGTTGCACCCAGGAAGATGCCACTTTCCACTTCGTCCAGGCCAAGGCCGGTCACCACCAGCGGATAGCCGATCATCGCCACCGTACTCAGGGCAGTGACGCCGATAATGGTAAAAATCAGGTTTTTGTCGGCGTCTTTATCCTGCGGCAGCACTGCGGATACCGCCAATGCAGCAGACGCACCGCAAATACCCACGGACGCACCGGTCAGGATGCTCTGGGATTTACTCTGCTTTAACCACTGGCCACAGAAATAACCGAAGATAATCGTTGCCGGCACACCGACAACCACAATAGCGATCGGCGTAATACCCAGCCCCAACAGCTGCTCGATGGTGATACGGGCACCCAAAAGCGCAATGCCGAAACGCAAGATCGCTTTTGCCGCAAACTGAATACCGGCGACACACTTACCTTCCAGGGAGAGGTAGTTGAGTGACATTCCCATAAGCAGTGCGTAAAGAATGGTTGGCCCACCGTAGTGTTCTGATACGAACTTCGCCGCCATGCCCACTACGATACAAAGCAGGAAACCGGGCATCAGTTCAGACAGCCACGGGCGCCATGTCTGAATCTGAAGGGGTGAAAACTGTTGTTGTCCTGCCATTCTACTCTCCTGTTGCTACAGGCAACCCCGAAGGATTGCATAGGTTAACAGCAGTATATGGCCCGTATATACACGGCCTTAGACACAGAATCAGTCAAGATATGGTACCAGTTGCGGAGATTCCCGCCTGAGGGACCGATTTGGTCCCACTCCAAGGTCTAATCAAACAGCAATTTAGCGTCCGATTAGCCGTTTTTTGCGTTCTGTTGCTGCTTGGACGCGTACTGGCTCATGCGGGCAGTGAGCGTTTTCACCATCTGCTTAAACTTGTCACGGTGCTTACGCGCGATGGTTTTCACCTCAGGAATCTTGGCTTTCATCGGGTTAACAGGCCGCTTGTTGATGTGAAACTCGTAGTGCAGGTGCGGCCCGGTAGAGCGACCGCTGTTGCCGGTCAGAGCGATCTTCTGACCACGGGATACCTTCTGCCCCTTACGGACATAGGCTTTGTTCAGGTGCAGGTAACGGGTGCGATACTTGGAGCCGTGCTGGATCTCAATGTAGAGACCTGCATAGCGGTGACGCACGACACGGTTCACAACACCGTCCCCGGCAGCGACCACTGGCGTACGCATCGGAGTGGCAAAGTCGGTACCGTTATGCGGACGGATCGCCCTGGTTACCGGGTGGAGTCGACGCGGGTTGAAACTGGAAGAGATACGGTAGCGTTTCAACAATGGGATACGCTGGAACGCTTTCTCCAGACTCCGGCCTTTCTCGTCGAAAAAGTTGCCATCGAACGAAAACACCGACAGTTCACGGCGTTTACCCAAGTAGCGGAAGCCTTCGATCTTGCTGTTACCGGTGTATTGCCCCTCCACGTACTGACGGGAGAGGATCAGCTGAAACTGATCACCCGGACGCAGATCACGACGGAAATTCATCCGTGTTTTCAATACGCCGCTTACACTGCTGGCTTCAGCAAGGCTGATACCGGCGCGCTGCATCGACTCGTGCAGGTTGCCCTCTACCGAACCGACAAACACCTCGCTTCGATGCTCACCTTCAATGATATGTTCCTTGAACTCAAAATCGCCCTTCTCGGTACGATTGAAGTCGACGCGGTAGGTCAGACCGGACTTGAAGGTAAAGCGGGTCAAACGCTCCTGATCGTCAAAACGAAACTCCAGCTGGTGACCAGGCCTTATGGTATCCAGCGCCAGGACGTTAACGTCAGCTTCGAGCAGTTCGTATAGGGTGGATTGCGGCACGCGCAGGAATTCAAAGATTTTGCCGAGGGTGTCACCCTTGGCAACCACGTAATGCAGGTGACTTTCCGGTTCATCGTTGTCTGCGGGAGTCAGGTCGTCATCCTGCTGCGTGGCCGCTTCCAGATCCAGCGGCAACATCACGATTTCCGGCTTTGGATCGGTGCGCGGCATGACTAATGCCATCAGCATGACGGCCAGTGCAACCACGATCACCGCGCGCTGCAGGCGCGACAGATGATCGTAGATATTCTTGAAGACGGTGAAGATACTATTCAGAAAATTCAAAACACATCCCAGTTAAAAACCTGGCGCCCGCAGCTACTGCCTGAACTCGATATAAAATGGACTATAGCTGGCGCCGGGCAAGCGCGAGAGATCTGCTGCACAATCTACCCCACCCCTGCCCCGATGTCAGTTGTCGGAGAGCAGAAATGGCAATTTTATTGTGGGAATTCTGAACAGCAGCGATACGCGCGTTCAAAAAGTGTGCAAAGAGGATGGATTTGCCTGATGGAAGGTATCGGGCATCGCTAAGCGATGACCAACTTACAAAACCCGACTTAAGAGTAGGTTGGCCAACGCGCAGCGTTGGCCAACACCTCATCTCGCCAAAGACGATTAAACCGTAAAGCGACCAATCAGTTCCTTCTGTTTCTGAGAGATCTGCAGCAAGTTGTTGCTGTGGCTGGAGACCTTCTCGGCTCCTGCTGCGGTCTCATGTGCCGCTTCGTTGATATTTACCAGCGTGCGCGCCATATCCTCCACCGCCTGATTCTGCTGACCAGTGGCTTCGGTAATCTGCGTACTCATCGAGCGAATATTCGCAATCGCGTCTTTCATCTCCATCAGCGACTGCTGAGAGCTATGCGCGTAATCCACACAACTCTCGGATTGGGTCACGCTTTTCTGCATCACGTTGACCACCTGACCGATGCTGCCCTGCATGTTCTCCACCATCTCCTGAATCTCCTGCGTGGAGTTCTGGGTGCGGCTGGCCAGCTCACGCACCTCATCCGCTACAACTGCGAATCCACGCCCCTGTTCGCCGGCGCGGGCTGCTTCGATCGCGGCATTCAGCGCCAGCAGGTTAGTCTGCTCGGCAATACCGCCGATGGTGTCCAGAATTGAACCGATCTGCAGGCTGTACTGATTGAGCTGGTCGCTCAGGCTTACCGCACGGCTGATATCTTCCGCCTGCTGTCGGATACTGCTAACCGTATGCTGTACGTGATGATCGGCGTCCTCACCCAAACGTTCACAGTTCTGCACTGCTTCCAATGTGGTACGGGAGAACTGACTCACCTCCTGCACCATCGATTCCATCTCTTCAGACGCTGATGCAGTGACGGTCAGCTGCTCACTCTGCTGCGCCATCGCGCTGTTAGTCTGACGGCTGGTGACCGCATTGCTTTCTGCAACCTCGCTGAGCTGCTCCGAGCCTTTAGTGATCTCCTGCAAAATGTCGTGCAAGCTGGCCACTACGTCGTTCAGGGCGCGCCCCAGATCACCGAACTCATCGTGTCGATCTGCGTCGAAGCTGGTGCGCATATCCCCCTGCGCCAGCAATCCCAGCTTCTGCGCCATAGCGGACAGCGGCTGATGGATACTACGTACCGTCAGCATTGCGATCACCACGGCGACGATCACATTACCCACCAGTAACGCGATGATCAGCTTCTCGGTAATACTTGATGCCTGATCAGCCTGGGTTTTCTGTACCACAGCCAGATCCAGTGATGCACTGATAAACGCATCAACCGCGCTGCCCGCTTCCCGCTGCAGCTTCAGCGTCTCAGCACGCTGTTTACCCAGTTGCTGCATCAAACTCCAGGATTCGCGGAACAGCGCTACCATCCCCTTCTCGTTGTAGAGGTCAGTGTTCAGGTCTCCGACAAGGCGGCTGATGCGGTTGGCTTTAGGATCAATCTCTACCAGCGACTTCAGCGCAGCCATCATCTGCCCCTCGGATCCTTTCAGTTCACGATCCAGGCGCGGCATATCCTGGTGCTGGCGGAAGTTGATCAGCTGGGTACGGTGGGCGTTGGCAGCACGCATAAAGCCACGGATACGCAGCAGACGTTCACTGTCCGTATTGCTGTTGATGTATTTCTGGCCCCAGGTATTGAGGGTGTCTGTTTTACGCTGAAAGCTACTCTCTTTCTGACGTACGCGTTCATCCAGCATCAGGCGCTGTTCATGCAGGGTCATCGCCTTTTCCGCAGCTTTGGCAAACTGGTCTTTGGTGCTGGTCGCAGTATTCAGCAGGCCACGCTGTTCAGAGGTCAGCGGATAATTCTCGCCGAGTTCGTTTAGCTGAGTACTGAGCTGTTGAATCTGCTCACCGAACGCTTTTTTCTGCTGATCGCGGAATTTCTTATCCTTGGCATCGGACATAAAATTGAGCAGCGCCAGATTGGCCTGCTGTAGTGTGATCATCTGATTCAGGCTGCCCACGACCGTCGGCAGTGACTGGCCGGTGACCTGATCCAGGCCACGGCTGATGTTCTTGGCACCCCAGAGGCCACCGCCACCTACGAGCAGAATTGATAACACCAGAAAGGAAAACCCTAAAGTAATCTTATGGGATACCTTCAACTGCATAGTAAGCCTCTCCATCAACGCGTAATTGCTCGAAACTAAGCAATTTGTCTAATACTGACAATTAAAAAGTGGGCATTTCTGGAGTTGATCCCATAGGTAGGTACGAACTGGCACCATTCCGCGAAATACTTAAATTAGCGTTCGCTCAATATAGATCTACTCCGCCACGTATCAGCCAACTATAGACCAACACTGCGTTTAACCATGGAAAGATTAGGTGATACGCGGCGCCGTTTCTGGCCTAGAGGGGCAACAGTTTCTGGACCTAACCAACTCAAATACGCCGTCGCTATAGTACGGTGCATATGCACGGTACCGTTTGAATTTTCGGTACCGGCAGGCAACGCATCCACGCACAGCGCGTGCTGATTCAGCGCCCCACAATAACAACAGGCAATATATAAGGTGGTAGTTCTATGTCAGAAAACAAAAACCTGTCCGGCGCAGTATCCTCGGTTGACAAACAGTCCGTACAACCGTTCCCACGCTCCCGTAAGGTCTATATCGAAGGGACCCGCCCGGATATCCGCGTTCCGATGCGAGAGATCTCCCTGGACACCACCCATACAGACAAGGGCGAAGAGGTTAACGAACCGCTATACGTCTACGACACCTCTGGTCCTTACACCGATCCAACCGTACAGATCGATCTGCGCAAAGGCCTGGCGCCATTGCGTGCAGAGTGGATCGCTGAACGTGAAGATACCGAACAGCTGGATGCGCTGACCTCTGAATACGGTCGTGTACGTGCCGCTGATCTGCGTCTGGACCACCTGCGTTTTGAGCTGACGCGCAAACCACTGCGCGCCAAAGAAGGTAAGAATGTTACCCAACTGCACTACGCGCGTCAGGGTATTGTCACCCCTGAGATGGAATACATCGCCATCCGCGAGAACATGAAGCTGGCGAAAGCCCAGGCTAAAGGCAACGTGGTCGCTGAACAGCACCCAGGTCACAGCTTCGGCGCTAAACTGCCGGATGAGATCACCCCGGAATTCGTCCGTCAGGAAGTGGCTGAAGGCCGTGCGATCATCCCATGTAACATCAACCACCCGGAGCTGGAGCCGATGATCATCGGCCGCAACTTCCTGGTGAAAATCAACGGTAACATCGGTAACTCCGCAGTAACCTCCTCCATCGAGGAAGAGGTCGACAAGATGACCTGGGGTACCCGCTGGGGTGCAGACACCATCATGGACCTTTCTACCGGTGACAACATCCACGAAACCCGCGAGTGGATTCTGCGCAACTCCCCTGTACCGATCGGTACTGTTCCGATCTATCAGGCACTGGAGAAAGTGAAAGGCGTGGCGGAAGACCTGAACTGGGAAGTGTTCCGTGACACCCTGATTGAGCAGGCCGAACAAGGCGTCGACTACTTCACCATCCATGCGGGTGTACTGCTGCGTTATGTGCCGCTGACCGCTAAGCGTATGACCGGTATCGTCTCCCGTGGTGGCTCCATCATGGCGAAGTGGTGTCTGGCACATCACGAAGAGAACTTCCTCTACACCCACTTCCGTGAGATCTGTGAGATCTGTGCCGCTTACGACGTTGCCTTCTCTCTCGGTGACGGCCTGCGTCCGGGATCTGTGTATGACGCCAACGACGAAGCACAGTTTGCCGAGCTGGAAACTCTGGGCGAACTGACCAAGATCGCCTGGGAGTACGACGTACAGGTGATGATCGAAGGCCCGGGACATGTGCCGATGCACATGATCAAAGAGAACATGGACAAGCAGCTTACTGAGTGTCACGAAGCACCGTTCTACACCCTTGGCCCACTGACCACCGACATTGCACCGGGTTACGACCACATCACCTCAGGTATCGGTGCGGCGATGATCGGCTGGTACGGTTGCGCGATGCTCTGCTACGTAACGCCAAAAGAGCACTTAGGCCTGCCGAACAAGGATGACGTAAAAACCGGCATCATCACCTACAAGATCGCGGCTCACGCAGCCGATCTGGCGAAAGGCCATCCGGGTGCGCAGATCCGCGACAATGCCATGTCCAAGGCACGCTTCGAATTCCGCTGGGAAGATCAGTTCAACATCGGTCTCGACCCGGATACCGCCCGCGCCTTCCACGACGAAACCCTGCCGAAGGAATCCGCAAAAGTGGCGCACTTCTGCTCCATGTGCGGCCCTAAGTTCTGTTCTATGAAGATCTCCCAGGAGGTCCGTGATCTGGACGACGCTCAGATCGCGCGCATCAATGAGCAGGCTGAGCAAGGCATGCAGGAGAAATCCAGCGAGTTTAAAGATCAGGGTAGCGAGATCTACCACAAGGTGTAATTCCCTCGCTTATCAATCCATTTCAGGCACCAGACCGGGGGCTTCCCCAGCCCCCGACGCAGGTTATGTTGCCACCTTTGGTCAGCAGCGGTTGCTGACAAGCACTATCGCGGCATCTCCACACAGATGCACAAGTCTCTACTAGTCTGGCTGTGATAGTGCTGCTTTTCTGTTTTCCATCACGCCCTCCCCCTTCACTCCAACCATACGCAGATAGCGCGATATACATTCGGCCTTGCCTACAGCTCAGGAAAAGATCAGAACCTGAAACCTCAACCTACCCAATACAGCCACCCTGCAGCAACAGACCGGTTCAACACACCTAGCGTGCCATTGCGACCGCTGCAATGAGAAACGGAAACAGACTGCCCTTGCCAAGTGCTCCGGATAACCTGCCCAGGCTGAACGGAGACTCGCACAACCCAACTCGCAGAGGTGCACGCTCTTTCAGCTGAGACACGACCGCCGGAATGGCCAGGAGAGCATGAAGCTAAACGCCAGATGCCCTATTCAGCTCCAGCACAAAGAACAGCACCGGAGAAACCCCGGCACTGTTTAAAGAAAGGATGGATCAGGAAACAACGAATACGATAACGGTATAAAAACCAAAAAAAGCCACATTTAGGGAATGTGGCTAAAGCGCGTTACCAGAGCAAGAAAGTAACGTCACGGAGGGCGTTTGAATCTTAAACAGAGAGCGGTTCAGCTTTGGCCGCCTCTTTCTGAGCCAGCGCAGCTTCCGCCATCTTGCGGCCGAAGATCTCCATCACATCAGCCTGATCAGGGTTCTCGCTCGCCTCATCCATCGCATCGACCATCGCCTGAACGGTCGGCAAAGTCTTCTCTACCAGCTGGGTGATGTATGCCTCTGGGCTGGTACCGGTGTATTTGTGGTAACGGTCAAACAGCTCAACAGTTTCTGCCTGCAGCTCGATCTGAACGTGGGATTTAGTTGCCATTAAACTCTCCAGCTTTATTTTTATTGGTTGTGTAGCGCCCCGGGCTTTAAGGGAACACATTGCCCGGAGCCGGACCAACAGTTGAGCATCACCCGACAGCTTGGTGGACAGCGGCTAACTGCTGATGGTTTCACTATAGGGGTGGCACTGAGCAAGCTTTAGATCCAAAAAAAATCTCCGACTGGAACCAGCCTGGCCACATCGGTTACCCGCAACTGGCCCTACTGCCCATTTCACGCTGATCTATTCTTACGGTGCTATAGGCATCAATAGAAGAACAAGGTTAGGCAATGTCTGAATACAACACCCTCAACGCCATGGGACTGACCGACATCCAGGCGATCAGCCACTACAAGCTGAGTTACAAAGATAAACAGGAAGTCCTGAAGGTGTATTTCAACCACCCGGAAGGCTCCGCGCTGCCTGACAGCAGTACCTTCTACTTCGAACGCAACAAAGTGGTCGCAGCCGACAAAGAAGCCGCCACCCAGAACGCGGAAAACGGCGGTAGCGACCCGGTGCTATTGGCTGCGGTTGATGAGCTGAACACGATCTCCAAAAGAAAGGGCAACAACGACCGTCGCATCACCCTGCTGAACGAGATCGACCGCCTGGAACAGATCATGGCGGCGAAGCTGAAAGAACTGCGGGAAGATCTGAATAAACTGGTTTGATAGCAGCTTTAGATAGAAAGGAAAATGGCCCTGATTAGGGCCATTTTTGTTACCGTCTCATCGCATCGGTTTCTTCGCCGATTTTCTTCAGTGTTCTTTCAAACATGCCGATTACGTTATCTTCAAACTCGTCTGGATTAAACCCATACTGAACCGGATAGTTCAACTCCATACGAAGGGAATCCCTGTCTACCATAAAGACCTTCGGGTACTTCTTCTCGGCATTCCATTTGTTTGCGTATTCAACCAGCTCTTCGTAACGGCTCTTCTTTGTACCAAACTGTGAGATCAGCTGTAGGTTCCAAAGCTTACCTGAACGCGTCTCATCAAAGATGATATATACGGCCCAGCCCTCATCTTCAGTCTCATAACGAAGATCACCATCATCATCGACCGTATAACTAACACCCATTTTCTCCATAGTCTTTTTTACAGAAGATGGAGTTGGTTTATAAACGGGACTAACAGCCCTCTCCTCACCCTCAAGTTTCATCGCATTTGCTTGGCCATGAATGCCAAGAAGAGAAGCCAACATCAATGAAACAACCACTTTCTTCATTATCATTTGTCCCTAACACCCTGAAAGTTATCTAAAGCCAAACGCAGAACCGATAACGCTTAACTATCCAGTCGATGCGATTCAGCATATCCAATCATCACAGACTAATTGTTCTTCCACGTTAATCCCTTGATACGCATCATCAACGACCTAGCTGGCCATCCGAACCTACCTTGATAGACCGATTAACGCATAGATATGCCTAGTCAATGCCTATCCTTTCATATACCTCTTCACATTAGAAAGCACTAAAACTTGTAGTCACAATTAAGATTACAGGTATTAAGTAAGACCTTATCTCTTCTGGAAAGCTCTTATGCCAAGACGCTCAAGCTCTCAGGAATATGAACAAACCCGACAAAGTTCGTTTGGAATTGTTAATGTGTCCCTCCAAGCCTAGGCCAGAGAAACAGATCAAAAGGTACATACTATGACTACCCAGGCCACCGACGGCATTCAATACAACGGACTCGGCTACAGCCTGCTCAGCAACAGCCCATTCTATCCCGGGCAGATTGGTCTGCATCCGGAACCGATCTCCAGCGCGTGCTGGCGTGGATATATGGCGAGTTACAGCGTAGAGAACAATCAGCTATATCTGACCTATCTGGAGGTGGGTGTACCGCTTGATATGGGCTGGGATGACTTTCCGCTTCCAGTAGAAACGGTCGATTTTCCTGAGTCGCAGTCCGACAAGACAGATGAGAAAGGTGCTTCTGACGACAATCCATTTCTAAACGTTGAATTCCCCCCACTTCCTGATTTCCAAAGCAAATCAGATGACTTTGACCTCTCGTTTATCGACGAGATCATGGCTGGAGCTCAGGGATCGGACAAAAAGACGATACAAACATCTGTTTACACCCCTAAAGAACCGAAATACCCGGAACTGGGCGGCAAGCAGCCTGAGCAGGTCAGTAATGTACTCTACTACCGGGAGATCGCCCACCCGCTGGATTACAGCGGCACACTGCTTCTGGGGCGGGGCTTTGATTATCAATACGATTACGTCGAAGTGGATCGTTATCTGTATTACCGGGACAAACTGGAACTGACGTTCAAGGAGGGCGTGCTGATTGCGGCCAAACCAGCACTCTGAAAGTCCCTACACAACAGATCCGTTCAGCCAACAGTAGGCGACAAGTGATACAGCACAGGCCCCGACAAATACCAGAAGCAAGGGTTTGGATTTGGGGCCATCCTCGCTTTCACCTGTTACACCAGACTGTTCCGCAACCTCTTTTTGCGCGCAATACTCGTTGTCGTACCAGTACTGCATATTCGATAGCAGTGTGCCGTAGGTCGCCTTACCGCCGCTGTACTCACCTGGGTTGGCGCAGTTGGCCTGCGCATACTGAATTTTGACGCGCAGTTTGGACATGTAATCCATTGCACTCTCCGCTTCGATATCCAGCGCGATCATCTCAAATTGTGATATCGCCGATAGGCTGGCTTTGTAATCATAGCCGTAGGTGCCTTCCATCTCTTTTCTACACTGTTCAGTGCAGATCTGCTCCACCTGCGCGTGCAGGTCCTGTAACCATTGCGGTTCCTGTTTATCCGATTGACTCATTTCTCTCTTCCTTTTTTGTATCTTCACATCGCCTGCCAACAGCACGCTTTCCCTTTGTGATGGACAAGATCTGATTTTCGAACAACGCGTTTAATTCTTACCCATCTGGCAAAAAGTTCCCGTGTAGAGCCAAATTTATTTTGCTTGCGAAGGTCTCCGACCCTCCCTTAGAATCGGCAGCCATGCGAAATCTGATGCAGTCACTTAACGCCCGCAGCGCTTCCGACGCGCCTCTCTCCGGCAAGGCCGCCCTGGTCCTTGTGCTGGCGTTTGCCCTGTTGCTAGTACAAAGCACCCAGCTGCATCTGCATCTGTACGACCACTCCGACCATCACTATCATAACGCTACCCATTCCAACTACGAGCTGGGCGCGGATCTGCACAGTGATGAGTTGGTGGAGATCGAATTTGCGCAGGATGGCTTTGCCAAACAACTGAGCGTGACCTCCCTTGTCGTTGCGCTCTTTGCGATTGTTTTCCTGCTCTCTCAGCGCTTATTGGCGGGAACGCAACACTGGCGGATTCCCGACGATCCGCTCCCCGTCAGCAAACCTTTCAGCCTGCGGCCTCCGCAGCGCGCGCCCCCTCACTAAATCGCCCCCACTGTTTCAATGCGTTGATCCTGTGTGCTACTAGCTGTGCGCATGCTCAACGTTGCCTATGAAATTCTGACGGTTCTTTTTTGCGCCTGATTCAGCACTCAACGTGCGCGCGCCTCAAAGAGCCTGGAGTGATTGATGTTTGATATTCGACTAAGCCGAACAGTTCTGTTCGCACTACTCGCTGCTGTCCTGCTGCCGGAGATGGCCTTAGCCCACGGTATGTCGGAAGCGGAGAAACAAGCCATTATCGAGGGCGGTAATATGAGCTATCTCTGGCTCGGCGCCACCCATATGCTCTCGGGTTACGACCACCTCGCCTTTGTGTTTGGCATCATCTTCTTCCTGACCAGTTTCAGGGATATCGCCAAGTATGTGACGGCGTTTACGCTGGGCCACAGTGTGACCCTGATTTTTGCTACCTATAAGGGCATTCAACTCAACTACTTCCTGATCGACGCCGTGATCGGATTAAGTGTGTGTTATATCGCCTTCTCCAATCTGGACGGCTTCCGTAAGTACCTGGGTATCCGCCCGCCTAACATGATCCTGATGATCACCGGATTGGGCCTGATCCACGGTTTCGGACTATCCACCCGTCTGCAGGAGCTGCCGCTCAACGCCGACGCCCTGCTCCTGAACATCGTCACCTTCAACCTGGGTATCGAGCTGGGTCAGCTGCTGGCACTGATTCTGATGCTGCTGGTGATCAATGTGTGGCGCAAACGCCCAAGCTTCCAGCCGTTCTCCCTCTCCGCCAACTACAGCCTGATACTGCTCGGCGCATTCCTATTCATGATGCAGATGCACGGCTACTCCCACGGCTCTGGCGAAGAGAAGACAGCTGACGCGACTGCACAGGAGGTAACGCTGACCGCTGAAGCGCAAAGCGACTGGCGCGATTCGCTGGCGATCACCATCCCGGCGCGTGGCGACCTGGAGTACAAGCTGAAGATGGATCAGGGCAAAACCCTGGAGTACAGCTGGCAAACCGGCGGTACTGAGCTGTTCTTCGACTTCCACGGCGAACCCACCGGCGACGTCAACAACTTCCAGAGCTACCGCGCCAGCAGCAGCGACAGCGCCAGCGGATCGGTGGAAACACCGTTCACCGGCACCCACGGCTGGTACTGGAAGAACAGTAGCAACGAGGCAGTGACCATCGCGCTGAAGCTGCGCGGCGACTACCAGATGATCAACAAGTAAACCCAATCCACCCATTTAACAGGGCCACACCTGCCTCTACCAACCTACGGGTGTGGTCACCTGGAGACTTAAAAGATGAAATCTATCAAAGCGATTTTTGTATCCCTCTGCCTGATCTTTTCCGCCACCAGCGCATTTGCCGGCAGCGGCCACGCGCACGGCCCGATCGACCAGTATGCAGCTCAGATGAAAGCGGAAAGAACGGTAAGCAATATGGTGAAACGTAAGGTGCTGGACAACAGCTGGCAGGGCCTGCCGATGGCATCCATCGAGCGTACCAAACGCCGTGGTGACCTGATCTGGCTGGCGCGTTTCGACAATGAACAGGTAGCAGACAGATCCAAACGTAAACTGTTTGTTTACCTGACCCTGACCGGTGGTTTTATTACCGCGAACTACACGGGTGAATAAGGGGCGAGTTAAAGAGTAACCCCACCACCTTTCACCTCAAGGGGAACTGATCTGTGTTGGATCTTTCCCCTTTCTGCAAAGCGAAAATATAAATCTGTTGCTCGGTGTGATCAGGCGGGGATCATCTCTTCTGGTGCAGCAGTTTTGGAGGGATAGTCCTTCTCCAGATACATTTTCATGTCTGCTTTATACAACAGTTCGGTTGCACTGTGGCCATCTTCCGGATAGACCGCCACGCCAAGACTGAACTCCACTTCGGCCTCATTAAGACCGCTGCTGATGGTGCCGGATAGACCGATACGCAAACGGTCCAGGAGTGCCTGCACGGCCACGCGGTTCTCCACCGGGTACTGAATGACAGCAAACTCATCGCCACCCAGTCGCGCGGCGATATCCAGGCGACGCAAGTTGTGCCGCAGTCGCTGACTCACCACCTGCAGCACCTTGTCACCAAACAGGTGACCGTGGTTATCGTTGATCAGTTTGAAGTCATCCAGATCGATCAGGTAAACCGCGAAGCTTTCATGATTGCGCTCAGCCTTATCGATCAGCCGGTCCAGCTGTTCCATAAAGTGCCGCCGATTGGATAGCCCTGAAAGTTCATCGTGGTTGGCTCGGTGACGCGACACACTGAACTCACGCACCAACATGATGATCAGCAACATACCGCTGATCATCAGCCCAAGAAAGGCGATACCCGCTGCGTTAAGGTTCTCACCCAGCGCATCCAACCCATAGACGGAATCACGCTCATGGAAACTACGGATGTTCATCTCATGCAGCGGCTCACGATAAACTGCCAACGCTGAGATAATCTCACTGCTAACCGCTTTGTTACCTCGCTGCGGCAAAGCCTGCACCTGTTCATCAAGGCGTTTCAGCGTGTTTAGCAGACGTGAGGCCAGATCACCCGCGCCTAAAGCCGCGCGCGCAAAACCAGCTTCTGCCCCCTGCAAAACCACCTCGGTTCGGTTCCAGAGGATATCGTAGCTGACCAACAGCGCCTCTTTGTCGACTTCACCGACCGAATAAAGCTGAAGCGTATGTTCGAGGGCGATATATTCGGATTCGAGCTGATCGATCATCCACACCGCGAGCGGATACTGTTCCGACAATGTCGTGGAGGCACGATTGATCTTAAACAGCGTATAGGCTGAGCTAAACGCAAAGATCAGCGCAACAACACTGACAGCAAGATAATCTTTACGGATCCGCGCGAACGTCAATTATCGACTCTCTATGCTACGCAGCTGCCAAACCATCTGACTGTGCACCGTGGTCACATCCAACTCTGGTAACTGATCAAGCGGGAACATAATCCAGATCGGCCCCTTATTGCGGATACGCATCGGCTTGCCGTCCATACGGGTGGCAAGAATAACCGGGTAACGCAGCATCAGTTCACTATCCAGATTGACGATATAGTCGTTCAACGCACGGGCACGCAGGGTACCATCGAGACTCTTAAGCGATGATTGCAGTACATCTTTCAGGAGAGGACCACTAAATTCGTGACGGGATGTCCAGGGGGTTCTGGTTTTGAAACTGTGTTGTTCAAACTGGTCCAGCTGGTTCAGTGAGAAGACCTGCTCAGTTTTCCCGTCGATAACCGACAGAATCACCGAATCGCCCGCATAGGCGGAAAGCGTTACGCCACACCAGGCCACCAAAAGCAGCACTGCCTTAATACACCGCTTAAACAACATCACCAGACGTCTCCTACGCGAACAATCATTCAACTATGCACAGCCAGAATTGTTCTTGTATAGCTATTCAAACAAAATTCATGATTAATAGTTACACAAAATCCAGTATTTACAAGGCGCTACAGAGATAGAATTCAAACAAATAATTCACACACATAGAATATGCTTATAACGTTGCAGTGCTGCACTGCCTCACCTCCCCCTTCCACTCTCTGTAGAACTATTGACCGTACGCCTGTACAAAGGCGTTTTATTCCTAAGCTATCGCAAGGGTGGCGAAGCCAATAAGCGCTAAGTGTGACTCGGTGCCCGGATCAGGCTACGGCAGCCGCTATGGCGGGAAGCATCTGGCAGCAGATCACAAGGCGGGTATTGAGCGGAAAAAGACAAAATAGCTAATCAAAACGCCAGTTCTTCTGCGTCCTGACGCTCGCTCGGCCTGTAGGTTGTGATGGGCAACGCGACTTCAACACGAGAGGCCTTCACTGGCTAAATGTTGGGAGTCGCTTCGCTCGTCGCCAACCTACGTTTATTAGGTATGAGCAGTCCACGCATCCCAGTTAAGAACATACTCGGCCAGCAGGGAGTAACCACCGGAGCGCGGATGTGCGCCGTCATTTGACGCGACTTCCGCACGCCACAACAGGTCATCGATAAGCCATTCTGCGACTGAGAGGTAAGGTACGGCCAGCTCATCGCACAGAACCCCAAATGCCTTATCCAATTCAGTGATTCTGGTGTTCTGATCATCATCAGCAATCGGTGGAGGACCGACCATGACAACCATGTGCTTTTGCTGCACATGGGTAATAATCGCACGGGCGTTCTCTAAGCTTTGCTCTGGCGCAACACGCAGTTGACCATCTTCAACGGTGGTGTCGTTTACCCCGAATGACAGCACAACCAGAGTGTCGAAATCCCCCTGAAGTCGTGCGGTCATCTCCTGCCCTACCCGACGACGAATGTCCTCGGTCGTATCCCGGCGGATTCCCAGGTTGTAAAAGGTGATCTCCAGTAACGGATCTTTGCGCTCTAATTCAGCACAAACACGCCCGGTCCAGCCCAGTTTGGTTTCATCGCCGGTACCATTCACAAAGGAATCACCGATAAAGCAGATACGCAGGTCTTGGTTCATAACGATTTTGTTCGTCCGTGAAGGTTAAAGTCAGTCTTTGCGGTAAGCGTAAACCATGATGTCCTGAAAGGACTTCTGCGCTACAGGCCGTTTCAGGCGAGCGGATATCTGGTAACCGAAACCCGCCTCTTCCAGCAACCGTAAAAGGTGGGAGAAACCGTAGCGCTCGACATCAATGTGGTGGTGATATTCGATCGCCATCTGCTGGATAAGCTTGATTTTTCCGCTGTCCCGCAAATCGGTCAGGACATCCAACTCCATACCTTCGATATCCAGTTTCAGGTAATCAACGTCTCGTTCGATGAAACTGGAGAGCTGTTCTGCCCGCACCGTTTTACTGGTGGAACTGATCCGTCCCGCCAGTGCACTGACCGTCAAAGCCCCCGGCTTATTGGGATTAAAATAGATATCGAGCGATCCCGTCGTTTTTGCCAGTGCACAGGGATGGGCGGTTACCCCTTGCAGACCGTTCTGCTCAATATTGCGGCTTAAGCAGGCAAACGCAGCAGCATCCGGTTCAAAGGCAACGATCTCCGCGTGCGGGAAACGCTTTTTGAAGTAGAGCGTCGCGAGTCCAATATTCGCCCCACAATCGATTATCAGAGGATCAGCTTTAGCAGACTCAAAACGATACTCCTGATCGACAAAGATCTCTTTATACGCAAAGAGAAAACTCTCCACTGCGGTCGATTTAATCTGAAAACCGTCTGCAGTGAAGGTTCCTGTGGACGCATCGTAAGGAAACTGGAATTCCTTCATCGTTCTGACTTTTCCCTTAATCGGATATATGGAGGACGGTCACGACAAAACCGCCACAAAGTTCATCTAACGCACGACCAAACCGTGCTCTGGCAGTAGGTCACGCAATACATAGGTGCGATGCACTGCTGCGGCCTGCAGGAACCTGAAGCTATCTGTTTCCAGCGCATCAGCAGAGTTGGTTCGGTACTGGAAGTTCTCCAGTTCCGCAGACCAAAGTTTTGCATCGTAATCACGAATACTTTCCTGATATCCAAAGAGATCACCAGATTGAGCTGCGTTCTGCCAGGCTTCAATCCGGGTCTCACAATCTCCTTTAACCGCCAGTACCGCTGCAACCCTATCCCTGATCTCGCCAAATGGGCGACCTGGGTGGTCACTGAACTGTGCGTTTGAGGCTATTTGGCTGAAGACTCCATGCAGTTTCTCACATCCTTCCAGAAAGGTGGCCGGATTATCGCGGTTGATCTCCTCACCTCGATAATTGGTGATGCGCCAACGTAGATAAGGCCTGTCCGGATAGGTATGCACCGCGCCGTGCCCCAAACCTTTACCGATGATCCGTGCAGCATCCCGCTCAATCCGCTCCATAAACCGGCGAAACTTGCGTTGGATATAACCCAGAATATCGCCCGGCAACTGCTGATCCAGCTGGATATGCTCTGGATCGATCTTATTAAGGTCGGATGATATGCCGGAAAAACCGTAGTGACTGAATGTATCAGCGTATACATGAGCCGCCAGGCCGATCAGATGAATTCCGTATGGTTTATCCAGCTGATTCAGGTGATGGTCGAGCATTTGCCGGGCGATATCACTGTCTTTTCGACAGATCAGACGCTCTTCGTAGCTATCACCTTCGTTGCCCGGCAGGAAGTGAAACGGCACCCAAACCAGGCGCTGGTCCACTTCAGATAAGTTCTCTTTATCTATCGAATGGTGAGCTGTTTCGGTGATATGGAGATGTCCGGCGTCCAGCGCGAATAACGGATCCCAATCGTACGCGTTATCGTCCACATACTGAGCAGCGTAAGCGATAACCTCGGCTACTTCCCTCTTTAAACCCGCTGCACGGGCCATGGCATAGGTGCCGTAGTAGTGCATATCCACTTGCATCGTAATAATCCCTTATTGCGTTAATCCATGAGATGAGCTGATCAGCTACTGACCATAACTTGACCCGGAGGTCGGTGGCAAATCCAGCCGTTAATCCAATTATCCTGTTCAAGATGCAGGCAATGTATAACTTAACCCGATAGACTAGCGGCCCTGCCTGGGAGTTCTCCGATGTCCGTAATTCTGGCCATGTGCCTCTTTTCCCTCTCTATGTCTATCTCACCGGGTCCGGTGAATCTGATAACCCTAACAACCGGTGTGAATCATGGCGTGCGCAAAGCGATGCCCTTTGTTTCCGGCGCCACCCTCGGTTTCACACTGCTTTTGCTATTCGTGGGATTGGGCGTCGGCCTGCTCGCGGCAGAGAATACCGAGCTGATGCAGCTGCTTGGATACATAGGCACCGGCTTTATCTGTTACATGGGCTTCAAAATCGCCACCGCTAAGCCCGAGCTGAACTTGGCTGCAGAACAGCACCCCTCTTTCGTTCAGGGTTTTCTGCTGCAGTGGCTCAATCCCAAAGCCTAGTTCGCCTGCCTGGCAGGTGTGTCTGCGTTTAATCTGTCCGGGCAGTACAGCGCACTCTTTATGTTCACCGGGTTGTACTTCATGATCTGTTACGCATCGATAAGCAGTTGGGCGGTGCTTGGCTCGCGGATTAGCTGGCTGCTAGCAGATAAGAGCAATCTGATGATCTTTAACCGTGTGATGGGTGGAACATTGATCGCGGTTGCGATGTACCTTTCGTACCTGCAATAAGGATTTTAGAAAGAGGGATTTTCTGGGTGTCGCTGCGCTCGACCCAGCCTACTAGTACATTTCAGAAATAAACAAGGCCATCGTATAAGGTGGCCTTTTGCTGTTTAGCGCGATTCGGCGGGATACGTGGTTTGACCGCGGCAAGCCTCCACATCGGACTGAGTACAACGCCGTCGATCAGCCGAGACATCGGCGTTCCTGTGCATCATCCTCTGCTCCTGATGCTGAAAGATATCCCAGGTCATAAGCGTGTCGTTGTTATTTTTGTACGCACTTCCCATGACGATCCTCGCTTAAGCGATCCAGACAGATTTGCTGTTGCAGAACTCACGGATACCGTTGACGCCCAGCTCGCGGCCCAGGCCAGAGGCTTTGGTGCCACCAAACGGCATACGGATGTCACTGGCAACCTGTGCGTTCACAAAACCGCTGCCCACGTCCAGCTGTCGCAGGACCGCTTCGCCCTTCTCCAGATCCTGGGTCCAGACGCTGGCGCCCAGACCGAAGCGGGTCGCATTAGCTTGAGCGATCGCATCGGCCTCATCACGAACAGCTACTACGGCGGCAACCGGCCCGAAGATCTCTTCGTTGAAGGCGGTCATACCCAGCTTGACGTTATCCAGCACCGATGGCGCATAAAAGTAACCGTCGCCATCCACTACTTCACAACCGGTCAGCGCACGGGCACCTTCAGCAATCGACTGCTGTACCTGCTCATGTACTTTGTCGCGCAGATCAGCACGTGCCATTGGAGCCAGCGTGGTGGCAGCATCCAGAGGATTACCGGTTTTCAGGGCACGGGTACGTTCAACCAGCAGCTCGGTAAACTCCTTCATGCGGCTTGGCACCACCAGAAAACGTTTGGAGGCGATACAGATCTGACCGGCGTTGCTGAAACGGGCACGCATCGCCACATCCATCGCCGCCTCAATGTCAGCATCGTCCAATACGATCAGCGGATCGGACCCACCCAGTTCCAGAACCGCTTTCTTCAGGTTCTGACCAGCAAGTGCCGCGATCTGACGGCCCGCGCCTTCGCTGCCAGTAAAGGCAACACCGTTTACGCGGTGATCGGCGATCACTTTTGCAGCCTGATCCACGGAGATGGTCAGTTCCAGCATCAGCCCTTTGGGCGCACCGGCGTCACGCATCAGCGTTTCCACCAGCTTGGCGCAGCGTGGAACGTTGGGCGCGTGTTTCAGCACGATGCCGTTACCCGCCATCAGCGCAGGTACCATGCAACGGAACGCCTGCCACAGCGGGAAGTTCCACGGCATGATCGCGAGAATCAGGCCCAGCGGCTCGTAGGTCACCAGACTGCGACGGGCCGGGGTTTCGATCAGGTCATCCTGCAGCATCGCTTCAGCATTGTCGGCATAGTAGTGACACGCCAATGCACATTTATCGACTTCACCCAGCGCTTCCGATAGCAACTTACCCATCTCCAGCGAGATGGTTTCCGCCAGCTTCTGGCGACGTTCGGTGATCAGGTTGCCCAGTGAATAAAGCAGCTTGGCACGCTCGCCGAAGGTGGTGTAACGCCAAGCTTCAGCAGCTTCTGATACGATGCTCAGACGCTGTTCCAACTGGTCATCGGAAAGGAAATCGAACTGCTCGATCAGTTCGCCGGTTGCAGGATTACGCGTTTCAAAATTCAAGATCTTGCTCCTTCCTACGCTGCATCAAAACGAAACCGTGGATGCAGGCCAAAACGTAAAAAGCGCCGGGTCAGGTAAACGAAGTGATGTTCCCCAAGCCAGCGCTCTAGTTTGTGCTTTGTCTTACTTCAGATATCAGACACGCTGGTCGCCGTGGAACAACCGCACCACGTGGCGTGCTTCAGCGAAGAACAACCAACGCTCAACCAACAGACCGATGATGGTCAGGATAGCCGCCAGTGCCAGCAGACCTGCGCTGCTGGTCAGCAGCAGGAAGAATGGCATTACAAAAGCGATACCTACCATCAGCACACGCAGGCGCATCAGCTTGTTTGCTTCCAGCGTGTAGCCAAACTCGTTATTCAGGAAACCGTTAGAAGTGTGTCCCTGATCCAGCAGACGTACGCTCGCCTGAGTAAAGCCAGTTGCAGTGTTGATGGTGCTGCCCGCCGGTTTGCCGATCCAGAACAGGTAGATCAGTTTCACCACCGCACCCAGAACCACCAGACCGATCGCCAGGTTGTGCAGTACAGAGGACAGATCACCCGCCACGGATGCCTGTACCGCTGCCAGCAGCAGGGAACCGGACATCAGACCCAATGCAATGTAGTTAACCGGGGTCAGGGAGGTGTTCCACTGACGGATGGTTTTCAAGCTCGCGTAGATCATGCTGGTGCAGAACAGGGTCACCATCGCCAGCAGTGCCGCGCCAAAGCCGGTCAGCTGCGCGATAGCGTTTACCTCAGCGCCGTTAACCCAGATGTTGGTCAGGTAACCCAGCACAAACGGGTAAAACAATACGGCAAACACCGCTTCACGGGAGAGCCAGGAGGTTTTGAAACGGCTGAAAGAGCGCCATGCGTTTTTAGGGTTCGCAAGATGCAGGGTGGAGGACAGCAGACCGCCACTGATCAGAACAAAGGACACAACACCGCCAGTCAGCAGCACGCTGCTGTCCTGCAGCTGCGGCAAACCGAGCAGGTGGCCCAGAGCCATCAGGGTGATCAGGCCGTAACCCGCCCCTGACATCACCGTAAATACAAGTACTGAAAAAGCCGGATGCATAGTAACGTCTCCGTAATCAGGGTGCCGGACCGGTGGAGACGGTCCGGCATGCCGGTGCAAAACACCGGCAAAACTTTATTGTTGTTTTTTAGATAACTAGCCATCTGCGATGGCGATTTGAAAGCGTTATCAGCGCCGGTAAGACAAGGCAGAGGGCGGTGAAAAAGCGGAGCCTACTGGTGTAGGTGAGCATTTTGAGCCGACCTCTAACGCCGTATTACCCAGCGCAATAGCTTTCAATCGTCATCGAGCGATAACCTTATTTACCCAACCTTTCACTGTGGCCTTGATCGACTTAGGCTCGTAAGTCTCAACCACTGGCTTGTTACGTGGTGGCAGGTAAGTGTTCACCGGCTCGTAACCCAGTTCCGGCATCAGCTGCTTACCGGCACGGTCACGTACCAGCTGGCTCACTTCAGAGTTCGGATCGTCGAAGTCACCGAATACACGGGACTTGGTCGGACAGGTCATCACACACGCAGGCTTACGCTCATCTTCCGGCAGACGCTCGTCGTAGATGCGGTCCACACAGAGGGTACATTTCTTCATGGTGCCCTGATGTGGATCCAGCTCACGTGCGCCGTACGGGCACGCCCAGGAACACAAGTTACAGCCCATGCACTTGTCCTGATCGACCAGTACGATGCCGTCCTCTTCACGCTTGTAAGACGCGCCGGTCGGACACACGGTCACACATGCGGCGTTGTCACAGTGCATGCAGGACAGAGGCATGTTCACCGTCTTGGAGTTCGGGTGATCATCCACTTCATAGGTACGGATACGGTTCAGCCAGGCACCGTTCGGGTCTTTGCCGTACGGGTCTTTATCGGACAGCGGACCGATGGTGCCGGAGGTGTTCCATTGTTTACAGGCGGTGGCGCAACCGTGGCAGCCCACACAGGTATCGAGATCAACAACCAGACCTAATTTCATCTTTTTATTCTCCGTCTGCTGTTACTTCTCGCCACGCGTCAGGATGTCTGACATCGGGCGTTTCAGGTTGACGTTTTCGTGAGACGTGTAGCTCAACATATCCGGTGATGGCTTCGCATTCGGCTGTGGTTTCAGCGCGCTGAATGCAGGCCATGTGCCGGTTTCGCCCGGTGCGGCTGGTGTGATCTTCACACGCAGGTCGTACCATGCGGCCTGTCCGGTCACAGGGTCGGAGTTGGTTACACGGTCCACTTTGTCGCCCTTCTGAGGCAACAGCTCGGAGATCAGGTGGTTCATCAGGAAGCCATCAGTCGCTTCGTTGGCATCGTCAGACAGACCCCATGCACCGCCACGTTTAGCGATCGCGTTCCAGGTCCAGACGGTCTGCTCGTTGGTGCCTTCCATCAGTTTCACCTGCACGCGGATCTTGCCGTTGTGGGATTCCACCCACACCCAGGACAGATCCTCGATGCCCTGTTTTTCGGCCGCAACGCGGTTCATGAACAGGTAGTTCTGCGACATGATCTGACGCAACCACGCGTTCTGGCTATCCCAGCTGTGGTACATAAACATCGGACGCTGGTTGACCGCGTGGAACGGGTATTCGTCGCGATCGATACGCTGCTCTTCCAGTGGCATGTAGTAGAACGGCAGCGGATCGAAGTATTTCACCAGACGCTCTTTGTGGTGCTCTTCGGTCGGCATTGGGCCGTCGTAGAGACCCTGACCCGCCAGACGGAAGGTCTGCAGCTTCTCGGAGTACAGTTCGATCACGATCTGTTTGGTAGAACCGACCCAGGCAGCTTCTTTCGCCAAGGTCAGGTAATCCAGGTTGGCGTGACGCATGTAACGCTGGTTCGGTTCCAGGTGCATCTCGAAGAAACCTTCGTTCTCCGCGTACGCTTCCCACTGACGTGGGTTTGGCTCACCGCGCAGGGACTTGTCGCCATCCTTACCGCGGTAACCTGCCAGGAAGCCGATGCCCGGCTCTTTCTCGAAGTTAACGATGAAGTCTTTATAGCCTTCGTACTTACGCTCACCTTCAGGTGTGGAGAACGCTGGGAAGCCCAGACGACCCGCCATCTCAACCATCACTTCCTGCCAGCTCATCACATCGCGATCTGGCTGGATCACTGGAATACGTACGGAGTCACACGCTGCGTGCGGCTCAGAGATCGGACGGTCCAGCATGGAGATGGTGTCGTAGCGCTCCAGGTAGGTGGTGTCTGGCAGTACCAGATCGGAGAACGCCACCATCTCAGAGTTGAACGCGTCGGAGCAAACGATGAACGGAATCTTGTACTCGCCGTCTTCCTTCTTCTCGCACAGCATATCGATGGTCTGTGCGGTGTTCATGGAGGAGTTCCACGCCATGTTTGCCATGAACAGCATCAGGGTGTCAATCTCGTACGGATCGCCTTTCACCGCGTTGCTAATCACCATGTGCATCAGGCCGTGACAGGAGATCGGCGCATCCCAGCTGTAGGCTTTATCGATACGTTTTGGGCTGCCGTCTTCGTTGATCACCAGATCTTCCGGGCAGGTCGGGAAGCCCAGAGGTGGTGATTTCAGTGGCGTATTTGGCGCCATATCTTTGGCAGGTTTGATGCCCGGTGGAACGTGTTTCGGGAACGGTGGTTTCGCCAGGTGGCCCCCTGGGCAGTCAATCGTACCCAGCAGAACCTGCAGCAGGTGGATAGCACGGCAGGTCTGGAAACCGTTGGAGTGTGCGGAGATACCACGCATCGCATGCATGGATACCGGACGACCGATGAACTTGTCCTGCTTACGACCGGCCCAGTCAGTCCACTCTACATCGATGGTGATGGTTTCTTTGAACGCGACGTGCGCCATCTCCAGCGCCATACGCTCGATATCTTCTGCTTTAACGCCACACTCTTTGGCAGCGTTTTCCGGTGCGTACTGATCGTCGAGGTATTTCTCGAGCATGATGTTCATGGCAGTACGAACAGGGGTGCCGTCTGGCATGGTGAACTCACCAAACAGCGCCGGGTTGATGTCCGGCAGGTTCGCATCCACGAACTCTTCTTTCACCAGATCCCAGACCTGAGGCTCACCGCTCTCGCCACGGTAGAACAGGCCATCGCCCTTCTGCCCCGGAGTGTTCACAACCAGCTGCGGAGAGTTGGTGTAACGGATCAGGAACTCGTCATCCACCAGCTGGTTTTTCAGCAGCACGTGAACCATAGACAGTGCCAGCACCGCATCGGTACCCGGACGGATCGCTACCCACTCATCGGCGATCGCCTGGTAACCGGTGCGTACCGGGTTCACCGCAACAAACTTGGCGCCACGCTCTTTCAGCTTTTTCAGGCCCAGTTTGATCGGGTTGGAGCTGTGGTCTTCCGCCACACCCCACATCATGAAGTATTTGGTGTTATCCCAGTCAGGATCACCGAACTCCCAGAACGCGTGGCCCATGGTGTACAGACCACCTGCCGCCATGTTCACGGAACAGAAACCGCCGTGCGCAGCCCAGTTGATGGTACCGAACTGGCTCGCCCACATACCGGTCAGTGCCTGCATCTGGTCACGGCCGGTGAAGTACGCCAGTTTCTTAGGATCGGTTGCACGGATGTGGCGCAGACGCTTCTCCAGCATATCCAGCGCCTGATCCCAGGAGATCTCTTCAAACTCACCCGCACCACGTTCAGTACCCGGCTTACGCAGCAACGGCTTGCTCAGCTTCGCTGGCGAGTACTGCTTCATGATGCCGGAGTTACCTTTGGCGCAGAGGACACCCTTGTTGATCGGATGGTTGGGATTACCCTGGATGAAACGAACTTTATTGTCCTCTACTGTGACTTTGATGCCACAGCGGCAGGCGCACATATAGCAGGTCGTGTATTTAGTCTCCTGGTTCGCGCGATCTTCAAACTCAGGAAGACCAGACTGAACCGGGATCATATTAGCTTGGCTTGTCATATTTATTATCCACCGCAGCGTCAGTGCCGTATCACTGACAGGCTTTTTTGTATTCCGCGACGAGCGTCGGCATAAGCGAACTGTTATTACAGTTCTGCGAATTAATGGCTCTGACAGTCATGCTATGAGGGGGGCTGGTTCCAAACAACGACCAGAGAGAGACGATGAATGGGGCCAGCGGTGGAATCGGTGGTACCAGCGGCAAACTGGCCTGATCAGCGATTTAACACTGGATCTAGCCAGTCCGGTTTCAGAAAAATTCGAACAGATTAGAGGCGGGAAAGAGGAAACGTCCGGAGGGATTTCACAAAGGCCGTGAACAGTTTTTGGGGCGACATGTGCTTCAGGCGAACACCAGATCCTGGGTGATCAACTCGCTTTCGGATGACTGCCGTTGTTCATTCCCAGCACCTTCTGCAAGCGTTTGTTCTCCAGCGAAAGCTCGGCGTAAAGCATCTTCAGGCGACGGTTCTCCTCTTCCAGCTCGCTGCGTTCCATCGGCGTACTGGCCAACAGGGTTTTCCTCTCCTGCTCATACCGCTCGTGCGCCTCACGATACTTCTGGTTTTCGACACGGTAGCGGAACACCTCCTCGTACTGGCTATCCAACTTGTCGCGCAGAATCTCGATCAACCGCTCTTTTTCACTGATATCACTCTCCAGCAGTGCGATGCGTGACTGCAACAGATCGATCGTCTGGTCCCGCTCCTGCTGGCCGAGGCCAGATGCATCCCGGTTTTTAATCTCACTGGCAAGGTGGTGGTAGAGCGCCTTCAGATCGTTGGATTCCTGCTCGCTGTAGCGGATATACGCCTGAATCGCGCTGTGTGAACTGGCAGCCCCGATCGAACCGGCCAGCTCGTGCTCCACCATGCGATGGAACTCTACCAGCTCAATGATGTTGAGCTGTTTGCGGCTGTTGATCCGCAGATCATGTAAGACCTGCAACAGCAGTACGTCGGCCTTTTCCTGATGCAGGTAGTGAGCCAGCAGCTGACGCACCTCTTCCTGCTTCTCCTCAAAGTCGATGTAACTATCCAGACCGGCATGCCGCACCTTACGTAACGTTGACTGCGGTTTGAACAACTCCATAAACTCGTCGGTCAGCTTGCCCTCCTCGATTGAAACGACCGAGAGCAGCGAGATAAACAGGTAAAGTGTGCAGTTCACCCCCAGAGAGAGAAACAGTGCATGGGTGGTGCTATCCCAAACATCGATACCCAACAACGCTTCAGGACGCAACCAAGCGATACCCATAGGGCCCTGAACCAACAGCTCCATCATCCAGCCGTTCTCACGCAACAGCACCGGCAGCAGCAGGGTGTAGAACCAGACCAGCAACCCTGAGGTCATTCCCACCAGCGCGGCACGGGTATTACCCCTGCGCCAGAACAGACCACCGAGCAGCGCAGGCATAATCTGTAACATGGCGGTAATCGCCAAAGTGCCCAGGGCGCTCAGTAGCGTTGAGCCAACCAGGAAGGTTACAAAGACATAAGCGGAGAAGATCAGCATAAAGGCAACCGCCCAGCGCACCTGCAACAGATAGGCACGCAGAAAAGCCAACCGCTCGAAACGCTCAGCCAGCGGCAGTACCAGATGGTTTGCCACCATGGTCGCCACCGTTGTGGTGGTGATCATCACCATACCGGATGCGGCCGCAAAACCACCGAGGAAGGTGGAGAGGGTTAACCAGCCGTTTTCCTGTTGCAGTGGCAGCAACAGAACAAACATATCCGCCCGCTCAATCGGCAACCCCTCCAATAAACCGGCACCGGCAATCGGCACAACAAACAGGGAGAACAGCGTGATATAGGCCGCCAGAATCCACGCCGCCGGTTTGATATGACTCTGGCTGCCGTTCTCAACCACCGCGATATGGATCTGACGCGGAAGCAGCAACACACCGAAGAAACCGATAATAAACAGCGGCGCCAGCGAGGCGATGCCCTGGCTGTCGGTATTAAAACTGGTCAGCTGGTGTAAGCCCGCATCCTCTATCCGTCCGTACAGATCAACCAGCCCATCGTTCAATCCATAAGAGACAAACAATCCCACCGCCAGCAGTGCCAGCAGTTTGATCACGCACTCCAGTGCCAGCACCACCATCATGCCGTAGTGATGTTCAGTTGGATCGAGGCGGCGAATCCCAAACAGAATGGTAAACAGCAACAGAATGGCACAGGCGATAAAACCGGCCAGCTGCCCTGCCCCTGTATAGGTGTCGTCGTAGGAGACCACCGCAATGGAGTCGATGATGGCTTTAATCTGCAGGCCCACATAGGGAACGCTGCCAAACAGGGCGATAAGAGAAACAAGGGCGGCGACGTATTGCGACCGGTTATAACGGGCAGCAACCAGATCGGCGAGGCTGGTGACATGAAATGCCTCCTTCACCTGCACCATGCGCCGGAGCAGCACAAACCAGAGAGCCAGGCAGGCGTAACTGCCGAAATCGAGAACCAGGAAACGGAAGCCGTGCTGAGTGGCGTCACCGACGTTGCCGTAAAATGCCCAAGAGGTATGAAACACTCCCAAAGCGAGGCCGTAGATCCAGATATAAGACCGGCTCAGACGCTCCTGATAATGCTCGGCACGGGTCGCCAACGCAAAGAGGAACACCATGTAGAGTGAGACGACAAGAAAGATAACGAGAGAGCTGAACATAGCGGCGTGCGCTCAATCCCTGATTCAAGCTAAAAGTATAGCAACGGGTTTCAGACTGTTCGTTTTATCTGCGTTTTTTTAACCGATAAATCTCATCTTTTTGCACTAAACGTAAAAAAGCCGGTACAGAACTCCTCCGTACCGGCTTTTTCAAAACATATACGCTTTTGCGAACGTAAAGAATTCAACTAACGGACGTTTGAATCTACGCCGTTTCAGCTGATCCCTATTTGGCTTGCTGCTGATTCCACTCGATACATTCAGCCAGTGTCACGCCGCTACCGCCGAAGATATCCAGCGCACTGCCGATGGTCAGATCGACCTTGCCACCCGAGAGCTGATCGACCAGTTTAAGGTCTTCCAGCGAGCGCGCACCGCCAGCGTAAGTTACCGGGATCGGGCAGGCTTCACCCAGCAGTTTCACCAGATCCTGATCGATACCGGCCTGCAGACCTTCTACGTCAGCGGCGTGGATAAGGAACTCAGCACAATGTTCGCTCAACGCACTCAGGGTTTCGGCATCCACCGCGGTTTCAGTCACGGTCTGCCAGCGGTCAGTGGCGATGTTCCAGCCAGACTCGGTACGACGGCAGCTCAGATCCAGAATCAGACGCTCTTTACCGGTGATCTTCTTGATCGTTTCCAGACGTTCCCAGCTGAACTGACCACCCTCGAACAGGTAGGAGGTCACAATCACGTGGGATGCACCCGCTTCGATAAACTCAGCCGCGTTCTGATCGTTTACGCCGCCGCCGAACTGCAGCCCTTCCGGCCAGGTGGAGAGCGCTTTCAGCGCCTGCTCTTTGTTGCCCGGGCCCAGTGCGATCACGTGGCCGCCGGTCAGGTTATGCTGGCGGTAAAGGTCTGCGTAATAGGCCGCATCGTAAGGACTCACGTAGTTGGTATCTGCGCCTTTATCGTTCAGGCTACCACCCACAATTTGCTTTACCTGCCCCTGGTGCAGGTCGATACAGGGACGAAACTGAGTCAAGGAAACACTCCGCGCTAATCCGTTAAAAACTGGCGCAATTGTAGCTTAACGGCCCTTCCAGCATAAGAGCGCATTCCCATCGCAACGAAAGCCCACAGAAAATGCGGCCTGTACCACTATTTCTTTGGCTTCTGGAGCCCGCATACTGTAAGCTGCGCAGCCTTTACCGACTACCCGCACACAGTTCCAGATTCGGGCTTGCGGCGATCGCAATCCATCCCCACTTGAGTACAACCTATGACATTTGCCGAACTCGGCCTTTCTCCGGCGATTCTTGACGCCGTTACCCAGCAGGGTTACGACACCCCCTCCCCTATTCAGGCGAAAGCAATTCCTGCGGTTCTGGATGGCCGTGATGTGATGGCTGCAGCCCAGACGGGTACGGGTAAAACAGCAGGTTTCACCCTGCCGGTGCTGGAGAGACTGACTGAGGGGCAGCGTGCCAAGGCGAATCAGGTGCGTGCACTGGTGTTAACACCAACGCGCGAACTGGCAGCTCAGGTGGGTGACAGTGTTAAGACCTACAGCCAGAACCTGCCACTGCGCTCGACCGTGGTATTTGGTGGCGTAAAGATCAATCCCCAGATGATGGCGCTGCGTCGCGGTGTCGACGTACTGGTAGCAACACCGGGTCGTTTGCTCGATCTCTACAACCAGAACGCCGTCAAATTCAGCCAGCTGGAAGTACTGGTGCTGGATGAAGCCGATCGCATGCTGGATATGGGTTTTATCCACGATATCCGCAAGATCCTGTCACTGCTGCCGAAAAACCGCCAGAACCTGCTTTTCTCTGCCACCTTCTCTGACGATATCCGAGCACTGGCGAAAGACCTGGTCCATGACCCGATTGAGATCTCGGTGAATCCACCCAATGCCACCGCCAAAACGGTGAAACAGTGGATTCATCCGGTCGACAAGAAAAAGAAATCCGCCCTGCTCACGCAACTGATCAAAAAGCATCAGTGGCGTCAGGCGCTGGTCTTCACCCGCACCAAACGCGGCGCCAACCAGCTCACCCGTCACCTCGACGCTCAGGGCATCAGCGCCTCTGCGATTCACGGCAACAAAAGCCAGGGCGCACGTACCCGAGCACTGGAAGAGTTTAAGAACGGCAAACTGCAGATGCTGGTTGCGACCGACATTGCCGCCCGCGGTCTGGATATCGACCAGCTGCCCCAGGTGGTGAACTTCGATCTGCCCAACGTACCGGCGGATTACGTACACCGTATCGGCCGTACCGGACGTGCGGGTGCGACCGGTCAGGCGGTCTCTCTGGTGAGTGCGGATGAACACAAGCAACTGAACGACATCGAGAACCTGATTGGCCGTTTGCTGGATCGCGAGTTCGTCGATGGCTTCGATCCGGTACATGTCCTGCCGGAGTCACGCCTGCGTACACCGAAAAAACCAAAGAAAGCGAAGAAACCTAAGCAAGCACGCGTAGAACACGCCGACGGTCAGCGTTCGGGCGAAAGCGCACGTGGCCACAAGCCAAGCGGTAAAAACAAGCGTCATATCCCGGCAGCTAAATCCGGTGGCGAGCAGCCAAGCCGTCGTCGGAGCAAAGCCAATCCGGCCAAGCCTAAATCACCTGCGGGCAACAAACCGAAAGCAGCGTCCCAGCCAAAAACGGGATCGGCAAACACCTCTCAAAAACCGGCTAACCCGGCGCGTAAACCACGCCGTCGTCCTTACACGCCTAAGCCTGCTGGCTGAAGCGTCGGTGTTGCGACACCTTAGTCACTCACTCCGTTTTACCCTTCCTAGCTGTTTCCAGGCAGGAAGGGTAAAAAACGGGAAGTCGCGCTAAACACTCGCCCGTATCGGTCGATACCCTCCCCATAAGCTTGGTTTTGGTACAAATAATCAAAATCGATTCAATAACTGCTCAGCATCCACCTGTCATCGGTAAGCTGTTCATTTCATTAGAAATAATACATTTAATAAACATGTTATATAGATAAGCGCGATAACCTTATCGCTTTCCAGACATGTTTTAGGCAAATCGAAACATTTACACACCATTTGCCTACAAGATTTTTCACTGCTAGATTACCGCATTCGTGCAACGACGGACCTGCACCGCTTTACCGCCTGCCGGAGCACACTGCGTTTTCAGCACATTAAGATTTAATCCCTGAACGCAACACCACGGGATGGTATGAAGAATTTACTGAAGCAAAGCCGCGACCCTCACGCAGCCCGACGCTGCAAACTGTGCAGTTTGCCCGCGTTCCGTATCGCAGCGCTGTATTGCCTGTTTTCCATTGTCTGGATTGTTCTATCCGACAACGCCATCGAAGCGGTGGTAAGCGATACCAAGCTGCTTTCCGATATACAGACCGGAAAAGGCCTGTTCTTTATCGTAATTACCACCTTGCTGATCTTTTATCTGATACATCGCGCCTTTCGTGAACATCAGCGCAGCCTCAACTACATGCACACACTGGTGGAAGCCATTCCGGATCTGGTCTGGCTGAAAGATCCGGATGGCGTCTACGTGGCGTGCAACTCTAAGTTTGAGCGTTTCTTCGGCTCCAAAGAGCGAGAGATCATCGGCAAAACCGACTATGACTTCGTCGATAAAGAGCTGGCAGACTTCTTCCGTAAGCACGATGTCGCAGCTGCACAGGCTGGCGGTCCGACCATCAACGAGGAGGAAGTTACCTACGCCGACGACGGTCATAAAGAGATGCTGGAAACCATCAAAACCCCGATGTTTGACAGTAATGGTCGACTGATCGGCGTATTGGGGATCGCCCGCGATATCACCCTGCGTAAGCAGCAGGAGGAGCAGATCCTGCATCAGGCGCACTTTGATACCCTGACTGATCTACCCAACCGTTTCCTATCGCTCTATCAGCTTTCGCAACGAATCGTCGAGGCGAAACGGGACAACGAACAGATCGCCGTGCTTTTCCTCGATCTGGACGACTTCAAGAAAATTAATGATTCCCTCGGCCATGACACTGGGGACAAGCTGCTGATCGACGCGGCGCGCCGTCTGCGTTCCGTGCTACGTGACGAAGACACCGTTGGGCGCCTGGGTGGCGATGAATTTATCGTGCTGCTCAGCGGCCTGAAACACGCCGAAGATGTTGCCCCAATCGCCGAAAACCTGATCAGCTGCTTCAGCGAAGCCTTCCATATCGACGGCCGTGAACTGATGCTGACCGCCAGTATCGGTATCGCTATCTACCCCGGTGACGGCGACGACTCCTCTACCCTGCTGCGTAACGCCGACGCCGCGATGTACCACTCCAAAGAGGAGGGTCGCAACACCTACTCCTATTTCACCGATGCGATGAACCGCGACGTCTCTCACCGCCTGTTGCTTGAAGAACAGATGCACGGTGCGATCCGCCGACAGGAGTTCTACCTCTGCTTCCAGCCCCAGGTTGATGTTAGCAACGGCGAAATTCTGGGCTTCGAAGCCCTACTGCGCTGGAAAAACCCAGTACTGGGCCTGGTATCACCGGCTGAGTTTATCCCGGTCGCGGAGCACTCCGGTCTGATCGTACAGCTGGGTGAGTTTGTACTAATAGAGGCGCTGAAGGCTGCGGGCGAACTGCGCGCAAACTTTGGCGAACATCTGAAGATGGCAGTGAACCTGTCGCCACGTCAGTTCCGTGATCCGAACCTGATCAGCGTGATTCAGGAGATCATCGGCACCTCTGGCGTTCCGGCAGACTCACTGGAGCTGGAGATCACCGAAGGCGTACTGATGAGCGGTCACACCTTCATCGACAACGCCCTGGCTGCGTTCAGCCAGGACGGTATCAGCATCGCAATGGATGACTTCGGCAGCGGCTACTCCTCCCTGAGTTACCTGCGTAACTACCCGTTCGACGTAGTGAAGATCGACCAGAGTTTTATCCGCGATATCACCGACGATCCGGCCGATCTGGAGCTGGTCAGCGCCGCGATTGCGATGGCGCACAGCCTGGGCCTGAAAGTGCTGGCGGAGGGTGTAGAAACACGGGCACAACTGGCCCTGCTGGCGGAACGTGGCTGCGACTCGGCACAGGGTTACCTGTTCAGCCGTCCGCTGGAGTTTGAGGATGCCAAGGTACTGCTGTCGAACAAACAATCTGCGTTAGAGAGCGAGCAGGTTTAGGCCTGTAACTGACGATACGCCTGCAGCGCGGCTGCGGCCTGGTCACAACCGCCAGCGGCCACACGGCCATAGTGATCGAGCAAGCGCTGCAGGTAATTCTGGTCGGTACTGCGTGAAAGATCCCACATATCGCTCCCCACGTCGGAGAGAGAACGATCCTCACGATTGGAGAGATGCAGCACTTCGTAGAAGCGGCGATTTTCTTCGATCAGCGTTTCGTTGATCAAACCAAAACCCAGCTCCGCCAATCGCGTGCGCACCTTGTAGATGTGGTGCACCGGACAGAGCATAAACTCCAACTCCCAATCCGGGTGGTTAAGGCTGATCGCCTCCACCATCTCCAGCGTCAGATCACCACCGACACCGGCGATAATAACCAGCTGCCGCCCGGCATTATCCGGTAACTCCAGCTGCGCCACATCCATACAGTGCACCTGCCACTGGCGCCCCGCCAGCGGTCCGCTTGAAAGCTGCGTCAGCTTATCCTCCAGCGCCAGTGTTAAACCCGGCACCACATCGACAAAATGGACAGTTTTCGCCGCCCCCCGCTGCAACAACGCAGCGCCAAGAAAACCGTGATCGCAACAGCAATCCCAGATCTCCCCATAGGGCTCGGTGATCATCTCATCGATGGTTTGCAGGCGTTGGCTGAGTTTCAAAAGACTTAATCCGGGTAGCTAGATTCGGGGCGCTAATGATAGACCGACAGAATGATTAAACCAACGCACGGGCCACGCAGTTATCCCTGGTTTGGCCAATATTGTTGGGAGTCGCTAACGCTCGTCCGCAACCTACCTAAACCAAACCACCACGTAGGTTGGCGACGAGCGCCAGCGACTCCCAACATCAATCTTTCTTAAAAATACCCCAATCACCCGATCGTCTTTCTCACTAACCGATCCATCAACGGCGCCTGCACAAACAAGGTAAAGATAACCACCGCATACACGATCGACTGCACCGTATACCAACCTTCCACCTCAACCGGAACCGCCAGCACCAGCGCAAGTGACACCGCACCGCGCAAACCACCCCACATCATCACCTGTTTGTAGTTACTGTTGCAGGGTTCAATACGCGGCAACAACGTAAACGCAGGCAACAATCCGTAGATCACAACAAAACGCACCAGAGTCGCCGCACCGATACCCACCAGCATCGCTGGCCATTGCGAGGTAAACATAGAGACGGTGATGGTCACACCCACCAGAATAAAGAGGATGGCGTTAGCGATATAGGCGTTCAGCTCCCAGAACTCCGGTGCAAAGTGATGATCTTTCTGCGCGGTTTTCCGACAGAACTCACCCAACACCAGCCCGGCACTTAACACCGCTACCACACCGGATACATGCAACCAGTGCTCGGCGACAAAAAACGACAGCACCGCCGCAATAATGCCAAGCAGCGTATGGGCATACGCACCAATACACCAGCGATAGAGATAACGTGCACACCTGGCGATCAGCAACCCAACCAGCACCCCACCCAACAGACTCTTGGCGAAGGTGAAAGAGGCTCCCCAAACGGTCAGCCCCGCGTCAGGGTTCAGCGAAGCCGCCACCAGAATACTGTACAGCACAATCACCGTCACATCGTTAAACAGGCTCTCCCCTTCCAACAGGGCGTTAAGCCGATCCGGCGCACCCAGCTTTTTAAAGATAGCCACCACTGCCACGGGGTCAGTTGCCGAGAGGATCACGCCTGCCAGTAACGCAGTGAGTAGCGGGAAACCTGTCCCATCACCGATCCCCCAATAGATCAGTAATCCCGTCAGCCCCGCCGCAAATAACATCGCCGGAATCGCCAGAAACAACACAGCAGGCAGATTGCCCAGCAAGGCTTTGAAATTGGCGTTAAATGCCGACTCGAAGATGATGATCGGCACCAGCAGATGGAGGATAAGATCGACGAAGTCGTACCAGCGCAGACCGGTATCGAAGCCCATCATCACAATCAGCTCTGAGCCAAGAAAACCGATGACCACAAGAAAACTGGAGAACGGTAGTTTTAGCCGTTCGGCCAGCGGCTCGATCAGCATGGCGAACAGCAACAGAGTGGCGAAGAGTGCGACGGTTTGAAGCATAAAACGCCCGGACGGGTGACATGGCCAAAGGCATCGCGAGGCAGCGCTATGAATCGTTCCGATCTCTCGGAGAAGATCGCCCCCGCAATACCGGCAAATTAATTCGGGTGAACACAGTTAATGGGCAGTATAGACGAGGCGGGAGAACGCTCTATGGGCAGAAAAAGCATGCTTTTTACGCCGACCAGATGATCTGGCCAAAAAACCGCTCCAAAGAAAACCCCGATACCAACAACCGATATCGGGGTTCTCCATAAGGATCAGCGCGCCCCTTTCACGATAGGAATACCGTTAGCCCCCACTGGGATATAAACGGTTGTGTGATTGGGAGACTCAGCCATCTTCAGCTGCGCATTAATCGCTTCATGCTGAAGGTAGTTAGTAGTAAGCGTAGCGTTGATGATCTTCTGTGCTTCGGCGATACCTTTAGCTTCTTCGATCCGTATCTCCGCATCTTTACGCGCAATCTCTTTCTGGGTCGCCTTCTCTGACAGGAGCTGCTGCGCGGCCAGTTTCTTCTCTACCGCATTCGCCACAATCTCCGGATAGTTGATATTACCCACTACGATTTTGCTGACATTAAACGGCGTGTCTTTGAGATAGGAGCGAACCTTCGTGATCACCTCCGCAGCAATTTTGCTGCGATTTGCCTTTAACGAGCGGCTATCGTATTTCTGAACTGCGTCACGTACGTAGGTTCTGAACGTTTCCTGCACAAATCGCTTGTACCAATTTTCACCGCCATAGGTCTCCACCACAGCCTTCACGCTCCCCGGGTTGATGGAGATAACCGCGTGAAAGTTAAAGGTGATATTCAGGTCATCGTTCGCAAGAATCTTAAAGTTCTCGGTATAGGTGTTGGGACGCATATCGATATTGATAACCTGATTCCGCCACAGCGAAACACCGTAGTTTCCAGGCCCCTGTATGGTCGCTTTGTAGCCCCCCGCCCCGAACACCCTCGGCTTTTCGTAGACATAACCTTCATGCCCTGCAGGCGTGTTCGGATTGCTACATGAGGTAAGCGATAACACCACGAAAATTCCGAGTATTAGAAATGCGGTGGTACCGCCCAGAACTGATGACTTCCTCTGGAACATAAGATCTTCCCTGAATGCTAATTTTTATAACGGTGTATGGCAGCCCCTGCCAAGCAGTGGCAACAACAGCCATCTGTTAAATGACGTGAGCATAGATAAAAGTGCTTACACCTACTGTAAAGGCTGAGAGAAACCCGTAATCGATGACAGTTTTGGACAGTGACTCTTTTCTCTTCCCTAAGGGAAAAAATCCCATAAAGACCAGAGTAATGCCTAATGCTAAAAATAACGGATACACGTAAGCAAGGGCAGCCCAAACTACAGACCATAGGAGAAAGATGACAGCTTTCCTGTGCCTGTTAAGCATAGGGCGGTTGGCGTTTTCCTTTTCGTATTTCTCTCTAGACCACCTAGCAATGATAATCAGAGCAATACCACCAAGAACAACGAGAAGTAAGGTAGGCACTGTATCCATAAGGTTCATTTAATGCTTAACATAAAGGGTCGGAGCGTAACGATGATCCGAGCCCAAAGCTCGTTCTCTGACATTTTTGTTATGCATCTGTAGTTTCAAACTCAAAACCACCATGTAATTTCGTGGTGATGTTGTACAAGCCGCAACCAATGAAAGCCATAAGGTAACCAAACATGCCATAAATCAGCGGCGAAAATACTAAAAGACCAAATGGTATATTGAGTGGTTCACCGTGCTGATTGAGCATAGGCATCAGAAGCATCATAGATATACCAGCAAGCATAAATGGAATGGTAAGCAGTCCCACTATTACTCCAAGGACTTTTCCATTCTGATGGGATGACAACTTTTTTACTCGATGCTTCAAGACGTACTCCTTGTCTACATAACGCCTTGCACTGTAGCGAGTCCGGCAGCCTTAGGCTGTGATCTTCCCCCGAAAAAGTGGTGTCCACTTTTTCGGGGGAACTACATAGTCCGACAACATGTGCTTGTTAGGCGAATATCTACCATCTAGAACTAAACTATTTCAAACAACATTTTTTGTACTTGACCCCGCTTCCACATGGGCACATTTCATTACGCCCTATCTTCCTTCCTTTAACCACTGTACCAATATTTACCTTCCTTTGTGGCTTAGGCGCATCAGCTAGCACTCTGTCAAGCTCATCCGATTGTTCCCATTCATAGAGTAATTTCAGGCCGAACTTTAGTTTCTTAGTCGCTGGATCTACGCATATACCAAACCATTCCTCAGCTTTTTGGCTGTACTTTCTTATCTCTGCATGGTGCTTTAATTTAGGCCCAGCAACGTCTATAGGGCCGGAATTGCAGTGGACTGTCAGCCCAGTCGAACCCATCCCTATGGCAATCGTCAAATCATGGCACTCGTGATCATTCAGCGCCAGTTTTGCAATGTGGTCAATTCCGGTATTTAACTGATTTACCGTGTCTTCACTTAGAAGTAACAGCATAAACCCAAGGTCGATAGTTCCTGGGTCTTCCTGCTTTTCAATTTGTGTCACCAGTTTTCCAACAGTTGTACCAATAAATTTGGTTAGAATTCCTTCTGGTGTTCTTGCTCCGGGGACATCACAGCGCCTCACTAACATAGCCAAATCTAGATCAGCGCAAATGTCATCACCTAGGTGCATCATCGTATACTCATCATCAACCCATAGATTTTGTTTTAGGTGATAAGAGAGTATGGTGAGCTCATGTGTAGATAATACCTTGTCGTTATAATCGGTTCTTCTATTCACGTAACTCAAGAAATGCAATGGCGTCTCTAGCACCTCCGTTGCTACGTCTAAAAAGAATACATCCATTACGAAAGGAGCTTTAACAACTCCCGTTTCACTGAAGCTTAAAAACTGCCTTGCTTGAAAAGACAGAGCAGGATAGTGATCTGAAACCACACAAAAAGGGTAAATCTCAAAAAGATTTCTTTCGATCTCCAGCTCATCCCCCCTATCATCAATCAGCTTATAATTTAAATCCGTTAGTAAAGTTGCGCAGGAGTACGCTTGGTCGTAAGCATCTTGAACCGCTTTTTTGAAGTCATCTCTTAAGCTAAGATCGTTACCTTTCCTAGCAGCAATAGTTAGCTTCTTCGATTTAGCCTGTAGGATTATCGCTCGATTCGCATAGACTACTAAAACATCGATTTCACCAGCCGTGTTTCTTTTTGAATCGACTATCTCTACATTTAGAAAGACATTATTTTCTCCAAAAACACGAGTTAACCTCTGTGCAGAGAATGACTCAGTGAAATCACCTCTGTTTTTCATTGCAGTACTTCGGTACGCTTTATCTTCGTAAAACCAAAAAAATGGTGTTTCGTATAAGGCCTCAACTAAACTGTAATTCTGAAAAAGGAGATATTCAGTATCTGAAGTGTTTATTATGGGATAAGCATTCTTAGGATTGAAATCATCGAGAGAAGAGAAATCACTCATTCCAATAGGCGAAACAAACGATTCTATAACGTTAGTCACCACACCTAAGTCAATACCAGACTCTGTCGAAATTTCTTCCGCTGTAAACTTGTACGTATCCAATGCTGTCCAGCTGCTTGGATTGTTGATATCTAGACTAGGAATAAACTCATTTATTTTCCTATTCTGCAATTTTTGTATTGTTTTAATAATTGATATAGCATCCTCAGTAGAAAACCCCTTATTACAATTCAGCCAATCACTATCTCCCCTGTACTTTAGCGACGATAAATCTCTGTACTGAAAGTTATAAGCAGATTCGCCGCCATAAAAAATAGCTTCCCTTAGGAAAGCGCCATTTTTAAACGGGTTAAAGCTTGGATCAGGCGCCTGCTCAGGATCGAATATCTCCCCCATATCAGGGATCATTGAATAATGTATCTCCTTTAAAAGCATCTCGGTTTCATCTATATATCTTTGAATGGTTTCCGGTGTTTGCATATCTGCATTTAAATCACCTTTACAAGCCAACCCAATAAGAGTTGAAATTTCAGTTCTGACTAGCCGGTCCATCCCGAATTGCTCAAGAACGTCTTCCGGAGTCATCACATCGCCGTAACGTATTGTATTGTATTGTCCCTAAAACAATAGTACGCAATGGCATGTAGATAGCCTGGAGAAATACATAATTCTGACAAATCTGAAAAAACTTCAGCTTCTGTTCTTTTGGCTTGATCCATAGCTATTGATTCCATTTTCCGCACCGTCACCTTACACGCCTAACAGCTAAATAGACGTCAAATTGACGTGCTTAAACGCGTCAGTTTGATATATATCCCCGAACACGGAAGAAGAGAAAAGGCAGGCCAGATACTGAAATGCATAAGTTTTCCCTAACTTACGGTAGTTGAGTGTCTGGAGATATACGTCAAACTACGCGCCTATCCTTGCACAAATTCAGAGCCACTGGCAACGATTCAGGTCAGGTGCACTGCTCCATACAAAACTGGCCCTACCCTAACCACTCTTCTGCGTTCTACTCTTGCCAGCTCTAACGAGGCTTCTGCACCTTCTGGAGCAAACCTCACCCTAAATGTCATCAAACCGTAACCTAAACTGCGTAGAAGTGGCGCCTTGATTGGCCTTCCCCGTATATAGATATAAGACCCGCTCCATGACGTTGACGATTTTTAAGCAGTTCTTCTTACTCGGTTGGATCAGTTTCGGCGGTCCGGCGGCGCATATCGGTTATTTCCGTCAAACCTTCGTTGAGAAGCTTAAGTGGCTCAGCGATGAAGATTACGCGCAGATCGTAGCACTGAGTCAGTTCCTGCCCGGCCCCGGTTCCAGCCAGGTGGGTTTTGCGGTGGGATATCGCAAAGGAGGCTTACCGGGCGCGATTGCCGCGTTTGTAGGTTTTACCCTGCCGTCGATCCTGCTGATGCTGATTCTGGCTGCGCTGAGTACTCAGCTGACAGATGCCACGCTGTTCCAGAGCATCATCCACGGGCTGAAACTGCTGGCGGTGGTGGTTGTCGCTGACGCCACATTGGGGATGTTCAGCAACTTCTGTAAGGAACGTACGGGCATCGCGCTCTGTGTGTTCACGGCGGTGATGCTGCTGGTATTGCCCGGTATCTGGACACAGATCGGCGTGCTGATCTTTGCGGCGCTGGTCGGACAGCAGTTGCTGAAGAAACCGGACGCACCGCAAACGCCTGCGTCAGCGATTAGTATTTCCTATCTACCGCTGGCTATCTTCGCCCTGCTGCTGTTTGGTCTTCCGCTACTTGCGCAGTTTAGCGGCGGTTTGCAGCTGTTCTCTGACTTCTATCAGGCGGGCAGCTTGGTCTTTGGTGGCGGGCATGTAGTGCTTCCGCTGTTGCAGACACTGGTTGGCGATCAACTGAGCACCGATACCTTCCTGACCGGTTACGCCGCAGCGCAGGCAGTACCCGGACCGATGTTCACCTTTGCTACTTTTATCGGTTATTCGCTACTGCCAGAGATGCCGGTACTGGGCGCTCTGCTTGCCACGGCCGCAGTGTTCCTGCCGGGATTCCTTCTGGTGCTGGGCGTGTTGCAGAGCTGGCAGACACTGGCGGCCAAACCTCGTCTGGCCGGAGCGGTAAGTGGAGTAAATGCTGCAGTGGTTGGATTGCTGCTCTCGGCGCTCTATCAGCCGGTATTCAGCAGTGCCGTGCAGCAAGGCCTAGATATGGCACTGGTGATTATAGGCTTCTTCCTGTTGAAAGGTTTGAAGCTGCCGATCATTGCGCTGGTTGCCTTCTTTATTCTGGCGGGGATCGGAACCGGCATGGTTTAACCCAGAATCCCGATATCACCTTTTGATCGGATAAACCGGGGATCAGTTCTCCGGTTTATCCAGCCCCACCTTCCCGGCGTACTTCGCCACCTTGGCGCGTCGCAACGCATCCACGGTAAAGACGATAAACCCTGCCCACACCAGTGCGAAGGTGGTCAGGCGTTCTGCATCGATTGCTTCACCGAACACAAATACCGCCAGCAGGAAATAAAGCGTCGGTTCGATGTACTGCAGGATCGCGATGCTGGAGAGGTTCTTCATCCGTGCCACACCAAAGGCAAACAATCCCAGCGGCAGAATAGTCATCGGTGCGGTCAGCGCCAGCAACAAGCGCACGTTGTCTTCGCCCGCTTCCCAGTGGGTCTGCCCCGCCATACCGATCAGGTAAAAGAGCGCAAACGGCACCATCAGCAACGACTCAGCAGCCAGACCGTTGAGGGTATCGATGCGTACCTGTTTCTTGATCACGCCGTAACAGCCAAAAGCGATCGCGATACCGATCGTTAGCCAAGGGAAGCTATCCAAGCTCATGCAGGCATAGAGAAACCCAGAGGCGCAGAGCACCAGCGCCACCAGCTGCAGCGGTGTCAGCCGTTCACGCAGGTAGAATACACCGATCAGAATGCTGATCAGCGGTGTCAGGAAGAAGGCCAGACTCACCATCAGTACCTGACCATTGGTTGCGCCCCAGGTGTTGAGGTACCAACTGGTCGAGATACACGCGGTAGAGAGGAAGAGCCAGAAGAAAGTTTTCGGCTCCATCAGCATCTTGAACACCCGTACAGGGGTGACGGTGATCCAGAGCAGCAGCGCCATCAGCGGTACCGACCAGAGGACACGCAGGGCAAAGATCTCCATCGCCTCGACACCACGCAGGTGCTGGTAGAACAGAGGCATCAGGCCCCAGACAGTGTAGGCAGACAGGGTCCAGAACAAACCACCCTGTGGCAGATTAGACGGTTGCATTGACGGTAAATGGCTACTCAAATTTCACGGTTACTGAAATGGCGAAGCGCGCATTATCCCCATGCACCAGTTTGGGTCAATTCAAGATTTTTTACGTTTACATAAGTGAATCTGATATTTCATTCATAGTGAAAAAACCTGCACTCAGCAGGTAATAATTGCCGCTGGATTGTTACTGATTCTGACCTGCCAAAATCTATTCTCGTGTAGGTTGGCCATTGCGCAGCAATGCCCAACATCTATCGGTTCATGATTGGTCCAATAAACAGTATGGAGACAACATTGCACCCTTGGTATTTGGAGCAGTGATGCGATTATCGATGTTGGGAGTCGCTGGCGCTCGTCGCCAACCTACGGTCACATGGGTGGCGAAGAAAGCATGCGGGAGCTTGCGAAACAAAGTACCTGTTCCAATATTGTTGGGCATTGCTGCGCAATGGCCAACCTACGCTGAACCGCATAAAAAAGCCGCTTCGGAGGGGGGCCGAAGCGGCTTTTATGGTGCTCTCTACCGATCAACAAGAGCCGTGTTGTGCGGCAAGAAATTAAGACTGGATTAACAGTCTCAGGCGATCTGACGATCTACGGCTGCAGCCACCATACGGGTGAGGCTGGTCAGGTCGAAGATCGGCAAACCAAAACGCTTCTGCAATTTCGGCGCGAAGTGGGACAGGTCTGTACACTCCAGCACGATAGCGCCTACTTCTGGGGTTTCATCCAGCATATTCTGAATGACACCGCACAGCTCCTCTTCGAACAGGTCCATGTCCAGATCATTGGTATCGCCACGCAGAATCACTTCCGCGAACTGTTTCTGGTGTTGCATACCCGCAACCACGATCGGCTCATCAGCGATGCCCACACCCTTCAGGTGGTCTTCGCTCAGCGCATCGCTGTTAGCGACTACCACGCCCACCTTCTGGTCGGCTTTCAGGAAACGGGAGACCAGCGGTACCTGAATCAGGCTGGACATAAATACCGGGATGTTGACCGCATCAGCGATCTCTTTCTGGTGCAACGCCAGGAAACCGCAGCTACCGGTGATCGCCTTTACACCTTCGCGCTCCAGTGCCTGCGCCGCTTCGATAAACGGTTTGAGCAGTTCAGGATCGCGCTCGCGGATCAGCCGGTCGATGGTTGCGCCTTTTACCGTGTGGTAGAGGATCGGGAAATCAAAGCTGGACGGGTGTTTGATGTGGCCGTCCGGCTTTGGAAAGTAGGACTCCAGGGAGATAACCCCCATGGTCAAACCGTAGTAGTTAATACCGCCTTTAAGAATCATATCTGTACCTTATTCTTGTTTTGCCCTATCGCGGCTTTAGGAATCTGCTAATGAGTCCGAAACGCCTCTGGCTTTCAGAGCGATTCGAGATCAAGGCAGCGATTACAGGCGTGCTGGTTGCACGTCGAAAATCGCTAACGCAGAGATCGGATCGCTCTGATAGCCCCGAAGGGCGGGCGCTAAACAGCTTTTCTGTGTTTTCAGGCCGTTTGGGAATGATCTGTCATCCCCTATTCAACCTATCGTTAAGGTCAAAGCTGTTTTAGCGTCCGCAGAGAAATTTTCGGACTCGTTCGCAGGTTCCTCAATTAAAGCGTGCGACGGAGAAGGGGCTCAGGTCAACCGAGGTTTCCTGTCCCTGTATCGTTTCTGTAATCAACTTGCCTGTGACCGCACCAAAGGTCAGGCCCAGGTGACCGTGTCCGAAGGCCACACTCACTCGTGGATGCTGTTCGACCCGACCGATGACCGGCAGTGAATCCGGTGTCGATGGACGGCTGCCTACCCAAGTGGATTTGATCCCCGGATTGGCACCCAGCATCACCTTGGCGTGTTCCAGCATCGCTTCAGCGCGTTGCGGATTGAGCGGCGCATCGGCTGAGGCAAACTCCGCCGTACCGGCCAGACGCACACCGTCGGCCATCGGCGTCAGGAATACCGCTTTATCGAGCCAGCCTACCGGACGGGTCAACGCCTTGTCGCCAATATCCAATGTGAGGTGGTAACCGCGCTCGCTTACCAGTGGTACTTTTATACCAAGCGGTGCCAGCAGATCTTTCGACGCCACACCGGTGCAGATCACAACCTGCGAGTAACGGTTACTACGATCACTGAGCTGAACCTCAACATCATCGTTGCCCGGTTTGATCCCTTTTACTTCGTCCAGCAGGATCACACCGCCATTTTCGGCGAAATGGCGAGCATAACGACGGCTCAGCTCCACCGGGCTCACGGTAAAGCGGGTATCCGGGTAAAAAACGCCACCGGCGTGGAAACCGGCCAGATCCGGTTCCAGTTCGCGAACCTGACCTGCATTCAGGAACTCAAGGTTTACACCTTGCTCTCTACGTTCCTGCAGATCACCGGCCTGCGCGGTGGCAAAACCTTCCTCAGTAGCAAAGAGCCCCAGGCAGCCTTCTGCTTTAACCAGATCAGCGGCACCCGCCAACTCCAGCAGTTCGCGGTCGCATGCACGGGTGTGCTCCTGCAGCGCGCGCAGGGCAACTTTGCCTTTCGCATATTTCGCGGGGAAACAGGCTTTGAAAAATCCCCAGCCGTAGGGCATCAGGGATGGAATATAACTGCTCTGCATCGACAGCGGGCTGCTCTTATCCAGCAGCATGCCCGGCATCTTGCACATCATCGCAAACTTGGCGAACGGCAGACGGGCGTAGTCGGCAAACAATCCAGCGTTGCCGAAGGATGCGCCCATACCCGGCGCTTCCTTATCGATCAATGTGACCTTGTACCCGGCTTTCTGCAGGCTGAGGGCGGTCGAGAGACCAACGATACCCGCCCCGATAATTCCGATATGTGAACTTTGCATATTGCGTACGTGGCAGCGGTGCCACGCCTCTGAAACTTAGACTTTTGCTGCCACTACCTGGATTTCGACCAGCAGTTCAGGTCGAGCCAGACGGGATTCCACACATGCGCGGACGGGTGCGTTTTCGCTATCAACCCATGCATCCCAGACTTCGTTCATCTGTGCGAACTGGCGGATATCAGACACCCAGATGTTGGCGCTGATCAGGTTGCTCTTGTTGGTACCGGCATCCGCTAGCAGCGCATCGATCTGCGCCAGGATCTGACGGGTCTGACCCGCCATATCTTCGGATGGGTCTTTTGCAACCTGACCGGCAGTCCAGACCAGGTTAGCGACGCTTACCAGCTGACTCATGCGTTGATTGGAATGTTGGCGTTGGATCATCTCTTACTCACTTATTATCAGTTTGTCTTCAGCTGGCTACCTGAGTCGCGCAGTGCTCTTTGGAGCGGTTCGTCCCGACTTATCGTCTTTTGCGCTATCAACAGCGACCTGAATCTGCGGGACGAGGGTTTGAAAGACATAGGGGCAAACGGATTGCCATAACAGCTAAGAGAAGGGATCGGGAAGCGCGCTGATATCGGGCTTTGAGTCGCAGATATTCAGGCGCGATGCGCAGATCGAGGTTCTTCTTTTATTGTTATGTTCAGCCTGTCGTCTCAAACGATTCAGGTCAGAGCCTTGATGCAATTTATTATTTGCTTCGAAAAACATAATGCCAAATCGTAAATATTTACGATTTCATCAGCTTTCCTTATGTTTTAAATCATTCGGCTTTAGTGGCTGGAAGAGAATGCGTGTTCGGTCGGACTGAATAGCCGGAAGTGAATGGAAGAAGAGAAGAGTTAATGTCCAACTGCGACTTTAACCTGATCAGGATCACGCAAAGGTTTCTATACCGCCCTCCCCCGCGTCCGCGATGCCTGATGACCCTCAATGCATAACAGATCCTATCTATAGTAGGAGTAAGAACAGCTCCAATTAACGGTGGGAAGCCCACCTAAAAACATAAGCAAAACTTATATAATCAAATATTTTTCCGAATTGTATATATATTCGGTTTATTTACACTGAATAAATCAGCGACCTATGGCGTTAGCGGGGCACTTGTTTAGGCCATACACAAACACCCGCAGCAGCGACCGCCCAGGCGGTTAACCAGGGTCGATAAAAATAAGAAATACTCAGGTATTACAATGGATAGAAGAAAAATAGACGTCGTTCTGTCGACGTTCTTGATCATCGTTTCGGTGATCATCCTGACCAACGACAATCTTGCTGAGGGTGGTGCTGAAAGCGATCTGGGCATTATGTTTCTGCCGCGCATCGTTGCTGGCTTTATCATCATCTTTTCCGCGACAATCGCTATCCAGTCCTTCCTGAAACTGTCCCGAGGTGCAGCGTTGGAAGGCCAGGAATTGATCACCACCGACGGTTTCTCCGGCATCTTTCTCTACGTCGGTATCTTTGTTGGCTACTGGCTGGCCGTGCCACACCTGGGCTTCATCGTAACTACACCACTGGTGATGCTGGGTGTTGCTTACCTGCTGGGCGGTCGTAACTGGGTTCCGATCATCGCCATGTCTGTTATCACCCCCGTACTGATCTACTGCGGCTCTCGTGAGTATCTGCGGGTTTATCTGCCAACCTGGTCGCTTTAAGGGGAGATAACCAGATGTTCGATAATATTCTTAGCGGTTTCTCAGCAATCCTGGCAGTGGGCCCCATTCTGGGCATCATTGCAGGCGTTGTTATCGGTATCACCTTTGGTGCGATTCCGGGTATCTCATGCATCATGGCGATCGCCATCATGCTGCCGATGACCTTTTACGTTGATCCAATCATCGGTATCACCATGCTGCTGGCGGTCTATAAAGCCGGTATCTATGGCGGCTCGATCTCCGCGATCCTGATCAATACACCGGGGGCGGCGGCCTCCTTCCTGACCGCTCAGGACGGCCATGCGCTGACCAAAGCGGGTAAAGCGGGCAAAGCGCTGGATATGTCGCTGTTCGCGTCTGTTTCCGGCGAGATGCTGGCAACATTGGTACTGATTCTGGTGGCGGCTCCGATTTCTGCGATCTCGCTGCAGGCCGGTCCGATCGAGAAAGTGTTCCTGCTACTGTTCGCCTTTACGGTAATCGGCTCCATGGCGGGTGAATCCATCCCACGCGGTCTGCTCTCCTGCTGTCTGGGTATGCTGTTTGCGATGGTGGGTATGGACTCTATCACTGGCTCTTCCCGCTTTACCTTCGGCATCGATGAATTGATCGGTGGTTTCACCTTCACGCCGATGCTGATCGGTATTCTGGTAATGCCTGAGGTGATCAACGTGATCCGTCGCCGTAAGGTGCCGCACCACGAACTGGCGATCACCCGCTCACCGAATCCCGCGGACAACCGCATCAGCTTTGGTGAGTACAAGAAGGTGTTCCGCACCATTCTGAAATCCAGTGGTATCGGTACCTTTATCGGCGCCCTGCCGGGTCTGGGTTCCAGTACTGCAGCGTTCATCGCTTACGGCGAAGGCAAGCGCACCTCCAAGAACCCTGAGAAGTACGGCAAAGGTTCTGTGGAAGGTATCGCGGCGGCTGAGTCTGCCAACAACGCGGTCTGCGGTTCCAGCATGATCCCGATGCTGACCCTGAGTATTCCGGGAGACGACGTGGCCGCACTGCTGATGGGTGCGTTCCTGATCCACGGCCTGACACCGGGTCCGATGATCTTCTTTGAACACACCGAGACCATCTACGCGATCTTCGCAGGCTTCCTGATCACCGATCTGTTCCTGCTGGGTATCGCCCGTTCAGGCTTCAAGTTCTTTGTGAAGATGGCATCGCTGAAGCGTTACTTCATCTTCCCATGCGTGACCGTGTTCGCCTTCACCGGTGCATTCACCGCAGGCCAGAACATGAACGACATTCTGGTGCTGATCGCCTTCACCGTTGTGGGCTACGGCATGCGAATCGTCGGACTGAACCCGGCAGTGTTCATCATCGGTTTCATCCTGACGCCGTTCCTTGAACAGAACCTGGATCAGGCATTCGCGATCGTTGGTGACGATTACGGACGATTCTTCGCTTCACCGTTCTCATGGGTGTTTATCGCACTGTCCGCATTCTTCGTTTACTCAAGCATGCGCATGAAACGAAAAGCTTCAAAAGTCCCTGCTCCGGCACAGCAAGAACCGGCCTGAGCAGGAAAAACAGATCCTCTTTTGCGGGATCAGCCTCCCCCTTTAAACCAGGCTGATCCCGGCAAAGACCGATAAACGTAAATAAAAATAAATCGAAGGAAGTAAGTATGAAGACCCCTAAAAAGACCCTGCTGAGTATTGCTACCGCACTGGCCGTGACCTTCGCTTCTGGCGCTGCACTGGCTGAATACCCTGAGAAACCGATCAAAGTAATCGTGCCTTGGGGTGCCGGTGGTGACTCCGACCTGACTACCCGTATCTGGGCTGACGCCGTAGAGAAAGAGCTGGGTGTACCTGTTGTTGTTATCAACAAAACCGGTGGCGGCGGCGTGGTTGGCACCTCTTTCGTAGCTCGCGCTAAAGCAGACGGCTACACGCTGATCAACGCTGGTCTGAGTAACATGCTGGTGACACCAAACTTCACCAAAACTCCATACAACTTCGATACGTTCCAGCCTGTTGTTAAGTTCACCTCCGTACCGCTGGCGGTTGTGGTAGCGAAAGACAGCCCGTTCAAGAACTTCGATGACTTCATCAAAGGTGCGAACAACAAGACCGTAACTCAGGGCTCCTGGGGTGCGTCTTCCTCCGGCACCATCATGGCGAACATCATCGCTAACCAGTCCGGCTACAAAGTGAAGTACGTACACGCAAAAGGTGCGGCTGACTCCATGGTTTCCGTGGTTGGCGGTCACATCGATTCCGCAGTATCCTTCCCACCAGCGTTCGGCCCTCACGTAAAAGCTGATCGTGCCCGCGTTCTGGTAATGGACCAGAAAATGGATGCGTTCCCAGGTGTTCCAACCTTCTCTGAGTACGGCATCAAAGGCAGCTTCGGCGGCTGGTCCGGCGTATTCGCACCTAAAGGTGTACCTCAGGAAGTGGTCGACAAGCTGACTGCAGCAACCGCTAAAGTGATGAAAGACCCTGAAGTTCTGAAAGCGTACGAAAACATCGGCGCACTGGTAGATTTCCGTCACGGTCCGGATTGGATCACTGACCTGAAAGCGACCTACGCGATCTACACCGAAGAAGCTGCACGTACTAGTAAGAAGTAATCGCGAAGCATCTTCCTGAACGGCACCCGGCGCTGCGATCGCATCCGGGTTGCCGTTTAACGCTTTGCTCCTCCCCCGCAGTACCCTCTCTCACCATCGCTCCCCAAGTCTCACTTAGCTCAGGCTCTCTCAGACAACAGTTGTCAGGCCTCACAATTCCACATATAACATAATCCAGAGCCTGCTTTTTAATAGCAGTTATAAGCTCAGTTAATATTTGTAAGCCCAATTCAGATTTAAAGGGAACGGTATGAATCTAAAACAGATGGAAGCATTTCGTGCGGTGATGCTGACCGGCTCGGTATCTCAGGCGGCCAAGCAGTTATTTCGCACCCAGCCTGCGGTCAGCATGATGATCAGCTCGCTGGAAGATGAGATCGGCTTCCAGCTGTTCGAGCGACACAAGAAACGCCTTTACCCCACGCCGGAGGCCAACTATCTCTACAAGGAGGTAGAAGCGATCTTTAACCGTATTCAGGACGTCAGCCAGACGGTGCAGGATATCCAGAACAAGCAGTACGGTTTCCTGCGCATCGGTTGTATGCCCGGCCCCTCCAACTTCTTTATGCCGGATATTCTGGCGGACTTTCTGGAGGATCACCCCAAGGTTCAGGCCTCCCTGCAGACCCGTACCTCCGACGCCGTGGTCGAGTGGATCGCCTCCAACCAGTACGATCTGGGTCTGGCGGAGATGTCCAAACACCAGTCCAATGTAGGCCGCAATCAGATGTTTGAGCTGCCCTGCGCCTGCGCCCTGCCCGCAAACCACCCCCTGGCAGATCAGGAGGTGATTACGCCAGAGATGCTGGATGGCGAACCGATGATCACACTGCATCCGGATCACATGATCTTCCACGACCTGATGCAACTGTTCGAAGCCAGCGGTCACCGCATGAACGTGCGCTTGCAGACCCGCTTCTATATTCCGGCACTGAAGTTCGTCGAACGTGGACTTGGCGTGTCGATCATTGATCCGATCTCCGCCTACAGCTACACCACCTACGGCCGCCCCGGCAAAGTGGTATTCCGCCGTTTCCAGCCTGATGTATTCCTGCGTATCGGCATCATGTTCCCGACAGAAACACCCTCCTCGATGATCACCATGGAGTTTGCCGAACTGCTGCGTAAACGGATCGAAGATGTGGTGGACAATCCCGAGCAATTTCTGACCTGGGGCGACACACCCACAGCGTGATATAGTGCCGATCTCCATTAAACACTGGCCCCCAACACCTGCTCGCAGATGACCACGCAACCGCTTCCCTCGCCCTGGCTTATCGCCGCCGCAGTCCTGTTCTGGATTCCGGCGCTGGGGATCGATTCTGTTGCGATCGCCCAACAGTTTGCCGACGGCCAGCTCATCACCACAATGATGGTGTTGAGTGTTTACAGCCTGATGTTCTGGCGCTCGGACCGGGAGTTGCGGCTGAAGATGCTGGTAATGGTGCCGCTCTCCTGGCTGGGCGAAGTGCTCTGCTGCGTGGTGATGGACCTGTATGACTACCGGCTGGGTAACATCCCAATATTCGTTCCCTTTGGTCATGCGGTGATCTTCACCACCGGCGTCTGGTTATCGCGCACGCCTGCGCTACTGAATCGCGAAGCAGTTCTAAAGCGCTGGATGCCGCTCGCATATGCGCTGCTCTTCGTGTTTGTCGCCGTCGCCCTCAACGACACCCTCAGCGCCCTCTGCGCGATCCTTTTCTTTTTGGGTCTGCACCGGAAAAACTACTGCATTTTCTACCTGCTGATGAGTGCGCTGGTGCTCTATCTGGAACTTGTCGGCACCTGGTTTGGCAGCTGGCTCTGGGATCAGGAGGTCGGCATCCTGCACACGGTGAATCCGCCGGTTGGTGCGATGTTTATCTATATTGGCGGCGATATGTTGCTGACCAAACTCTGTGCGCCGTTTAACCAATTTTCGGGCCAAACCCGCTAATCTCCCTCCACCATATAGATAGATCACAGCGGTCATTGACAGCCTGAAGCCCTCGCCCTATGTTTAACAGATACATATCTGAATCCTCTTTAGATAAATCTTAAATAACCTTTAGATAAACTAATTCTGCGATGGCGAAAAAAGGCGAATTCAAAGGCCAGATCAGCGACGTTGATCTGCGTATGCTACGTATCTACAAAGTGGTGGTGGAGTGTGGCGGTTTCTCTGCCGCCGAGGTGGAGCTGAACATCAGCCGCGCGGCGATCAGTATCGCCATGTCCGATCTGGAAACCCGCCTCGGTTTTCGCCTCTGCCAGCGCGGCCGCTCGGGTTTCTCCCTCACCGAAGAGGGGCAACAGATCTACAACTACACCCTGCAGCTGCTCTCCTCGATCGAGGACTTCCGCACCCAGGTGAACACCCTGCATACCCAGCTTAAGGGTGAGCTGAACATCGGTATCACCGACAACCTGGTGACCATGCCGAAGATGCTGATCACCAACGCCCTCGCCGCCCTCAAGCAGCAAGGCCCCGAGGTGATCATCAATATCCGCATGATCCCGCCCAACGATATCGAACTGGGGGTATTGGATGGCCGCTTGCACGTGGGGATCGTTCCCACGCTGCGTGCGCTGGCTGGCCTGAACTACTATCCGCTCTACGAAGAGCGTTCGAAACTCTACTGCTCCCACAACCACCCGTTGTTTGAGGTGGACGACAAAGAGATTAAGTTGGGTGAATGGGACGCGGTGGTACCGGCCTATGCCCAGACAGCGTTGATCAAAGCCTGCCATCAGGAACTGAACGCCACCGCGACCGCCACCGACCGTGAAGGTATCGCTTTCCTGATCCTCACCGGTCAGTACATCGGTTACCTGCCAGAACACCTGGCGGAACAGTGGGTGAACGCCGGTAAGATGCGCGCGATCGAACCCGACAAAAACCGCTACGAAACCGATTTCTCGGTGATCACCCGTAAGGGTGCACGCTCCAATCTAGTGTTGGAAACCTATCTGGAGCATCTGACTGGGTAGATTTTTAACGGACATAGTTGGGCATCGCGTTGCGATGGCCAACCTACGAACTTTGTAGGTTAGCCATTGCGCAGCAATGCCTAACAAAGCGTGGATCAATTGGTTCTTGTTGGGAGTCGCCAACCTACAAATCTAATCGCCGTGTAGGTTGGCGACGAGCGCCAGCGACTCCCAACATCAACATTCCAACGAAATTAAAGCGCCGCTGACACCAGCTCCTGCGCCAGCCAATCGCGGAACTGCACCACCTTTAACAACTCCGACTTATAACCCGGACAGAACAGGTAATAGGCAAAACCACTCATCAGGCTCAAACCCAGCGGATTCACCAAACGCCCTTTACTGATCGATTCCTGCGCCAGAAAATCCGGCACCAGCCCGATACCTAGCCCCTCCTCCGCCGCTTTAATCGACATAAAGAAGTGCTCAAACCCGGCGCCGTGCTGTGCCTGCTCTCCATCCAATCCCAGCGTCGCCAGAAACTCATCCCACATACCAGGACGGGTTACCTGAGTCAGTAGTCGATGCTGCAACAGATCCAGCGGTTGCTGAATCGCCTTACGCTCCAACAGCTCCGGTGAGGCCAGCAACAACAAACGTTCACTCAGCAACAGGCGGTGGTAATGGTTGGCCCGGTCGGGGTGCAGGCAGCGGATAGCAATATCGATCTCAGTACCGGAAAAGTCAGGCCTGCCGTCACCGGAAAGCAGATCTACCTGCAGATTGGGATAGAGATTTTCAAACTCATGGATACGGGAGATCAGCCAGCTGCTGGTGAAGGATGGCGTCACGCTAAGCAACAGACGTTCACGTTTCTGTTTCCCACGTTGCAGCTGCTCGGTTGCCATATCGAGGGAGTCGAGCGCCGCTGAAACAAACGGCAGATACTGCTGCCCGGCGTCGGTCAGCACAATACCATTGGCTCGTCGCTCAAACAGCCCCGTTCCCAGACGGCTTTCCAGCTGGCGGATCTGCTTACTCACCGCCCCCTGGGTTACGCACAACTCCTCTGCAGCCGCCGTCACGCTCAGATGACGGGCAGCAGCTTCGAAGGCTTTGAGAGCATTCAGCGGGGGGAGATAGCGGCGCATAGCAGGTCCTGATCAGACATTCCAAAAACTCATACCCTCGGATAATAAGTCGTTTGTCGCCAGAAGCGAAGCGCTCTTTAATACCCCCACAACAACCTGTTAACCCAACACTTTGATTCAGGCTCATCATGTCACACGTTTTTCATCGCCATTGCCACGCAAAACTCCCAACGGCCGTGGGCGGCGAAGGTCCCTACCTCTACGACCAGTTCGGTAAAAAATACTTCGACGGCAGCTGCGGCGCCGCCGTAACCAGCCTCGGCTACGGCCATCCGCGCGTCGTTGAAGCCGTACAGCAGCAAGTCGAGTCCATGACTTTTGCTCATACTGGATTTTTCACCTCCGAACCCGCCGAACAACTGGCCGATCTACTTGCAGCACAAGCACCCGGAGAGCTGAATAAGATGTACTACACCTCCGGCGGCTCAGAGTCGGTGGAAGCCGCACTGAAGATGGCACGCCAGTATTTCCTGGAGATCGGACAGCCTGAACGCCACCTCTATATCACCCGTCGCCAGAGCTACCACGGCAACACTCTGGGTGCACTGGGTGTAGGCGGCAATCAGTGGCGACGCGAGCCTTTCGCTGCGATTCTCGGCGACGCCCACTATATCGATCCCTGCTACGCCTATCGGGGCCAGCAAAACGGGGAAACTGAGTTCGAATACGGCCAGCGCATGGCCAACCAGCTGGAGGAGAAGCTGCTGGAGCTGGGGCCGGAAAACGTGGCGGCGTTTGTGGCAGAGCCTGTAGTAGGCGCCACCGCAGGTGCTGTACCTGCAGTACCGGGTTATCTCAAACGCATCCGCGAGATCTGTGACCAGTACGGCATCCTGCTCATTCTGGACGAGGTGATGTGTGGCATGGGCCGCACCGGTACCCTTTTTGCCTGCGAGCAGGACAGCGTCATACCGGATCTGCTCACCCTGGCAAAAGGCCTGGGCGCAGGTTATCAACCGATCGGTGCGGTGATGGTGCATCAGAAACTGTTCGACGCGATCTCAGACGGCAGCGGATTCTTCCAGCACGGCCACACCTATATGGGGCACCCGGTTGCCTGTGCGGCGGCACTGGCGGTACAACAGACCATTCAGGATGAGCAGTTGCTGGATAACGTAAAACGGATGGGGGATTGCCTTCGACACCACCTTTACGAATGCTTCGACCTGCACGAGCATGTAGGCGATATCCGCGGGCGTGGCCTCTTTATCGGGCTGGAACTGGTGGCGGATCGTGACAACAAACAGCCGCTGCCAGCTGAGTCCGGCATCCATACACTGATCAAACGTAACGCGATGGAAAACGGCCTGATGTGTTACCCGATGTCCGGTACCATCAACGGACGCGACGGCCACCACATCCTGCTGGCACCGCCGTTTATTATCAACGAAACCCATGTGGCGGAGCTGGTCGAGAAACTGGGCACCGCACTGGATCTCAGCCTTGGCCAGTATTACGGGAGCATCGCTCAATGCGCATAGAACCAGTCACTCTGATCGTCGCGCCCAATGGCGCACGCCGAATGCCCACCGATCATCCACGTCTGCCAATTACTCCCGAATCAGCCGCACTGGAAACCCGTGCGGCCGTTGAAGCGGGTGCAGCGATGGTGCATCTGCATGCCCGTGACGCTCAGGGCAAACACACGTTAGATCCGGCAATCAATGCGGCTTTTATGGAAGCAGTACGCGCCGAGATGGGTAACGATGTCGTTATCCAGCTCACCACAGAAGCGGTAGGCCAATTCACTCCCGAGGAACAGATCACGCTGATTCGTGAGCTCAAACCGGAAGCCGCTTCCTTTGCTGTGCGGGAGCTGATTCCAACCGACAGCGATGCGGACAAAAACCGGGGACGTGAGTTTTTCAGCTGGGTGCATCAACAAGGCATCATTGCGCAGTTTATCCTCTACTCTGATGAGGACGTACTGCGCTACCACCATCTGAAAGCGGAAGGTGTACTGCCGCAAGATCAGCACCATCTGCTGTTTGTGCTGGGACGTTACAGCAAGACGTTGCAGTCGGAACCCACAGACCTGCTACCGATGCTGATGGAACACAGCGACGATACGCCTTGGGCGGTCTGCGCCTTCGGTGAGAAGGAACACCTGTGCGCTGCAGCCGGGATTGCACTGGGCGGTGACGTGCGCGTTGGGTTTGAGAACAACCTCTACGATCAGCGGGGAGAATTAGCCGAAAGCAACGCCACCCTGATCGCCCAGGCAGCAAACAATGCACGCAATATGGCCCGGCCGCTGATCACCGCCGATCAGTTCCGCAGCAAGTATCTCTGATAGTTTTCTACCTGTCTTTCACCTCTTTAAGGGGACAGATTTATTTATCTGTCCCGATTGGCTTGATAGCTGTGTCAGGCATCGCTGCGCGATGGCTGACCTACAAACCTTACTCGCTTTGTAGGTTGGCCATTGCAACGCGATGCCCAACTTCGGATCCTATTTTTAATTCGTTGTGTTGGGAGTCGCTTCGCTCGTCGCCAACCTACGATGAACGGGTAGGTTGGGTCGAGCCGCATATGGGCAGAAGTCTGATGATCCACGAGGTCGGTTGCGGCGACAGCCAACAAGTAGCCCAAAAATATCGTATTTTGAATCACCAACCGCCCCTCTTTCCATCCGCCCAACGGTTAGCTACTGTGAATAGAGATCACAGGAGACTACCCACCATGCTCAATATGGATTTTTCCCAACGGCTTGTTATCGAAACCGAACAGATGGAGTGGCAATCCAGCCCCGCCAAAGGTGTGGAACGCAAACCGTTGGCGCGTGAAGAGGCGGAGCGCGGCCACGCCACCAGCATCGTGCGTTATGCGCCGGGTGCAGCCTTTAAAAGCCACCCCCACCCGCTGGGTGAAGAGATCCTGGTACTGGACGGCGTATTCTCCGACGAACACGGCGATTATCCGGCGGGCACCTACCTGCGTAATCCCGACGGCAGTGAACACGCGCCTTACAGCACTGACGGCTGTACCCTGCTGGTGAAACTACATCAATTCGATCAGGAAGATCAGACCACCGTCCGTATCGATACAAACAGCGCCGAGTGGCTGCAGGGCCAGGGCAACCTGCAGGTAATGCCACTCCACGATTTCAAAACCGAACACACCGCACTGGTGAAATGGCCTGCTGGCGAACGCTTCCTGCCCCACCGCCACTTTGCGGGTGAGGAGATTCTGGTGCTCTCCGGCACCTTCCGTGATGAACACGGCATATACCCCAAAGGCACCTGGATGCGCAGTCCACATTTGAGTGAGCACCACCCCTTTGTTGAGGAGGAAACGGTGATCTGGGTAAAAACCGGCCATCTGCCGCCGGAGTAAACACCCGAAAAGCACTTTCCTGTAGGTTGGTGACGAGCGAAGCGACTCCCAACAAATCACCCTAAAACGCTATGCCGAGTCTTACGGCTTAACCAACGTGCGAGTTGTCGGGCATCGCTGCGCGATGGCCGACCTACAAAACGTAACCCACACTCAACACCAAATCTCAAATCTCAAATCTCAAATCTCAAATCTCAAATCTCAAATCTCAAATCTCAAATCAAGATAATTTCATTCTTAAATATTCATTATTTTTGATATCAAATTCCCTCTATAGTCTCCCTATCAACTGAACAAACGGAGGCACCTATGATCGCTGTCATTTTTGAAGTCTGGCCAACAACGGAAGGTAAAGAGGAATACCTGCAGATCGCCGCGGAACTGCGTGGTTTTCTTGAAGATCGCGACGGTTTTATCTCAATCGAACGTTTCCAGAGTCTGGTCGAAGAGAACAAGGTTCTGAGCCTCTCCTTCTGGCGGGATGAGGAAGCGATTCAGCAGTGGCGCAATCTGTTTGAACACCGCAACGCCCAGAGCAAAGGCAAACAGCAGCTGTTCGATCGTTACCGCATCCGTGTGGCTAACGTGGTGCGGGATTACACCGGCGAACATCGCGACGAAGCACCGATCGATTCAGTCAAAGCCCACGGTTAACGCCCGACAGCCATAGACGGGTTACCAGAGCCGCATTCAAGAAAGATCACTCATTTATTAATGGAAAACAGCGGACAGAGCCGTTAATTTACAGAGACAAGGCTCCCCCACTCCACAAAAACAACAACAGCCGCACGCGGTATAGGAGGAGAAGATGGCTTTCACCCTGGCATTCGACGTCTACGGTACGCTGATCGACACCCATGGCGTGGTAAACAAACTGTCCGAACTCTTCGGCAATCAGGAACAGGCGCAAGCCTTCTCCCAAACCTGGCGCGACAAACAGTTGGAGTACAGCTTCCGTCGTGGTCTGATGCAAAACTACGCCAACTTCGCCGTGTGCACCCGCGATGCGCTGAACTATACCGATAGCTTCTATCAGAGCGCACTGAGCGACACGCAGAAAGAGGAGCTGCTGGCGATCTACCGTACCCTGCCCGCATTTGAGGATGCCAAAACAGGCCTCGAATCTCTGAAAGCCCAGGGACACCAGCTGTTTGCCTTCTCTAACGGCAGCGCCGATGCAGTAGAAACTTTGCTGACGCACGCAGGTATCCGCGATTACTTTGAGGGTGTGGTCAGCGTCGACGAGATAAAATCGTTCAAACCGAACCCGGCCACTTACACGCACTTCCTGCGCCGCAGTGAAGCCAAGGCCAACGAAGCCTGGCTGATCTCCAGCAATCCGTTTGACGTGATTGGCTCTATATCGGCGGGTATGCGTTCCGCCTGGATCAAGCGAAGCCCCACTGCGGTGTTTGATCCCTGGGGAATTGAGCCTACAGTGATCGTCCCCGACCTCAATCAACTGGCCGCTCAACTCGCAGACTAAGATTCCATCTGCGGTGCTGCTGCCCGTTTCCCCACGAACAGCAGCGCCGCCAATCCCAACCAGGCACAGCCTGCCATAACGGCCGCCGTCGGTAGCATTGAGCCGTCATGCAGCTGCGCCCAGATCAACCCCACCATCGCGCCCATAGAGAACTCCACCACACCGATCACCGCGTTAGCGCTGGCGCTGATATCGGGAAAGAACTCCAGGCAACCTGCGGTCGCGTTGGCCGCGATCAGACCCAACGACCCCACAAACAACATATTCAGCAGCACAACGACCGCCAACGGAGCATCGAACTGACTGGCACAAACCAATCCCAGACCCGCCAGCGCCTGCAAGCTTACTCCCACCCGCAGCAAACGATCCGGTTCTACCCGATTCAGGCAGCGGATGTTGATCCGACTAAACAACATCATGGTGACGATATTGGCACCAAACAGAAACGGGAACAGATTGGGACTGACGCCATACAACTCCAGATAGGTAAAAGGCGCTGTGGTGATAAAGGCGAACATGCCGCTGAAACCAAACGCCAGCACCAGCACATATCGCATCGCCTGTCGGTGACGGATGATACGCAGATAGGCTTGCAGCATACCCGGTTGATCGTCGCGTTTTGCGTTGCGGCCCCGGCTCTCGGGCACCAGCCAGATAAACAGGCCAATCACCAGCGCGGCGTATCCGCCTAGAACACTAAAGATTGAGCGCCAACCGCTGAACTCGGCGACCAGCGCCCCTAGCAGAGGCGCAATCAGCGGCGCGATCATCATCACCATCGCGATCAACGAGAGTACCCGCGCAACCTCTCGCCCCGCGTAAAGGTCACGTACGATGGCGGAAGAGTTAACCACGGCGATACCGCCGCCCAGCGCCTGTAGCACCCTAATCAGCAGAAGAGCGTCCACCGAAGTCACGCTGACAAGAGCAAAGCTGCTCACGGAAAAAAACAGCAAGCCCAATACGATCGCCGGTTTACGCCCCCAACGGTCCGACAGGCCACCGCCGCATAGCTGCCCCAAAGCAAAACCGAGCAGGTAACCACTAACCGACAACTCCACCTGATGGATCGGCGCTTGCAGGTCGAGTGCCATCCGCTGCATGGCAGGCAGGTACATATCGATCGCCAGCGGCGTCACGGCCACCAGCATCGCCAGCAGCAGAGTTAATCGGGGTAATGCGATCATGGTTTGCCTTTCTATCTAGGGTGGAGACCACCAAAAACGAAAAAAGCACCGCAGCCAAAGGCAACGGTGCAAGACGATAAATCGGGTAAAACGGCTAAGTCGCTCAGCGTAAACGCTGCGCCACCTCAACCACACGTTTGCCCAGCTCCTGCGCAGTACGGTGATCAGATGCTGGCGGCACCGCTTCGGCATCCTGATCGGCGTTTGCCTGGGTCATCAGACCGAGGAAACTGCCCAGACGGTTCAGATCTTCGTTGCTGCCCGTGCTGCTGTTATTACCCGGCGGCAGACCAAGACCGGTCCAGATCATGCCCTGCTGTGCCGCGTAGATGCTCATCTGAACCAGCGTATTCAGCTTGTCACCGCTCATAGATGCGGAGTTGGTAAAACCCGCCGCGATCTTGTTGCGCCAGCCACCTTCAAACCAGATCTTAGAGCTGGCATCCATAAAGGACTTAAACGGACCGCTCACGCTGCCCATGTAGGTTGGGCTGCCGAAAATGATGGCATCGGCATCGTTCAGCAGATCCCAGTTCAGTTCATCAAGATCCGCGACAGAAACCAGCGCTACCTGCGCGCCTGCTTCCTCTGCACCCGCCGCAACGGACCTGGCAACCGCTTCGGTGTGGCCGTAACCGCTGTGGTAGGCCACCGCGACTTTAACGTATTGAGACATAAATACCTGCTCCGTATACTCGGTTATTACGATGTGAAGCAGGATATCTGCGCACACCGAATTCATAAAATGCATAAGAAATATAACCATCATGCGGAATCCGAATTTACGTACCCTCGACCTGAATCTGCTGATCATCCTGCAGGCCCTGCTGGAGGTGCGGCACGTCACCCGCGCATCGGAAAAGCTCAACATGAGCCAACCCAAAGTGAGCCGTGCGTTGCAGAAATTACGCGATGCTTTCGACGACCCACTGCTGGTACGAACCCTGGATGGATATGACCTGAGCGCCCGCGCCGAACGGATACAACCGGAACTGAAGCAGATTCTGCAAAACCTGGAGCGGATGGTGGCAGAGGAGCAATTTGATCCGGCCACCTCACGGGACACGGTGCGGATCTACGCGGTGGATCTGGAGGTGATCGCCTTTCTGCCCAAACTGCTGGCGCGCCTGCGTGAGCAAGCACCCAATATGACGCTGGATATCCGCAGCGAACCGCGCGATCACTTTGACCTGCTTGAGGCCGGAGAGGTGCATTTCAGTTTGAGCGGTAAGGAACCGACAAACATGCTGGATCAGTACCGTATGATGCCACTGGCAAGCTCCGGTCTGGTCTGCATGATGAGCGCCAACCACCCGCTCGCGGACAGACCGCTGGTACTGGAGGAGTATCTGGACTGCTATCACGGCTATGTATCGATCACCAACGAAGGCCCAGCGATGATCGACAAGTTTCTGAAAACTATGGGACGCAGCCGCGCGCTCAGCACCCGACTCCCCAACTTCACCTCGGCCGCATTTTTCTGCGAAGCCACCGATGTGATTGTGGCGCTGCCGGAGATTATCGCACCTATGCTGACGCAGGGACGCAACCTGATCGTAAAACCGCTACCCGAGGAAATTGTGCTGAAAGAAACTGAGTTCCGATTGTACTGGCATGAACGCCATCATCAGGACCCGATGTGTAGGTGGGTGCGCAGCCAGCTGTCTGGAGTCGATCTCTAGCCCTTGGCGCTCGGAAATCTCAGCTGGCCGCGCGGCCAGTACAATGCTTTGCTCAGTGATTGCACCGGCCGTTTCAGGCACCCTAGATGCCCGAAAACGTACCCGTTAGACAAAGATAGCTTGTCCGGTTCCATCCTGCCGCGAAACTTCTGCATATTTAGGGATCACCATTGAGAATTCATCTTTGGACGCCGGTTTCCGACTCTCCCGTTCCCCCTTGTTCCTTTTCACGCTTGACCTGACTACAGGTTCAAACTTTAGGCTCGTGTCTTCCATGAACACACTGGAGATTCAATCATGAGCAACATACCCACGAGCACTGAACTGAACGACCAGCGCTTTATCAAGGAATTTGAAGATCTCAGCCTGGACCCAATCCACTTTGACCATCGCGGCCACCTGCGCCTCTGCTGGCTCTACCTGACCCAGTACGATCTGCCCACCGCCAGCGCCCGTGTCGCTGACGGCATACGCCGCTACGCCACCCACCTAGGTGCCACCGACAAGTTTCACGCCACGCTGACCGAAGGATTTGTACTGCTTGTAGCCTCCCGTAAGTACGCCAGCGAAACCGATTGGCAGCAATTCCTCGACAACAACCCTGATCTGTTGGAGGATGCCCCCGCACTGCTCGCCCGGCACTATAGTGAAGAGAGGCTGGGATGCGCAGAGGCGCGCACACAGGTACTGGCGCCTGACCTATTGGCATTCTGAGGCGTGACTGAAAAGAGGAGTTTCTTACCTTGGCAACCTACACCATTGGCGCCCTAATCAAACGCTTTAAATTGTCGCGCAGTACCCTGCTCTACTACGACAAGATCGGTTTGCTCACCCCTTCCGCACGCAGCGATGCGGGTTACCGGCTCTACACCGACAATGACCTGAAACGGATGGAGCAGATCGCCCTCTACAAGGAGGCGGGGTTGGCGCTGGAAGCGATCACGCAGGTACTGGACGAACCCGACAGCCAGCCCACCCGTCTGCTGGAACAGCATCTGGGGCAACTTAACCGGGAGATCCAGCAACTGCGCGCACAACAGCAGCAGGTGTTAAAACTGTTGGGGTCCGATTCGCTACTGCGCCACAGCCGCAACATGGACAAGCAGCAGTGGGTGGCGATCCTGAGCGCCTGCGGTATGAGCGAAGAGGATATGTGCCAGTGGCATGTGGCGTTCGAGCAGAACCTGCCCGAAGCCCATCAGGATTTTCTGGAATCGCTCAGTATCGATCCGGAAGAGATCAATGAGATCCGGCGCAAGTCGCGTGATGAATGGCTCGAAGAGTGGCGTGCAAAGCCGCGCGAACTGCCACCGGAAAAATCAGAGAAGTAGAACGTCTAGTTGCGCAGCGCCAGATAGGCACCGGCACCCGCCATGATGGAACCGGCGCTGCGGTTCAGGCGTTTCATCGCCCGCTCCGAACGGAACCAGCTGCGGGCACGGGCGGCAAACAGCGCAATCGCCATCAGGCCAATCATTAACGCTACCAGCGTCAGCACCGATGCAAGCACGATATCAGCGCTGCTCAGCACCGTGAGATCCATAAAGGTCGGTAGGAAAGCGATATAAAACAGGATCACCTTGGGGTTGGAAGCGGAGATCAGGAAACCCTGCACAAAACTCGCAGCCATTCCGGAACGACTCAGGTTGCTCTCTTCCTGATCCAGGTCGACCGGGGCCGTCCACATCTTCCAGCCCAGATAGATCAGATAGGCCGCACCAACGATACGGATCACCGTAAACAGCTCACCCCAGTGGGTGGCGATTGCCGCCAGACCAAGACAGGCTGCAATCAGATACAAAATGTCACTGATCGTCATGCCCAGCGCCAGCAAGGTACAGCTGCGCGTACCGTTCATCAGCGCTCGTGCCAGAATCGCAAACACACCCGGCCCAGGGGTCACGCCAAAAATCAGAACGGCGATAAAGAAGGAGATTGCGCTTTCAAATGTCATAGCGGGTAAACAACCAGAGCTTAGGGGATTTCTGAAGGGGCGTAATTATGGCGTAAACCCAGTACTCCAGCCAGTTGCTCAGCGCGGGAAACGCCGCAAACAAGGTGAATATTTTTCACCAAAAGAGGAAAAATAACTCGCTTTTTTGAGCCCGGATCGATCCCTAAAATACGCCCAACTTTAAGCACCCACACTTCTGCACACATTTGGTAAACATCATGAACAACGTTGATCAGCAACTCGAACAGATCCTTCGCAACGACCCAGAACTGCGTCACCAAGTCGCTTTTATTCGCGATATTTGTGAGGCTTCCGGCGTGATCTTCACTGCGATTAAGAAGCTGATCAGCGTACGCCTGCCATTCCTGGCCCACCCGGCGTACCGCATCGACGCGCACTGATTCGCATTCGATGAGCACCAAGAAAAAGGCCTGTTATCCATTGGGGTAACAGGCCTTTTTGTTTTTACGGTGTTTTAAGTCTGAGTCACCGATTCAGACTACATCGATACCTTTCAAAGATTGGCTTAAAAGTGACAATTCCGGTCACCCACCACCTTTCTTGAGCTGGCTGGAATGGCGTTGAACCGTGCGGTAGTAACGCCCCAGATTACGATCCCGTTCACGTTTCTCCGCAAGACTCGCGCTGTTAAACGCCTGCTCACGCATCAGCTTGAGGTAGTTGATCAAACGCCGTTCATCCAACTGCCCCGCCTCGATTGCAGCACGCACGGCACAACCCGGTTCCGCCTGATGCTGACAATCCCCGTAACGGCAACTTTCCGCCAGCTCGCCGATATCCGCAAAGGTCTGTTCAATACCCTGCTCACAATCCGCCAGCTGCAGCTCACGCATTCCGGGCGTATCCAGCAGGATGCTGCCTGTTGACGTGAAGTGCATCGAACGAGCGGTAGTGGTATGTCGACCTTTACTGTCCGCTTCACGAATAGCGCCGGTCTGTGCAGAAACCTGCCCAAGCAAGGTATTCACCAGCGTTGACTTGCCCACGCCGGATGAGCCCAAAAGTGCGATGGTTTTACCCATCCGGCACCAGGGCCCCAGCCTGTTAATACAATCACTATCAAGCGCATTGACCGCTTCAACCATCAGCAGCGGATCAATCGCCTGCACCTGCTGCACATAGTTTTGCGGCTCTTCACAGAGATCAGATTTGGTAAGTATCACAACCGCTTCGGCACCGGCGTCTTTCACCAGAGCCAGATAACGTTCGATACGGTTCAGGTTGAAGTTACTGTTCAGCGAACAGACCACGAATACCGTATCCACGTTGGCCGCGATCAGCTGCGAAGCGACCTTGCAGCCTGCAGCCTTGCGCGAAAACAGCGATAGCCGGTCCAGCACGCGGTGAAAGCGCTGATCTGAATCCAGCAAGATCCAGTCGCCCACGGTTAAGGTCGGCATACTCGAGATCAACGGGAGTTTTTGTTTCCCGAACTCGGTAACCAGTTCGATCTCGGAACGGTGATGGGCGGTTACGCGTGCTGCGCTGTACAAATCCCACTCGTCGAGCGTGATCTGCTGTTGGAAAAAGGGTGACCATCCCAGTTGGGACAGGGAATAAACTGTAGTCATGCGAACCCCTGACGCATTAAGCATCATCTAAAACGATAGGTCGGGGGCAAATAGAAGCCCCGGTTTAGAAACCGGGCAGAGAACTCAGGTTAAAGCTGAGATCAGCGTACTGCCCGGAGGGTGTTGACTACAATCATGAGTGCCCTCCAGCGCGAATTGGGTTGTTTAACTGCGGCTAAATCTAGCAGAAGAGGAAATGCTGTCAAGGCTGGCGTCCTGACCTCAGCCAGCAATCTCCGCAAGCCAAAACATTGCGCTTCCCTCCCAAGACTTGTTCTCTGTTGGCTGCCAAACTGACACCCATTTCACAGCAGATTTGTCATCGGTTAACTCGACCCAATTCCGAGTTACCCTCAACCTTCGGCATATAAAGGCTCTGATGAGAAAAACAGTTTCCCTGCTCACTCTTTAATATGCGATCAAACATCCAAGATTTACTTAACCAACTGGTTTAGCTAGCCATATTCACCATAATTCAAACAAACCCAACATCATCTGCAATAAACAAAGCTGTTTCTGAAGCCATAAACGGTGTTAAAATCCGTTTAACTTAACGCCTTAAATCCAGCATTTACGCTACATGTTTAGTAACCCTCTGTTTTAAGTGGTGTTATTTTCGTCACAGAACGGTAACCGTAGCATTCTCTGTATCTTTTAAAGTTCTATAGCAGCACTGTCTTGGCAAGGCCCCTGAATGGATAGCGACGGACCTGCTCTCCGCAGTTACGAAACTGGAGTTTCGTGGTAACGCTGTGTCCGGAATGGTTAGTAAATGAAGTCATTCTCACAAAAAATACATCTTCTCTCGCTGTTGATTACCCTCACCGGGATGATCGCACTTTCGACGGTTTTCTACGTCGACTACGCACACCATCAGGAGAAGCGAAACTCCCTGCAAAACACGGCTGCCAACTTTGCTGCCCAGATAAAGTACAACGTGCACCAGGCATTGATGGCGACCTACGCCCTCGCCACTTTCGTGCGCGAACACGAGGGCGAGGTTAAAAACTTCCCCCGAATTGCCAAGCAGATTCTGGACTACCATCCCGGCGCATCCGCCGTACAGCTATCCCCTGCAGGAGTTATCCAATTTAGCTACCCACTGGAAGACAACGAACGGGCTATCGGTTACAACCTGCTAAGCAACACCCCCTCCAATCAATCGGCATTCCGCGCGGTTCGTACAGGTGAGTTAACGCTATCGCCACCGTTCCAGCTGGTTCAGGGGGGGCTGGCTGCCGCTGGCCGCTTACCGGTGTATCTGGACGATCAACAAAAAGAGTCCTTCTGGGGATTCACCAATGTTCTGATTCGCTTCCCTCAGGTGCTGCAAAACACCGAGCTGGAACGGGCTGATTCGCTGGATATCGCCTACCGTCTGGTGAGCAAGACCGGTAACGGCGCTGAAGAGCTGCTATTGGCCCAGTCGAAATCGGAACTCTCCGCCAATCCAATCTCAATCCCGATTCAGATTCGTGATGGCGAGTGGTCGCTGGAAGTCAGCCCCGTAAACGGCTGGCGCAGCGGTTACTGGGTACTGCTTGATGCAGCGGCAGGGTTCTCCTTCGTGATGCTGATCGCCACCACCCTACTGATGGTGAGAAAACTACGCCGGGATCACAAGGTGATGGAACACGAGGTCGCCGAACGCACGCAAACCCTGCGGACCACGCTGAAACATACCGAGCTGGCCCTGCGCACCGCACGCCAGAGCTGGTTCGAGATGGATATGCGTAGCGGTGAGATCACCGTCGGTCAGGAGTACCCGGCCCTGCTGGACTATGACCCGTCGGAGTTCAGTACCCATATAGAAACGCTTAAAGACAATGTACATCCAGAGGACCAACAGCCTTTGATGGACATGCTGGAGCATTGCGCCGAAACAGGCAAAATCGCCGAATTTGAGTTCCGCCGACGCACCAAAACCGGTTACTGGCTCTGGCTGCAAGCGGTTGCCGAAGTAATCGAAACCGACGCCAACGGCCAGCCAGTGCGCATCGTTGGGGTAGTGACCGATATCTCACGCCGCAAACACACCGAGATTCTCGAATCCGCCCGTCTGCAGGTACTGGAACAACTGGTAAAAAACGTACCGCTGAATACGATCTTCCGATCGATCATCGATATGATCGAAACCACCAGCCGGGGGGCTATCTGCAGCATCCTGCTGCTGGATGAGGAAAAGAAACACCTGCAGTTTGGCGCGGCCCCTAACCTACCTGACTTCTATAACGAAGCGGTGCACGGACTGGCGATCGGAGACGGTGTCGGCAGCTGCGGAACAGCCGCCTTCCGTAAAGAGCGGATTATCGTCGAAGATATCAATACCCACCCTTACTGGGCACCGTATACCGAACTCGCCAGGATGGCGGGGGTTGAGTCCTGCTGGTCAGAACCAATCCTTAACGGTACGGGCGAGATTCTGGGTACGTTTGCGATCTATCACACAGTACCTGCCTCCCCGACCGCTCAGGACCTGGAGGTGATCGACTTCGCCGCGCGCCTGGTCATGCTGGCGATCGAAAAAACCCACACTGACGAGCGTCTGAAACTGCTCTCCCGTGTATTCGACGAAGCCGACGAGGGGATCATCGTTACCGACCTGAACGCACGCATTGTCGAGGTGAACCCGAAATTCTGTGAGATCACCGGTTATTCCCAAGAGGAAGTGCTGGGCAAAAACCCAAACATTCTCAGCTCCGGTGAACAGGATGCCAGCTTCTACCAGAAACTCTGGCATAACCTCCAGAAACAGGGCTTCTGGCGCGGTGAGATCTGGAACAAACGCAAGGATGGCGAGCCGTATATCGAGCAACTGACCATCTCGGATATCGCCAACTCGTCCGGTGAGACTACTAACTATGTGGGCATCTTCTCCGACATTACGCAGCTGAAAACTCAGCAGCAGGCGCTGGAGATGATGGCGTACCACGATGTACTGACCCAACTGCCTAACCGCGTACTGCTGACCGATCGCTTCAAGCAGGCCACTGCACGCTGCAACCGTTCCGGCGGCCTGCTCGCAGTCTGCTTCCTGGATCTCGACAACTTCAAACAGATCAACGACCACTACGGCCATAGCGTAGGTGATCAGCTGCTGATCGAGGTGTCTGAGCGTATTCTGGACAGCATCCGCGACGGCGATACCGCCGCGCGCCTCGGCGGCGACGAGTTTGCGATCCTGATCGGCGATATCCACACCACCGACGATTGCCGGGAAGCCCTGCACCGTATTCACAATGCGATCTCCGAGCCGTTCCATATCGATGGGCATTCGCTGCATATCACCGCATCGACCGGCATCACCATCTATCCGCACGACCAGGTGGATATCGACACCCTGCTACGCCATGCGGATCAGGCGATGTATCGGGTGAAACTGGGCGGCAAGAACAACTTCGACATGTTCAACGCCAAGGACGATCAGCAGCTGATCGAAACGCACAACAAACGCCGCGACATCGAAAAAGCGCTGCGTGAAAACCAGTTTGTGCTGTTCTATCAGCCGAAGGTCAACATGCGCACCGGAGAGGTCTGGGGCGCCGAAGCGCTGATCCGCTGGCAGCACCCGGAGAAAGGTCTGCTGTCGCCGTTTAACTTCCTGCCGGTGATCTCAGGCACCGATCTTGAAATCCGCATCGGCAACTGGGTGATCAACGAGGCACTGCGCCAACTAAACGCGTGGCACCAGGCGGGCATGAAACTGGAGATAAGCATCAACGTCTCCGCGTTCCACCTGCTCTCGCCGGAGTTCGAAAGCGATCTCACCATCCGCCTGGCGGAATACCCGGAGATCGATACGCGCGATGTTCAGCTGGAGATTCTGGAGAGTACCGACTTTGGTAACCTGCAGGCGATCAACAACGTGATCCGCAGCTGTCAGGACAATCTGGGCATCAGCTTTGCGCTGGACGACTTCGGCACCGGTTTCTCGTCGCTGGCCCACCTGCGTAGTCTGGCCGCTGACACCATCAAGATCGATTGCAGCTTTGTCACCCATCTGATGACCAGCCCGGATGACTACCGCATCGTCGACGGTGTCATCCGTCTGGCTGAAGCATTCGACCGCAGCGTGATCGCCGAAGGCGTGGAGACCGCCTGGGAGGGTCAGATGCTGATGCTGATGGGATGCGAAAACGCACAGGGGTACGCCATCGCCGCGCCAATGCCAGCAGCCCAACTGCCCGAATGGCAACGCCAGTTTAAGCCGTTCACCAGCTGGCAAGCGTTTGATGGCCGCCAGTTCTCTGACCGTGAAACCATGGCGGAGCTGCTCAAGTTGTCTCTCAACTACTGGTCTGACAGCTTTGAGCGCGCGCTGACCGCCTCCCCCGCCGACAACCGGAAATGGCCGCATGCAGACCAACAGCACTCCCACTGCTACGCCTGGAGCGAGCGCTGCCGTAAAGACGGTTTGATCGACGAAACCACCCTCCGTGCGATCGACGAGAAACGCGAAGAGGTACATCAGTTCGCCAAAATGATCGAAGCCACCTACAAAGGGGGTGACGTCGAAGGTGCCCGTCAGCGTCAGCCAGAGATGCAACAGATGGTAGACGCGGTACGCCAGCAACTCAGCGAGCTGTAACCTTTGCCATCTCAAAACCGGATAGCCTGCGACTGGGCTATCCGGTTATCCTGTGGCACTGAACCGACCGGATTGGAGCTAGGAAAAGACGATGTGGGCAAAGCGTCTCACCCGTGGCAGCCAGATAACGTTAATCTTCGTGCTGACCATTCTTCTTGGTGCCTGCAGCACAGCTCAGGTAGATAAGCAGGCACATCAGGCGTATTACGACGATTACGAGCAGGTACTTTACCGCTTCAATCGCGAGATAGATACCTCCCTGCTACTTCGCAAACAGGCGATTGAGTTTTTCCGGCAGGAGCAGCTGGAAGGCGACGCCCAGTACTTCAGCGCCAAGGATATCAGTCAGATCCAGCGTACCGTCGAAGCGTACATACAGAACCGACAGATGCTGATTGAGGATGTCGCCTACCGCTACCGCAACCTGATTAACGGCGTGGAACTGCAACTCTCTGCCGACCAACCCACCGCCATCATCTCCATCGAGCCGAATGAAGCGAACGGTTTCCGCAATAACGCGCTGGCGATCAATCCACATGACGAAACCGGCCGCCGTTATATCAAAGTGATCCGCATGGGACTGGCAGCAGCCTTAACGCTCTACGATAACTTTGTTATCGCCATCATGCCCTATGAGCGCAACGGCCCCTGGCGCCGTAAGATCAACTACGACAACCTCGATAACCAGATGATTATCGAGAACATCTCGGCTAATTTCCGCGATCTGGATAACTACCGCGACACCCTGCGCGTGGTGGAGTTTAACGACAGGCTGCGCCAGTGGGAGCAGCGCAACCCTAGCGCCGCGATAGTACAGGACAGCGACAACCAGTATTTCGACCTGCTGATCGAAGGCAGTTACACCAATACCCGCATCAAGCAGATCACCTTATGGGATCAGCTGGCCTATCGTACCCAACGTTTCCGCCGTATGGTGCGGGATATCGTCTTCGACCTGAGCCACAGTTCAATGAACTTCGCCAGCAAGGTGTTTGGCAACACCCTGGGGCTGATCGCCAGCCGCGAGGGATATCTGAAAAACCTGCCAGCCCAACACAAAGCGAAGATCAACAACGCCCTGAAACCGGGCGACATCCTGCTGGAGAAAACCCCGTTCCGTTACACCGACCGCTTTATCCCCGGCCACTGGGGCCATGTGGCGATCTGGGTCGGCACTAAACAGCAGCTGCAGAAGCTCGGGGTCTGGGATCAGTTACCGGAACTCTATACCGAGGCTCAGCGCCGCTACGGCTATGAGGGGCCTTCGTTCCAGTCACAGATCGAAGCGGGCCACTCCATCGTCGAAGCCCTGCGCTCGGGCGTGCAGATGAGTACGCTGGAGCATTTCCTCAACATCGACGATCTGGCGGTGTTGCGAGACAAACGCGCCAGCAAAAGAGCGCTCAAGCGTTATCTGGTGAAAACCTTCAAACAGATCGGTAAAGAGTACGACTTTAACTTCGATGTGGAGACCGATACCAAGATCGTCTGCTCAGAGCTGGCCTTTATCGTGTATGAAGATTACGAGTGGACCGTGGAGGAGACCTTCGGTCGTTACACCATCTCACCGGATCATATCGCCGAGAAAACCGGCGAGCGGGAACCGTTCGAACCGGTGATGCTCTATCACGATGGAAAACTGGTGCGAAACAACCTGCTCGGTAACTTCCAGCGTTTAATGAAAGGCGAATATCGGGCGGTACAGATGGATCTGGAGGCGGTTCGTTAAGTGAGTTGCGTTGGGAATCGCTGGCGCTCGTCGCCAACCTACGGGCACAGTGTAGGTTGGTGACGAGCGAAGCGACTCCCAACACGATGAAGTGATAAATTCCGGGTAGGTTGGCCATTGCAACGCAATGCCCAACACCCGCATCACACCAAGCAACGAAAAAGGGAACGTTTACCGTCCCCTTCTCTTTTTACGCTTCTACCTCTTCACACTTAAGCAAGTGAGCGCGCTGCTCCAGAGTCTGCTTATCCAGTCCGTACAACGTATCCAGAATATGCATATGCAAACTGCCCGGTCCCTGTGATTTCGCAGCAGCGATCTCACCGGCCACAGCCAGCGCCAGCAGTGCCTGAACAGTCGCATCGAAACCACGGCGGTTAACCGCCAGGAAGGTCGCCACAAAAGCGGTCGCAGCACAGCCCATTGCGGATACGCGGGTCTGCATCTGGTCACCGTTGGCGATCATCAACGCCTTCTTACCGTCGGTAACGATGTCCGCCTCACCCGTCTGGGCAACCACGGCACCGGTCTGCTCAGCAAGCATCCAGGCGGCTTCCGGTTTGTCGGTACCCACCAGCGCTTTGATCTCGGCGATGTTACCGCGGATTACGGTCGGTTTTAGCTCCAACAGTTCGCGGGCGTATTCACAACGTTTCTCTGAAGCGTGGGCAGAGACTGGGTCCAGCACCCACGGACGGTGATAATCCAACGCTGTCTCAATGGCCGGAGTGATCGCGGCTTTGCGGATCGCATCCAATGTACCGATATTGATGCTTAGCGCATCGCAGCTGGCGACAAATTCGCGGATCTCGTCGATCCCCATTGTCAGGGATGGACGGGCACCCACAGCCAGCAGAATATCGGAGGTAAAATCCATAGCCACGGTGTTGGTGATGCACTGCACCCTGGGTTTCTGCTGGGAGATGGTTTCTAACATGGTGGCGCAGGAACGCGCGTAATCCAGATTGCTCTGGGACTCGATATCAAACACTTTAAAAACGGCAGACATGATGGACCTCCGTCTAATACTTGATTTACAGATGCTGCGCCGGGCTGATCTCAATCTTCTGCAGCGCGACCACCAACTGGGTACGGTTTTCCACTTCCAGCTTGCGCAGGATATTGGACATATGGGTTTTCACCGTATGTTCGGTCAGGTCCATACGGTCGGCGATCTGCTTGTTACGCAGGCCGCAACGCACCAGATTCAACACGTTGTTCTCTTGGTTGGAGAGCCTGCATAACGCATACCCCAAACGGGTTTTCTGGGCACTCCACTGGTCCATGCTGACACGATCGAGATAACGCCAGGTACCGCCTTCCAACACTTCGCGGATCGCATCACCCAGCTCATCGAGGGGAGCCGTTTTGGCGACCACACCGTTTACACCTTTCAGCAGCGCCTTACGCATCATGGCGATATCTTTATTATCGGTCAGCATCAGGATTCGCGTGTCGCTATAGCTGCGCAGCGCCGCCAATGCATCCAGACTATAGAACCCTGGTAGGCGGGCATCGACGATGATCATGCAGGTATCGTTCAGCCCCTGACTGATGCGCTCAAGCTCAGAAAAATCTTCGGCGATCAGCGCATCCATGGTGACACCGGACTGGGCCAGCACAAGCTCAATACCCTGACGGTAGAGCGGCGAGGCGTCGGCGATAATGATCTTCATAACGCCACCAATCAGGCCAGTTCACGCATCAGGCGCTCGCGCTCTTCATCGGTATACTGAACGTAACCTACCGGAATATGGTCGTTGATCGCATCACGCACCATCTGCGCATCTTCGCCAGAAAAACCGCCGCACAACTCGATCAGCTGTACGCCTTTGGTGATCATCTCCTGCGCCACCAGACACGCCTGAGTCGCATCGGAAACACCAGCAACCGACATATCAAAGTTGTCGCTTTTCAGACGCGCATGATGCTTGAACATCTCAAGATCGGCGCTTTTAACGATAAATCCGTAGGTGTGAAGTGGCATAACAGCCTCCGCGAAGTCTTATTTTTATTCTCCATCTGAGCATCGTGGCGGGAGGGGTAAGCTCACTCTTTAGTCCGATGCTCAATACCTGAGTTTTATTAAAGACCTGTTTCAGCAACCACATTAGAGCCAGAATTTTTCGAGATGTAGAACCAGCCTTATTTCAGCGCTACCAAGAGCTGCGCAGATCAACGCTGAAGGGGTAAAGTCCAGGAAGATCGAGCCGATATAATCCAACGCTAAAACTGCTCTCAGGGGAAAGTTCTGACCTCATCAGATAACACTCCTCAGGCTGAAGTGTGTCACAGCCTAACAAGCTGAAGGTGTCATGACTTCAGAGCATAAGCGATTTCTGCTTACAACAATCGAAAGGACATTACGAAGTGGGCAAAGCCAGAAATAAAAGGAAGGTATCCAACCGACGGTTGAAAGAGAAATGGAAGCGAGAGAAAGAGCGCAGAGTTGAAGCGAGAGCTGCGAGAATCGAAGCTGAGAGAACTGAAGAGATAATACTTCGGAAACAAAGCAACCTTTCACAAAGCGAATATTACACTTGGGTAGGAATGACCCTTACTGTGGTGTTTGCTATTAACTGGTGGTCTGTCACTGCTCTCAATTACACTGAATTTGCCTCTCTTAGTGCATTACAGTTAATAGGCTTTTATGCAGTACTCGCTATTAGCGCGGCCTGGTTCCGAAAACAATGCACAGCCTGGACATCTGCTGTGTCGGTCATTTTGCTGTTCGGCCCCATTGCACAGGGGTTAAATATTTTACTATCTGGTCAGTACACAGCAGCGATTAAGGACGTCACACTCGTATTGAGCCCCGCAACACTCGCGACATCAGTTGTTAGTGTTTTCTGGAAAGACTTACCGGGAATCCCGAAAGCATCTCTAGGCACTACCTTCGGCGCCGGCATACTTATTGCCCTACTCTACGATATAAGCTTCACCGTGACCCACGCAGTGTGGTTCTGGCTTGCAGTACCAGTTACCACCCTGATTATCGGGTGGCACTGGACCAACATTACCGGCGAGGAAAAGCTCTTGACGGTAGACAGTGCAATACGCACTGCCATGGTCATTCTTTTCTATCTCTGCCAGCTGCTTGTTGGTGTCGCGTTCAGCTTATATTCCGTCCTTTTCTTGTGGTAACACGAAGGAGCAATTACTTATCGTCAGCTAACGAGTTTAGAAGCTCATACTTAATCCTCAACAGAGGAATACTCTCAGCGTTCCCTGTATGTTCACTGATAATTGACTGAATCATCTCACGCGCCCTTCGAATTCGAGGGGAGTAATGGGAAAATTGAATATTCTGAGCCAATAGCAAAAACAAGCGCTGACTATTTTGATCCAATTGCTCGTAAGCTGATACAGCATCCGCGTAAAGGTCATCAACCTCACCACTAACGTCTCTTCCCGCATATACCGCTTCTGTATGGAAAAAGCGCTTGGAGAACGCCAGCCTGACATGCTCTGAGGTCGGAAGGTTTTGAATTAAGTCGACAAGGAATAACGCTCCACTGTTAAAGAAGACCTTATCCCCTTCTTCGTTTCGGTGGGCATGGGTCATCAGGAAATAACCCGCTAACAATACCTCAAGCGTGCCAGCTTTCTGAGCTTTGCGTGATCCGGAGGCATAGTCATTAAGCTCTGTGATATACAAACAATACGGTAGCAGAGGGTGAGCTTCTCCCTGCTCAGCGGTCAGCGTATTGTTTATCTGATGCAAATCCAGCCTTTCTACAATTTCAGACTGAGCAGAAACCAACCAGTCAATGCCGGACTTATACATACGGAAATCACCGCTGAACAAGCCGCGTTGCGAAGCATCACTAAGCAGGCTATTACACTGTGGATCACTCGTAGATACCTGCCAGGACTCGTTCACCGCTGCATGCTTAAACGCTAGGTCAATCGCCTCCACCAACTGATGAATCTGCTGCTTAATATCATCATGAATAGTATTAAGGGAGTCAGCTATACCATTCCGGTTTTGCACCAGCATATCCTGAATATAAAGTCGGCGATGGTCATCATCGACGAAATTTATAACGGAGTACTTAGAAGCAGTTTCCAAGCTAAGATGGGTGTAAAAGGTTTCCTCAAATCGATTTGCAGCAGAAACCAATTGATTCGCAGATTGAGCTATAGAGAAATAATTATCGATCAGCTGTTCATGCAGCTGTTCGTAGTAAAGGTGATCCTGTTGAGTTTGCTGTTTTTCGGATATATCCGCTGCCCTGCTTGCAATAGAAATCGCCACATAAGCACCGGCAAACGCGATCGGTAATCCGATAATTAAATTGATCGCGTCTGAAATATTAGACCAGCGCTTCAAGTCAACCAGCTGCGGCATATCCGGAGCAAGGTTTAGCGCAAACAAAGTCAAAAGAAAAACGCCCAAAGCGATCAGCAGAGAATAGAAAACCCCTACTACAAAATTTCTAAATTCTTGGTTTGTCCTTTTTAACGTAACCATAACGATAACCCTTATTGGCTACGTTGTTTAATCTGAACCAGGAGTTCAAGCTGCTGATCCGGAGACATTTTAGATATTTCGTGATTAAGGTCCGCCTTATAATCAATAAACGGCAGTTGCCCCGTCTCTACAGCCGCCCTGACCACCTCGTCATTTGCATCGACATGGTTCAGCATTGAGCGGACTATTCTTCGGATCTGTTTTTCAGTGAGTGAAGAATCTTCCAAAGGCAGGTCCAGCAACATTCGGATCTCACCGTCCCGGTGATCATAGTCAAAGAAGCAAAGCTTCTTCTCGAACGTTTTACGAATAGCCACTTCGAAAAATGCGCGACGATATTGCGTATTGATGCAGTTATAGAGCTTGGGAATAATTATCTTAACCAGCTCCCCATCTTCCTGCACATTCAACACGAAGGTTACATAGTTATCTCCATCTGAATCCTTGTAGGATTTCGTCGGAAAACCTGAATAAAGAACCCCCTCGTTGCCATTGCTACTGTCCGGCTGACTTTTATATTTCCAACCGATTTGATCGAAGAGAGACTCCAGTTCTTTAAGCGTCGTAGCCACAATACCTAACCCTGATAAACAATCCTGTAAAGATCGGACCCGATCGTAATCAGGCCCGAGTCCAGTGTCTTAGATGCCAGCACCATCATCCAGCGCACGCAGCTGTGCAAGAAGCTCCTGACGCTTAGCTTCAACTGGATCAACAGCAGCACTCTGGATACCCAGAACGCTCTTCATTTCCGGAATCAGGTCAGCAGTGCCAGTCATGATTTTCATCATGCGCATGAATTGTGTCTGAGTCAGTTCGCTGTCTTCGATAACGTGACCGATGCTGAAGTGATGATCATGGTCATCTGGATCATATTCCCAAGCGCCGGATTTTGTTGTGTAGTTCTGGTTAAGCATCCACTTCATCAGTGCCACACGCTTCTCTTCACTCGCTTCTTCAACAAGCTCATCCAGATGCTTCAGGGTACGCAGCTGAATAAATTCACCATTCTCCATCAGACGAATAATGATCATGATCTTGTTATCGTCGCTGGAGTAACCCGTAATGATGGTATCTTCGTCCTTCATTTCGTAGTTGAAATCAATATCGTCCAGGTATTTCTTTACTATTCCGATGGAAGTAGCCATTTAATGAAGCTCCATAAGTGAGTGAAGTGCTGATGCATCAATAATCTCGTCGCGCAGCACTCGCTGCGCGACGGCTTCTATCTTCGCCCAGTGTTGTTCCACTAAGCTGTCGGTAGTTTTAGTTGCCTGATCAAGCCAATGCTTAATTCGGCTCTCTACAAGCTCCTGAAATGGAGGTGCGTCCAGGTTACCTCTGACTGCTGGGATACTGACGTTATAGATCTCTTCGTCCATGCCCCATTCAGCAATCGCGTGCCATGCGTAATTTGCTGCTTGCTTCAGATCGCCTGAAGCGCCGCTATCCAGGCCTTGGTCACCAAACTGTTTGACCTGTGCTGCCCTGCCCGCCAATGCAACACATGTGAGATTAAACAGAAAATCTTTCGTGTAATCGTGCTGTTGCTCGTTGTCATAGGAGACCATGCCTAGAAAGTCTGCCCTAGCCACTACGGTAACCTGTTCAATACGCCGTTCTGGCAGCAACACCTTGGATATCACCGCATGCGCGGCTTCATGATAGGCGGTCTCTTCCAAATGATGCCGGCTATCCTCCAGGTTAAGAGGAGCACCATACTTTTGCGTATTTATCTGTTCGATCAACTGTGAGGATGTGATCTGATCCAGTCCTTCTCGTAAGGCATGCAGGACAGCCTCCCGGCTTACCTTCTGTAAGTCTGCTCCACTGAAACCGGCTGTCAGCAGAATCAACTGATCAATATCCAGATCTTCGTTAAACATCGGCTGCTTGACCATACGCTCAACAAACCAGCGACGAGCATCTTTATCCAGCTGAGGCACTTCATAGTGAAGATCTATACGCCCTGAACGCAGCAGTGCAGAGTCGATGAGATCCTTACGGTTTGTTGCCGCAATAATGAAGATCTCACTATCACCGCCACCAAAACCATCGATCTCAACAAGCATTCTGTTTACCAAGGCATCCGCATGCGGACCTGCAACACCACGTCGCGGTAAGGCATCGATCTCATCAATAAAGATGATTGCCGGAGCATACTCCCTCGCCCTCGCAAACACTGTCCGGATGAAGTCTTCGTTCAGCAGGTCATTACCCGAACATGCGATAAATGGCAGATCAGCCTCATGAGCAAAGGCTTTAGCAAGCATTGTTTTACCCGTACCAGGCACGCCATAGAGCAACATTCCTCTAGGGACAGAAACGTTCTGGGCTTTCAGCGTTTCCCTGTTTTTGATCAGGTTTATCGCTTCCTTCAAACGGGATTTGATAACGGAGTGTCCTGCAATATGCTCAAAAGAAACGTCTGGGAGGTCGATCTGAATGCCTGACGAATCACCGAAATCATCACTTTTGGACAGTTTCTCAATACGTGCGTTTTCGTAGGTAACCCGCAACGTCGAGCCATCCATCGCAACATTGCAGTCGTAGTAAATCTTTTGGTGTTTCACCGCTAACTGATTAGAAAGCGATTTTAGATCCTGTTCTTGCAAAAATGCTTGTGCCTCAGCGGCAATTACTAGCTCTACCTTTTCCACCACCGCAGAATCGTTCTCCAACAAGAAATCGGTGATAGGATCAAAAACGTAATGGGCGAGCCGGGATTTAAGCGCACGGGTATCAAACTCAGGAGCAAATCCGAGAACCAAGAGTTGAACAATTTGCTCTGGTCCAATCAAATCAACGGAAAGGCCTAGCTTGTCCTCAAAAGACTTTTTGTCATCATGCAGCTGTTCGCCCGCAATACGAGACAACCCCTCTATACCCATCTTATGGAATAGAACGATACTGCCCTGCGCTAAGCGAGATATCATTTCAGGTGGGATTGCAGCCACCTCATGACCATCTTGAATTTTTCGCTCCTGACTGATCGCCTGAAGCAAGCTTTCCCTAGCCTGATGAGGATTCTTCTTTGTTTGCTCGACAAAAGTTCGGTTGCTATAGATGCTGCTACCGAGATTAGATGTGAAAACGACAATGGTATTCCGGAAATCAATCTCCTCCCCACTGAACTCGTCCCTCAGACATCCCTCAGACAACATTCTTAACAGTGAAGTCTGCACACGAGTATGGGATTTTTCGATTTCATCGAATACAACGATCGACTTCGGATTCTGTTTTACGAAGTCTGTCAGATGACCTGTGGTCGCATCTGAAAATCCTTTACGAAGCCCCACCAGTCCAAAGCTTTCTTTTTCAGACGTGTACTGGGTCATATCAAATGACTGCAATGCATACCCTTGCAAACCTTTACCAAGCAACTGAGCCATATAGGTCTTGCCCGTCGCTGGGGGCCCGAGAAAGGAGAAGATCGCCTGCGGCCTATTGCTCAGCTTACTCCAGCTCATGCGCATAACCGAATCGCTGACTGCTTCTACAGCTTCGTCCTGATCAAACACCTTATTGTTCAACAGAGCCCGCAACTCAGCGACACTGGCAATGACGTTATGGTACTGCCCCTGACGCCCATTCAAATCAACAAACGGCTCGGTTACCTGAGAAGACAAATCCAGTCCTCTCGACTTGAGGACATCGAGTAACGCAATAACCTCAGGGTCATAAGAAAGCCGAGGCTTCGATGCTGCATCATCCAACTGTGCGTTAGTGAAACGTTCTGTTCTCACGTCCTCTGAGGAGACCTTCAATAGGCTGCACAGTACGTCGTATTCATCCGAAACTGGTTGGAGAGATTTGAGTGCTTCTTGAAGGTGCGAAAAGGTGATGGATGAGTCTCCCGACTCAATGGCGATCCATTTGCCGCCGAGGAGCATGTTACGCATTGGGGTGTAATCCTTACAACTGTCAAAGCAGCTGGTCCTATTCCAAATACAACGGGCCTGCGAATGCGGTTCCACGTTTGAAATTCAGGCAAATACATATGCCCAAACGGTACTTTCTCATAACTGAGCGTTTAAATATTAACAATGTTGCACTTGCAAAATCCAGAAAAAACATTGCGGGAAACCTAGGACCTTTGGGTATAGCCTGCGCTGGATCAAACATCCACGACCAAAGATTACAGAGGGGACAACACAACGGGAAAGTGCAGTTCGCAGCAATTTAATGCACTGGGAATGAACCTAACCTGAAGGGATTATGGCTAAAAATCGTTACACCCTTGTTGAATAGGCAAAGCTAGTAACCGATCCAATAGGGTACTTACCCTATAAAATGAGCGAGGATATCGGAGGAAAACCCAGAAACGAGAAACGTCACTGCGGACGTGATAGGAACCAACCAAAAAAGCCGCTCGCCGGGGGACAATCCGGGGAGCGGGAAGTCAGCTAATCGCTGAAGAGTTAACGCAGGGTTAGGTAAACATTACCCATCTGAAGCGAGCGCTGTCAGATTCAGTTTTCCAGTGACTGCGCCTGCACAACGGTGATGGCGATGACGTTCACCACATCGTTGGCACTGCAGCCACGGGAGAGATCGTTGGCCGGTTTTTTCAGACCCTGAAGAATAGGCCCGATGGCATCGGCTTTACCAATACGTTCTGCCAGTTTGTAACCGATGTTGCCCGCTTCCAGATTCGGGAAGATCAGGACATTGGCGCGGCCGTGAGTCTGGGAGAATTCCACCTTACGCTCGGCAATTTCCGCCACGATGGCGGCATCCAGCTGTACGTCGCCGTCGATCGCCAGGTCCGGCAGTTGCTCTTTCACCAGTGCGGTTGCTTCCACCACTTTGTCCACCGCTTCGTGCTTGGCACTGCCACTGGTGGAGAAGGAAAGCATTGCCACTTTCGGGTCTTCGTTGAGCAGGTTACGTGCGCTTTCAGATGCGGACATCGCGATCTGCGCCAGCTGCTGGGCGTTCGGGTCGATCACCAGACCGCAGTCGGAGAAGATCACCCCGCCCTTCAATTCATGGAACGGTTCGCACAGCATCATCAGGAAGAAACTGGAGACCATGGAGCTGTTCTCGGCCATACCGATAATCTGAATCGCAGCACGTACGGTGTCACCGGTGGTGTACACCGCACCGCAGACAGAACCGTCTGCATCACCCACGCGCACCATCATCTGGGCGTAGTGCAACGGGTCTTTGATCAGCTCCGCCGCTTTCTCTTCGGTCATGCCTTTGGCTTTGCGCAGTTCAAACAATTCCTGCGCGTAACGACCCGCTTCGGCGGAGTTGGCAGGATCGGTCACGGTTACTTTGCTCAGGTCGCAGCCCAGCTCGTCGGCTTTCGCGGCGATGGTGTCAGTGTTACCCAGCAGGGTCAGCGTGGCGATACCACGTTCTGCCGCCGTTGCCGCCGCTTCGATAATCCGTGGGTCTTCCCCTTCGGCCAGCACGATAGCGCGTGGATCTTCACCGGCACGTTTAAAGATGTTGTTGAGGGCCTTCATTGCGGTACTCCTTCAAGCGAATTCAGGGGGAATCCAGGAACAAATCCGAGTCTTTTCGAATTTGTTTACTGGTTCCCATGGGGAAGCCTCTGAATAAACCACTGACCGCGGGCATAACGTAGGCCCCACTCATACCCAAGGCGTCGGAGTGCTGAACGGGGTGCAGCCAATGGTTTATCCGGAGGGTTCCGGAAAGAACCGGAGGCCAGATGGCCTCCGGTTTTCTTGGACAGGTACTAAGACGACTTATACGTAGTCTTTGTATTTTTCCAGGTGACGTACTGGCTTGGACAGTGCGTCGCGGCGGAACGGGTCGCCCAGCTCACGAGTACACATGATCTCGATAACAGTAGTCTTGCGCTCTTCCATCTGCTTACGGATAGCTTCCTGAAGTGCAGGACCTACGTCTTCCAGTTTGTCTACAGTTACACCTTCAGCGCCCATGGAGCGTGCGATGTCTGCGAAGCTTGGGTTTTCCAGCTCGCCTGCTACGAAACGACGGTTGTAGAAATCAACCTGGTTCTTCTTCTCAGCACCCCACTGACGGTTGTGGAATACGATAGAAGTTACAGGGATGTCTTCACGTACACAGGTCATGATTTCCATCATGGACATGCCCCATGCACCGTCACCCGCGTAGGAGATACCTGGGCGATCTGGAGCAGCAACTTTTGCACCGATCATAGTTGGCAGTGCGTAACCACAGTTACCGAAGGACATCGCTGCGAAGAAAGAACGTGGACGTTCGAAACGCAGGTAGCTGTTGGATACAGAGTTGATGTTACCGATATCGGTGGACACCATTACGTCTGCAGGCATCGCTTTTTCCAGCTCACGCAGAACCTGACGTGGGTGCAGGTAGTTGCCTTCTTCAGCAGCCTGCTCTTCGATCATCTCGCGAGAGTAATCGTCTTTCTCGTGGATCCACTCGTCCAGCTCAGCTTCCCAAGCTGCTTTCTCAGCAGCGATCTCTTCAGCACGCTGTTCGCGGTTGTCCAGACACTTAGGAGACTTCTCAGCCAGCAGACGCATCAGTGCTTTAGCAGCTGCTTTTGCGTCACCGCAGATACCCACGTCAACTTTCTTAACCAGACCCAGCATCTTAGGATCGCAGTCAACCTGGATGATCTTAGCGTTCTTCGGCCAGTAGTCGATGCCGTGCTGAGGCAGAGTACCGAATGGGCCCAGACGGGTACCCAGAGCCAGTACAACGTCAGCGCGCTGGATCAGTTTCATACCTGCTTTGGAGCCCTGGTAACCCAGAGGACCACACCAGTTAGGGTGAGACGCTGGGAAAGAGTCGTTGTGCAGGTAGGAGTTTACAACTGGCATGCCCAGCTGTTCGGAGATAGCGATCGCTTCTTCGTAAGCGTCGCCCAGTACAACACCGCCACCGGAGATCATTACCGGGAATTCAGCGTTAGCCAGCAGCTCTGCAGCTTCAGCCAGCGCCTGCTCACCACCAGCGGAACGTTCGATGCGGATCGGCTCTGGGATTTCACAGTCGATGTCGCCGTAGAACAGGTCACGAGGGATGTTCAGCTGAGTTGGGCCGTTTTCCAGCATCGCGCGGTCGAAGCAGCGAGCAGTCAGTTCAGCCATACGGGTGTTGTTTACAACAGACACCTGGTATTTGGTGATTGTTTCGAAGAAAGGCAGCTGCTGCGCTTCCTGGAAACCACCCAGACCCTGGGAGTTGGTACCGGTTTCAGGAGTGATACATACAACTGGGGAGTGAGCCCAGTAAGCTGCAGCGATTGCAGTTACGAAGTTGGTGATACCAGGGCCGTTCTGTGCGATACATACACCGTGACGACCAGAAACACGCGCATAACCGTCAGCCATGTGGCCGGCACCCTGCTCATGCACTACTGGGATCAGACGGATACCTGCTGGGGTAAAGATGTCCATTGCGTCCATAAACGCGGAACCCATGATGCCGAAGCAATCGGTAACACCGTTTGCTACGAGGGTTTCAACCATCGCTTCACTAGGAGTCATACGAGCCATAATCAAATTCCTTAGTATTATTTTATTTACGACAACTTTCGTTATCGCGTGGAACAGTTAATGCGAACACGGCATTGCTTGTACGGATAACTTGGGAACAGATTAGGATTCAGGCCGAAAACCCAGTAGAACCAGATTTGATGATTGGGTTAAGCCAGAATGAAAAAACTGGCTCCATATATTTTTTATCTATGTATTTCAGATAGTTACAGCATGGAACCAAAACAAAAATGCCACCTGATCCAGGTGGCATTTTTATGGTTGACGGGGGTTGATCTCAGACCATTGAATGGATCAGTTCAGCCAGTTTTTTGATGCCTGGCTCGATCCGGTCGGTCGAGATAGAGGAATACCCTAAACGGAAATAGTTCTTCGGTGGTGGATCTTCCAGGAAGTGGATCGCACCCGGTTCGATCAGGATACTCTCCTCCTTCGCCTTCACCTGCAACTCGTCGGCATCCAGCCCTTCCGGACCTTTTACCCAGTAGCAGGAGCCGCCAAAGGTTGGCTGCGAGTGGGATTCCGGCAGGTATTTGGTCAACGCCTCATCCATTGCACGCCAGCGGGTCTGGTAGTTGCGGGTGATGTTGAGGATCAGCGAGTCATGGTAACCACGCTCCAGGAACAACGCTACCGAACGCTGGTTGTTGGCGGCCGGGTGGCGCACCATCAAACGGCGCAGGGCGCGGGCTTCGCGGATAAACTCCGCCGGCCCTACCATGTACCCGAGACGCAATCCTGGTGCCAGCGTTTTCGACAGACTGCCGATGTAAAGCACACGGTCGTTCTTATCGAGGCTCTTCAGTGCCGGAATCGGATTCGACTTGAAGTTGGTCTCACTCTCGTAGTCGTCCTCGATGACGATGAAATCTTCCTCATCGGCACGCTTGAGCAGCTCGTAACGGCGTTCGATCGGCATGGTGACCGTAGTCGGACACTGGTGACTTGGCGTGGTGAACACCAGATCACAGCCTTTCAGTCGGTCATCGACGATCATCCCATCCTGATCTACCGGGATCGGGCGCACCTGCGACGGGTTCAGCTGGGCGATATTGCGGATATCCACGTAACCCGGATTTTCCAGACCGATGGTGCTGTCTTTATCAAGCAGCAGCTGCGCCATCATATAGAGGGACTGCTGCGCACCGACGGTCACCAGAATCTGGTCGGGGGATGCCCATACGCCACGACGTGGCAGCAGGCGGGTGCGGATCTGCTCAACCAGCAGCGGATCGTCGTTATCGAATCGGTCGGCTGCCCAGTCACTGATCGACGGACCACTCACCGCATCACGGCAGCATTCACGCCAGTTCACAGTCGGAAACAGGGACGCGTCGAACTGGCCGTAGATAAACGGGTATTCGTATTTCTGCCAGTCGCGTGGTTTGCTGATATTGGTCTGCTCGGTCGGACGCAGCTTAAAGCGACTGCCCCACTCCGGTGGATGGGTCGCCTCAACGGCACCCTCCGCTTCCTGTGGGGTCTCCAGTTTTACCTGACCGTTCAGGATATCCGGATTCACGTAATAGCCGCTACGTTCACGCGCCAACAGGTAACCGTCGTCTAAAAGATGTTCGTAGGCCAACACCACGGTATTACGCGCTACATCCAGCTGCTGTGCCAGCTTACGGCTGGAAGGTAACGGAGTATCAACCGGGATATTGCCATTCAGAATCGCCGTCGCAATCTGCTCACGCAGCTGCTGCTGGAGACTGCCGCCCTTTCCGGGCGTCAAGTGGAATAGCTGAAACATTTACTCTGCCTTTCTTTTTATCGTTATTATTTTGCGATCTGAGCCGGAGCACCGCTCTTTCCGCTTCTACTGCACGGCCACTCGGCATTCTGTAAGCAACACAGATCGCAGATGCAAGATAATAGAAACGGCTTAGGCTCTCGTCAGTATAGTTCAAATCCGCTCTCCACAAGCGGATGGTGAGGCTATGTCATTGTTTTTATTAGAGATCAGCTTATATACAAAAAATCCGGCAGACGCCAGATATTTGAATGATTATTTTGAATTAAACCGCACGCAGAGCAATTCAGAATATGCCGATCTTGGGAAAATCCGGAGTTACCGCTGCCCGAGGGTAACGGGCAGACAGCAACTCCGGCCGCCAGGGACCTGGTGGTTGGATTACGCGTTTGGCGCCAGTTCAGCCAGTGCGTTATCAATTGCATCAACAATCTTGTCGATATCAGCCTGCGTTGCGATCAGCGCCGGGCTCAGACAAACAGTGTTGTTGTACTCTTTGAAAGAGCGGTTGGTACGACCGATGATCACACCGTTCTGCATGCAGTGTGCACCGATCTGGATCGGCAGGCTCTCGTCTACCGGCTCTTTGGTTTCGCGATCTTTCACCAGTTCGAAACCTGCGAACAGACCTTTACCACGTACGTCACCGATCACGTCGTATTTTTCCATCAGCTGGTTCAGACGACCGCGCAGGTATTCGCCCTGCTCTACAACGTTGTCCAGCAGACCTTCACGCTCGATGATGTCCATGTTAACCAGCGCCGCAGCCGGGCCAGCAGTACAACCGCCGAAGGTAGAGATGTCACGGAAGTAACCCATGCGAGCGTCGTCATCTTCTTTGAACGCTGCGAATACTTCTTCAGTGGTCACGGTGCAGGAGATCGCTGCGTAACCGGACGCAACACCCTTAGCCATGGTTACCATGTCTGGCTTGATACCGTAGTGCTGGTAACCGAACCACTTACCGGTACGACCCAGACCACATACTACTTCGTCGATATGCAGCAGGATGTCGTACTTTTTGCAGATCTCCTGAACGCGATCCCAGTAACCCTGAGGCGGCTCGATAACACCACCACCAGCAGTGATCGGCTCCAGACACAGTGCACCGACAGTATCAGGACCTTCTTCCAGGATCACACGCTCGATCTCGTTCGCAGCGCGGATACCGTAATCTTCTACATCACCCCACTGGGAGCGGTATTCGCAGCAGTGTGGTACTTCAACGAAGCCCGGAGTGAAAGGACCGTACTGGTTCTTACGCTCGTACTGGCCGGTCGCACTCAGTGCAGTAATGGTTGTACCGTGGTAGTCACGCTCACGGAACAGAATCTTGTGTTTCTTACCGCCGTACTTCTTCTCGGCGATCTGACGTACGATCTTGAACGCTTTCTCGTTCGCCTCGGAACCGGAGTTGGAGTAGTACACGCGGCTCATGCCAGGCATCTTCTCGATCAGACGCTCTGCAAACTGCGCCGCTGGAACGTTACCAGCAGTCTGCGCGAAGTAGTTCATGGTCACCAGCTGATCGCGAACCGCGTCAGCAATTTCGGTACGGCCGTAACCAACGTTTACAGTCCATACCGCACCGGATACCGCATCCAGGTACTCGTTACCTTTGGCATCCCATACGCGCATACCTTCGCCCTTCACGATCACCATCGGATCGTTTTCTTCGAACGGCTTATGCTGAGTGATGTGGTGCCATACGTGCTTACGGTCGTTACCTACAACTTCCTTAGCGTCAAATTCGTTAGCGTTAAAAGTCATACTCACCTCCTCTGAGGGTGCTGTTATTTTTATGCAGAGGCGGGAGTCTTACTCCCATCTTCCGTCTTAGCTCACACAAATTGAATGCTTGTTTTCAGTGCCCGCATTCGTGATGGACCAGATGCAAAAAACACAATGCATTGGCCTCCGTGATGTTCAATAAGCTACTGGTCAACGCTAAAAACCAGTTAGAACCAGATGTAGGGCAAACATGATGCCAGCCCATGGGACGTGGGTTTGCGCGGGGTTGAGGTGTGAGTTTTCTTGGGAAGCGGCGCGATTAGGTTCGGTGTGGGCTGGGGCTTTTGGGCGTTGAATTAGTGTGTTTTGTTGGGAGTCGCTTCGCTCGTCGCCAACCTACCTGACCGCACGAAACCCGCAACCTGATGTTGAGCATCGCTGCGCGATGGGCAACCTACATGACACATTCCACCTGTAGGTTGGCCAACGCCCCAGCGTTGCCCAATAATTCCGTTTGCCAGCGTTAAGGGCAGGCGCAGCCGTCCTCCCTTAACGTTAAGAACTATAGATCCAGAAAGCTGGACTCAAATTGGCCAGAAATTTGGCCCTTATCCGTTTTTCGCCGCTCTCCCACCATAGCCTGCATCCAAAAATAAAAACAAATCGGCTCATTGCGTAGCCGTGTGAAGAGGCCTTCATCATGATCCGACTGACTGTGAATGGCGAAAGCATGAAGCTGTACAGTGCCAACAACCTGCAGGAGCTACTGGACACCCTGCGCCTGAGTAACCAACGCGTGGCGGTAGAGATCAACAGTGAGATCATCCCGCGCAGCCTGCATTCCCAAACCCGTGTGCGTGAAGGCGACAGCATCGAGATCGTACGCGCGATTGGTGGCGGTTGATCCACTGGCGCTAGCGCCCTGCACCACTCCCCAGTATTGATGTGTTTAACAGGAGATTCGCATGACTCAGGATATCGCCCTGAATGACCCGCTGGTTGTAGCGGGCCGAAGCTTTAACTCACGCCTGATGATCGGCACCGGCAAGTACAAAGACATGGAAGAAACCCGGTTGGCGATTGAGGCGAGCGGTGCGGATATCGTCACCGTTGCCCTGCGCCGTACCAATATCGGCCAGAATCCGGGCGAACCGAACCTGCTGGATGTGGTGCCACCGGAGAAATACACCATCCTGCCGAATACCGCGTTCTGCTACACCGCTGAGGAAGCGGTACGCACCTGCCGACTGGCACGTGAACTGCTGGATGGACACGATCTGGTGAAGCTGGAGGTATTGGGCGACGACAAGACCCTCTACCCGAACGTCACCGAAACACTGGCAGCGGCGGAAACGCTGATCAACGACGGCTTCAAGGTGATGGTTTACACCAGCGACGACCCACTGATCGCTAAACGCCTGGAAGAGATGGGCTGCGTGGCGGTAATGCCGCTGGGTGCGCCGATCGGTTCCGGTCTGGGTATCCGCAACCCGCACAACATTAAGCTGATTCTGGAAAACGCCAACGTACCGATCATTGTCGATGCCGGTGTCGGCACTCCGTCTGACGCGACTCTGGCGATGGAACTGGGTTGTGAAGGCGTATTGATGAACAGTGCTGTCGCCCACGCCTCCAACCCGGTATTGATGGCCCAGGCGATGCGTAAAGCGGTGGAGTGTGGCCGCGAAGGTTACCTGGCCGGACGTATGCCACGTAAAGCCTACGCCAGCGCATCCTCTCCGATTGAGGGTGTGATCGGCTCCTGATCACTGATCCGATTGCTGCATCAAAAAGCGCCATGGGGGTAACCCTGTGGCGCTTTTTTTCTGCTTCGAGGAAAGACTGTTAGGCATCGCTGCGCGATGGCTAAGCTACCCCCCATTAAGTGCTGTCGTGTTGGGAGTCGCTTCGCTCGTCGCCAACCTACGGGAAATCGCACAGTGCCTAATGGCTGGGTAGGTTGGGACGAGCCCCAGCGACTCCCAACACAAAATACCGATCACTCCGCGGTTTCAGACCAATAATTCTCAAAGATAAACTGCTCCATCGGCGCAGCTTCAGTCCATTTCTCCTGCACCAACATCGGCTGCTCGTAGAACCCTTCCACATGGCCGATACAGAGGATCGCTACAGGTTTACTGCCCGCGGGCATCTTCAGCAGCTCAGCTAACGCTTCCGGATCGAACAACGAGACCCACCCCAAACCGATCCCCTCAGCCCTCGCTGCCAGCCACATATTCTGAATGGCACAGGCAAGTGATGCCAGATCCATCTCCGGCAGTGTACGTCGTCCGAAGATATGTTCCTCACGTCCATCCGGCAGCGCGGCGACCACCACTTCAGCGCAATCCAGAATCCCCTCCACCTTCAGCTTCAGGAACTCGTCACGTCGTTTGCCTAAGGCGTCCGCTGTGTTGCAACGCTCAGCATCCACAAGCGTATAGAGCCGCTCACGCAGGTCACGATCGGTGATACGCAGGAAACGCCAGGGTTGCATCAGCCCCACACTGGGTGCCTGATGCGCTACCCGAAACAGGCGCTTTAACACCTCTGGATCTAAGGGCTCCGACGAGAAATGGCGCATATCACGCCGCTCCGCGATCACCCGGTAGATAGCTTCGCGGTCTGGCTGCGAATAGGGTTTGTTGTCTGTTATCGATCGCTCAGACATCTGCATCACCTCGGTTTAAAGCTTCGATACAACATGCCACTGCTCGCTCCAGGGGAGGAACGGCGGCATAATCAAAGCGGCGGATAATACCGATGCGCACCAACGCCTCGCCTTGATCTAACGGAATAACGCGGATTAAAACCGCCTGTTCAGCGAAGGTCTTTTGTAAAAGCCGGGACTGCGACTGCGTCACTTTCCAGACGGTAAACAACCCATGCTGGTATTGATATTGCGGCTGGAGCAGTTCAGCAAGTGGGGCTAATAGGCGCTGGGTGAACTGGTTATTCATTTCGATATCGCTGCGGGCCCCCTGCTGCCAGGCAACATCAGTCAACGCTTCACTGGCAACCGCCTGTGCCACGCCGTTTACCTGCCATAGCCCTAAGCCTTCCTGCAGCCGAAGGCGAAGCGGCTCATTGGAGAATGCGAAACCGAGGCGCAGCCCCGCCAGACCAAAAAACTTCCCGAATGAACGTAACACCACCATATTGTCGGGTAGCGCCTGACGCAGAACACTCTGTTCCGGTGTGGTATCGACAAACGCCTCATCGATGATCACCGCACCGCCTTCGGGCATCCGCTCAGCCCACGAGATCAGCGTTTGCGGCAAGAACGTCAATCCGCTGGGGTTATTGGGGTTGATCACCACAAGATGGAAAGGCCCACCGAGCGCCAATTGGCTTTCGATCTGTTCTGTTGCAGCCTTCAGGTCGAACGCCGAGTAGAAGCTCAGCTGGTTACCGTTACGCGCCCAATGGTAGCGGTGCTCGTCGTAACCCACCTCGGGTAACAATACCGGCAGCCGTTCCAAAACCTGGGGCAACGCCTGGATCACCGGTTGTGAGCCGTTAACCGCCAGAAACTGATCGCTTCCGTAGTACTCTGCCGCTGCCTTTAGAAATGCGGGTTGCAGATAGGGCAGCTGCTTAAACACCTGCGGGGGCAGATCGCCCGGCGGATAACTCTCGGGATTGATGCCCGTCGACAGATCCAACCACTGCTCAACCGGAATACCGTAACGTTCGCTGGCCGCAAACAAGTCGCCGCCGTGTATCAGCTGTTCGCTCACAGAAGAAATGCTCCACCAGCCATCAGTGCGATCATTGCACACCAGAGCAGCAACGTGCGGTTCACCAACGCACAGGCTTCACGAATCGCACGCGCATCTGGGCGTTCACCGGTTTCAGGGCCCAGTGGCGGTCGAACTTGCAGCTGGCCGTGGTAGACCGCCGCACCACCCAAAGACACGTTGATCGCTCCGGCACCTGCAGCCATCACTGGGCCGGCATTGGGGCTTTTCCAGGTCGGTGCCTGGCTGCGCCAGCAACACATGGCGATTTTGGTTTCGCCCACCAGCGTATAACTCAACGCTGTCAGGCGTGCGGGAATAAAATTGAGCAGATCATCGATACGCGCAGCCGCCCAGCCATAGTGCAGAAAGCGTGGATTTTTATAACCCCACATCGCATCCAGCGTATTACTGAGGCGGTAGAGCACCACGCCAGGAATACCCAACAGGCAGAACCAGAAGATCGCCGAGAAGATCGCATCGGCACCGTTCTCCAGCACCGATTCGGTGGCCGCGCTGGCAACAGCGGTTTCATCCAGTTCCGTGGTATCGCGGCTGACGATCATCGCCACAGCGCTACGTGCAGACACCAGATCATTTTGTTCCAGAGGTTTTGCTACGGCATCAGCGTGCTGCAGCAGGCTGCGCCAGCCGATAGCGAGGTAGAGGATAAAACCGCCAATAACTATATCCAGCAGACGCTCGTTTGCCAGCGATAATTGGAGCATCGTAGCGATTGCCACCCAAGGCAATACCGCCAGCATCCAGCCCAGTACACTCCGATAAGCACCCGCAAACCGGCTGTATTTGCTGCGATTAAAAGCACCTTCGATAGCAGAGGCAAGCCAGCCAAATCCGACCAGCGGGTGAAAACGTTTAGGTTCTCCCAGCAGCCGATCCACCAGTAACGCCAGCAGGATTGAAGCAACGATACTCACTGCGCGGTTGCATCCGGCAGGTCTAGCGAGAGCAGCTTACAGATCTGCTCAAACGGCCACACCGCTTCCACTTCGTCCGCCAGTCGTTCGATCTGTTGCTCGCGAAATGCGGCGTAATCAAATGCCTCCACTCCGTCTAGCCCAGCCCATTGCAGCAGATGATCAAGCAGTTCAGACCGGTCAAACAGTCCGTGGATATAGCTGCCGATAACGGTGTCTTCGGCATTGCGGGAGCCTTCTGCGACTGGCTCCTGAACACCGTCTACCGGTGCTATCTGGAACAGCGGAGCATCCAATGCGGCTCCGCGACTGATCCCCGCATGGATCTCATAACCTTTAACCGCAAACTGACCGCAGATCGATCTGCCAGCCACGTTACGCAGGGTTTTCGCACCGCTGAGTGTGGTTTCCATCGCCAACAGCGCCAAGCCTTCGCTGGAGCCGGGTGCCGACTCGATCCCCTCCGGATCATGAATCCACTCGCCCAACATCTGGTAACCACCACAGATACCGATCACCTTGCCACCCAGGCGCAGATGACGTCGGATCGCATCCGCCCAGCCGCTCTCTTTCAACCAGGCCAGATCGCCCCGCACATTTTTACTACCGGGTAATACAATCAGGTCCGCGCCTTTAAACTGACTCGCGTCACGGATAAACTCGCAATCCACCTGCGGGTGCAGACGCAACACGTCAAAGTCGGTGTGATTGCTGGCACGCGGATACACAGGCACCGCCACTTTCAGCAGCTGATAGTCATCGCGCTGTTTCTGCTGCTGGTTGATCGCGTCTTCCGCTTCGATATGCAGATCCATCACATAGGGGATTACCGCCAGAACAGGTACACCGGTTCGTTCCTCAAGCCAATCCAGACCTGGCTCAAGCAGACTTACATCGCCGCGGAACCGGTTGATGATAAAGCCTTTGATACGTGCCTTTTCGGTCTCACTCAGCAGCTCATAGGTACCTAGCAGGTGAGCAAAAACACCTCCCCGGTCGATATCCGCCACAATTACCACCGGGCAATCCGCCTCCTCGGCAAATCCCATATTGGCGATATCGTTCTCGCGCAGATTGATCTCCGCAGGACTGCCCGCCCCCTCCACCAGCACCGCCTGATACTGCTGTGCCAGGCGTTCGTGACTCTGCAGAACTTGCTGCAACAACTCTGGCTTGTAGTTGTGGTACTCCGTCGCGTCCATATTGCCGATCGCCTTGCCGTGCACGATCACCTGGGCGCCAATATCGGTATTCGGTTTCAGCAGAACAGGATTCATATCGACGGTAGGTTCGAGCAGGCACGCTTCGGCCTGCACCGCTTGGGCGCGTCCGATCTCACCACCGTCGGCGGTTACCGCACTGTTGAGCGCCATGTTCTGCGGTTTGAACGGTGCAACCGATACCTGCCGACGCGCCAGAATCCGTCCCAACGCGGTCACCATGATGCTTTTACCAGCGTCGGAGGTGGTGCCCTGCACCATCAGGGTATGAGGGTGGCGAAATGAAGGTGTCGATTCACTCATCGGTTAGCTCTCGTCTGCAACGCGCTGCGGTTATCGGGATCGGTCTGGGTTAGATCCAAAAACGTCGTAATCAGGATAGACCGCCGATAACCGACGGACAGCAGGAGAGGATATAGGATCAACGCGCATTACTGCGCGGATGCCCGGTGAAGCCCTCCGCAACACCCTGAACAGGATCAGACAAGGCTGGTCTCCGGACTCATCGGCGAGCGCGAGTGCTCCATCGTTTCGCCTTCCCATACATCCTTAGGTGCACAGTGGCCACTGAAACAACATTACCGATCTACCGTTGCGGGGGCAGTGTCGGGTTTGGCCCGTATAACCGAGCGGCACCGACTTCCCATTTAACACTTCACACGTTTCAGACATGCATAAAGCGACCTGGTCAGCGCCGAACGATACGGCGGGCACCCGGGGCTGTCAAATGAGGGATTTTTCTATCGATATGAATCACATAGATATAGATCAGCACGTATAGGTGAGCAACCGTTACACAAATACAGCCCCGAATTGATCCGGTTTGCGCAACCCGACGTAGACGCGGTTATTACTGTTGGAAACCTGAACGTCTCAACACATTTGTGAGAGGTGCATCATGACGATAAAAACAATGTCGGAGATTTTTTACCATCCCAGCATTGCGATGAAGCAGATTCGGGATGAGCAACTGAAAGGCTCAAATGAAGTTTTGATTACCCTGGCACTGCTGGCGCTGATTCCGCCGGTATCACTGTTTATCGGGACCACCCAAGTGGGTTGGAGCCTGACACTTACGGGCGAAGCCACTCGCCTGACCATCGCTAGCGCAGCACTGTCTGCTATCGCGTTCTACGTTGCCCTGTGCCTCTCTCTACTGATCGTCGGATTTGCCATCCGCTGGATGGAAAAAACCTACGGCGGTGAAGCGTCGCTTGAGCGCTGCATGAACCTGACCCTCTACACGGCAACTCCGCTGCTGGTTGCAGGTTTCGCAGGCCTCTATCCAACACTGTGGTTCTGCGTAACTGCAGGTATGGCTGGCCTGATCTACAGCACCTACCTGCTGTTCACCGGTGTACCTATCATCATGCGTATACCGGAAGAGCGCGGTTTTCTGTTCTGTATGTCGATTCTGACGGTAGGTCTGGTCACCCTAGTCAGCCTTCGCGCGGCTACCGTCTTTCTCTGGAACACTTTCATCCCGCTGGTGTACCTGCCTTAAATGAGACCTGAGGCATCTTGGGGCCATTCGTTCTCCTAAAACCGGCTTTCCCCGGGAGAATGTCTGGCCCTTTTTTTGATTCTTTGTCTTAGAAAACCATGCGTTCATCCGCCCTGTTGGGCATCGCTGCGCGATGGCCAACCTACGAATATCAGTTCCCGTGCAGGTTGGTGACGAGCGAAGCGACTCCCAACATCAACAGGGCAAAGACAGCTCTGACTTAATGCGTAAGCTCCGCACCTTTCGCTTCCTGCCACCCCGCCAAGGAAAACATCGCATCCAATGCCTGCTGCACACGCGTTGTCCCATCCGCATCCAGACGATAGGCCAGCAGGCAGCCAAGGGTACTTCCTGCGGCGTACTCTGCTCCCCACATGGCGCGACTCACGGTAAATCCATGGTCACGCAGTTGTTTACTCCCTTCGCTACCGTCGTTATCCGCAGAGACGGGTAGCCAGAACAGCGCGGCCGCATTCGACGCCACCTCAGTAAACGCCAGTAACCGCGCCAAAGTTGGGTATTCTGGTTGTGCTTCGGACTTGAGTCCCGGCGGGTCGATAAAGAGAAAATCAGCCGATTCAATCTCAGGATCTGACAGCTGCGCGGCCCGGTGCAGGATACGGTGATCCATCCCCCGATACACCTGCTGCAGGTTAGCGATGGCGGTTTGTGAGATATCGTACAGGGTCAGCCCGATCTCACGACCGCTGGCGAGCAGCGTATCCTGCGCAATCAACAACGAACCGGGATACAGGCTACCGATCAGCGAAGGTCGAGAGAGATACCAATCCAGATAACTGCGCAGGTCTGGATTGCTGGATTCGCTTTCGCGCCCGTGGATACGCCCCAAACCCTGATCCCACTGGTTACCAGCGATAATCGGATTCACTCCGTAACCTGCGAACAGATCTACAAACCGTATCGATCGGCCTGCCACAGTCACACTATTCAGCGCGGCAATCAGTGCGACATGTTTCAGGATATCTCCGGCATTTCCGGCTTTACTGTTGTGATCGTAAACGGTGCTCAACAGGCTTGATCCCCGTCGGTGGACTCGTTCACACAGCACTCCTCTTTGAGGAAATCGATCAGCCCATCCAGCTCATCGTACTGAGGCACACAGTAGAGGGTGCGCCCTTCTCGTCGCTGCACCACCAGCCCTACATTTACCAGACGGGAGATATGGTGGGACAAAGTAGACCCCGGCACCTGCAACTCCGACTGAATTTCGCCGACCGGCACTCCCTGTTTGCCGCCTTTCACCAGATACCGAAAGATCTCCAGACGGGTCACGTGACCCAGCTCCGCCAAGCGCTTGGCGGCTATCTCAATCTGCATAACACTGACTCTGCCAAAATGAATCATTCGATATTACTGGAACCACCTTGACGAGACAAAAGCTGTTAAGCGAAAATAATTCCATATTTCTATATTTATGGAATTTAAAGAAATGAGTGAATCGGTTCTCACGCAGCTCCAGCAAACACTGGATATGTTTCTATTTCTGGCGGTAGAGATCACTGTCCTGTTTCTGCTTATCAGCTATCTCATCGGCGTTGTGCTGGAGTTTCTGCCCCGCGAGCGGATTCAGCGCACACTCAGTGCCCGTTTCGGGTTAGGTTATCTTGCGGCGGCCCTACTTGGCGTGCTCACTCCCTTTTGTAGCTGTTCCACCATTCCGATGCTGACCGGGCAGCTCAAGGCACGTGCCGGATTTGGCCCAACGCTGGCATTTCTGTTCGGCTCCCCCCTGCTGAATCCGGTGGTGCTCGGCCTGTTTGTCGCAACCTTCAGCCTCAACATCGCCCTCACTTATGCGGCCATTGCCTTGGCTGCTGCGCTGTTTGGCGGTTGGTTGCTTAACCAACTGGGATTTGAGCGTTACGTACGGCAGGAGGTGGTCAACGGTCAAACCGTATCTGGAGACTGTGGCCCCTCAACTGGCTGCGGAGACAACAGCGTTAACAAAGTAAGTCAAACAGCAGCCTGCACGGAAGCCTCCTGTTCAGAACTATCCGGTGCTGAACTGTGCTGTGACGGCAGCGTCGCCCTTATACCTGCGGCGGAGAATCGCTGGTTACGGATCTGGCAAGAAACCTGGGCGCAATTCGTCAGTGTCTCTCCCTATGTCGCCCTGGGTATCACTCTGGGGGCGATCACCTACGGTTTTATGCCCGCTGATTTGATCGCGCAGTTTGCTGGTCCAGACAATCCGCTCGCCATTCCTGTCGCAGCGGTGATCGGTGTACCGCTCTATATCAGCGCCGAAGCGATGATCCCTCTCTCCAGCGTTCTGGCCGAGAAAGGGATGGGATTAGGTGCGATCATGGCGCTGATCATCGGTAGCGCCGGAGCCAGCCTGACCGAGGTAATCCTGCTGCGCTCTATCTTCCGTACACCGATGGTGCTCGCCTTTCTGGTTGTGGTATTCGGGATGGCGATCCTCTGCGGTTTCCTGTTCAACCTGTTCTTCTGAACACCGCCACCCGTAATGGGGACAGATTTATTTTCCGATAAATAAATCTGTCCCGATAAATTCCTTATACTGTGCGCAAAATGGACGTATTAAGGACGACAGAATGACGTTGTTTATCTTAGGTTTGGTACTGTTTCTGATACCGCACATGGTATCGGTGGTGAACCACTCATGGCGCGACCGGATGGTCGGGCAGTTAGGCGAATGGACCTGGAAAGGGCTCTACTCCGTAGTTGCCGCTGTGGGTCTGACGCTGATTATCATCGGTTATGGTGACGCACGCCCAGGTTCGGCGTTTCTCTACAGCCCACCGCTCTGGATGAACCATCTGGTGGCGCTGTTGATGCTGCCGGTATTTATCCTGCTACTGGCAGCCTATCTGCCGGGTCGCATTCAGAGTCATACCAAACACCCTATGCTGATCGCGACCAAACTCTGGGCGCTGTCGCATCTGTTGGCCAATGGTCGGGTAGTTGAGGTGCTTCTGTTTGGCAGCCTGCTGATCTGGGCGGTTATGGTACGTATATCGCTGAAACGTCGCCCAACACGTTCGATCCCGAACCTGCCGAAAAGCGGGCTGAATGATGTGATTGCGGTGGTTGCGGGTTTGGGGCTCTATGTCCTGTTCGCCTTCCACCTGCATCTGGCCTGGATCGGTGTACCGCCCATCGCCAGCAGTTAAGACGTAAACGCTAAAGGGGACAGATCTATTTTCAAAAAATAGATCTGTCCCCTTTTGTACTTAACCTATGAGTTCTCAGGTGCAGCCAGCGTCGTAACGCTGATCTTCCATATGCTGCAAAGCTTCATCCTGCGCAACCGCTTTGCGCACCGTTTCAAGCTGTTCCCGCTCCTCTTTTGTAAAGCACTCCAACGCCTCCTGCAGCGCCACTTCCAATAGTTCACCGGCGATACAGCTCAGCTCTTTGTTATAAACAAGGGACATGGTTTTCAGTTGATCGTATAGCTCGGTCGGGATCGGCGTTTTGACCGATTTCACCGAAGAGCTGCTCAGGTCACAATGCGGACCGGCATCCTCACCGCTGCTGCGCAGTTTCTCCACCAGCTCGTTGATTTGCGTATTCATAGTGCCTCCTGATCAGTGCAGGCGGGTCTGTTCGATAGCTACTTCTCTTTTCAGGTATAGGCAGGCGGATAGAGGCTGTAAATGGACAAAAATTCAGGTTGCAGGCGCAATCAGTGATCCTGACCATAAGTTTCCAGCACCCAATCACGGATCATCAGCGCCTGCGGACTCAGCGGTTGTTCCGCACTATGCACCAGATACAGTGCCCGCCGCGCCGTCACGCGCCAGTCGATCAAAGGCACCAGACGCCCGTTTTTCAACGCGTGTCCGGCGAGCAGATCATCAGCCAGCGCAACTCCCATCCCCTGCTCTGCCAGCGTCAGGGATACTAGCGACTGATCACAGTGGAAGGTTTTTATCTGTTCGGCATCAATCCCCATGCGGTCGTAAAACAGGTGCCAGTCCGGGTGCAGGATATCGTGGATCAGCGTGAGCTTGGAATAGTCCCCCGCCGTTGCTTCCGGGTGATTGACCAGAAGATCCGGCGATACCATGGGTGTCATGATCAGGTCGGTTAACTTGTAACAGGTCAGCTTGGGGTCAGGCACCGTCATATAACGGATCGCCATCTCGGTGCCGTCCTCCCGCAGCGCCGTTGGCATCGGTGATGCCTTGGTCCGCAGATCGATATTGGGAAAACGTTGCAGGATCTCAGGCAACTTAGGTACCAGACAGAGCACCTCAAAGGCTGGCGGCACGGCCAGCTGGACTGCCCGGCTGCGCGACATCTGGCGCATGGAGTGTGTTACGCCGATCACCTCCTGCATACGCGGCTCGATCCGCTTGAAGTAGGAGTTGCCCAACGACGTCAGCCGGATCGCGCGGGTTTCACGTTCAAACAGCTGCACGCCCAACCAGTTTTCCAACAGTTTAATCTGCTGGCTCACCGCACCCGGTGTGACCGCCAGCTGCTCGGCAGCATCCTTAAAGCTCAAAGTTCGGGCGGCAACACAGAAATACTGGATCGCTTTCATCGGCAAACTGTTCATAACGTAGTTTTTCTATCTTATAGGCGAGTTATTAATCGTTTGTCAGGGCTCTACTGATTGATAAATATAGTCCTATCCGTTTTAGATAAAAATGACAGATCAGAAAATGTTAAGACTTAAGATAAATCCCTGGTGGGTAGTGGCCGCAGCAGCGATCATCCTGGCCTGCAATATGGGCATTCGCCAGACCACTGGCCTGATGCTGCCCGAAATCAGCCTCGACCTGAACATTCCGCTGGCCGAACTGAGCTTCGGCTTTGGCGTTCAAAACCTGATCTGGGGCGCAGCGGCACCGATCGCCGGTATTCTGGCAGAGCGCTACGGCACCGTACGCGTCCTGCTGGCAGGTGGCGCACTCTACACCGCGGGGCTGGCGATAGCGGCATTAGCCGACAGCAGCGGCACCTTTTTTATCGGCAACGCCATTCTGATCGGGATCGGCGTGGGCGCCACCACCTATCCGATTACCCTGGCAGCCGTGGCCCGCCACTTCCCGGCGCATAAACGCACCTTTGCTCTCGGCGTTGCCAGCGCAGGTGGCTCTATGGGGCAGTTCATCTACGCCATGATCCAGAGCTGGACCGGCCCAAGCCTGGACTGGTCCGGGACCTTTCTGCTGTTTGCCGCTTCAACCCTGCTGATCTTTGTGGTCGCTGGGCTGTTAAAAGATGATCCCGCCGAGCGTGCCAAAGCCGGTTCCGCGCCTGTATTTAACTGGCAGGTGATCCGCGATGCCTTCGGGAACCGCGACTACCAGCTGCTCAACCTCGGCTTTTTTGTCTGCGGTTTCCATATCGCCATCATCTCGGTGCATATGTCCGGCCTGGTGGCCTACTGTGGACTGCCGCCGGAGGTAGCATCCAACTCGCTGGCGCTGATCGGTCTGGCTAATGTGGCAGGCGTTATCGCCATCGGCTGGGCGGGCGATCGTTGGCACAAACCCTGGCTACTGACGCTGATCTACTGGTTCCGTGCTTGCCTGATCATGGCGCTGCTGGTAATGCCTGCCAGTTCGGAGCTGTTCTACCTGTTCTCCATCGTGATGGGCGTGCTCTGGCTCTCCACGGTGCCGCCCACCAGCGGTACGGTGGCTGATATTTTCGGCAACCAGAACCTCGCCTCGCTGTTTGGTTTTGTGATGTTCAGTCACCAGATCGGTGCCTTCTTTGGTAGTTGGTGGGGTGGGCTGCTGTTCGATCACTTCGGCTCCTACGAGCTGGCGCTGATCATCTCCGCCGCACTTGGATTGGTGGCTGCAGCGGTGCACCTGCCGATTACCCCGACACGGCTCAACAGCTACCAACCCGCCACCGCCTGACAGCATCTTAGTGAGGCAGGTCACAGGGAAGGACCAGCCTTACAGACAACAACACCGGCTTTTCACCAAAGTCAGCATGCAAATAATGCGCTACTCTCTTAGGACAAACCTGACCCTAAGATCCCTGAAAGCCGATGTCTGCCAAACTATCGATCCGCTCCTACACCTTTATCCGCCATCGGCACAGCCATGCGCATCATCAGCTGGTATTACCGCTGATCGGTTCGGTGGAGATCGATACCGGACGCCACTTCGGACGCGCCTCACCCGGACAGTGCATTATCATCCGGGCCGGGGATGAGCATGAGTTTGCGCCAGAGCCAGGCTCTCAATTCCTGGTGGTAGATCTGGACGAACTGCCCACCAGCATGACCGCACTGGATGAGGCCTTCATCTATATCTCCCAGCCCGTGCAGGCGTTTTGCTACTTCGCGCAGAAACAGCTGGAACACCGGATCAGCCCGGCACTTGAGCTAAACATCGGAGATTGGCTGGTTCAGCTGCTCAACGAGCAGGATTTTCGTCCTCGCATCGATCCACGCATCGCCCGGGTGATGGATCATCTGGCACAAGACCTGAGCTATTCGCCACCACTGAGCGAGCTGGCCGATACCGCATGTCTTAGCCTCAGCCAGTTCAAGACACTGTTCAAAAAGGAGACCGCGCAGACGCCCGGTGAATACCTGTTGCAACTGCGCATGGAGAAAGCCCGCGCCCTGCTGGTACATACCGATTATCCGATCAACCTGATCGCCTCAACTGTGGGTTATCAGGACATCTCCTCTTTCAGTCATCGTTTCTCTAAGTACTTCGGTATGCCACCGAGTAGCTTCCGTAAGAAGTGATCGAGTCCGGTTTCCTGCCGAACAAGACCAGCTTTTCACCTAAAACAGCATCAATCACACCGGGCAATATAAGGGGCCTGATGTTGTTGTGAACCATCGTGAGTTGTTGGGAGTCGCTTCGCTCGTCGCGAAGCAACGCTTGTAGGTTGGCCATCGCGCAGCGATGCCCAACAGCACCCAGGACAAAACTCCATCACTCCCCTTCTCCGCCCGAATATGCTAACGTTCGCGCCCTTTTTTTCACTGCGGACACTACAGCACCATGATTGCCGGATTCGACTACGGAAGCTCCAACTGCGCCATCGGCGTGGTTAACCCAAACAGCAACACCCCGGAACTGCTTCCTTTGTATGGCGATCAGCGCTTTCTGCCCTCTACACTGTATGCCCTCTCACGCGAACTGATCTGCGAAGCGGTCGCCAAACAGATCGAAAATCCGCAGTTACGTGAACAGTACATGGCGGAGCGTGCCAACCAGTTGCGTCTGGCCGCTGCCGCACGGCGTGAGCATGATATCCAATCCGGCGAGCAAACCCTGTTCGTAGGCGAAGAAGCGATCGAGAACTATATCGACCTGCCGGAAGAGGGTTACTTCATCAAATCGCCAAAATCCTTCCTTGGCGTCGGTGGTCTGCGTGCAGAACATCTGGCGTTCTTTGAGGATATCGTCAGCGCCATGATGATGGAGATTAAAAAGGCGGCGGAACGCAATCTGGATGACAAGATCCGCCACACAGTGATCGGCCGACCAGTGAACTTCCAGGGCACCGACGGTGAACAGGCCAACCAGCAAGCGTCGGAGATTCTGCACCGTGCCGCTAAACGCGCTGGTTTTGAATCCGTCGAACTGCTGTACGAACCGCTGGCCGCCGGGATCAACTTCGAATCAGACCTGGGCGAGAACAAAACCGTACTGGTAGTCGATGTCGGCGGTGGTACTACCGACTGCTCCGTGGTGCGCATGGGACCGGATCACCGTGTTAAAGAGGAGCGCCGTGATGACTTCCTCGGTCACAGCGGTTCCCGCGTGGGTGGCAACGATCTGGATATCAACCTGGCCTATCGCGGACTGATGCCGGTCTTCGGTATGGGCGGCGCTTTGAAAAGTGGTCGACCGCTGCCTACACAGCCCTACTGGAACGCAGTATCGGTGAACGATATCCCGGCACAAACCGAGTTTAACTCGATGCAGAACATTGAGCTGATGGAGCAGCTAAAGCGTGACGCGGATGAGCCGCACAAGCTCAACCGCCTGCTGCAGCTGCAGGCCCAGAAACAGAACTATCAGCTGGTACGCAGCGCCGAGCAGACCAAGATCCGCCTGTCGGATCAGGACGAATATCAGGTCGACCTGGCTTACATCGAACGCGAACTAAGCCAGCCGATCAGCAAAGAGCAATACGAACAGGCGGTAGAGCGCCCGGTGGCGAAGATCGTGGAACTGATGAGTGAAGCGCTACAGCAAGCGGGATGCCAGCCGGATCTTATCTATGTCACCGGCGGTACCGCTAAGTCACCGGTGGTGCGTCAGGCGATCGCCCGCACGCTGGGCGATATCCCGGTGGTGGATGGTGACCACTTCGGCAGTGTCACCGCAGGCCTTACCCAGTGGGCAGACAAACTCTACCGCTAAACAAAACACAACTGCCGTTCTCAGGTTCAGCTTCTAAGCCTCAAATCCCAGGAACGGCAGTCAGACCCATGAACGGCTGCGCACTTCAGTTGGTTTTCAGCGCCAGCTCTTCATCCATATTGGCTTCCCACCACAGGCTGTTTTTGCGTAAAGCTCCAACCTCCAGACGTTCGCCAATCTCGGGAGTTGCCAACCGTGCTGACGCATCCCACGCCAGATCGACCAGCCGGTCCAGCGGTTCATACCACGCGTGCAGCGCCAGATCGAAGGTGCTGTTATGCACCGGCATCATCAGCTTACCCCTCAGATCCAAATGGGCCTGCAAGCTCTGCTCGGGCGTCATGTGCACATCACTCCAGAGTTCGTTGTAGGCGCCGTTTTCGATGATGGTCAGATCAAAGGGGCCAAGACGTGTACCGATCTCCTTGAAACCGTCGAAGTAACCGCTGTCGCCACTGAAAAAGATACTGTGGTTGTCCGAACTGATCGCCCAGGAGGCCCAGAGTGTCTGGTTACCATCGCGCAAGCCTCGTCCCGAGAAGTGCTGTGCGGGGGCCGCGGTGAAACGGACACCATTGATCTCGCTGTGCTGCCACCAATCCAGCTCACTCACCTTTCCTGAATCTACGCCCCAGCGTTGCAGATGCTGACCAACGCCCAAAGGCACTACAAAGTGCTCGGTACGATCCGCCAACTGCCGGATTGTCTGTTCATCCAGATGATCGTAGTGATCGTGAGAGATCAGAATACCGCGTAGCGACGGCAGGTCGTTCAGATCAAAAGGCACCTGATGGAATCGTTTCGGCCCCATCCAACTGAACGGTGAGGCGCGCTCGGAGAACACCGGATCGACCAGCCAATAATCACCATTGATCACCATCAGCAGACTGGAGTGCCCCAGACGGTAGACCACCAGCTGATCGGCATCTGCATCGATGCTGTTCAGATCGATCGGATTGACCGGGATCTCGGTACTCGGCGTTGTGTCTGCGGGCTTCTCAAAGAGGTAACGCCAGGCGATCTTGGCGGTGTTCGCTGCGCCACCCAACTGGATAGGTGTGTGGTTGTGGAACTTCCCTTCGCGATATTGCGCCGACTGCGGGTGTTCCTCGCTGACCTGATTTGAAGCACAACTGATAACACCAGCCACAATGAACCCTCCGAGCAATAGAAACATTATCTTTTTCATGACGATCTTCACCAAACGGTTGATCTAACCGCCGGGAATATCCCGACACCCAAAGTAAACTACACGGTGTAGTTTATTATCAAATTTAAAAAAGTAAACCAGTCAGTGTAAAATTGTTGTATTCATCAAATTGAGTTCGGATCAGAATGAATCAGAGTGAACGCAAACGCGCCGCCATCCTGGATGCGGCGATCGGAGAGTTTCTGGAGAACGGCTTTCAGGGCAGCAGCATGGATGCAATCTCGGCACGCGCCGAGGTATCCAAGCGTACGGTGTACAACCACTTTAAGAACAAAGAGGCCCTTTTTCAGGCCATTGTGCAGCAGCTGTTTGCACTCAGTGCCGAACAACAGGATTACCGCTACTACCCCGATCGCCCGCTGGCAGAACAGCTTCAGGCGATCGCCAAACGTAAGATTCAGCTGTTTGATGACGAACACATGCGTCGATTGGTACGGGTGATCTTCGCCGAGTGTATCCACTCCCCCAACCGGATCACCGATGCCATGGCCCAATATCAGCAGAAGGAACAAGGATTGGACCACTGGATCGGTGAAGCGATCAAAGATGGTCGGTTCAAGGAAGTGGACCCGGGTTATGCGTCTGAACAGTTTATGGGATTGATTAAAAGCTGCAGTTTCTGGCCGCAACTGCTGATGGATAAAGCACCACTCAGTGAAACTGAAGCGCAGCAGGTAGTGGATGATAGTGTGGCGATGTTTCTTAACTACTATGGGTGTGAGAAAAGCGACGCCTAGGAATAAGCATCAGGAATAAGCGCCAGGGATAAGCGTTTCGAGCTTCACTCTACTTGCTGCTGACGGCTACGCATCTCACGTTCCCGTTCAATCGTTGCCCTGCGTCGCTCTGGATCTCTGGCGTAATGTCGCATCACCTTCTGGTTACAGCTGTCGAAACCTGATCTGGACTCGTCCCAACACCCTTCGTTATTCGCCTTCAGACAAGACTCCAGAATGACGACCGCCAGCTTTTTGCAGCGCGCGAAATCTGCGCTCGTCGGCGAGGCCTCTGCGGAGACCACAAACGGCAGAAGGAACAGAGAGACCAGAAATCGATTCTTCATCACATTTCACCTAAAACGGGGTTTAAGTCTCCGGGACTAGTCCGCAGCCAGCCTATTATCCTGACTGTCCCGCATATGAGGCTCCAGCACGCTCAGCCAACTTTGTGCGACCTGGGCATACTCCTCAATACAGCGTTCTGCGCGCTCTTGCGACAGATACTCTTTCTCAACGATATCCGAATATGTGTCGGGATTACTGCCGTACACATGGCACAAGGTACTGAAATAGCGCTGCTCATCCAGGCTATGCTCACCCCAGAAATGTTCGTCGCCGATCACATCCCGATCTTCACTTTCAAGATCAAACAGGTCAGCTGCACTGAGCGCTATCTCCTGCCCATCCTCGAAAAACTCAATCAGCATCACCGTTGCTAAAGCATCCGCCGCATCCTCCTCTTTTCCCAGCACCGGCAGCTGATACATCGTGATGGCAGCATGGGCAAATTCATGCAGCAGCGTATGCATCAAGGCATCCAGGGTCGCCTGCGCTTCAGACACCCCAGTCTCCTTATATCCCGCTTTAGTAAAACGCTCTTTGATCTCGGTAAGGAAGAAATACGGGATCACGATGGTGTTCGACTGTGGGTCGTACAGAGGACCATCATCGCCACCAAAGGAGAACACAAGCGACTCTGGCAAGCTAAAAAGCTCATTGATCAGAGTTACAGTAGAATCGACCGCGTCGGACGCCTCCAACTCCTTTTTCAGTGCCGCTTCGATTGCATTCTGAGGTTTGGCGTAGAGAACGCGGGCATCAGGTTCTGCCGAGGCACTAGCTGCATATAGAAACAGGGATGCAACGATCAGTAAGGCTCTTGTGATATTCATGACAGCTCCCTGAATCTTTATTACGTGCCGCGCAATCTTTCGCCGGTACCAACCTACCTGAACAGCCATACCTGATCGACTTACGTACCATTCACAATGCACATGCGATCAGCTTATCAGCTCAATCGTCGTAGCAGCTATGGAACTTGTGATGAAGTAGATAAAGAGGAAAACCAGGACAGGAAACACCAATACAAACACCGCCTTAGCCTCTGAGAACTGGTGATTAACTGCATCCGTAAACTTGCCATCCAGCAGCTTTTGGCTTTCACTGCCAAGCGCGTCGGTCATCTCTTTTTTAAGCTGGAAGTAGTCGCCGAAGCACTCCCGGAACATATGACGTGCGATAGGGATTGAGATAATCAGGCCCAGTACAATTCCGATAATTGAAGGTAATTCTTCACTCATAAGTTCACTCCCTGAACGATGTAATCCTATACAAACGCAATCTTCTGATTCACTGGTGTAGCACAGAACCTGCGCCCGCTCTCCCAGTCACCAAACGGCTTGAGCTATCATATCCAACCGCCAATGCATGAGACACCCTATTTTGTCCTCTCAATCAACATTTACACTGGAATATCCAGTTTTTGCTGAAAGCCTCGTTGACGGCCCACAGACCTTGCAGCAATTCCTGCATTTGCGTTATGCCCGCATGAGCAAGGATGAGTTAACGCAGTGGATCAATAGCGGTCAGATCCTGTTGAACGGCCAACGGCAGCCAGCAGATACAAAACTGGAAACGGGCCACAGAGTGTCTGTTGTACTGTACGATCATCATGAAGATCCCGTCGATACCGAATGGCGCATGATCTGGCAGAACCACGAAATAATGGCGGTGTATAAACCCCACCTGTTGCCGGTCAGCCGCACCACCCGTAACCTTTACAACACCCTGATTCAGTTGGTGAGACGCCAGACCCCTTATTACGATGCCCACCTGCTGCACCGCCTGGATACCGAGACCGGTGGGTTGATCCTGATCGCCAAAGACAAAGCTGCGGATAAAAAGTGGAAGAAACAGCTGGATCAGCTGATCGAACGCAAGATCTACCATGCACACGTCCACGGCCACCCAACCTGGCACCACACGAGCGTGGAGTGTGAGTTATCTGAACGTACCGACAGCGCCATCCGCAGCCAGATGTACGTCGTCGACCCGCGCCAACCTGAGTACTTCAGTAAACCGAAACAGAGTAAAACCCGGTTCGCCGTCATTCAGCGCAACGGCGATTACAGTCTGATCGAGTGTGAGTTATTCAGCGGCCGCAAACACCAGATCCGCGCTCACCTCGCCCACCTTGGACATCCGATCGTCGGCGACAAGATTTATGCGCATCGGGGGCGGTATTACCTGAAGCGCCTGGAATCAGAGCTGACAATAGAGGACTTTCAGACGTTGGGTAGCGAATACCACCAGCTACAGGCGGTTAAGCTTCAGATTCGACCCGATCTGGATCAAGCGCCGGTGTTGATCGATATATCCGATGAGGTTCGATCTTATCTTTCGCCTGTCACGGCAAGTGAGACAGGCGAAAGTTAAGATCCAGTTCTCAACAAGTACGACGCCCTGATTACTCGACCTCCCAGAAGCCCACACGCGCTTAACTAAAGCGTCTGCATCAACGCCTGCTTCAGCTCTTCTTCCGCCTTGCTGATCGCCTTCTCCGCTTCCTGACGCTTACGGCGTCCATCCGCGTAGTGTTTCAGGGTATTGTTCAGGGTGTCTATAGTGATGCGGTTGACCTCTTTCAGTGTGTCGAGATCAAGAATACCGCGCTGGTAGTTCTCAGCGATCTGCTCCTCCAGCGATTGCAACTTCTGGGCATTCTGCAGGTACTGCTGGTTGGTATAATCCTTAACCGCCCGCGTCACCTTCAGTGCTTTCTCTTTCTCATAGTTGGAGATCGCAATCAGGAACTGACGTTTCCACAACGGAATGGTGTTGTGGATGATGTCCTGAATATCTTCCATCAACATCTTGTTCCCTTCCTGGGACATACGGATCTGTGGCGCGGTCTGCAACGCCGCCAGACGGGCCTGCTTCAGATTGTGCAGACGTTTCTCCAGGCGTCCGGTTGCCTGCTGGAGATCTCGAAGCTTCTGGCTGTCGACCGGATCATTGCTGGCCTCAGCCTGCTGGCTCAGCTGCGGAAGGTCCTCATTGTTCAGCCGATCCAGCGTGATCTGGCCGGCCTGGAGGTAGACGTCCAGCTGCTGCAGCAGGTTGAGATTTTCATCGTACAGACCATCCAGCTGCACGATATCCTGTTCCAGCTTATGGCTCTGAGCGTTGAGTTTCTGCTCCAGTTCATCGAGCCGGTCTTTCACCGAATCGAAGCCTTTGACGAACTTGCCGAAGGTCTGGAACAACTCACCGATCAATGGAAGCTTGGAGAGGAAGGAATCGGGTTTGATATCCTCAAATCGCGAGCCCTTCATCTCCGATACCATCGCTTCAAGGATGTCGCCTGCTTCACCGCTATCCTTTGCTCGCACCTCCTCCAGCACCCTGTCGGAAAATGCGGTAATGCTTTCCAGTGCCTCTTTACCAAAGGTGATGGTGGCAACGGAATCCAGCGGATCATAATTACCGGCAATGGTAACCGCTTGCTGTTGCTGTTCCTCGCTCAGCTGTTTCACTTCTAACTGCTCTATCTGACTGCTGATTTCCTGTGTCATAGGGGCTTCCTTCGTTCACCCGTGTATGTCGGGTGCGGTTGTTGATCGGTGCACATCGTCGGCGCCTGTTACGGCTCGTCCTCGTCCATAACGGACTCCGCCAGATTCTTGGACGCGCGCATCATCGCCCAAGCCACCAGTCGGATATTGCGGTTCACATCGACCATCTGGTTCACCATGCGGTCAGCTGCATCCTCGCCCTCTCCGGACTCGACCGAGCGGGTAAACCGCAGCTTTATGGTGTCCCAACGCTCTTCAGATTCCTCGTCCAAAGTCCCACGCAACTCTGCCAGTTTGAGCAGGTTTTCTTCCGCGCCCTGAGTCAGGGTCTGCGCTTCGCCGAGATAGTGATCGTTGATCAGGATTTCCAGCTCCTCGTCGGTCATCACGGAAACAACCTTTTCCGCCAGCTTGTTCATGTTGCGGTAACTGCCCTGCAGCTTGAACGGCGGTTCTGTACGATACTGCTCGGCGGTCGCGGCCGAGGCGATATACTGCTGGTTCACCGCCAATACGATCTGCTGCACTTTGAGTAGTTTTTTCAGAACCTCAACAATCTCGTTGGCTTCCGCCGCAGAGTAGTTGTGCTCCAGATCGGCCAACGGGATATTGGCACCACGCGCCATCTCCACCAGTTTGTACAGATCCTGCAGGTTACGGTTCGCCAGGGGAGCCATAACCCGGTTGGAGGTCAGAGAGTTTTCGATATAGGACAGTTCGAACGCATCGCGCTGATCGGAGAGCATATCGCCCAGGTTGTAGATGTCGGCTCGGTTGGCCAGCATGTCCGGAATTTTGAAAACATCGCCGGATTCGGTATACGGGTTACCCGCCATCACCACAGAGAACTTACGTCCGCGCATGTCGTAGGTTTTGGTGACACCGTCCCAGACGCCGTCAATACGGCGGGTGCCGTCACTCAGGGAGATAAATTTCTGCAGAAATTCCGGGTTGGTGTGCTGAATATCGTCGAGATACAACATCACGTTGTTGCCCATCTCCAGCGCGAGGTTGATCTTATTCACCTCATTGGCTGCAGTGGCATTAGGCGCATCTGCCGGATCCAGCGAAACCACATCATGCCCCAGTGAGGGGCAGTTGATCTTCATAAAGACCAACCCCAACTTGCCAGCGATATATTCGATCAGCGTGGTTTTACCGTAACCCGGCGGGGATATCAGCAACAGCATGCCCATCTGGTCGGTACGGCGGTCATCACCGGTCGTCCCCATCTGCTTCGCAAAGTTATCGCCGATCAGTTTCAAGTAGGATTCGCTGATCAGTTTGTTGCGCACAAATGAGGTCAGGGGGCGGGCGATGAATTCCTGCAGACGCATCTGTTCGCGTTGCAGTTCCAGCAAGTGTTGGCGCTGCTGCAGATATTCCTCGTAGGCAGGCACCACGCTCTGCTGATGGTGACGGCAACGATCCAACCAGTCGTTAATGGTTGCGTCCCACCGCCCGCTGTCAACGCGGACATGTTCACCTAGTAGGCCTTTTACACTGATCGCCAGCGAAAAATCGACCGGCGTCAGCTGTATATCCGCATTGCTCAGTGAGGCGATCATCGCCGCTTCCATCGCAAATGTCTGCTCAATGCCGTGATGGTCGCAGTAGGCGCGCACCCAGAGAATATGGTCATCATATTGCGCCTGTGGCGGTACCTGACTCCGGCGCCAGTCCAGACCATGGCGGAACGCCAGGTATTTCTCGGCCAGCTCTGACGCATCACGGCTCACCTGTACGGGCTGGTTGCTGCCGAATTGGTGCATCAGGTATTCCAATCCCTGACGACCCAGCATTTCGCAATCGCTGACCTTCGCCTGGTAGCTTTCTACCAACACCTCAAATGCACTGTCCGCGCCTAGCTCCAGTTTCATCAACAAAGCCGAACGACACTGGTTCTCCAGCACTTCACGTTGTTTAGGTGCAAAGCCCGCGTAAAACAGCAGCGCCGTGGCGCGAATCTCCTGGCTGAAGCGCAACAAACCGGCCTCGCTGTAGACCGGCATGATTGCCTGCAACAGCGACACGGCATCGCGGTCATGTACCCCCTTCACATAACCTTCGCGGTATCGGGGTGCGGCAAACTGATCGACGATCGCCTGCAGCCTCTGTTCGGCTGCGGCTATATTAAGCTTTTCGAGCGAGAGGCCATTTTGTCGCGCTTCGGCCTGTGTCAGGATCAGGTAGGCCAGATACTCCGCACGGTAGACCTGATCACTTTCAGACGCCACCTCCATCGCCGCGTACGTTCTCAGCGCCAGGAAGCGATCATCCGTGACCCGCTGGTAAAAATCGGTGCCAGTGAGATGCAGATTCAGACCATCGTCACGATCTACCAGCGTCAGCTCAAGCGGCTGCTGATTTACGCTGAAACGATGGCGTCCCATGCGCAGGATGCTGCCACCCTGCTCAAAGATATCCTGATTATCCCGCAGCGAGCGAAGAGACTGATCCTGCAGGGCCTTGAGCCTGCCGCTTAGTTCATCAGCGCGTACCGTATCACCAAGTTTCTGGACCTCTTCACACAGCTGCCGATACTTTTGCACCATAGCGTCAGCGGCGAAGTAGCTGTTCAGCGCATCCAGTTCAGCGAACTTGCTGACACGTTTCTCAACGCTTTTAAGGGTGATCTGCGCCGCCTGGCTGATGTTCTCCACCCGTTTCTGTCGGGCAGACAGGAGCTGCTGTTTCTGCGTTTCGAACGCCGCCTGAACTTCATCGCGGCGGTTATAGATCTCAGCGAGGTATTGATCGAACTCGGCGAAACGGCTTTCCAGCTTATCCACCACACCCATCAGACGGGCCAGATGTTCGTCACAGGCTTCCGGCGTATCGGCTTGCCCCAGGGCGGAGGTCATCGCCTGCGTCAGCAGTTTAAGCTGCGAAGCAAATTCGGCTTTGGCTTCACCGTCACGCAGATCGGAACGGCGGTTGCGCAACCGGGCTTCGGTGGCGTTGAGCCGTGCCATCACCTCGGTGGAGAGGTCCAGAATGCGGGTGGTGTGGGTTGGATCGTCGGCTTCGATCTCAGCCACTTCCTGATTGACGAGACTCAGATCCCGACGAACCTTGTTTGCATCCTCAGCAAGACGTTCCAGATCCGCCGTTTTATGCGTCTCCGGCAAGGCGTCATCGATTGCGGTGATGCGTTTCTGATACGGCTGGTAAGCCTTTTCCTGCTGCAACAGGTCCAGCAACTTGCTGTTGAGGTACGCCCGCGCATCCTCCAGCGCAGCGGCCATGCCCTCCAACCGCTCGCGATCAACATAACGCATCTCACGTAAGCTGATCACATGCCCTAACTGCCCCTTGGTCTGGTCCAGCAGTTCGATCAGCTCCGTCGTGCTATCAGAGGGTGCCAGCTTGATCTTGCCCAGCAACTCATCTTGCTGCCTAGCCTGCGCTTCGGTCTCCTCTGACGCCTGCTTCTGCAGAGTCAGCACCTTAGCGAACTCGTCGATGATCAGTTCTGCGGTTTCAGTCAACTGGCCCAGTTTGAGGTTCACACCCCCGACTTCGTCATCAGACAACCAGTAATACTGGTCCAGTGTGGCGCCACATTGATTGACCAGGGTTTCGTACAGCGTACGACTGACCTCAGTGGTGCGGGTCATCTGGATGACCGAATTCAATTCCGAGATCCCTTTAACCAGCTCGGCGTTGCCCAGATTACGGTAGAAGCCTTCTCCACCCTCCTGGCGGGATTCTTCGTATACATCCGCACTCATGAACGGCGTTTGCCAGATACGCATTGGGTGCGTTTTGCTCGCTTCAGCGTTCTCGCTGACACGGAACACCAGCATACGGCCGTCGGGATAGAGGCTGTAGCCGTGGCTGTAGACTGGCGGCGATACCGACTTTTCAATCAGGTTGTAGTGGTATTGCAGGTAAGCCCCCTGAGTCGGGTCAAAGAAGATATAAAACGCGTCTTCTCCGTTGGGTGCTCGCAGGCTGTGGAAGAACTGCATGCCGCCCCAGTTGTCCTGAAACAGTTTGACCTCGCCGTTCGCCAAGGCGTAACCGTTGGCAAACAGCACACCGTGGTCTTCCGGCAGTAGTTTGCAGCACTGCCCAAGGGAATCGACCCGATACACCTTTTCTGTGAGGCTGTCGAAGACAAAATGCCGGTATGACTTTTCACGGTTTGGGCGTATACGCAGCAGGATCAGTGTCGATACTTCCGCATAACTGATCTCCGCGTCCGCCACAGTCTGGTGGGGATCGTCCACCGGCTCAGAGTAGATACCCTGCCCTTCCAGCGTATTGTTCTCCAGCTTGACCGTCAGGTCACCGCCGACACACTCCACGAAGATCCGGTCGTTAATGGAAACATGAGGATGCTCCCCGGCAACATGGTCTTTGCGGCCGGTGTCCTGCCACTGGATATCGAGCTGGTCAGCCAGGCCATCCAGTTCCTGATGCCCCTGATCGTCGACATACTCCACAACCCCGCCACTTTTCAGCTGCCAGCGGTATACCTTACGGTCCTCGGGTCGGCTGCCGATCTGGAACACCACGTACAGCCAGTGGTCACGTCGGCTGATCTGCACCAACCGTGCGTTCTTGTAGTACTGGAAGAGCTCGCTGAAAGACTGTACGAAACGCGGGTCATCGAGGAAGGAGCCAGTCAGCGACAGGTTGTCGATACGGAAATGACCATCAGCCTCGGTCAGCTTATAGAGCCCCAGCACATCCTCTATCTTGGGTGCGGCTTTCAGGCCAACAAATACCTGATAACCAAACAGCAACAGGTCATCCACCTGTGCCATGTCCACCGGCAGGCAGTTGTTCTGCGTGTGAACATTGGCCTTGCCGATCAGTTCGGTGCTGGACGCACCGAAAGCCTCCTGCCGGGCCTGGTTCAGCTGATCAACCAGCGCCTTTAACTCGCTTCCCTGACTGGTCAGACGCGCTTTTAAGATGTCATACGCGCCACCGGACTCAACCGCCTGGTTCAATACATCCTGATTTTGATCCATCAAACTTTCCTGCTACGAACTCCATCTGTCCAAAGAAACAAGCCCCCGAAACTGAGGGGGCTTAGGTTTCTCTACATCCCTTATGCACGCATTTACTCGGACTTTTCGTTGCCAGTCACGAGCTGCTGCAGCGATGACAGTACGTCAGTGTTGCTGGTCAGCTTGTTGGCAAGACCGGCCAGCGCCAGGTTGCTCATATCCCCGGTGTTAACGTTGCATTGCTCCAGAATGGCACGCACGTCATCCGGCAAGCTGCGGTCGTTTTCAACGTATTCACGCACCAGTGGGTTAAGCACCTCAGAATTACTGTAGCGGGCATCGATTCGGGCAGAGTCCATCACGGTACGACGCAGCTCTTCCATACCCTGTCCACCGAACAGTTTGATATCAGCCTCGGCCAACGCAGCTGCCAGTGCCTTGGCGTTGTCGACAGAGATATGGCGCTGTGCGTCGATGCGCGCCAGCTCCAGTTCTTTATCCTTCTGCAGCTCCACCACCCACTTGTCGTGTTCGCGGGTCTGCTCATCGTGCGCCTGGGCAGCTTCAAAGCGAGCGGTCTGAGCTTTCGCCTCGGCCAGCCCTTTGGCTTGTGTCGCCTCGGCTTCCGCAGCACCTTTCGCCTGTAGGGTTTCCGCTTCGGCGTTACCGATGGCACGCAGGCTTTCAGCTTCCGCCTGTCCTTTTTCGCGAATCGCGTCGGCACGCTGACGCTCCACTTCCACTTCAGCCAGACCTTCCACGCTGATCTCTTCGCGGTTCGCTTTTGCCATACGCTCTTTGGCTTCCGCAGCTTTGGTCTGCTTGATCAACTCCGCTTCGGCAGTGCGGGATTTTACGTTGAGCTCATTTTCCGCTTCACGGTTCTTGATCTTCAGCTCCGCCTCGTTTCGGATCAGGCTCTTCTCAGCCAGCTCCGCTTCCGCTTCCTTCTCAGCACGGGCATGGGCGATGGCACGGATACCCTCTGCCTCGGCTTCCGCCTCCGCTTCGACCACTTTCACTTTCTTCGCGCGCTCAACCGTCTCAAACGCACGCAGGTTCTTGGTTTCCTCTTCCTCACGGGCGATCTTACGCTCAATCTCTACACGCTGAGAGCGGGTTTCCACCACACTCTTACGTGACTCTTCCACTGCAGCTTCTTTCTCCATCTCTTGCTGGGAGATCTCTTTCTCAGTCCGTACGCGTTCTGTCTCACGCGCGCGGTTTACCTCTTCCTGCTGAATCGCCAACTGACGCTCGTTCGCCACTTTCGCCAGTTTCACTTCCAGCTGCACGGTTTCACGTTTTTTGGCCACTTCCTCTTCAGTGTCAAGTTTGGCAACTGCAACCTGGCGCTGGTACTCCTGACGTTTCTCTTCCGCCAGCGCGAGCTCCTGTGATTCGATGATCTCGATTTCACGCTTCACGCGGGCTTCATTCTCCGCATGTTGCTTATCCAGCTGCTTACGGTTGGCTTCGGCCTCAACGTTTTTCTGCTTGATGTTGGTCTCTTCATCCTGGCGAATGGCGTTGGTTTCGATATTCTTTGAGGAGGTGATGGAGGCGATCTTGCGGATACCTTCCACATCCAGAATGTTTTCTGGGTTGTGGGCATCAAACGCGGTCTGATCCACCTTATCGATCACCACGTCGTAGATCTTGAAGCCATCCATTTCGCTGCCGATAACCTCGACCACCGCGTCACGGAAGGTACGACGGTTGGTAAGCAGCTCTTCAAACTCAAACTGCTTCACCGCCGTTTTCAGCGCTTCCGAAAACTTCGGCTGGAAATGGCTGCGGAGCCCTTCCGGATCTGATGCACCGTGCGTAGTGAATAGCTTCGCCACGCGTACGATATCTTCCTCTTCGTGATTTACGCCGATATAAAAGTCCACTTTCAGGTCGGCGCGGATATTGTCTTTACAGTGCAGTCCTTCGTACTCCTCACCCTCCTGATCCGCACGACCGCTGCGGATAACAGAGATGTTCTTGCGGGTAATATCCATGTACTCGAACCGGTTGATCACCGGCCAGACGAAGATACCGGTCAGGGATGCCCGGGTACTGCTTGCACCGTTCACAATCAGCGCTTCACCTTCGCGGCGCACTTTTTTGTAGCGCGAGGTCAGGAAGATGACGAACAGAAGAGCAACTGCGCCAGAGATACCAATGAAGAAAACGGATACTTCGCTTGCGTCCATGCTTTACTCCAGATGAATTATTTTTTAATTACGAGATAACGTTGAAGTTCTGGGTTATGAGAGACGATGAGTACTTCATCGCCATAGGAAATGGGTTCTTCGCTTTCACTGTAAACATCCAGCAGGTTTTCCAGCCCCCCCTGAGTGACCACTGCTTCGCCAAAAGCGCCGCTGACCCGGTTGGAGCGAATGCGCGCATTCATACCGACGTAATCGACCACGGCAAAGGCCTTCTTTTGATCGAACAGCGGTGAAAGCGGTTTTAGAAGAAACGCGGCGATATACAAGCTCGCCAGCAGGGATGCGATCAGAGCAGCCAACGACAGCCCTACGTAAAGAACTGCATCAAACGTACTCAGCACAAAGTGGTCGATGTAGTACATGAGCACAGTTGCCACGAAGGTAACCGTGGTCAAACTGATGGTAAGGGGAACTTTCGTGATGCCAATCGGCAACCAGGTACCCGCCGACACCGCATCTGCATCAACGTCGACATCGGTGTCAAAATTCAGAAACGGCAGATCATCAACCACGCCTGTAAACACAGACAACAGCATCAACAGGAACAGGAAACAAAAAGGAACGGCGGTAATCGCCAGAGGAAAAGAGAAAAAACTCTGCATGAAATCCATGTGTCAATCCTGACTAATATGACGTACGCACGAAACCTTGTGCTATCCCTTGTCATATAGAAGCTAACGCCAAGTAAACTTGGTCCTTGGCGATAATCTATAAGTGCGGTGGCAAAGTCAACCCATCCAGCCTTTCACAATAAAGCCGCGGCCGACATCTCCGTACTGGAACTTTTGCCCTAACACGCACATCTTAACTAGTCGTAAACAGGAGAGACCTAAATTTTGCTTTTCCGCAAAATACGCTGCCCGCATCGAACGTGACTATTCAGAAACAGCGGGTTAGGGTTATCTCAGATAACGAATCAAAGGAGATCACAATGTCACAACAACGCGCGGTTCTGGCGGGCGGTTGTTTCTGGGGAATGCAGGATCTGATCCGCAAGCTGCCCGGTGTAGACAACACCCGTGTGGGTTACAGCGGCGGTGACGTGGAGAACGCCACCTACCGCAACCACGGTACCCATGCAGAAGCGATTGAGATCCTTTTCGATCCCTCACTGATCTCATACCGACGGTTGCTTGAGTTCTTTTTCCAGATCCATGACCCATCCACGCCTAATCGGCAGGGTAATGACCGTGGCAGCTCCTATCGCTCGGCAATCTACTATGAGAATGACGAACAGAAACAGGTTGCACTGGAGACTATCGAAGATGTGGATGCCAGCGGACTCTGGCCGGGAAAAGTGGTGACAGAAGTCGAACCGGTTAGCGCATTCTGGGAAGCAGAACCTGAGCATCAGGATTATCTGGAGCGTATTCCTCACGGCTACACCTGCCATTTCCCGCGTCCGGACTGGGTATTGCCGAAGAAACAGTAGGTTTATTACTTCATGGGAGCCGACGTTTAATGCTTGGCTCCCACTAGCCGCAAACTCGAGTTTTCAAGCTAGCCCCTTAACCTCGGCAGTACGCCACCGCGATCTGCGCCGCCAATCGGGCATTATTGAGCACCAGCTGAATATTCGATTCTAGGCTTTCACCGCCAGTCAGTTCACTGATTCGAGCCAACAAAAACGGTGTAATGGCTTTGCCAGAGATCCCCTGCTGATCAGCTTCGGATAGCACCTTCTCTATCGCAGCGTCGATCTCCACACGCGGCATCGCATAGGTTTCCGGCACAGGGTTCGCGATCACCATACCGCCGCGCAGATCCATTGCCCATTTGGCTTTCATCGCGGCGGCGATCTGCTCTGGTGAATCCAAGCGATAGTTCACACTAAACTCACTCTCCCGGCAGTAGAAAGCGGGCAGTATCTCGGTCTGATATCCAACGACCGGTACACCGTGGGTTTCCAGATATTCCAGCGTCAGTCCCAGATCCAGGATCGATTTGGCACCGGCACAGATGACGGCCACATCGGTCTGCGCCAGCTCCTGCAGGTCGGCGGAGATATCCAGCGTTTCTGCTGCCCCCCGATGCACCCCACCGATACCACCGGTGGCAAACACCCTGATCCCCGCCATCGCCGCGACGATCATCGTAGCCGCAACCGTGGTTGCACCATCCTGCTTTGCAGTCACCACGAACGGCATATCCCGTCGGCTTACCTTGGTTACCCTGCGTCCCTCCTTGCCCAGATACCCGATCTGCTCCCGGCTAAGTCCCAGCTTTAGTCGGCCCTCGATGATGGCGATGGTTGCAGGCACAGCGCCCTGCTCCCGCACGGCATCTTCTACCCGCAGTGCAGTTTCTACATTGCGGGGATACGGCATACCGTGGGCGATGATGATGGACTCCAGTGCAACAACCGGCTGGTTGCTCTCAATCGCTGACGCTACCTCAGGGGAAATATCCCGATAAGGGTTAGACATGCTTGATCCGACTCCTCTATGAAACGCGGTTTACGCTGACGATGCGAACCTCACTTCCACTTTACGTTACAGCCGATACTCGGTTTCTGGTCCTCCGACACCGGATTGCCCGCCAACAGGTTCTCGATTGCAGTGCGCAGATCGCTGCCGGTCACCGGTGTATCGTTACCCGGCCGGGAGTCATCAAACTGACCGCGATACACACAGGCAAGCTCCGCATCAAAGAGATAGAAGTCCGGCGTACAGGCCGCCTGATAAGCTTGCGCTACCGCCTGGGATTCGTCGTAAAGGTAAGGAAAGCTGTACCCCAGATCCCGTGCTTTCTCGGCCATTTTCTCGGGACTGTCTTGCGGGAATGAGGACACATCGTTGGCACTGATCGCAACGATGCTGACCTCGGAGCCCTGATAATCCCGCCCCAGCTGCACCAATGCCTGGTCGATATGCTTCACAAACGGACAGTGGTTACAGATGAACATCACCACCGTACCCTTGCTGCCCCTTAGCTGCTGCAGGCCTTTCTGCGCGTTGCTGACGGTATCCGGTAAATTGAAATCTGGCGCGATGGTGCCCAGTGGCATCATGTTGGAAGGCGTAAGGGCCATAGTGATCTCCTGAGTTCGGGTAGGTATCGATAGCACTGCCTGCACAGGCAGCTTAGCCCTCGCACAGAGCGACGACCAGATCCCGAATGCAGAAAGGCCCCGTCACAAGTAACGAGGCCTTCTGATTGGAGCAGACTCAGGTCGTAGCCTGGCGTCAACAAGTTACTCCAGGAGCGTGCTCGATCAGTAATCTAGACATACAATCACCTCCTTCAGTCAGGGAGTGAATCTTAACGTCAGCGCCCCCCTGTCAGGCGGATGACGATACGCTTCATATGTCACTCTGCGCTTCGGCTGGACGTATGTCAATCCGGGCAAATATCTAGCTCCGGTGTCTAGCTCCAGTCTCTGAAACTTGTCTCAGGCAAGCAGCTTCAGCCTTTATCAACGTTCGCCAAGGGAGATGGGCGAATAACAAACCAACGGCTCGTTGGCTAGGAAACAGAGCTTATTCAGCCTTCTGCTTAGCAAGTCCAGTAAATCAGGTTCTTGAAATCAACTACTTCTGGCCCATCGCTACAGCCGCCCACATGCTCAGCATCTTTGTCCTCCTCAGAGGTGACAATGATCCAATCCCCGGATTTGGCGTGCCAGAACAGCTGACCTTCTGCGATTACCCCTTTAGGGAAAATATCAGCTTTATCATTATTCGTTAGAGTGATGTGACCATTCTTGACGGCAACTTCAACCGCAATACTTTGCATGTTCGGGTGTTCTGCAAACCTATGAGAGAAAGTGTATGTGCCATCAGGAATATCCTGCTCTTTACTTTCAGTAGCAGATTCCTTATTCGGGCTTTCCTTAGGTGCGACTTCACTTGCTTGATTAGTAGCCTTGGATGGTTGGCTCTGCTCTGTATCGTTACATGCGGCGAGCGAAACCAAGGTCAAAACCAAGAATATTGATCGGAACATCACACATCTCCCTAGTCAGTTCCATTTTGACGTTCAGTAGCAATTAGCCAGTTTATTCTAAGGCACTTAGCTTCCATCCACACTTTCGGCTTGTTTAGGACACAGTGAGTAAACCTCTACCCGGCAATATGTAGCTGTTAGCTGATGAACACTCAAAGTTGCCAGAGTCCGTGTTCATTAGACCCGAGAATATAGATCGAAAACGTTCCTTTCCCAGGAATCTCCATCGGTGGCACGGCTATTTGTGCGCCCGCAGCCTCTATATTCGTTACGGCATTCTCGATGTCATCTACGAGCTAATATGGACGAACCACGGGCTCCTCAGTATCCCGCAACGGCCCTCGTATCCCAACGATTGAACCATCTGCCAAGACGCACGTTCTCGCGCCACCGAGAAATGCATCTGGTTCACCAAAACTAACCGAATGAGCTACCTCATATACTTTGCACGCTGCACCCACATCATGAGAAACAATTTCTAAATAGTGAACTTTCATTGAAACTCCTTGATGATTTTGTTGCTTAGTACCGCGCTAATCGGATGGCGCTGCGAGGTATGTGTGAGGTAATTGAGAGATAAGACTGTACAGGTCACTTCTTGTCCGAGCGTGAGGAACCAAGCTATATAACTATTACGGTGTGTACGGATTTATTCGTTTGATGATGAAAATCTGAGTGCTGCTCCAACAGTCTAACTAAAGAAAACAATCAACCCATATAGTAATAAAAATTCACTTCTACTATTACCGCTCTAAGAGTCAATCATCATCCTGCATGGGTATTGAATATTTACCTGAATAAAGACCTGCCAACCTCTCAGCAATACTCAATTCTTCTTCAGGTGATAAACCTATTGATTCGTCTTCTGGGCAGAACAGATACTCATCCTTAAAGACATCGAACTTTATCTTTCCAAGGATGCGACCGCTATCACTAATGCAATTAATTTCTTGCTGGAATGGCCAAAACATTACCATCTGGAATTTCCTCTAAAAACACATTTGGTTGCGGATTATAGTCCCAGAGTCATATTTGACTCAACATTCCAATATTCGGACGCTGTATCTACTAATCGTGGGTAACTCGGAGCCCTAACGCTTATGGCACGGGCGAGCGGAGGGAGTCCAAGCCACGAAGTGGCTGATTGTGCCCGTACTTGTTATAACTTTACTATTCACCACCACTCCCTCCAGAGTCACCTTCTCCCTTAAACGGATTTCTCATCTGTCCTGGTGTATCTGTCCTTTCTACAGAATCGCCGCAACTTCTTAGAGAATTATCCCTAACCATATTTATAAAAGGCCAAGGGATGAAGAACCTTGAGACGACTTCGGGAGAGTGCTCATTCACTAGCTTTAGGATGAATGCAGCTCCAATAAATGGAACGAGTAGTACAACAACGGATTGTCCCCATCTTTGTACCGTTTCCAACTCAGGGTCTAGAAAAAGACAGAGAATTGCGAGACCACTTAGCCATGACCACAGACATACACAAAAACCTGAAATTACTATAAGTAAGACATCCATATCTCAAGATCTCGTTGATTTAACGCCCGCGTAAAAGGCGCGAGCTTGCGAACGTCCTAGTTGACGCGTTTGTTAAAGCATTATCGGTAAGAAGGTGAAATCCACTCACACAGCCACCATGTATTACTTGCGGATTTAGCTGGTTTTATGCACCCGATCTTATTGAGGTTATTCAAGGCATGTTTTATATCAGCCTCGGAAAGTGTTTGCCTTCCGTATTTCTGAGCATGATTATCAATTGCAGGCTTGAGATCTTCGGATTTTACATTCTTGTTTGAATCTTTAATCTGCCACATCACCCAGAGAGTGACCGCTTCTGCTTCCGATAGAGTTATTTGCGTATTTCTCCATATACTATTCCACAGCAATATTGCAGCAAAAGGTATTGCCCACGGTGCTTGTGTTGCAGAAATTACGGTAAAAACGCTATTTGAAACCGCATCAAACAAGGTGCGAACATTTAGCCTAATATTCCCTAATTTGGAGCTACGGCCACCGCCACGTCCAGATGGAGCCATGGTAACCAGATGCATAAACACCTCCTCTTTTTCAGGAGGTGTGACTCGGACGGCCTTCTCAAAAAATTCTCTCGCAGTGATTTGTATTTGGACTTCATCCAGACCGGCCTCACGAAGATGGCATTCAATAGCCCCTTGAACTTCGGCTTCCTTTTCTTTTTTTCTTTCGTAATCCCATTCCATACCGTAACTCTCAAAATCTGATGTGTAGAGCTTTAACGCTTAAAATCACCCGGCCAAAAAACGCGCATCGGCTTTTGGGTCGGGTGAATTTTTTTGTTAGCCTTCATTCGTTTTCAACATTGACTGAAGCCAAGAATTATTTGGCCTGGTATATTCAGACATAAGCACTTTTACCTCGGATGCATAGCCAGACAGAATAAGAAACATTTGCTCAACCTCGGAAAACAGCATTAACAAGTGCTTGTCAAACTCTTTCTTCTCTCCAAACTTCAACATTTTACTCATGTTTTTCTGAATTTTTTCCTTTCTCATTGTTGCAGAAGGATGGGTATTACTTGATTTATCGCCGAACAATGAAATTATTCCAACAAACATAAGTGGTGCTAACAAATAAGCATCAGCATCATCATTCATACCTGAACTAGCAAGTGACAAGAACATTTTTATGCATATTTCCATCCCTTTTTCATCTGCTTGGTATTCCATTAAGTGGTTAGCTTCTCTGATATTGCTATATCCTTTATGATTATGAATTACATGGCCAATTTCATGCCCCATAACAAAGTTCATACAGGCAATTGCAAGTGTCTCGCTGTAACTCCATTGTTCTTTGGTAGATGGGTAAATATCTGGTAACTGCGACGATACAGGCACTTCGTTCCATACTTGAACGAAATACTTTAGCATCATGTGTTGTCTTTCTTCAGTATTAAGAGTGTTACCACCTTCCTCTGAACTACGAGTGTACCAATGACACCAAATTGCAACAATGTGGGTTAGTGCTTCATGTAATATGACGACACGATCACCCCAAGGAGTCTTCCCTGCGTATGCATTGAATTCCCTTGTTGGCAATATTCCAAAGTAGCATTCGTCTGCGACTTTACGCTCATCATCTGAAAGAGTTAATTTAAACCTTTCCTTGTATTGTTCCATTTGTTCATCATGTATTTCTCCAACTGTTTTCCCTATACGAGATAGCCAAATATCTCTTGTGGTTTGTTGATCTTCTAATGGAACCTTTGAAACAATTTGATCAATCCATTTACGGTCTATCTGAGAGGCTCCAGAAAAACCTCTAACAACTCTTTCCTGATTAAGCCATTCTTGCGGTGATAGTCTCATACTCATATCTGGATTTTGCCTTCTATATGGCTAACGCCGCAGTAACGGGCAGACGCTGCGTAGCAGCGGCTGTCCGGGCGCCCCTTGGGGCGCCGAAGTTGACTGCCTTGTTAGGTTTTTTGAATTAAAGTAGCCCATGTGCCGCTCGATTGCCTGTTATAAGTAAAATAATTCCAAGCATAGCGATAAAGCCTTTGATAACTAAATTAAAGTGTTTCGCTTGTTTTACGGCAACATTATAGGCTTTTGAATCTTCTTGAAAATTAGCACTTATATCGTCTTTATTCATATATAAGAAAACGTAATAACATTCCAGGCAGCCCTTTTCATTAGCTTCGTTTTTAAGTGCCTATTGACTGAAAAGCGAAGAGATATAGTGAAAAATTCACTTGCCCAAGTGAATGTAAAAATGATTACTAGAACAGTAAGTAGGGCAGTGTTTATATACTCATAGCACATGGGATAAATTCTGTTGTTTTAAGGCTCGATCGTCACTCGACTATAGGGATTGGGTTTTTAATTAAAGTAATCTCGTATTTCAGAATAAAGTTTATCTTGAAGTTCGTCTGCTAACTCATTGAGCTCTTCTCTTACACTTGAGCATGCAGATTTAGCTATAGATGAGCCATGTTCAAGGTCTTCCATGCTGTCACCTTCGATTAACACTTTAGTTGAATCATTTATAGCGGTAGTACTTGTTTTAATTTTTTCTTCGATAGCGTCAAAATATTCAGATAGATGTGGAACGTAAGCCTTTAGTAGCGTTTCAATTTTTGAAGAGTGCTTCCATAGCTCATCATATTTTTTCACCTTTGGGCTAGCGAGTGATTTTCCTTTTTTATCTTCACTTGCTACGTTTTCAAAATATCTCACGTATTCTCCGTATAGCTGATTGTATACAGACCTAAAGTAAGCAATTGATTCCAAGGATTCTTCGATTTTAGATATTTTTAATTTTGTTAAGGCTTCTTTCCGCTGCGAGCTGGTTAGAAAAATCTGTGTCGCAGTAGCGATGAATGCGCCAACTAGGACACCGAGCAATGGGATAAAGAATTTCAGTTCCATTTTAGAAAAAACTTCCATTTGTCTTAATGACCTAACGCCCTACACAGCGGCGAGTGTAACGAGTCCGGCAGCCGAAGACTGCAAGCTGCTGTAACTTGTTATGTTGCACTACGTAGTCCCTTGAACAATAGATAGAACATGACCAACAGCATTGGTACGAACCAAGCGTACATTCCGAACATCACTCCATCTATTGAAGAAAACTGTTGCGCTGAGAGGACCATTTTTAATAAAGCGACAATACCTATTGCGTGAAATAGCCAATGCACACTTATCCCTTTCAATGCTTTAAAAAGCACCACGGCAGGAACCGCAAGAAGAGCCCACCAAACTACGACCGATGATTCTAATGATCCGGTATAAATCTCCATTACCATCATCAATAACTGAAAAAGCGTATACACGACAAGGTAAACCCACAGAAAGCCCCTTAAAAGCTTCATTAGATCCCTCTTGAAACATAACATTTTAATACTGCGCCGGCTTATATTTCTGAAAAGTGGACAACCAAAGATTGGCAACTAACACTTTGAAGAGAAAGGGGATTATGAGTCGAATGCCTTATTCTCTTCCGCTGAAAACGAGCATGCGCATATTGATTCTTTACACCGGCGCGATATCACACCAGTTCTGTCCTTAATCGTTTGATACTGCACGATTTTTTTCTTTTATACCAGCACAAAACGCGCATCAAATATGCATCCCTGCGCTTGAAACCGAGCCGTTTTGCTCTAGAATCAAAATATACTGTATATACATACAGATCAATGATCACAAGGAGAGTGACGATGGGCAGCCCTTTTCTGAATCACGTGCGCCGGGAGATACGCCTACGCGGTTACAGCATCAGAACCGAAAAATCGTATGTTCGCTGGATAAAACACTACATTCATTTCCATAAACTTCGCCATCCCGCAGAGATGGGACCTGAAGAGGTGAAGGCCTTCCTTTCCTACCTGGCCAATGAGCGCTGTGTCGCCGTCAATACGTAAAAGACAGCGTTAAATGCTTTACCACAAAGTACTTCAGCAACCGCTGGGGGATCTCGACTTTAAGCTTGCTAAGCAGTACCGGCGTTTACCCGTTACTTTGCTCCCGTCGGAAGTGCAATCCGTCATCAGTCATCTGATCGGTTAATACAGACCGTATCTTCTCTATCATACTTAGTAGTTACCAAGGTGAGCCTATGTCTAGAAAGATGAAGATGTAAGAAGTCACAGACCGAGCAAGACTAAAGTCCAAGACAGACTAGTAAACCGCTATTTGGTAAAATCTAGTTTTCATCATGGAATCACAGGAGTGGAAGATGAATATCAGAAAGTTGTTTTTTGTAATTTTTACCTTTAGCACAGCTGCAACATCTGCGGAAATATCACGTGATGGAAAAATAAGCTTAGTGAATGAACCTTTTTCCCCCACAGTTTACCATGCTTATCAATTTGACCACTTCGAGCTAAATAACTCATATGAATGGGATAAAAACAGCCCTGCATCTGAAGAAAACGTTTGCGATCTTTATAAAAAGCCAAATCGTAAAAAGTTTACCTTTAAGTCTTCAGAGGTACGCAGACTTTCAAGTGCAGACAAGATAACTTGCCGAGTAGATCTTGGGTATTATCCGATGTGTGTTGAGCTGCATAGAGGTGCGTTTGGAAAAGGGGCCAGCGCTGGGAAGATATATAGATCTCTCGAAGTAGGATACCACGGAATGTGGTCTATGGAGATCACACTTTATAGAGAGCCTAACCAAGGCGAGGTTACAGCATCATTAAAAGTTGCTTGCCGTCAAACGAAATAAAGTATGAGAAGGATAATCACCCCGAAAGATAAGAACTAAGCAACAAATGTGCAGCAACGTGAAAACCACACAGATCTATACCCGCGTGCTGGACGAACACTTTGCGGGCGTGCTTAGCCCGCTTTACAAGATTAGTCTGCAAGTTCTAAGAGTTTAAGTTTCAGCCATAAAAAAACCCCGCCGAGGCGGGGCTGAATGAAGTACCGATCTGGTGGGCAATGATAGGTAAACCCACCAGATACTTTGGTTACTCCAAATCTAAGCTCGTATATTCGTTTTCTTAGAAAGTGTCGCCCGGGATACGTACGAAACCTTCCATGATGACACGGGCGCTGCGGCTCATTACCGCTTTGGTTGCCGTCCAGTCACCGTTTTCTTTCTCTGCGGCTGCAGCACCCACACGCAGGGTGCCGGATGGGTGGCCGAAGGTTACAGCGTCACGCTCGCCACCACCGGCTGCCAGGTTCACCAGGGTGCCTGGTACTGCCGCTGCTGTTGCGATCGCTACGGATGCGGTACCCATCATAGCGTGGTGCAGTTTGCCCATAGACAGTGCACGTACACACACGTCGATGTCAGCGCTGGAAATTTCCTTACCGCTGGACGAGGTGTAATCCGTTGCCTGCGCTACAAAAGCGATTTTCGGGGTGTGCTGACGTGCAACCGCTTCTTCGATGTCCTTGATCAGGCCCATTTTCACTGCGCCGTGTGCACGAACATGTTCGAACCACGCCAGTACATCAGCGTTGCCGTTGATGTCTTTCTGCAGTTCGGTACCGGTGTAGCCGATGTCCGCTGCGTTAACGAAGATGGTTGGGATACCCGCGTTGATCATGGTCGCTTTGTAGGTCGCCGCTGGCTTGTCACCAAACGCTGGTACTTCCAGGTCGTCGACTAGGTTGCCCGTCGGGAACATGGAACCTTCACCGTCGGCTGGATCCATAAACTCGATAACCACTTCTGCAGCCGGGAAGGTCACGCCGTCCAGTTCGAAATCACCGGTTTCCTGTACTTCACCGTTGGTGATCGGTACATGAGCGATGATGGTCTTTTTGATGTTCTTCTGCCAGATACGTACGGTGCAGATGCCGTTTTCCGGGATGCGCTCCGGATCTACCAGACCACCGGAGATAGCGAATGCGCCTACCGCTGCAGTCAGGTTACCGCAGTTACCGGACCAATCGACGAATGCTTTGTTGATCGCTACCTGACCGAACAGGTAATCCACGTCGTGATCTGGCTGTGTGCTTTTGTCCAGGATAACGGTTTTGGAGGTACTGGAGGTTGCGCCGCCCATACCGTCGATCTGCTGACCGTATGGATCAGGGCTGCCAATGACACGCATCAGAATCTTGTCGCGTGCTTCACCCGGCTCCTGCGCCGCTTCCGGCAGGTCCTGACGACGGAAGAAAACACCCTTACTGGTGCCACCACGGATGTAGGTAGCAGGAATCTTAATCTGAGGTACGTGTGCCATGGGATCTTATCCTGTTTCGTAATGTTGGTTCTGACAGGCCTTCGCTGGCCTGCTCGGAGCAATACGCTGTGTTATTGCACCCTACTCTTTGAAGGTGAAAACCCTTAACTGCGATCACGCTTATCGTGATGGTGGTTAAAGACTCTCGGGAGAGATGACGGGCACCGTAATCCGGTGCCCGTCGGGTTGGCAATTAAGCCTTATGCATCACTGGCCAGGAAGTCTTTTGCGAAGCGCTGCAGTACACCGCCCGCATTGTAGACATTCACTTCAGCCGCAGTATCCAGACGGCAAGTTACAGGTACTTCAACCTGCTCGCCGTTGGCACGGTTGATGATCAGAGTCAGGTCGCAACGTGGAGAGATGTCGCCCACGATGTCGAATGTCTCTGTACCGTCGATGCCGTAAGTGTTACGGGTATCGCCCGCTTTGAACTCAACCGGCAGTACGCCCATACCAACCAGGTTGGTACGGTGGATGCGTTCGAAACCTTCAGCAACGATGGTTTCAACACCCGCCAGACGCACACCTTTCGCAGCCCAGTCACGGGAGGAACCCTGACCGTAGTCAGCACCTGCTACGATGATCAGGTTCTGCTTACGCTCCATGTAGGTCTCGATCGCTTCCCACATACGGCTTTCAGTACCCTGTGGCTCGATACGTGCCAGGGAACCCTGCTTAACTTCACCGTTTTCGTCACGGCACATTTCGTTCAGCAGTTTAGGGTTCGCGAAGGTCGCACGCTGAGCAGTCAGGTGGTCACCACGGTGAGTTGCGTAAGAGTTGAAGTCCTCTTCCGGCAGACCCATTTTCGCGCAGTATTCACCAGCAGCAGAGCTCGCCTGAATTGCGTTGGATGGAGACAGGTGGTCAGTTGTGATGTTGTCACCCAGTACCGCCAGTGGACGCATACCTTTCATGGTACGTTCGCCTGCCAGCGCGCCTTCCCAGTAAGGAGGACGACGGATGTAGGTAGACATTGGACGCCAGTCGTACAGCGGGCTTTCAGCGCGCTCTACGTCACCCAGATCGAACATTGGGATGTAGATCTGGTTGAACTGTTCAGGCTTAACACTCTTCTCAACCAGTGCGTCGATCTCTTCGTCGCTTGGCCAGATATCCTTCAGCGTGATCTCTTTGCCATCAACCACAGCCAGTACGTCTTTTTCGATATCGAAACGGACAGTACCTGCAATTGCGTAAGCGACAACCAGCGGAGGAGATGCCAGGAACGCCTGTTTAGCGTGTGGGTGGATACGGCCGTCGAAGTTACGGTTACCGGACAGCACTGCAGTTGCGTACAGATCGCGATCAACGACTTCTTTCTCGATCACTGGATCCAGTGCACCGGACATACCGTTACAGGTAGTACATGCGTAGGCAACGATACCGAAGCCCAGTTTTTCCAGTTCAGGCAGCAAGCCCGCTTCTTCCAGGTACAGTTTTGCAACTTTAGAACCCGGTGCGAAGGAGGTCTTAACCCAAGGTTTACGGATCAGGCCCAGCTCGTTGGCTTTCTTAGCCACCAGACCCGCAGCAACTACGTTGCGTGGGTTAGAGGTGTTAGTACAAGAGGTGATCGCCGCGATGATTACCGCGCCATCTGGCATCAGGCCGTCAGCTTCTTCAGCTTTAGCCGCTTCCAGCATCTCGTCACCCGCGATACCACGTTCATTCAGCGCAGTGGTTGGCAGACGACGGTGCGGGTTAGATGGACCTGCCATGTTACGAACAACAGTAGACAGATCGAACTCCAGTACGCGCTCGTATTCAGCATTTTCCAGATCGTCAGCCCACAGGCCAGTCTCTTTCGCGTACTGCTCAACCAGTGCAACCTGCTCAGGCTCACGACCGGTCAGCTTCAGGTAATCGATAGTCTGTTCATCGATGTAGAACATACCTGCAGACGCGCCATACTCAGGCGTCATGTTGGACAGGGTTGCACGGTCACCGATAGACAGGGTCTTCGCACCTGGGCCGAAGAATTCCAGGTATGCAGAAACGACTTTCTCGTTACGCAGGAACTCAGTCATCGCCAGAGCGATATCGGTTGCAGTGATGCCTGGCTGACGTTCGCCAACGATCTTAACGCCTACGATGTCCGGCAGACGCATCATGGATGGCAGACCCAGCATTACAGTTTCTGCTTCCAGACCACCAACACCGATCGCGATTACACCCAGTGCATCAACGTGTGGCGTGTGGGAGTCGGTACCTACACAGGTATCCGGGTAAGCAACACCGTCACGGTTCTGGATCACCGGAGACATCTTCTCCAGGTTGATCTGGTGCATGATGCCGTTACCCGCTGGGATCACGTCTACGTTATCGAACGCGGTTTTACACCATTCGATAAAGTGGAAACGGTCTTCGTTACGACGGTCTTCGATCGCGCGGTTCTTTTCGAATGCGTCCGGGTCGAAACCTGGTGCTTCTACAGCCAGAGAGTGGTCAACGATCAGCTGTGTAGGCACAACTGGGTTTACCTTGGATGGGTCACCACCCTGATCAGCGATTGCGTCACGCAGACCCGCCAGGTCTACCAGTGCAGTCTGACCCAGGATGTCATGGCACACTACACGTGCCGGGTACCATGGGAAATCCAGGGTACGCTGACGGTTGATCAGCTGTTTCAGAGAGTCGGTCAGCGCTTCTGGCTCACAGCGGCGAACCAGCTGCTCAGCCAGTACACGGGAGGTGTACGGCAGCTTGGCGTAGGAGCCCGCTTCGATTGCTTCGACCGCCTCACGCGTGTCGAAGTAGTCGACCTGAGTGCCGGCTAATTGTTTGCGGTATGCAGTGTTCATAACTTAACCCACGAGAAATTTTGAGAGATGATGCAGGACGCAGACGGAGAACCACGTCATGCCTCTAGTATTCTGTTCGTGAGACGGGTACCGGCCGGAGTGTCCGGTACCCACCTCTAAGCTCACACGAGAGTGAAACTTATGGGCGATCTTCGATCGCTACCCATTCAGCAGACTCAGGACCGGTGTAGTCTGCAGATGGACGGATGATGCGGTTGTTAGCACGCTGCTCCATTACGTGAGCAGTCCAGCCAGCAGCACGGGAGCATACAAAGATCGGGGTAAACAGCTTGGTTGGGATACCCATGAAGTTGTATGCAGAAGCGTGGAAGAAGTCTGCGTTACAGAACAGTTTCTTCTCGCGCCACATAACAGCTTCAACGCGCTCAGATACTGCGTACAGGTATTCGTCGCCTACCTGCTCGGACAGCTTCTTGGACCACTCTTTGATGATCGCGTTACGTGGATCAGATTCACGGTAGATCGCGTGACCGAAGCCCATGATCTTGTCTTTGCGTGCCAGCATGCCCATGATCGCTTCTTCAGCTTCATCAGCGGAACGCCAGTTTTCGATCATCTCCATCGCCGCTTCGTTCGCACCACCGTGCAGAGGACCACGCAGGGAACCGATCGCAGCGGTTACACAGCTGTGGATGTCGGACAGCGTAGAAGCACATACGCGAGCGGTGAAGGTAGAAGCGTTGAACTCGTGCTCAGCGTACAGGTTCAGAGACGCGTGCATTACCTGAACGTGCAGAGCTTCAGGTTTCTTGTTGTGCAGAGTCCACAGGAACTGCTCAGCGATGGAATCAGCTTCGGTTTCAACCTCAACGCGGATACCGTTGTGGCTGAAGTTGTACCAGTAGTTGATCATGCCAGGGAAGATCGCCAGCATACGGTCGATGTGATCGTGCTGCTCAGAGAAGTCTTTCTCCTCTTCCAGGTTACCCAGCATAGAGCAACCGGTACGCATAACGTCCATTGGGTGAGCGTCTGCAGGAATCTGTTCCAGAACCACTTTCAGTGCGTCTGGCAGTGCGCGCATGCCTTTCAGCTTCGCTTTGTAAGCATCCAGTTCAGCCTGGTTTGGCAGCTTGCCGTACAGCAGCAGGTATGCAACTTCTTCAAACTGCGCTTTATCCGCCAGAACGGAGATGTCGTAACCGCGATAGGTCAGGCCTGCACCTGTTTTACCAACAGTACACAGCGCTGTTTCACCAGCAGATTGGCCTCGCAGACCGGCGCCACCTAGTTTCTTATCAACCATGTTGTGCTCCTTAGTCTCAGGCGGGCTCTAGACGGCCCGCTTCATTTTCTTATCAATCCGGAAAGGGAATGCTTACTTGTTCTTACCTTCTTTGAACAGCGCGTCCAGCTTCTGCTCGAAGTCGTGGTAGTTCAAGAAATCGTACAGTTCCATGCGGGTCTGCATGGTATCGACAACAGCCTTCTGGTCGCCGTCTTTCAGGATGTGCTCGTACACGTTCAGGGCAGCTTTGTTTGCCGCACGGAAAGCAGACAGTGGGTACAGCACCATAGTCGCGCCGTTTTCAGCCAGCTCTGCTTTGTTGAACAGTGGAGTCGCACCGAACTCAGTGATGTTCGCCAGCAGGTGACCGCCGTCGATGCCATCAGAGAACGCTTTGTAATCTTCCAGGGTGTGAACCGCTTCAGCGAAGATGCCATCAGCACCTGCTTCCAGACATGCCTGTGCGCGATCAACCGCAGCGTTCAGGCCTTCCATCTGGAAAGCGTCGGTACGTGCGATGATGAAGAAGTCATCATCAGTTTTCGCATCAGCAGCAGCTTTAACGCGGTCAACCATCTCTTCCAGAGATACGATCTCTTTGTTTGGACGGTGGCCACAACGCTTCTGCGCAACCTGGTCTTCCAGGTGAACTGCAGCTGCGCCAGCTTTGATCATCTCTTTAACGGTACGTGCGATGTTGAATGCACCACCCCAACCGGTATCGATGTCTACCAGCAGTGGAGTTTCAACAGCGCTGGTGATGCGGCTAACGTCAGCCAGCACGTCGTTCATGGAGGTCATGCCCAGATCCGGCAGGCCGTAAGAGTGGTTAGCTACACCACCACCGGACAGGTAGATCGCCTGGTGGCCTACACGCTCTGCCATCATTGCGTGATAAGCGTTAGTGGTACCTACGATCTGCAGAGGCTGGGTCTCAGCCAGTGCTTTACGGAAACGTCCGCCTGCGGTCAGTTTTTCAGCCATGATTATCCCCTTTGGTTTCGGTTGTAGCGTTAAGCTTCGCCTCGATGTTTTTACGTGCCGCGCCAATGTGGCGACGCATCAGCATTTCTGCCAGTTCCGGATCACGGGACTCTATTGCGTCGATGATTTGGCGGTGTTCCTTAAGTGCACGTTTTGGTCGAGAGCTGGAAACGCTGAATTTGTATCGGTACATTCGCACCAGGTGATACAGTTCACCGCCGAGCACTTCGAGCAGCTTTTCGTTTTTGCTGCCTTTCACGATGCGGTGGTGAAAGTCCAAGTCACCTTCTTTCTGGAAATAGGATCGTCCATCAAGCTCCTGGACGTTGCGTTCATGCTCGTCGAGCAGCTCGCGCAGTCCTTCGATCTCGTCCTGCGGCATGTTTTCTGCCGCCAGACGACAGGCCATACCCTCGAGTGCTTCACGGACGTGATAGATCTCTATCAGTTCCTTTGCCGACAAATTGACAACGCGCGCACCAACATGCGGTTTGCGCTCTACCAACCGATAGCCTTCCAGACGACGGATCGCCTCACGGAGTGGGCCACGGCTGATGCCGTAGGTTCGTGCCAGTTCAGGTTCACTGATTTTGTGACCCGGCGGGATGTCTCCCATCACGATGGCATCAACGATCTTTTCGCATACGCGATCCGCTAATGTGCGTGATTCTGGCTCAAACGGAGTTACTGCGGCTTTCTGTGTCATAACAACCCTTTTCAGATTGAAGATTGTCGACAATCTTGAAGTAATGTAACGATAGCCCCCAAAAAAAGGAGCGTCAACTCAATATTGCCGAAAAAGTGTCAACACCATACAAAAGTCTAGGGGGTTTCACGGACCCAAAAAGGGGCCCGCTCAGCCGACTGACAACAAAAGCCGATGATTTGGTTCCGTTTTTTCCAAATTCTTCCGCTGAAAGCAGCTTCCTTAATATAAGGAAGGCAGAAAAAACAGCATTAAAGTCGACAATGTAGTCAGTATATACGGGTAAGCCCTTATAGAAAGACTTTATATGAATTCAGTTTAAAGATTCAGGAATCGCGTCATCTCGGCATTCATGATGCGAGCGATCTGGCGCGGCTTCTGGTACGGCAGGGAGTGATCCGTACCTGGCATCATAAAGTAATGCCAATTGGGCAGGCGCTCAGCGAGCTCCTTTTGGTATTCATGCATCAGATCCACACTGTTGCCACCAATAAAACTGGTGACATCCCCCTGTGCGGCGACCAAAGCATCGCGATCGATCTGGTTGATAGCATCGGTCACGCACTCCAGCGCGTTGGCGAAACCAACCGGACGCTGTCCCAGGCGGGATATCGTCAGCTCTTCTACCTGCTCCGACACACGGCGGTTAGGTGAGATCGCATCCAGGAAGTTCACTACGCCGTGGCGCACGTTATCCTGACGCAGGTGCCCCGCCGCCATCGAGTACTGCTGCCGCAAATCAATGGTGGTTTGCCAGCAGGGCCGATCCAACACTGCAGACTCCAGCAGAAACTGTTTACCGATACGGTCACTGTGCTGCTGTTTAAAGATCAGGCTAACCAGACCGCCCATGGAGTAACCACCCAGATCAAACTGCCACCAGCCCAAGTGATCCACCAGCGCATTCACGTCTGCCACCAGCTCCCGCACGGCAAACGGGTGTTCTTTACCATCGGGATACACCGTGTCGCCCATTCCACGCTGATCGGGCACAAGCACTTCGCCCCAGTGCTCCAGAAAGGCAACGATAGCTTCCCAGGTATCGACACCAGCCACACCGGCTCCGTGCAGCAACACCAGTTTACGGCTGCTCTCTATCTTGGGATTCTTATATAGACGGTAGGTGATGTGCTGATCAGGCAGATGAAGCTGCCGGGTGATGATGGAACAAGGATGGTTCATGGGTTACGCAGTCCTGAGATACCGTGAAAGAACAGCCATCAATATTACCGTAATAAGAGTGTGTTGGTGACTCGATTTGTCTCCGGTGCCCCGTTACAATGCGCGTTTCCTCTTGTATAGCCACAATTATAGGTAGTTCAGCATTGAGCATTCGCCGTTCCCTTCCCTACCTGGCCGACAGTACCGCCTACTTCGAGCGTATCCGCGATCTGGGCGACGCTGTCTTTCTGGATAGCGGACGACCGCTCAGCCCCTACGGCCGCTTTGATATCATCGCTGCCGCACCCGCTGAACAGATCCGTTACAGCTATAGCAAGGACAACAGCACACAGCCGTTCGATCTGCTGCGCGAGCTTCAGGCACGTTACAACATCAGTGAAACCAGCGATCCTGACCTACCGTTCTGCGGCGGGCTGATCGGCCACTTCTCCTATGACCTGGGACGTGCACTGGAAAGCCTGCCGGAACAGGCAGAAAAAGACACCGAACTCCCGGATATGATCGTCGGCGTATACCTCTGGGCGCTGGTTGTCGATCACGAGTTGGAGCGTTGTACGCTGGTTGCTGTATCGGATGCAGACACTGTCGACAATTCAGAACTCGACAAAATCGAAGCGCTGCTGCGCTGTGAAAAACTAGGTTCTGGCGAGTTCTCGCTCACTGGCAAATTCCAGTCCAACGTCAGCGAACAGCAGTACCACGAAGCGCTGGCGAAGATCGATCACTACATCCACTCTGGCGACTGCTATCAGGTGAACTTCGCCCAGCGTTTCAGCAGCGGATACAAAGGCGATCCCTGGCTGGCGTATAAAAAGCTGCGACAAGCAGCCCCGGTACCCTACTCTGCGTTTATAGACGCAGAACAGGGCGCGGTGCTGTCTCTGTCACCGGAGCAGTTTTTGGAAGTGAAGGAAGGTCAGGTCACCACTAAACCGATCAAAGGCACCCGCCCTCGCTCCGCGGACAAAGCAGAAGATGCCGCACTGAAAGAGGAGCTGCGCAACGCGACCAAGGACCGGGCCGAAAACCTGATGATCGTTGATCTGCTACGTAACGATCTGAGTAAAGTGTGTGAACACGGCAGCGTAAAAGTACCGCGCCTGTTTGCCGTTGAGAGTTACCGCAACGTGCATCACCTAGTGACCACGGTTACCGGCCAGCTGGATCAGCAGTATTCTCCGATTGATCTGCTGGAGCACTGCTTCCCGGGCGGTTCGATCACCGGAGCACCTAAGATCCGCGCGATGGAGATTATTGACGAGCTGGAACCCCACCGCCGCTCCATCTACTGCGGTTCGATCGGCTATATCAGCTTCTGTGGCCGCATGGATACCAGCATTACCATCCGTACCCTGCTGTGCGAGAACAACAAGATTCATTGCTGGGCTGGCGGCGGCATCGTGGCGGATTCGGTTTCCGATATGGAATACGAAGAGACCTACAACAAGGTCAACAACCTGCTGCACGCCTTAGAAGAGACGCTTTAACCCCACATTGATATGCTGGGCGTCGCTCCGCTCGTCGCCAACCTACACGGCTTTTAGGTAGGTTGGCCATCGCCTCAAGCGATGCCCAACGAATCACGCATCCGAGTTAAGCTTTTCCACCGCGATATATTGTTGGGCAATGCTGCGCATTGGCCAACCTACGGTTGCCTTGTGAATTGGCGACGAACGCGAGTGATCCCAAACAAAAAACCCGCAGTGAAATCACGGCGGGTTTTCTGCATTCAATCTTTAGCTCACTTCTTCGGTTTGCCCTTCGAGAAGATATTGAGCAGCTTCTTTTTCGGATCTTTCTCTTCGGTCGGCAGCGCTTTTTCAAAACGCTTCTGCATCGCATCCAGGTTCTGCTCTTTGCGACGATGCCGGGCCTCTTCACGTTTGGCGCCGAAATCCACCACGTTTTTGCTCATAACCGTCAACTCTCAGATATCGGAAACGTTTCCAGCTTAGCCGATCCGTTAGCAAAACAGAACACGACCATCGATAACCCTTAACCTACTACCGTGTTATGCTTGCGCCCGATTTTATAAACCGCACACAGGGACCTGAACCAGATGACACTTCCTAAAAAAGTCCGTATCGCCCGTCGACTGGGTACCGTTGGCGCACTGATGCTTGGATTGGGGCTTTTTGCGTTGTTTAGCGACAACCCGGGCAAGGTCTATCCAGAGCTAGCCAACCAGACCTTTGTTATCTCACTGATGGTTGTCGCGGTCCTGCTGATTGCAGCGGAATACGCGATCAAACTGCCCTACTACCGCCAGTTACGAGAGGAACAGGAAGACGCACAGCCCTCCGACGATACAGACACAGATCAAAAATAGTACAAAGGTCGCTGGATAAATCTGATCAAAAAACATACAATCGACAGCTCATTTTTTCGTAATTCATTCAGTACAGGCAGGGATTTGCCATACGAGCATTACATGAGGAGCTATCTATGAATCGTAGTAAAATGAAGCGCCCGCGCGCGCTGCTTCGTCGTCTTGGCCTGGCCTATCTGACCGTTTCTGGCGGTATGTTCTTGTTCGGTTTCACCAGCACTCTGGTATATCACCTCGGCCGCTGATTCTTGTCGCGGCTTTAGGTATCAGCGCTTGACCGAGTAATGGATTACTCTCCTCCTCAATCCCCTTCCCGAGTAACCTCTAGTTCTTATAGAGATTCATCTCTCGCGCATGGCGCTCAGCATCAGGGTCGGTCACAGATGAGAATTGTTCGATTTTGTGCTGATAGTCGAAGGGCAATCCTGCTTCTTTCGCCCCGCTGATCACGTGATGCTTGTACCAATGGTAGGGTTTGAGACTAGGATCGATATGGATCGCGAAATAGGTGAAGGCTGTGATGGTGCCACGCGCACCAAAGGCCAGCTCCACCTCTTTAATGTCGTAACCAAAGCCAAGCCCTTCAGCACGATCAAGATGGTGTTTCTCGTCGGGGTCGATAACAAAGAGAACACCAACCACTCGGTCGCTTGAATCGCCGGTCAGATACGCATCTGCCTTGGCCGAATCATCCTTGCCCCGCTTGTGGAACCGCAACTGGTGCGCTTCCAGATGCGCCAGCCCCACCGGGCGTGCGCTGGGCACCCTCGCCTGCAGGCGTTTAAGCGACATATTGGAACCGTAAGCGAAGTAATACATCTCTTTTCTCTCTCTGAGCCGGGTAAAAACCGCTTAGCGGATATCCACCACCCTGCTCGCTTTCTTGTAACGGATCTTCCAACCCGACCACACCGGAAACTCCCAGCGTTTGGGATCATCCTTGCGCAAGCCTCCAACCTTTTCGACGATCACCTGTTTGCCCGGCACCTTATAATGCACAACGCAACGCAAATCACCGAGCGTCAGCGTTTGCGGGTATTTCTCATCAAATTTCTCACGCTGCCAATCGGGTATCCCTTCAAAATGGAGGTCCGAATCGTCGACAAGTTCCATATCTTCAGCGGATTCGACCCCCAACAAGGCGAGGCGCTCAATCAGCCACTGCTCAGGATCACTTACACCCTGGGCATCCAAACCCTGCTGTTCGGCCTCACCGAGGGCCACAAAAAGTGCCCACGCCTCAAGGTCCTGCTTTAGCTTCTCAGCGACACCTTTGCAGATACGGTTGGCCATGATCAGGTTGGCGAGCGCCTGCCGTGCGGCCTCACCCTCGGGAGAGACTTCCGCCTGATCGATTACCCTCTCTACATAGACCCGCTGCTGCTCGACACTTACAACACCCTTATCATAATGAACCCGTCCTAGTGTCCGCTCACCCAACTCCGCGTCAGCCAGCAGCTTAAAAGACACCGGTGCAAGACAAGTACCTATGGTCAGCGTTTGCCGCGTACCCCGCCCCGGCATGCTGTAATCATCAAATACGATGGCCGCCTCGGCACTTTCTAACAAGCGACTTTGTTCACCCACAGTGATCTCACTGTAGCCATTCCCCATCGCGCTACGCCTCTTTATACGGCGGACAAACGCCAGCGACGGCTGCGCCTTTATCACAGCAGCCAACCAGGCACCCCGGTCGAAATCGATCGATTCCGGAATCTTGCCCAGCCCAAGCGCTTCACGGATCTGCAAAGACAAGCGACGCGCCTCTTTGCGTACGGGCTGATCGACCTGCACCTCTTCGGGTACCGGTCCTCTTAATGCTGCGACGAGTGTGAGCGCGTCACAACCTGTCGGCAACCACGCCTGCACCGCAAGCAATCCCTGCTCAGACTTAGGCAAACGCAACCAGCGAGCACCCAAACTAAGCGCCGCCACCAGATCCACCATCGCGCCTTTCGTCAGAGCATCAGGCATCGCAGTGATCAGGTGGGCAAACTGGGTATCGATCGGCAGTGGGAAGAGCGCTTCACCGTGAGCCGTGATTTTTCCGTGCGCATCCAGCGCCGCCATCTGACGCAGTTTTTCATTGGCGATCGCCAACGATTTTTCCGGTAACGGATCAGCAAACGCCAGGTCACTCGCACGCACACCTGCACTGGCGGCGGCAAGTACCAACTCGGTCAGCTCTTCGCGTTTGATCTCCGGCGGTGTCGCCATCTCCAGCGGCGCATGTTCGCCCCACAAGCGCACGCAGATACCCGGCGCCATACGCCCGGCACGCCCGCGCCGCTGCTCGGCACTGGCTTTGGATATCGGATGCAACCCCAGCACGGTGCGACCATTGCGCTGATGGGTGCGCCGCTCCAGACCGGAATCCACCACCAACGTCACTCCGGGGATGGTCAGCGAGGTTTCCGCCACGTTGGTCGCCAGGATAATGCGTCGCCGTTCGCTCTGAGTCAGGGCACGCTTCTGCTCCTTTTCGCCCACCGAGGCGTGCAGTGGGATCAGTTCCGCATCGACGTCTTTCAGGGCAGCCTGAGCCTGCTGGATCTCCTTACGCCCCGGTAGAAAGACCAGCACGTCACCGGCATATTGCGCCACCAGCGCTTTTACCGCCTCTGCAATCCGCTGCTCGATATGCTGAATTGCGGGCATCTGCTGGGGTTCTTTCGCACGATACGACAGCTCAACCGGGAAGTTACGTCCTTCCGCTTCCAGAATCTCTGCTCCCAGATACCCGGCAAGCCGGTTGGCATTCAGGGTTGCCGAGGTCAGCACCAGACGGTGCTGGGCGCGCTGTTTCAGCAACGCCAGCAGCAGATCGGTATCCCAGCGCCGCTCATGGAACTCATCCAGAATCACCGTGGTAAAAGTCGCCAGTTTATCCTCCGAAAACCAGCGCAATGCTACACCGGGAGTGACGAATACCACGTCGGTTGTCTGTCGATAGCGGTTATCAAAACGGATCGCATAACCCACACCCTCTCCAACCCCGGTGCCATCCAACTGCGCTACAAATCCTGCCAATGCGGTACAGGCGACACGGCGCGGCTCGATCACCAGCACCCGCCCATTCTTTTTCGCCCACAGCGGCAGGCGCGTCGATTTACCAGAGCCGGTCGCAGCAGCGACAACCAGATGCTGATTGCTCAGTTGCTGCAGAAACTGTGAGTGAATTTTATCGATCGGTAGGGAGATGGAATCGGATGACATAACAGGGCTAATTTAAAGATCTGGTAGAACGTAAAAAGCCACCGGTCAGGGTGGCTTTTTAAGCAGAGATTTAACCTTACTTACGCTGATCCCTTACAGGCTCAGGTCGCGGTTACTTGCTTTGATGAACTCTTTTTTCAGCTCTTCGAAGGTGTGAACCGCCGGGAACTGAGGGAACTCTTCAATCACGTTGTCTGGCGCGTGGAACAGAATACCCTGTTCTGCCTGCTTCAGCATGGTGGTGTCGTTGTAAGAATCACCCGCTGCAACTACACGGTAGTTCAGCAGCTGGAACGCACGTACAGACTGACGCTTAGGATCGCGCTGACGCAGGGTGTAGTCGGTGATGCGACCTTCGCCATCGACTTCCAGCTTATGGCACAGCAATGTTGGGTAACCCAGCTGTTTCATCAGCGGTGCAGCGAACTCGTAGAAGGTATCGGACAGGATTACAACCTGGTAGCGCTCACGCAGCCAATCGATAAAATCACGCGCACCTTCCAGTGGGGACAGGCGGCTGATAGTGTCTTGAATCTGCGGCAGGGTCAGACCGTGTTCGTCCAGAATACGCAGACGCTGCTTCATCAGGACATCGTAATCAGGGATATCGCGGGTAGTAGCTTTCAGCTCTTCGATGCCGGTTTCTTCGGCAAAGGCGATCCAGATTTCAGGAATCAGAACACCTTCCAGGTCAAGACATGCGAGTTCCACAGGGACTCCTCCAACAATAGGCAAAATATAATAATAGTTTGCGCGCCAATGTACCCTCTCTCCCCGGTGCATGCAACGGCAAGCAGGGATAAACCCTCTACTCGCCAAGCTCTGTTTTATGCAGCTCAACTTTCTCCATAATAAACTCTATAAACAGCCGCACTTTTGCCGGCAGATACTTACGGTGAGGATACAACATCTGTACGTCACGCCCCTCCGATTGCCACTCCGGCAACAGAGGCACTAACTCTCCATTACCTAAACCTTCACGCAATACATAGTTGGGCAGATTACCTATCCCCAACCCGGCGCTCACCGCCTTCACCGCGGTTCGCAACTCATCAACCCGCAACCGTGCCTCACCGCTGAACTCATAGAGACCGCCGTCAGCATGACGGAAACGCCACAACGGGGAACGCCGTGGAATAATCAGCGGCAGATCCGCCAGATCGGATGGATGCTCAAGGCCGGGATGCTGCGCAACAAAACCGGGGCTGGCACACAGTGTAAAACGGGAGTGGAAGAGACTGCGCCCCACCCAGTCCTTAATCTTGATATCCCCCACACGGAAAGCGATATCGATCCCCTCATCGATCAGATCGATATTACGGTTCACCAGCAGCATCTCCAGACGGATATTAGGATGCAGCTCCATGAACTCGAAGAACCAGCCGTTGAGCACCTCGTTGGCCAGAGAGACCGGGGCGGTGACACGTAACTCCCCCGAGGGAGAGGTCAGCGCTCCGTCCAGTTCAATTGTCGCCAGCTCAAGCTCGGAAAATAGCGGTTGGCAACGGCGATAAAAGAGCTCCCCCGCTTCTGTTAACCCCAGTCGCCGTGAACTTCTATGCAGCAAGCGATAGCCGAGACTCTCCTCCAGCTGCTGCACCCGGCGGCTCACAGTTGAGGTTGGCATCGACAGCGCTTCCGACGCCGCCAGAAAGCTGCCCTTCTCTAACACCTTGATAAAGATAAAAAGATTCTGGAAGTCCATCACAAATCCCACATCCGGGATTTAACTTCCCGGTGACACCGATAAATTTTAAATACGAAATTTAATAGAATCATAATCAAACCTCAGATGAAACCGTGGACACGCAATGGATATTCCAGTTACCAGCGATACCCACCAGCTTAGCCGTCAGATCCGCTTTCAGAACAACGACGGCAAGATCTGGTTTGAGGAGCAACGCGTCCTGCTACTTCAGCTCGGCGCGCTGGCAGATTTCCGAAAAGAACAGATTGAAACCGTAGGACTGGAACGCGCCAAAGGTTTCTTTATGCGCCTGGGTTACAGCCTCGGCAAAAAAGACGCGCAGCTGGCGATGAAGCTGGCAGACAGTGATGACAAACTGGAGCTGCTGCGCACCGGTTTTAACCTGCACGCACTCAAAGGCATGGTACGTATCGACGACTGTACCCTGCAATTCGATGAGGAGTGCGGCCACTTCTATGCCGAATACCTACTGCACGATTCCTACGAAGCGGAGATGTTCCGCAGCGAACTGGGCATGCTGGATGAACCCGCCTGCTGGTCGCTGGTTGGACATGCCAGCGCCTACACCTCAACACTGCTCGGTCGCGAAATCCTCTTTAAGGAGATGACCTGCCGCGGCTGTGGCGACGAACAGTGTATGTTTGTCGGCCGTCCTGCCGAGGAGTGGGAGGATGTCGAAGAGTATCGCAAGTATTTCTCCAGCGCACCGATCATTGAAGAGCTGTACGAGCTGCAATCCCAGATCTCGGTGCTGCGCCATAAGATCGATTCTGAATCCACGCTGGGTAACTTCCGCGGTCGTTCAGCAGCATACAATCAGGTCTGCAAACTGGCCCACAAGGCGGCACCCGGTAAAGTCACCGTACTGCTGCTGGGGGAAACCGGCGTGGGTAAGGAGCTCGTTGCCAAGGGGATCCACTCTGCCAGCGAGCGGGCAGACAAGCCGTTTGTCGCCGTTAACTGCGCTGCAATCCCGCCGGATCTGATCGAATCGGAACTTTTCGGTGCTGAGCGCGGTGCCTATACCGGTGCCACCCAGACACGTCAGGGGCGTTTTGAGCGTGCCGACAGCGGCACCATCTTCCTGGACGAGGTGATTGAACTTACCCCTCGCGCCCAAGCTACGCTGTTGCGTGTATTGCAGGAAGGCGAATTTGAGCGCGTGGGTGATACCACCACCCGCAAACTGGATATCCGGGTGGTTGCCGCAACCAACGAATCGCTGGAAGACGCCGTTGCCGAAGGACGTTTCCGTGCTGACCTGTTCTACCGCCTGAACGTGTATCCGATCAACATCCCACCGTTGCGTGAGCGCCGGGAGGATATCCCGCTGCTGGTCGCCCACTTCATGGAGAAATATCAGGCCTACTACAACAAACGCACCGCGGGCCTCTCTGACATGGCGATGCGCGCCATGATGAACTACGAATGGCCGGGCAACGTGCGAGAACTGGAAAACCTGATCGAACGCGGCCTGATCCTGACCGATAACGACGACACCATAAGCGCCCACTCGCTGTTTCCGAAGCTGGAGATGAACGACAGCCAGACTGTTTCCTCTGAAGGGCACTTGATCGACGACGAGGGTGAGGTCGCTGATATTCCACAAAGCGAATGGATCGATGCAGCACTTGAGGAGTGCGGTTCGATGGAAGCGATTGAGAACCGCGTCATCGAACACGCCTTGACCGCTGCCAACGGCAATGTCTCTGAAGCCGCACGCGTGCTGGGCATCTCTCGCCCAACGCTTGCCTACCGACTGAAAAAACTGGACCAGACACTATGACACTAACCTCTGAAAAGGCTCAGCAGTTAGTTGAGCAAGCTACTATAAAAGCGCAACAGATCGGCATCAACGTATGTATTGCGATCGTAGACAGCGGCGCCCACCTGATCACCTTCCAGCGCATGGATGGGGCGTTTCTGGGTTCTATCGATGTCGCCCTGAAAAAGGCCCGCACTTCTGCCCTCTTCCCGCTGCCAACGGGCGATTTCGGCCAGCTGATCCGAGACGCCGAACTGACCGGTATGGAACTCAGTAACGGCTTACTTGCGGCGTTTCCCGGCGGCGCCCCCCTTAAGTCTGCAGACGTTCAGATCGGTGCGATCGGCATCTCTGGTGGCAGCGCAGAACAGGATCTGGAGATCGCCCAGTATGCGATCGAACAAGCGGAGCTTGCACAATGAGTAACATAAAACTGAGCGTCGTCGATCAATCCCCAGCCCACGAAACCAACAGCCAGACCTATGGCCTGCAGTGCACACTGGAACTGGCAAAAACGGCCGACAAGCTGGGCTATCACCGTTACTGGGTGGCCGAACACCACGCAACGCCAAGCTACTCCAGCCCCTGCCCGGAGATCGTAATGGGCCAGATCGCGGCCTGCACCGACCGCATTAAGGTTGGCAGCGGCGGCATCATGCTCTCCCACTACAGCCCCTACAAAGTCGCCGAAGTATTCCGTACCCTGGAAGCCTTCTATCCCGGCCGTATCGATCTGGGCTTTGGCCGCGCACCCGGCGGTGCGGCCCTGCCAAGCCGCGCGCTGGCGCACCCCCACCAGCCGGTCGGACCGGAACGCTATCCGGAGCTAGTCGAAGCACTGGTAGGATTTGCCGACAATAAAATCCCCGACGAGCATCTGTTTGGCGGCCTGCAGGTTACCCCAAGCGATAGCGGCTCGCCGGAACTCTGGACTCTGGGTTCCGCCGCCGGCAGCATCGAACTTGCCGCCAGCTACGGCGTCGGTTTTGTACTGGCCCTGTTTATCGGCACCCACGAACGGCCAGCAGAGATTATCAGCAACTACCGCCGTATGTTCAAACCTCGTCCAGGCAGCCCGATGCAGACGCCACAAGCGATGATCTCCAGTGCGGTGATCTGTGCCGATAGCAAAGAGGAAGCTGAGTTTCTGGCCTCCAGCCACACCTACTGGAAGGTGATGGCCGCTCAGGGGGTACGTGAAGGGATTCGTCCACCGGCAGAGTGCCTGGATCTGTTTAAGAAACTCTCACCTGCGGCGCAAGAGGAGTTTACCGTAACCCGCAATGCGATGGTGACCGGTACCCCGGAACAGTGCCGGACGCAACTGGAGGAACAAGCCGCATTCTACGATGTGGATGAGATTATCGTGGTTGCCGTTACCCACGAATTTGAAAAACGTCGTCAAAGCTATGAAAAACTGGCGCAGGCGTTTGACCTCAACGGCTGATCAACGTGCTCAAAAAGAAAAAAGGAGGCTTAACGCCTCCTTTTCTGTTTATCGGATAAAGATCCGCCGGTTTATAGATCCGGCAGCTCCTGATCGGCAAAGATCTCATCGATCTCGGCACGGTTGCTGGCTGACTGAACCTGACGAACCACATCCGGTGTCAGGTGCGGCGCAAAGCGCTCAATAAAGTCGTACATGTACCCGCGCAGGAAGGTGCCTTTACGGAAACCGATCTTGGTGGTGCTGGACTCGAACAGATGACTCGCATCCAGGGCAACCAGATCGCTGTCGATGTTCTCTTCATACGCCATGGTGGCGATGATGCCCACACCCAGGCCGAGACGCACATACGCTTTGATCACGTCGGAGTCTACCGCCGTGAATACTACCTTAGGATCCAGACCTTCACGCTGGAACGCATCGTCCAGCTTGGAACGACCGGTAAATCCAAATACGTAGGTCACAATAGGGTATGCAGCCACATCGGCCAGGGTCAGTTTAGAGACCTGCGCCAACGGGTGATCCTTAGGCACAACCACGGAACGGTTCCAGCGGTAACACGGCATCATGATCAGATCGCTGAAGTGCGACAGCGCTTCCGTTGCGATAGCAAAGTCGACGGTACCGTCTGCAGCCATCTCAGAGATCTGCATCGGCGTACCCTGATGCATGTGCAGGGAAACGTCCGGGTATTGCTTGATAAAGTTGGTGATGGTCGGCGGCAACGCATAACGAGCCTGTGTATGGGTAGTCGCTACCGCGAGACTGCCCTTTTTCTCATCACTGAACTCCTGCGCAACCTGCTTGATACTCTCAACTTTCTGCAGAATATCGCCTGCAACGCCCAGAATCGCCTGTCCAGCTGGCGTCACACGGGTCAGGTGTTTACCACTGCGGGCAAACACCTCAACGCCCAATTCATCCTCGAGTAAACGGATCTGCTTACTAATGCCTGGCTGTGATGTATACAGGCTTTGCGCCGTTGCCGAAACGTTCAGATCGTGTCGGGCAACCTCCCAGATATAGCGAAGTTGCTGCAGTTTCATAATTTACTCCCAGAGGAAAAAACAAATCATTTTGTAATTAACAGCTCTTTCATTATAACAGTAAAGCATAAATTGAGTAGCGTTATTACAAGGACTTGGCGCGACGAACCTCTTCATCCAAGGTAATGACCCGCTTTTCAAGCGTAGTATTTCGCGCGCGTATGCGCATTAATTCCTCTTCACGTTCACTCAACTGAGTACGAAGTGCGTTTTCGCGTCTTGCTGCTTCATTGCTGGTCGCAATCTTCTTCTGCTGAGCTGCACGCAGCTCCTCCTGCAAGGAAACCACCTTCTCTTCCAGGCGTTTGTTCTTGTTGGATTCGGACAACACATTGCTGTTCAGCTTGGAGATATCACGGCTAAGGCTGGCGTGCTCCTGGCTTACCGACTTCAGCTCACCCTCCAGGCTTCTGATCTGCGTCTGATGACTGTCGATCTTCACCTCACGCTTTGCCAACTCCGCCTTAAGATCATGGATGGATTTGGTCAAAGCGGATTCTTTCTTACCGCTTTCTTCACGCACCTTTTCCAATGAGCTGCGGTAATAACGCACATCGGCTTCAGACTTGCTGACCGTATCCAGTGCGGTGCGCTGCTCATCTTTCAGACGCTGTTCAAAGGTGCGACGGGATTCATCCAGCGAGCGGTGCAGGTGTGCGATCTCCTGATCCAGCTCCGACACCTTGTGTTCGGCATCCTTACGCTGGCCAGTTTCGGACTCAAGGCTCGCTTTCAGCGCTTTCACTTCAGCTTCCAGCGCTTTGACCTGAACCTCAGTGTTACTAGTCACCTCGATTTGAGCACGGTAGCGATCTTCCATCTCATCCAGGCTGGCGCGAGCACGCAAAAGCTCCTCTTCCTGATGACGCTGATTTTCCTGGTCCCCCACGCTCTGATTGCGGCGCTCCTGTCTGAAGCGATCGTATGCTTCATGCAACGCTTCATTCCAGATACGTGAAAACGCGGCATTAATTGTGTCCGGCACATCGGGAACCACAACTTCCTGCGTACGCGCACCGCTGCGCATGCGGCTGGACATCAACGCCCACCACTGTGTGTAGGGCTCCTGCAGTTCTTGCGGATCACAGCCCAGGGCTTCTGCAATTACATCCAGTGTTGGTATGCCGCCTTCACTGATTACACGTTCTGCGGCGGAAAAAAGAGCATCATTGCTGATCATTTCAGACATCGGTTCAGCCTATAAACTGTCTTATTGTGCATCCAGCGCATTCATTGCACTGACAAGTTGTTTCTCCAATGGCGCTTTAATCACCATGCGCCCACCTGCTGGCAGAGGAATACGCAGCTCCGCTGCATGCAGGAAAAGCCGACGGAAACCCACCGTTTTCATATAGCGGTTCACCTCATCAACCCCGTATTTGTCGTCGCCGATGATCGGATGGCCCGCAAACTGGCAGTGAACACGGATCTGGTGAGTACGTCCGGTAATGGGCCGTGCCTCTACCAGCGTCGCCTGCTTACCAAAACGCTGCAGCACCTTGTATTCGGTGAGGGATTGTTTGCCATCAGCCTGCACCCTGACCACTCGTTCACCTGAGCGGAGTTCGTTTTTACGCAACGGCGCGTCGATACGGCGTTTGCGTTCCGGCCAGGAGCCATCCACCAAGGCATTGTAAATTTTGGTAATACGACTGCGCTGCAACGCTTCATGCATAAACTTAAGCGCGCTACGTTTTTTGGCGATCATGATACATCCGGACGTATCGCGATCAAGACGGTGCACCAGCTCCAGAAACTTACACTCCGGACGGATCTGTCGAAACGCCTCAATCAGGCCCAGACTTACGCCGCTACCACCGTGTACTGCCAGGCCAGAGGGTTTGTTCACCACGATGATGTCTTTATCTTCATACAGAATCGCGCCTTCCAGCGTTTTCTGCAGACCATCGGACGGCTTCGGCGCCTCGCTGCGCTCCGCGACACGGATAGGAGGGATACGCACCAGATCGCCCCCCTGCAAACGGTACTCCGGTTTTACGCGTTTTTTATTAACCCTCAACTCCCCCTTACGGAGAATGCGATAGATCAAACTTTTTGGAACGCCTTTGAGTTCGGTGCGCAGGAAATTATCGATACGCTGTCCGTCCAGGTCGTCTGCTATCTCGACAAACCTTACGGATACGTTGTTACCACTGGATTTTTCTGACATATGAATGAATTGGTGTACACCACGCCGAATTGATGCTTAGGGGTTAAGCTGCTATATTCTAGCGCTGCTGTAGGCGAATGGCTTTACTTTATTCGACAAGTTGCCAATTCATGTGAATAACTAAGTATCAGGCGCTTGATCAGGCCCGCCTCGCAAATGATGTAGAAAACGAATTTATACAATTCGGAACGTTTTTCATTCCACTGGCCTTTGTAAAAGGTCCGGTCGGAGGTGGAGACGCACTTTGGCCAGGAACCTGCCGATAAGGCAGCCACAACAAATCAGAAAAAGAACATAGGCCAGAGTTTCCTCCACCGATAGGCTTAGCCATGCCATCAGCCGATTGCTGAAAGGCAGGTCAACAATATGAAATGGACCACACAGCGTATATACCCTGTGTGGCGTTAGCAGTTGTGCTCTGGCGCGCCCTTAACACGTGTGGCCCCGTGCACAATCGATGACAGCCTAAGCCTTACAGGACAGGATTCTGCGCCCATGGCGCCTCACGGACAGCGTGTTTGAACAACGTTCCCAATAGAGAACGTTCAAACCCATGAAAAGAATGCTAATCAACGCAACTCAGCCGGAAGAGTTGCGCGTAGCGCTGGTTGATGGCCAGCGCCTGTACGATCTGGATATCGAATCCGGATCCCGCGAACAGAAAAAAGCCAACATCTACAAGGGTCGTATCACCCGCGTTGAACCAAGCCTTGAAGCTGCGTTTGTCGACTACGGCGCAGAACGTCACGGCTTCCTCCCTCTGAAAGAGATCTCCCGCGAGTACTTCAGCAAGCAGCCTGAGCGCGGCAGCCGCCCAAACATCAAAGATGTTGTACGTGAAGGCACCGAGGTTATCGTTCAGGTAGACAAAGAGGAGCGTGGTAACAAAGGTGCAGCGCTGACTACCTTTATCAGCCTCGCAGGCCGTTACCTGGTCCTGATGCCAAACAACCCTCGCGCTGGCGGCATCTCCCGTCGCATCGAAGGCAGCGACCGTACCCAGCTGAAAGAAGCCCTGGATGGTGTGAATATCCCGGACAAGATGGGCATCATCGTCCGTACAGCGGGCATTGGCCGCTCCACCGAAGAACTGCAGTGGGACCTGGACTACCTGGCAACGCTGTGGAAAGCGATCAAAGAAGTAGAATCCCGTAAAGCTCCTTTCCTGATCTATCAGGAGAGCAACGTAGTTATTCGCGCTATCCGCGATTACCTGCGCGCAGATATCGGCGAAGTACTGATCGACGACGAAGCGGTATACAACGATGCGAAAAACTTCGTCACTCAGGTAATGCCGTCTTACGAACAGAAGATCAAGCACTACGCTGAGCAGACGCCTCTGTTCAACCGCTTCCAGATCGAAACTCAGATCGAAACAGCGTTCCAGCGCGAAGTTAAACTGCCATCCGGCGGTTCTATCGTTATCGACCCAACCGAAGCACTGGTATCCATCGATATCAACTCCGCACGTGCTACACGTGGCGGCGATATCGAAGAGACCGCTCTGAACACCAACCTGGAAGCTGCAGACGAAATCGCGCGCCAACTACGCCTGCGTGACATCGGCGGCCTGATCGTGATCGACTTCATCGATATGACGCCGATCAAGAACCAGCGCGAGGTGGAAAACCGCCTGCGTGACGCACTGAAACTGGACCGCGCCCGCGTACAGACCGGCCGCATCTCCCGCTTCGGCCTGCTGGAGATGTCCCGTCAGCGCCTGCGCCCATCACTGGCAGAAAGCCGTGGCGTTGTATGTCCACGCTGTTCCGGCCAGGGCACTATCCGTGACACCGAATCCCTGGCACTGTCTATCCTGCGCCTGATCGAAGAGGAGTCTGCCAAGGATCGTACCGCTCAGATCCGCGCAATCCTGCCGGTAACCGTGGCAACCTTCCTGCTGAACGAGAAGCGCCACGCGGTACACGACGTCGAACTGCGTCACAACGTACGCGTTGTAATCGTGCCGAATCCAAACATGGAAACGCCGCACTACGAAGTCGTTCGCCTGCGTGACGACCACACTGTTGCGACCACCAACGATGCTAGCTACACCCTGCAGCCAGAACCGGAAGAGGTTCTGCCAGAGGTAGAAGCAAGCACCAAAACTGTCGCTCCTCGCGAGGTCGCTGCTGTCCGTTCTGTAGCACCAGCAAAACCAGCACCTCAGGAAACAGAACAGGAAGAACCTGCTAAGCCTGCAGCGAAAGCAGCTCCGGCAGCCCCTGCCGCAGAAAGCAAACCTTCAGAGTCGTTCTTCACCCGCCTGTTCCGCAGCCTGTTCGGCGGCGCTAGCAGCAGCACCGAAGAAGAACCACAGAAAGAAGAAGCTGAAAGCAAACCTGAGAAGAAGGATGCACGCCGCTCTTCCGGTCGCAAACAGGGCCAGAAACGCGGTCGTCGCCGTGATGACCGTCGCCGCTCACAGCGCAAAGACAGCGACGAGATCATCACCATTCAGCCTGAACCGGATCAGCCACTGGTACAGGAAGAGAAATCTGACAAACCTAAGTCCCGACGTCGTCGAAAGAGCCGCAAGGACAATGACGAGCGCACTGCAGCAACCACTGAGCAGCGCGAAGCGAAAGCAACTGACGCCGAACAGAGCGAAAGTAAGCGCGAAGAGAAGAGCGAGGAAGCACCACGCAACCCACGCCGTCGCGGTCGCCGTCGTCGCGGTGGCGAGCGTAGCGCTAAGCGTTCCGCACCAGTAGCAACCGACGCAGCTGCAGAAACAACAGCTGAAGTGGCAGAGAACGCTGCTGAAGTCGCTGCCCCTGAAGCTGCAAAAACTGAAGTGGTAGCAAATGCAGAGCAGGCAGACGCCACCGAAGTACAGGCTGCACCTGAAGCAGACAAAGCAGCTGAAGCAACCGCAGCTCCGGAAGCAGAAGTAGCTATCGAAGCCTCCACCGAGACTGTCGAGGAAGCTACCACTGAAGCAGCAGATAGCGACACCTCTGCCGAAGCGGAAACAGCAACCGAGCAAACTACTAGCGAGGAAGCGGCTGAAGAAAGCACGACTGAAGCCACTGAAGAGCCTGCAGCAGAAGCTCAGGACGCGAAAGGCGAAGAAGCTGAAGCCGAGAAGAGCGCCGAAGCCTCTGAAGTAACTGCAGACGCTGAAGCGCCAGCAGAGACCACTGAACAGGAGCAAGCCGAAGCACCTGCACAGGACGAGGCTGCCGAGGCAACCACAGACGAAGCAGAAGCAGAACAACCTGCAGTGACTGAAGAAGCAGCCGAAGCAGAGAATGCTGAAGTGAGCTCCGAAGCAGCAAACACTGAATCCGCCGAAGCTCCAGCAGCAAGCGAAGAAGCAGGCGAAACTGAAGCCGAAGCCGAAGCTGAGCAGAAGCCCGCAGAAGAAGCGACTTCTGAAGCTGAAACTACGGTTGAAGAAGCAGCGGAGACTGCATCTGCAGAAGCAGCTGAAGAACCTGCTACTGAAGAAGCCAAGGAAGCATCTGAAGAAGCTACGCCAGCACCTGCCAGCGAAGAGCGTCCTCGCCGTCGCCGTCGCGCAAGCCGCGCGGCTAACGACCCACGCGAGATTCGCCGTCGCCAGAAGGAAGCAGCTGAAAAAGGTGAAGAGCAGGCATAAGCCCGCTCTTTTCCCCAGGCAATAAAAAACCGCGCAACTGCGCGGTTTTTTATTGCCCGTTTACCAAAACCTATTCAGCTAAACTGACGGCTTTGGGTAACGCCTTGGCTCAGGCACAAGATTCACACCGTATCGCTCAGCTACAGAGCGCTGTATCTCAGCCGCCAATGCCATCAGCGCCTTCGCATCACCGCCGCCGTGGTTAACCAGCACCAACGCTTGCTTATCATAGACACCAACAGCACCCTGACGATACCCCTTCCATCCGGCCTGGTCGATCAACCAACCAGCCGCCAGCTTGGTGTAGCCGGGGCGGTCCGCAAAGGCGACAACATCTGGAAAACGGGTTTTCAGTTGCGCAAACTGCTCATCAGGGATGATAGGGTTTTCAAAGAAACTGCCCGCATTACCAATCACTGCCGGATCAGGCAGTTTAGACTGACGTACAGATACAACGGTCTGCAACACCGCCTCTGCGGTTGGCCGTGCCCCATCCAGCGCCTGACGCAGTCCACCATATCCCAGTAAGGGTACAAACTCTTTACTGAGACGGAAGCGCACACGAGAAATGATATAGCGCCCAGGACACTCTGACTTGAAGATACTGTTGCGATAGGCAAAGTTACACTGCTCTGCTGACAGCTCTACAAAGTGCCTGCTTTCCTGATCAAATGCAGTGAGGGAAACAAAACGATCTTTCAACTCGACACCATAGGCGCCGATATTCTGCACTGGAGCCGCACCCACCGTTCCGGGGATCAACGCAAGGTTCTCCAGACCATGCCACCCCTCCCGCGCCATAGCCAGCACCAACTGATGCCAGTTATGCCCTGCCTCAACCTCAACCAACACATCGGCATCAGTCTCGGAAAGCTTGCGGTAACCCTCACGTGCAAACCGAATAACAACCGCAGGCAGAAAGGGATCGAGAATCAGATTACTGCCGCCACCAAACACAATCAGCGGTAGCTGTTTTTGCTCAGTAAACGCCACTGCGTCAGCGATATCAGACTCTTGCTCGATGTCGATAAGGTATTGCGCCCGCGCCTCAAAGGCAAAGCTATTCAGCGCGGTGAGATCGGCATTTTCTTGGGGATGAATCAATCCGCGATCTCCTGGCGAATATGACCCAGCAACCCATCAGACGCCGCCTCCACCAGATCCAGCACATGCCCGAAACCGTCGGCGCCACCGTAATAGGGATCCGGCACCTCCACCTCGCTGCAATCGGCGAAATCGAGAAACAGCCCCAGGTGTCCCTTGTAATCAGCAGGACACACACGCTCAAGATTGGCCAGATTGCTGTGGTCCATCGCCAATATGTAATCGAAGCTTCCGAAGTCGGAAGCCTCAACCTGACGAGCACGCAATGGCGACAGATCGTAACCACGACGCTGAGCGGCACTGACCGAGCGTTGGTCCGGCGCCTTACCTATGTGATAAGCCGCGGTACCCGCCGAATCCACCTCAATACGGTGCGCCAAACCAGAAGCATCAACACGCTGATGAAACACACCGTGAGCAGTCGGTGAGCGGCAGATATTGCCGAGGCAGACAAAGAGCACACGTGCCATCAGGCTTTCTCCATCAATGCACGCAAGCGGTCAAGGTCTTCCTGCGTATCCACACCCGCTGGAGGCAACTCATCCGCCACCGCAACATGAATCCCGGCACCATTCCACATCGCACGTAGCTGTTCCAGGCACTCAGTTTCCTCCAGCGGCGCTGGCGGCCAGGTTACGAAGTCGTTCAGCAACTTAACGCGATACGCATAGATACCGATATGGCGCTGCCAGGAGAAACCTTCCGGCATGGTGTTACGGGCTTCGGGATCACTAAACTGATCACGCGGCCACGGCATCGGTGCACGACTGAAATAGAGCGCCTTACCACGCACATCACTGACGACTTTCACCACATTCGGATTCATCAGACTATTAATATCTTCGATCGGCTCACTCAGGGTAGCGATGCTGGCATCCGGCTCAGCTTTCAGATTGTGCGCCACCTGGTTGATAATGCGCGGCGGAACTAGCGGCTCGTCACCCTGCACATTCACCACGATATCGTCGGCGTAGAAGCCCTGCAGCTTCACTACCTCCTGCAGACGGTCAGTACCGGACGGGTGATCCGGGGAGGTCATGCAGACCTCAGCACCAAAACCCGCAGCCACATCGGCGATACGCTGATCATCCGTGGCAACAATCACACGCTCAGCCTCACTTTCCAGTGCGCGCTCGTAGACGTGCTGGATCATCGGCTTGCCAGCGATCTCCGCCAATGGCTTACCGGGTAAACGACTTGATGCATAGCGGGCAGGGATAATGACGGTAAAGCTCATAGGGTATCTCTCAGTCTGGTCATGGTTCGGTGACAGAAATTACTTGCGCTCACGCTCTTCCAGCGTCAGCTTACGCGCTTCCTCTTCCAGCATCACCGGAATACCATCACGAACTGGGTATGCCAGACCACTGGCGCGACAGATCAGTTCCTGAGTTTCCGCGTTCCACTCTAAAGGGGCTTTTGATACCGGGCACACCAGCATCTCAATCAGTTTTTTATCCATTACTTTCTACCGTATGGGAAATCGAGTCGAGTTTGTTCAATAACGCTGCCTCAAAGCTAGATGGCAACGTCGCTGATACCTCAAGGTACCAGCCTTCAATGTTATTCAGTTTTACCGCCTTAACCGCGTCTTTTTCGGTCATCACAACCGGAAGCTCATCGGCAAAGGAAAAGTCTTCTGCGCTATATGCATGGTGATCCGCAAAGGGATGCTCCAGCGGCTCCATCCCGACAACGTTGCGCAGTGTATCAAAGAAGCGCCCCGGATTACCGATGCCGGCAACAGCATGAGCCTGCTTATGCGGCCACTGCTCGATCGGCATGCGTGTGCGACCATCCAGAGATACAAACCGGGTCGGCTGAAGCGTCATAGACACAGCGTCTGAAAACTCTGCGCCTTCGCCGTTGCGGATTACAAAATCAACACTTTTCAGACGCTCAACGGGCTCACGCAATGGCCCCGCAGGCAGGCAACAGCCGTTGCCAAGTCCACGCTGCGCATCAACTACAGCAAGCTCAACATCTCGCGCCAGCGCATAATGCTGCAACCCGTCATCACTGATGATCAGGTCGCAGTCGAACTGTTTTAACAGATGCCGGACAGCAGCGGGGCGATCTGGATCAATGACGAGCGGACAGCCCGCCCGTTTGACAAGCATACAAGGCTCATCCCCACCCTCCGCTGGATCTGTATCCGCGGTGACAACGAACGGGTATTGCGGCGCCTTAGCGCCGTAACCGCGACTAACCACCCCCGGGGTATACCCTGCAGCACGCAGGCGTTCGATCAGCCAGAGGGTGACGGGAGTTTTACCGGTACCTCCGACAGAGATATTACCCACCACAATCACCGGAACCGGGGCACGATAAACCGCCTTTTTACCGGAGAGAAACGCGTGCTTACGCTTTGCAGCCAGATGCTGGTACAACCGCCCTAACGGCCTCAACCATAAAGGCGCAGGTTGCTTCTGGTACCAGCGTTGCTCTAACCAACCCATATTAGTTCCGCGACTCCTGCGTGGTGATACTGAGCTTGGTAAATCCGAGCTTTCGCGCAACATCCATCGCGGTAACCACAGCCTGATGCGGTGTTTGCGCGTCTGCAGCGATGGTCAACGGTTTCGAGGAATCGCCACCTGATAGCTGTTTCAACGCCTGCCGCAGCGACTCTGCATCATCCGACAGCGTCCTAGTGCCATTAACGCTGTACACCCCCTGCGCGGTTACGACAATCTCCAGCGCGTCGGGAACGGTTTCAGAAGGAACACCCGTTGCTGCAGGCAGATCAATCTCCAGCTGCGTTTGCGGCTTAAAGGTGGTGGAGACCATAAAGAAGATCAGCAACAGGAACACCACGTCGATCAACGGTGTCAGGTTAACTGAAACCTCTTCGGGCTTTTGGCGACTGAATTTCATATCGCGCCTTAGTCGTCAGCTTCACGCTGACCATGAATCATCTCAACCAGCTTGACGGCTTGCTGTTCCATTGAGATGATAAGAGAGTCCACCCGACGCATAAAAAAGCGGTGGAAGATCAACGCAGGGATAGCGACCGCCAGACCCGCCGCAGTAGTTATCAGGGCTTCAGAGATACCGCCAGCCAGCACGTTAGCATTGCCAGTACCCTGAATCATAATCTCGTTGAACACCTTGATCATACCGATCACGGTACCGAGCAGGCCCAGCAACGGGGTGATCGCGGCGATGGTACCCAAAGGGCTGAGAAAACGCTCAAGTTCATGAATCACTTCAGAGGCGGTTTCTTCAATACTTTCCTTCATCACCTCACGACCATGGCGCGCATTTCTGATCCCGGCAACCATGATCCGCCCCAGCGGACTCGAATCACGGATCTCCTGAATCTGCTCAGTGCTAAGTTCCTGTTTGCGAATTCCGGCAAGAATATCCGGCAACAGGTTGTCGGGGGTGACACTGGAGGTGCGCAAGGTCCAAAAACGCTCAAGACAGATCGCCAATGCAATAACAGAACTGGCGATGATTGGGATCATCAACCAACCGCCCGATTTAACAAGCTCTAACACCTAACACAACCTCCGCAATATCTGGCGCTTACTCTAACATAGGCGACCAACACCGAGTACCCTGCAACAGCGCTATCCACTTGACCAGAAACGCTTACGGATCTCTCGCCACCCCTGCGCCCGACAAACTCCATCAGACGATGAGTGCAGATAGAGCGCCCCCTGCTCTGCCGTAAGCAGACTGCGTGCCGAGACCTCAGACACTCGCTGCAGCACGACCGGGTCCGGATGATTAAACCGATTGGCATAACCCGAGCTAAAGATGACCTCCTGCGGCCGCCAACGCTGCAGAAAAACCCCGGAACTGCCTGTCTTACTGCCATGATGGGAGGCAATCAGCCAGTTCAACTGTTGCTGCCCTGGTAACAAACGCCCCTCAACGGTCAGATCGATATCACCGGTCAACAACATAGAGCAATACCTGTCACTGACACGTAAGACACAGGAACGATTGTTATCAGATACACCTTCACTACCCGCCAGCACCTCAAAACGCACCGTACCCCACGTCCACTCCTGCCCTTTACGGCAGGCACCGTAATTGAACTTATCAACCAGCTCAGGACTGCCGGTCATCCCCTTCAGCACCGCCAGCTCGGCTCTGACAACGGAATGCCCGCCGGTATGATCCAGATCGTTATGGCTAAGTACTAACAGATCGATCTTGCTGTGCCGCTTACGCTCCAGATAGGGCAAAACGGTCGATGAGAAATTGCTGCGCCCACTGACAAACGCCGGGCCCGTGTCATACAGCAGGACTTTTCCATCTGCCTCCACCAACACCGACAAACCTTGCCCCACATCAAACACCCAAACCTCAAAGCCCTTTTGGTCTCTCTCCGGACCGCTGTTTGCCGCGCCAAACACCAGCGGAAAGCAGATCAGCACACCCAACCAGCGCGCTGGAAACCCTGCTGGCTGCAACAACAGAAAAATACCCAGCGCAGCAAACAGGAGAGTCATCAGGGATGGCGCGTCCGGCTCCCAGAGCTCCGGTTGCAGCGCAGCCCCAAACCCAACAAGCGCCCAGAAAGCGTCTACCAGATAGACAACAAACTGAGCGGTGATCTGAATAGAGAACAGGGAAAACGTCAGGTCCAGCAACGATGCCAGCAGCAATACAGCGACGAGAGGAATAGCAATGAGATTGATAAGCGGTGCAACGATGGATACCCCGCCAAACATAAAGACAAGCAGCGGTGCCATAGCCAGACAGATGGCCAGTTGAACACGCCACCCGATCAGATCACGCATACGCAGCCCGGCCAGCCACAGAAGCACAGCGACCGCACAGAAAGAGAGCCAGAATCCAACCTCATGCGTTGCGATTGGCAACAGAGTCAACACCACCGCCATCGCCGCCCACCAACGGCTCCACAGATCCACATGCCACAAACGCCACTGCGCCAGAAGAAAGATGGCCACCATCACAAAGGCGCGCTGAGTTGGAAGCGCAGCGCCAGCCAGAAGCATATAGAGAAACGCGCAGCTTATCCCTGCAAACGCCGCCATCAGGCGTGCATTAAGGCCCGGAAAGAGCCATACGGCACCTTTGGCCAGCAGCATTCCCAGCAGTGCAGCAAAGCCGATATGCAAACCACTGATTACAGCCAGATGGATAGTACCGGTCGCCCTCAACTGCTGCCACTGGCTGTCATCAAAAGCACTCCTGGCCCCTAGCGTAATTGCACCAATTAGGGCATGGACCTCCTGAGTCGGATAACGCTGGATGATATACTCCAGCAACAAGAACCGCATACAGCCGACACCACAACGGACCTCCGCACTTTTCTCATGCAGCGCACGAACATAACCTGTCGCATCAATGCCACGCGCGAACAGCCATCGCTCATAATCAAAGCCATCGGGGTTAGCGTAACCATGGGGCGGTTTCAGGCGGACCGTCATGCTCAGCCGTTGACCGGGTTTGATTACAAAAGTGGGACGGTACCAACTTAAGCGCAACTTGCGCGGTGCCGGACTACGCAAGTCAGCACCTTTGTGGGGTGTGATGGTATCCACCTGAAAATTAAAGCGGACTACGCTCAGTGACTGTTCAGGCAAACCCACCACCTCACCGCTGATATTCCAGTCGGCTTTCAGCGGTTCACTGTGCAATCGATGCCCCATCTGCCAGTGACACCAGAGCAGACTCCAACCCGCCCCGAGAAAAAAGGCGACCATGGACACAGGGAGAAGCCGCCTGAACAGCAGCGGCACAATCAGAAGCACACCGAAAATTAGCGGTGGCAATACCGGTAACCAGACAATGGTCGTAATTCCGGCCACATAACAGATCATCCTTGATCTCATCAGTTGGCTTACCTGCAGGGAGTATGCATAATACGAGCGTCTTTGGTCACTACTATAAGTCCGACCCACATGCCTCGCAAACTCATCAAGAAGTACATGCCCGATGAGCGCAAGCTCAAAGAACACAAACACCTGAGTTGGCTTGGCAGCCATCTGCATGAACCTAACTTATGGCACCTTACCCGCCGTTCGGTTTCCCGTGCGTTTGCCGTTGGCCTGTTCTGCGCGTTCCTGCCGATACCCGCGCAGATGATTGTGGCAGCCGTCCTTGCGCTTATCTGCCGCAGCAACCTGCCGATTTCCGTAGGTTTAGTTTGGATCACCAACCCTCTCACCATGCCGCCAATCTTTTATGGCACTTATCTGGTGGGTGATTTTCTGCTGGGCAGCCCCGGCGGCGCGATTGAGTTCGAGCTATCGATGGAGTGGCTGAGCGAAAGTCTCTCTTTGATCTGGTGGCCACTGCTGTTTGGGTCAGTGGTCTGCGGAGTATTTTTTGCCGTGCTTTCCTATTTCGCTATCAATCAATTCTGGGTCTGGCACGTAAACCGCAGCTGGAAACGCCGCAAAGAAAAAAGCCGGAACTGCTGATCAGCAATTCCGGCTCTTTATCTCTCATTAAGAATGCGCGATAAGCCGCGCGCATTACACCGCAAGTTCAAGCTCGTGCAGGCCACCGTCGCGCAGCTCGACTACCCGCCCAGTACGCTGCGCCAGTGCAAAGTCGTGGGTAACGATCACAAATGCGATGCCCAGCTCTTCGTTAAGCTTCTCGATCAACTGCTGAACATCTTCCGCTGTCTGACGATCGAGGTTACCCGTAGGCTCATCCATCAACACGCAAGCAGGTTTCCCGATCAGCGCGCGCGCAATTGCCACTCGCTGGCGCTCACCGCCACTCAACTGTGCAGGCTTATGGGTTAAACGCTTTGCCAGCCCCACACAGCCAAGAATCTCTTCCGCACGCTGCTTAATATCGGCAATCTTGTCACCACGCAGCAGCAACGGCATGGCGACATTTTCAAGCGCACTGAACTCAGGCAACAGATGATGAAACTGGTAGACAAAACCCAGCTGTTCATTACGTATACGAGCCCGCACCTTTTCTGATTGCTCGTGCAGATCTTTACCACCAACGGAAACAGTACCGCTGGTTGGCAAATCCAATCCGCCCAGAATATTCAGCAGCGTACTTTTACCGGAACCGGAGGTACCGACAATTGCCATACGCTCACCAGCATCCAGGCGGAAGTTGAGATCACGCAGCACAGTTAGTTCCTGCCCTGCTTCCTTATAGGACTTCGTAACCGAGTCCGCCAACAGGATCGGATCACTCATAGCGCAACGCCTCCGCCGGATGGGTTTTCGCAGCGCGGTACGCCGGATAGATAGTGGCCAGGAAACTGATCACCAGTGCCGAGCTGCAGATGGTAATTACATCTGGCCACTGCAGATCGGACGGCAGATAACTAATGAAGTAAACGCCAGGATCAAGGAACTGAATGCCGAAGGTAACCTCTACCCAGGCGATCAGATCAGACACAGTTAGCGCCAGCAAAACACCAAGACCACCACCGAGCAGCGTGCCCACAATACCGATCACCGTGCCCTGCACCATAAAGATGCGCATGATGCGTCCGGGCGTCGCACCCAGCGTACGCATAATCGCTACGTCCGCTTTTTTGTCAGTTACGACCATCACCAGCGTCGAAACTATATTAAACGCTGCAACAAGAACGATCAGAAACAGTAGCAGGCCGATCATCCGCTTTTCCAACTGTATCGCCTGGAAGAGATTGCCGTGCGTACGGGTCCAATCGCTGGTGCGGTAGACGCCTCCCAGAGAGTTGGCGATGTCGCGAGCCTTAACCGGCGCGCTGAAAAGGTCATCAAATTTGAGACGGATACCATCGATAACGGTGGGGTCGTATCGTTTGATCTTGGCGGCATCTTTCATCGAGATATAAGCCAGCGAAGCATCCAGCTCAGCGCCCACCTCAAAGGTACCTACAACCGTAAAACGCTTGAGCCGGGGGATCATACCCGCCACGCTCACCGAGGCTTCCGGCAGCACAAGAGTAACCTTGTCACCCACTCGTGCCCCGAGATAACGCGCCAGCAGATCACCCAGGACAATACCAAAGCGTTGACCCTCTAATGCGTCGAGTGAACCGGTTTTGATATGACGACCGATGATAGAAACATCGCGCTCAGCTTCTGGCTGGATGCCGTACACCATAACGCCGCGAACAACGCCCCGGTTGGTGAGCATACCTTGCGCCTGAATGTAAGGGGCTGCGGCGAGCACATCAGGACTTTGCTGAACCTGTTGCTGCACCGCCTGCCAATCCTCCATCGGGCGGCCATACTCGCTGATGGTGGCATGAGGCACCATACCGAGAATGCGTTGTTTCAATTCACGATCAAAACCATTCATCACAGACAGGACGACGATAAGCGCAGCAACGCCGAGCATCAGGCCCAACATCGACGCCAACGAGATAAATGAGATGAAATGATTACTACGTTTGGCCGCGGTATAACGCAATCCAACGTATACGGAGAGTGGTCTAAACATGGCCGGATTAAAGCATAGAAAGGATAATTTCTCTAACAAATTCAGTGAAATATTGGTTATACTCGACGCAACATTACACTTAAACCTCAGCATAAAAATAGGGCGCTTCGGATGCAGGAACAGGACCGTCGCAAATTCTTCCGTATCGATCATCAGGTCTCTATCGAGCTCAAAAAAATCTCTGAAGAGGAGATCAGCCAGAATCCTAGCCCTGTACAGTTTGAAGTTTCCCCCTACTTTTTGCTGTTGAGCCAACTGCAGGACCTGGATGCAGAAGGCGATCACCTGCTACGCAAGATCGCAGAAAAGGATTCAAACACCGCCTCTTTCCTGCAATTGATGCACCGTAAGATCGACACCATTGCCCGCGCTGTTGCTGCCAGCGGCATCGAACTGGAACAGGTAATCTCCCAGGAGATCAACCTTTCTGAAGGCGGCATGATGTTCGAGTACCCGGAAGAGATTGACCTCGGCCAACACCTTGCCATCAAACTGGTCTTCCCTGAAACCTGCATCGGCCTGCTGCTCTACGCCAAAGCGTGCCGCATCATCCCACTGGAGAATGGCCGCTACAAAACAGGCATCGAGTTTACCCGTCTACCGGAAAACTGCCGCCAGCTTCTGGCCCGCCAGGTTATGCTGCTGCAAAGTCGCCAACGCCAGTTGGAACTGGCCGAGCAATAAAATCTCCATGGAGAGTTACGAGCTTTCTATCCTTGAAAGCTTCGATCGCATGCAACACTCACTGCAGCAGCTAAGTCGTCAGCTGCTGCAGGAATCCCCCCGCTGCTGGCTACCTGTCTCAGACTCCGAACAGATGTTCGACCCACTAAAAAGAGCTGAAGCACTCTACTCTGATATCTGGTATCGCGATGGATTGGATGGCCGGGAAACCCGCAGTTTATGGGGCCTGATCGGTGGCAGCGAGGTTCTGATTCAGCGCGCAAGAACCGCCAATATCGAGAAAGACCTGTTTCGGCAAGCTGTTAAGGCTTACAAACTCCAGACCGGAAAACTGCCTGACAAGCTGCTGCACAAACGCGCAGAACATCTCGCAGAAAAGTTAAACCGCAGCGGACTAGCACGACTGCATCTCAAACAATGCTACCGTCATATCCCTCTTCTGGAACACACCCCGGACAAAGTTGGTTTCAGCTGGTACTCCAGTGGTCGTAGTATTCGTCGCATCAGTATCGAGCAAGCCGAGAAGATGCTACTGCGCTTGGATGAAAGCCAACCCCATATACAACTTCAGTTACGCAAGCTGGGCGACCTGAAACCTGGCGAGAGCCTGGCACAACTGCAGACCCAGGCACCGGTGATGCGAGCCAACGTCCGCTGGAAGTGCGGCGACACAATTGTGCGCAAAGCACGCAACTGCCCCCTACCGCTGCTATTTCCTCTGGCAGAGGGTCAGCCGTTCCCAGAACACAACGAACCTGCTATAAATCCCCCTGAGCAACGGCAGCGCATTGAAAGGAACGATCTGCGGATTGATCCCCTCCCATTTTTGCCCAGCCTGCGGATCCATCGATACAATTAGAGTCTTTTTATGAACAATCAAAACCTTTTACATCACATTGCCACAGCAATCGGTTTTGCTGGCCTGATCGGCTGGTATTATGCCGCCAGCAAACTGGGCATACTGGATTGGGGAATAAACCTTGTGCCACGGGAGTATGCAGGCGCAGGCATGATGGTAGGTGTTATGGTTGCAATGACACCAGGCTTCTTCCTGTGGAAGCTCTGGACGCGCTGGACGGAAAAGAAGCTGGGCATTACCGGCAAGTATTACGAAGATGATTTCTACAAGGACCCAAAGGACAAATCCTGATCTCTGGACAGCCCAGATCTCCGCGCCTATGCTGGATTTAGTTGTAGTCAAGCACTGAACCAATCCACAAAGGGTAACCTTATGACCACTACTGTTACCGGCTCATACGAGACAATGGATTCGATTAAAAATGTTCAGGACGAGCTGATTGCCGCCGGAATCCCGCAAGAGCAGATATTTGTCGACAAAAGCGCCACCTGCATCAAGGTTATGATTGCCGATGTAACCGAAGCGGAAGTCGAAGATATTTTCAAACGGCACGACCCAAGCGCCGTGACACGAACCACCCACTGAACATGCACAAAAAAACCGGATACAGGCAACTGCATCCGGTTTTTTTGTGCCCGTATCGCTTAAAGGTTAGCGATACGGTTCAGGCCTGCAATCGCCGCAACACGGTACGCTTCAGCCATTGTTGGATAGTTGAAGGTTGTGTTGATGAAGTACTTCAGCGTATTTGCCTCACCTTCCTGACGCATGATTGCCTGACCGATGTGCACGATCTCAGATGCCTGGTCACCGAAGCAGTGGATACCCAGGATCTGCAGCGTTTCACGGTGGAACAGAATCTTCAGCATACCCACCGGCTGACCGGAGATCTGAGCACGCGCCGTATCTTTAAAGAACGCCTGACCCGCCTCATAAGGCACACATTCAGCCGTCAACTCTTCCTCGGTCTTACCGATAGAGCTGATCTCCGGAATGGTGTAGATACCGGTAGGCACTTCGTTGATATAACGGAAATCGTCAGCACCCAGCATGTCGGCTGCAGCCGCACGCCCCTGATCCAGAGCAGCAGATGCCAGGCTTGGCCAGCCCACAACATCACCCACCGCGTAGATGCCGTCCGCTGAAGTGCGGTAATGGTTATCGATCTCCAGCTGACCACGGCTGTTAGATTCCAGACCGATCGTCTCAAGACCCAGGTTGTCTGTATTACCGGTGCGGCCGTTACACCACAGGAATGCATCCGCACGGATTTTCTTACCGGACTTCAGGGTCAACGTAACACCATTTGTATCCGCTTCTACCGATTCGTACTCTTCGTTGTGACGGATCTTCACAGCGTTGTTGCGCAAGTGGTAGCTCAGCGCATCGGAGATCTCACCATCAAGGAAAGACAGCAGACGATCACGGTTATCGATCAAATCCACCTTCACGCCCAGGCCACTGAAGATAGACGCGTATTCACAGCCGATAACACCAGCACCATAAATAATCAGCGTACGTGGCGTATGACTCTGCTTCAGCACGGTATCTGAGTTGTAGATACGCGGGTGATTGAAATCGATGTCACTCGGACAGTAAGGACGGGAACCGGAGGCGATGATTACGTTCTTCGCACGCAGCGTCTCGGTACCCTTAGACGTACCCGTCACCTGAATCGTGTTTTTATCTTCAAAGCGTGCACGCCCGAAGAACACATCGATACGGTTACGCGCATAAAAGTTAGTACGCAGAACCACCTGATTGGAGATTACCTTTTCCGCGCGCTTCAACACTTTCGGGAAAGAGAACCAGCGTGGTTCACCGATATCACGGAACATCGGGTTAGTGTTGAATTCAATAATCTGTTTTACAGAATGACGCAGCGCCTTGGAGGGGATAGTGCCCTTGTGCGTGCAGTTACCACCGACGAGGTCTTGCTCCTCTACTACTGCAACACGGCGGCCATTTTTAGCAGCATTCATCGCCGCCCCTTCGCCTGCCGGACCGGAACCGATCACAATGACATCATAGTCATATACAGCCATCACTTTCCCCTTAGATAATCAGTGTTATCCTGTTGTATTTATTAAGTAAGTACGTCTGAATCAAGCTTACGCAGGCGCAACAAAGCGCAGTATTAGCCTTTAGATTTAACCTCGTATGCAAGGTCACCGCTTTCGCTCAAGGCGTTATTCTTTTTATTCTGCGCTTCCTGTTCTTCGTCGCATTTTTTCGGGTCGCCACCGCAGATATCACATGCGGTATCCATGCCCAGTGCTGCCATGCCACCACAGGAGCCCTTGATTGGCGAGCGCCCCATCAGAACACCTACAGACATCGCAATAATAATCACTGCCAAAACCACAAAAGTCAGAACCATGACTTCCATTACTAAACCTCACTTCGCCAGGTATTTTCTAAATCCCGGCGTATAGACTTCTTCAAATCCAGTATCAGTTTTGCGAATAAAAAACGCGTTGATACCGTTCTGTAGCGCATATTGATGCGCCCGATCTACCCCCATTACCATAAACGCAGTTGCCAGCGCATCCGCTTCGGCACAAGTGGACGCCAGCACAGTAACTGACGCAAGCTTGTGGGTAATCGGTTTCCCCGTCAGAGGGTCAATTGTATGGGAGAAGCGAACACCCTCCTCCTCAAAATAATTGCGATAATCACCCGATGTCGCAATTGAAATATCTTTTACGTTGATAATCCGCTGCACGGCCCGAGTGTCGGACTGGGGACTCTCAATGGCAATACGCCAGTGCTTGCCCGCAGGTTTCAATCCCTTAGCGCGCAACTCACCACCTATCTCAACGAGATAACGATGAATCCCTTTGGATTCCAGGTGCGACGCTACCATGTCGACTGCGTAGCCTTTGGCCACAGCAGACAGATCAATATAAAGATCGGGAATTGCCTTACGAACTTGCTGCTGAATCGGGTTCAGCGATATATGTGTGTAACCGATTCTCTGTTTCTCGGCTGCAATGCGCGATTGATCCGGCGCATTTATAACACGCCCTTCTGGACCAAATCCCCACAAATTCACCAGAGGTCCCACTGTCACGTCAAACGCGCCTTCGGTTTTCTCACTCAGGTGTGTAGAGAGCCTTAAAACATCAAACAGAGAGCTTGAAACAGGTTCCCAGTCCAGAGATTCAGACTGGTTTAGACGCGACAGTTCTGAGCTGTCGATGTAGGTGGACATACTGCTGTTTATGTCCGCGAGTACCTTCTGAACGCCCCTCTGGATAGCTTGAGTTTCGTCATCTTTGGAAACCCATTTTACCGAGTAGCTGGTACCCATGGTGAGGCCCTGAACAGTTCTGACCTCGTCGATGGACTTCTGGCAGCCCACAAGTAGAAAAATGGCCAGCAGCATCGCTGCCGGCCATTTCAGTGCTTTCAACTGTAGAAACAGTTTAATCATCCGTGGTTAGCCACCAAAGTCATCCAGGAAGATGTTTTCACGCTCTACACCCAGATCCAACAGCATCTGGATTACCGCAGCGTTCATCATTGGAGGTCCACACATGTAGTACTCACAATCTTCCGGCGCTTCGTGGTCCTTCAGATAGTTTTCGTACAGTACGTTATGGATGAAGCCTGTCATACCGTCCCAGTTATCTTCCGGAAGCGGATCAGACAGTGCCAGGTGCCACTGGAAGTTTTCGTTTTCAGCGGCCAGCATGTCGTACTCTTCGTTGTAGAAGGATTCACGCATGGAGCGCGCACCGTACCAGAACGAGATCTTACGGGTAGCGTTCAGACGTTTCAGCTGATCAAAGATGTGGGAGCGCATCGGCGCCATGCCCGCACCACCACCGATGAAGACCATTTCATTGTCGTTTTCGGTAGCGAAGAACTCACCGAAAGGACCATAAACATCAATGGTATCACCTGGGTTAAGGCTGAATACGTAAGAAGACATCTGCCCCGGCGGGAAGTCAGTACCCGGCGGTGGAGAAGCTACACGGATGTTGAACTTAACAACACCGCGCTCTTCTGGGTAGTTCGCCATGGAGTACGCACGGATAACCGGCTCAGTTACCTTAGAGGTGTACTGCCACAGATTGAATTTATCCCAATCTTCGCGGTATTCCTCTTCGATATTGAAGTCTTTGTAGTTAACTTCGTGAGCAGGTGCTTCCAGCTGTACGTAACCACCCGCACGGAAGTCAACGTTTTCACCTTCAGGCAGACGCAGGGTCAGCTCTTTGATGAACGTTGCAACGTTCGGGTTAGATTCAACAGTACAGGTCCACTTCTTAACACCGAAGATCTCTTCTTCCAGCTCGATCTCCATGTCCTGCTTTACAGCAACCTGACATGACAGACGCCAGCCTTCTTTCGCTTCACGCATGGTGAAGTGAGACTCTTCAGTTGGCAGCATGGAGCCGCCACCATCCAGTACCTGACACTTACACTGAGCGCAGGTACCGCCACCACCACAAGCAGATGGGACGAAGATGCCAGCGCTGGCCAGAGTCTGCAGCAGCTTACCGCCTGCTGGGACTTTAATAGATTTTTCCGGATCGTCGTTGATGTTGATAACAACTTCGCCGGAACTTACCAGTTTTGAACGGGCTGCCAGGATTACCGCGACCAGTGCAAGCACCACCACGGTAAACATAACAACGCCGAGAACGATTTCAGCATTCATAGGCTTATTCCATTCCTCTTCTTATCGTTCCAGCTCTTACAGCTGTACACCGGAGAAAGACATGAAACCCAGGGACATCAGACCAACAGTTACGAAGGTGATACCCAGGCCACGCAGACCTGCCGGCACATCGCTGTATTTCAGCTTTTCACGAATACCCGCCAGAGCAGTGATTGCCAGCGCCCAGCCGATACCCGCACCAACACCATATACAACGGACTCACCGAAGTTGTAGTCACGCTCTACCATGAACAGGGCAGCACCCATGATTGCACAGTTTACGGTGATCAGCGGCAGGAATACGCCCAGTGCGTTGTACAGCGCCGGTACGTACTTATCCAGGAACATCTCCAGGATCTGTACGATCGCCGCGATAACGCCGATGTAGGAGATGTAACCTAGGAAGCTCAGATCGACTTCCGGGTAACCCGCCCACGCCAGAGCGCCTTCTTTCAGAAGGAGGTTATAGATCAGGTTGTTAACCGGCGTAGTGATCGCCAGCACAACAATAACGGCAATACCCAGACCCAGAGCAGTCTGTACCTTCTTGGAGATCGCCAGGAAAGTACACATACCCAGGAAGAAGGCCAGAGCCATGTTTTCAACGAAGATCGCCTTAACAGCAAGGCTGATATACTGTTCCATTTACGCAACCTCCTTCTTGGTGTTTTTCGCCAGTTCAAATTCTGGAGCTTCAACCTGGGACTTATCCCAAGTACGCAGAATCCAGATGAACGCGCCAATCAGGAAGAACGCAGATGGTGGCAGCAGCATCATGCCGTTAGCCTGATACCAACCACCGTTGGTTACCAGAGGCAGGATCTCGATACCGAACAGGCTACCCGCACCGAACAGTTCGCGGAAGAACCCAACGAACAGCAGTACCGCACCGTAACCCAGACCGTTACCGATACCATCCATGAAGCTGATGCCAGGAGGGTTCTGCATAGCAAATGCTTCTGCACGGCCCATTACGATACAGTTGGTGATGATCAGACCTACGAATACGGAAAGCTGCTTAGACACGTCGTAAGCGTATGCTTTCAGAATCTGGTCTACCACGATTACCAGGGATGCAATGATCGTCATCTGACAGATGATACGAATGTTGCTTGGAATGTGGTTACGGATAATAGATACAAACAGGTTAGAGAACGCTGTTACTGCGATTACTGCCAGCGTCATAACCAGTGCTGTATTCAGGTTGGAAGTTACCGCAAGTGCAGAGCAGACACCGAGGATCTGCAGTGCAATCGGGTTGTTCTTCGCAACCGGATTCAACAGTACTTCTTTAGATGCAGACATGGCTTACACCTCCCCTGCTTTCAGGTTGGCCAGGAAGGTTGCGTAACCGTTCTTGCCCATCCAAAACTTAACCAGGTTAGTCACACCGTTACTGGTCAGGGTCGCACCCGCCAGACCATCAATCTGGTGTTCAGCACCTGGAGCACTTGGGTTCACTGCACCTTTGATCAGGCCCAGCTCAGGCTCAACAGAACCTTCTGGGTAAACCTTCTTACCCGGCCACAGTGATTTCCATTTAGGGTTATCAACCTCACCACCCAGTCCAGGAGTTTCCGCGTGTGCGTAGAAACCCAGACCAACAACAGTGTTCAGGTCACCTTCCAGTGCCAGGAAGCCGTACAGAGTAGACCACAGACCGTAACCGTGTACCGGCAGCACAACTTTTTCGATCTGACCGTTAGTCTCTACCAGATATACAGGCATGTATTTAGCCTGACGTTTGATAGAAGCGATATCGGTAGCACGATCCAGCTTCACAGACAGCGCAGGGTCTTTGGATGCTTTATTGGCATCGTAAGTTGCAGCGTCTACGGCGTCGGTGTACTTACCGGTTTCCATATCGACGATTTTGGTCTTGATACGCTCATCAAACAGCTTGATAACGTCCTGACCTGCGTAATCGATGTTCGCAGCGGCCAGAATGTTACTTTTACGGTCAAGCTCTTTGTTAGCTACCTGAATTGGTTTCAGCAGTACAGCTGCCGCGGATACCACTACGGAGCAGATCACACACAGCAGTACTGTGACGGTAATTGTTTTACCGATAGTGTCATTGTTAGCCGACATTGCGCGCCATCCTCCGTTTGATGTTTGCCTGAACAACAAAGTTGTCGATCAGCGGTGCAAACAGGTTCGCGAACAGGATCGCCAGCATCATACCCTCTGGGAATGCCGGGTTAACCACACGAATCAGTACAACCATCACACCGATCAGGGCACCGAAGTACCACTTACCTTTGTTTGTCATGGATGCGGATACCGGATCGGTTGCCATAAAGAACATACCGAACGCAAAACCACCCAGCACCAAGTGCCAGTAGAACGGCATCGCAAACATCGGGTTGGATTCAGAACCGATGATGTTCAGCAAGGTAGACATCGCCACCATACCGATCATCACACCGGCCACGATACGCCACGCAGCGACCTTAGCCACCAACAGAACCGTACCACCGATTGCAATTGCCAGCGTAGATACCTCACCTACAGAACCCTGGATGGTGCCAACAAACGCATCAAACCAAGTAATGTTCTGAGCCAGGATCGCATCAACACCGCCCATCGCAGCCAGACCCAGTGGCGTTGCACCGGAGAAGCCGTCAACTGCAGTCCAGATCGCGTCGCCAGACATCTGTGCCGGGTATGCGAAGAACAGGAAGGCACGACCAGTCAGGGCCGGGTTCAGGAAGTTCTTACCAGTACCACCAAATACCTCTTTACCGACAACCACACCGAAGCTAATGCCCAGTGCAACCTGCCACAGAGGAATGGTAGGAGGCAGAATCAGCGCAAACAGTACGGAAGTTACGAAGAAACCTTCGTTGACTTCGTGGCCACGCTTCATCGCGAACAGTACTTCCCAGAAACCGCCGACTACAAAGGTCACAATGTAGATAGGCAGCCAGTAGGCAGCACCATGAATGATGTTGTCCCAAAGGGAGTTTGGATCAAAGCTGGTCAGTGCACCCGCGATACCGCCCTGCCAGGTAGACGCTTCGGTCAGACCCAGAGAAGCCATTGCAGTGTTTGCCTGCAGACCAACGTTGTACATACCGAAGAAGATCGCCGGGAATGTACACATCCATACCAGGATCATCATACGCTTCAGGTCAACTGCATCACGTACGTGTGCCGCTGCCTTGGTAACTTGACCCGGGGTGTAGAAAATGGTGTCGGCTGCTTCGTACAGCGCGTACCAGTTTTCGTATTTGCCGCCTTTGTGGAAGTGCGGCTCCATCTTATCAAGAACGTTTCTTAGGCTCTTCATAGAATCAGGCCTCCTTCTCGATGCGGGTCAGGTTATCACGCAGGATAGGACCGTATTCGTATTTACCTGGGCATGCGAAAGTACACAGCGCCAGATCTTCCTCATCGAGTTCCAGACAGCCCAGTTGCATCGCAGTCACGATGTCACCGGTTACCAGCGCACGCAGCAGCTGAGTCGGCAGGATATCCAGTGGCATCAGCGTTTCAAACTGACCTACTGGCACCATTGCACGCTCAGAACCGTTGGTGGTGGTTGTGAAGTCAAACTTCTTGCTACCGCGGCTCAGGAAAGAAGAGAACACGTTCAGAACAGAGAACTTATTCGATCCTGGCAGCAGCCAGCCGATAAATTCACGCTCATCGCCTTCTTCCAGAACGGAGATCTGGTTCGCGTAGCGACCCAGGTATGCGAAAGCACCGCCAGCATTGCGACCGTTCCATACGGAACCGCTGATTACACGGTTATTGTCACCTTTAGTGATACCAACCAGCAGATCGTCAAGGCTCGCACCCAGACGTGCACGCAGAAGACCCGCGCGGTATGCCATTGGACCACCCAGTGCCACAACACGGTCTGTGTAAACACGACCGGAAGTGAAGAAGTGACCGAACGCAATTACGTCCTGATAGCCAATAGACCAAACGGTTTTGGACTGAGACACAGGCTCCAGGAAGTGGATGTGTGTGCCTACGTTACCGGCAGGGTGAGGACCTTCGAACTCTTCTACGGTTACACCGTCAGTAGTAGGAATGTTTGCACCCGGTGCTTTACACAGATAAACATTCTTATCTGCCAGTTTTTTCAGCACTTTCAGGCCGTTTACGAACGCTTCACTCTGCTCTGCGATAACTACCGCAGGATCGGCCGCCAGTGGATTAGTATCCATCGCGGTAACAAATACAGAGTGAGCAGTGGTATCTGGCTGCGGTACGCGGCTGAACGGACGGGTACGCAGAGCAGTCCACATACCAGACTCAACCAGATTCTCTTTGACCTGTTCAGTGGTCAGGGAATCCAGCTGGGATGCGTCATACTTCGCAAATTCTACAGCTTCTTCGTTGTCATCCAGCTCGATGACAACAGACTGCAGTACGCGACGCTCACCACGGTTAATTTCTTTAATTACACCTGCGCCAGGTGCGGTGTATTTAACACCTTCAGTTTTCTTATCGGTAAAGATCACTTGACCGAGTTTTACCCGGTCTCCTACCTTGACGGCCATCGTAGGCTTCATGCCTACATAATCGAAGCCAATCACGGCGACCGAACGCACTTCAGGAGCAGCACCAATGGTCTGCTCTGGCGCGCCCGTAATCGGTAGATCCAGACCCTGCTTGATCTTGATCATTCGCCTCACCCAATCACGTTAAAGTTTTTTAGGATCTTCGCTCCACCTTGCATAACCATTGCGCAACTGTCCCCGCATGCCCATTGGTTCGCTTGAAGTTGTTATCGAAACGAAGTAAACCCAACCCAAAAATCCGAGTAAGTATACCTGAGCGCCATGTCTTTTTTCTACAAAGCCTTATTTTTATCAGCGGCTTTCGCTCACCATTCACACAAAGCGAATAGATAATTATCTCATATGCTTATTCCTTGAAAGAATATAATACTTATTGCCAAAAAAAAGACCGCCAAAAAGCGGTCTTTCTCTCGCAGAATGAATAACTTACTTCATGGACTGCGGGAATGCCGGCAGTGTGCAGTCAGCCATTTTCTGAACCATGCGGATTACCTGGCAGCTGTAACCGAACTCGTTGTCGTACCATACGTACAGTACGCAACGTTTGTCGTTAGCAATGGTAGCCAGCGCATCAACAACACCCGCAGCACGGGAACCAACGAAGTCAGTAGATACTGCTTCTGGTGAATTGCTGTAATCGATCTGCTTCTGCAGAGTACCGTGCAGCGCAGCTTCGCGCAGAGTTGCGTTCAGGCCATCCTTTTCTACCTCGGAACCCAGGTTCAGGTTCAGGATTGCCATAGAAACGTTTGGTGTAGGAACGCGGATCGCGTTACCAGTCAGCTTACCTTCCATCTCTGGCAGTGCTTTAGATACCGCTTTTGCAGCACCAGTTTCGGTCAGAACCATGTTCAGACCCGCAGCACGACCGCGACGATCACCTTTGTGGTAGTTGTCGATCAGGTTCTGGTCGTTAGTGTATGCGTGCACAGTTTCTACGTGACCGTTTTCGATACCGTAAGTATCGCTCAGCACTTTCAGCACTGGAGTGATCGCGTTAGTAGTACAAGACGCAGCAGACAGAATAGTGTCTTCAGAAGAGATATCGCCATCGTTTACACCCATAACGATGTTCTTAACACCCTTACCAGGCGCAGTCAGAACAACGCGGGAAACACCTTTCGCACGAGTGTGCAGCGCCAGGCCGTCAGCATCACGCCACTTACCGGTGTTATCGATAACGATAGCATTGCTGATACCGTAATCTGTGTAGTCGATAGTATCCGGCGCATCAGCAGTGATCACTTTGATCATGTTGCCGTTAGCGATGATCGCCTGGTTTTCTTCGTCAACCTGGATAGTACCCTTGAAGGAACCGTGTACAGAGTCACGACGCAGCAGGCTAGCGCGTTTTTCCAGATCGTTAGCAGCGTTGCCTTTACGAACAACGATTGCACGCAGACGCAGCGCCTGACCACCACCAGTGCGCTCGATCAGCAGGCGCGCCAGCAGACGACCGATACGACCGAAACCGTACAGTACGATGTCAGTGCCTTCACGCTCTTCACCTTCAATCGCATCACCCAGCTCATCCTTCAGGAAGGACTCCAGGTCACGACCGTTCGCTTCATCGCGGAATTTAACAGCCAGCTTACCAGCATCGATGTGTGCGTTTTTAACACCCAGAGACTTTACTGCTTCCAGTACAGGGTAAGTGTCGTGTACAGACAGCTCCTGATTTTCAACCTGACGCACGAAACGGTGTGCTTTCAGGATATCGATCACGGAACGTTTGATGATCAGACGACCAAAAACGGAAGATTCGATGTTGTTGTCACGATACAGACCACCAATCAGCGGTACCATCGCTTCAGCTTTAGCTTCGCGCTCTTTCCAATCTGCGAAAACTTTTTCTTGGCTCACAGGCAACTCCAGTTAACGTCAACGCTCAAAATTTGCTGCGCACATTATCCTCTTTTCCGCACCTGCGAGCAAACCCCAATTAATATACTTTCGCACGAGACTTGACCCAGGTTCCGATCACCACAATATCTAAGGTACACTTACCGACCTTTTACGCCAGCTCGATGGACAGGAGTTCCCGTTGTTTGAATTAGCCTTCCCTCTTCCTACCGGCAGTGGAGATATCAAGCGAATTGGACAGGTATTTGGCGCTTCCAGAGGACTTGCAATTGCGGAAGCCGCCAAAAAACACAACGCCCCCACACTCGTCATCACAGACAATAGCGACGAGGCGGAACGCCTGCAGGGCGAACTGCGCTTTTTCAGCGACACCCCAGACGCGGTTTTTGGTTTTCCTGACTGGGAAACGCTGCCATACGATGTCTTTTCACCGCACCAGGACATTATCTCCCAGCGCATCGCGACGCTTAATCAGCTACCCTCGCTGAAGAAAGGCATCCTCGTGGTTCCAGCCAGCACCCTGATGCACCGGCTAGCACCACCTTCATTTCTTGCAGGCAACAGCCTGCTGGTAGACATCGGCCAGACTCTGGATCCACAGAAGCTGCGACAGCAACTGACCGATGCAGGTTATCACGCCGTAGAAACCGTTCTGGAACACGGCGAGTTTGCCCTTCGCGGCTCAATCATTGACGTCTTTCCGATGGGTAGCGACACCCCATTTCGAATCGAACTTTTCGATGATGAAGTGGAGACCCTGCGCACCTTTGATCCCGAAAACCAGAGATCGATCGAACCCATAGACCAGATCCGCGTACTGCCCGCCAAAGAGTTTCCCTTTGACGACAACGCAATAAAGGCCTTCAAGCTACGCTGGCGCGAGCTTTTCGATGTCGACCACCGCAACTGCCCTGTCTTCCAGGACGTCAGTAACGGTCTTACACCACCGGGCATCGAATATTATCAACCCCTCTTTTTTGAACAGAGTGCATCACTGTTCGATTACCTGCCTGCCGACAGCCAGATTATTGTTGACCCTGGCCTGGAGACGGCCAGCAAACAGTTCTGGCAGGACACCCAGGACCGCTACGAGCAACGCCGCTACGATATCACACACCCTGTAATGTCACCGGACCACCTATTCCTGAGTAACGACGAACTGTTCGGACTGTTAAAGCAGCACGGTCGCATTCAACTGAACAGCGACACTCAGGAAGATAAAGCTGGACGCACAAATCTTCCCTGCGTACAGGCACCAGAACTCCCGGTGGACGCCCAGGCAACACGCCCACTCAAGGCGCTGGAGGCGTTTTTAAAGGAACGTGACGGCACCATCCTCATCTGCGCAGAATCCGCCGGCCGACGCGAATCACTGCTGGATCTGCTGCAGAAAATCGCCGTCAAACCAACACAGGTCAACAGCTGGCAAGACTTCCTTACCTGCGACGCAGACATTGCGATCACCACGGTGCCACTGGACCGCGGCCTCTCGGTCCCAGGCGAGTTTCACCTGATTACCGAAACCCAGCTGTTTGGGCACCAGGTATTTCAGCGCCGCCGCCGCTCACGCGAGAAGGAGCAAGCCGATCAGGTCATCAAAAACCTGTCCGAGCTCAGCGTTGGCGCACCCGTAGTTCACCTTGATCACGGCGTTGGGCGCTACCAGGGACTACAAACCATCGCACTTGAGGGGCAAACCAACGAATTCCTTACTCTGGAATATGCCGACGGCGCCAAACTATACGTGCCCGTCGCATCTCTGCACTTGATCAGCCGCTATACCGGCGCCAGCGATGATTTTGCCCCTCTGCACAAGCTAGGCGCAGAACAGTGGAGCAAAGCCAAGCAAAAAGCAGCAGAGAAAGCCCGCGATGCTGCCGCCGAACTGCTCGACATCTATGCGCGCCGAGCGGCGAAAAAGGGCTACCAGTTCAGCGACCCCGATCAGGACTACCGCCAATTCGCCTCCGCATTCCCGTTTGAGGAAACGCCCGATCAGGCCAATGCGATTGAAGCCGTCATCCGCGACATGACCGCACCACAACCGATGGACCGCCTTGTCTGCGGTGATGTAGGTTTCGGCAAAACCGAAGTCGCGATGCGCGCTGCATTTATGGCGTGCCAGAGCGGTAAGCAGGTAGCTATACTGGTGCCCACCACCCTGTTGGCACAGCAGCACTACCAGAACTTTGCCGACCGCTTTGCAGATTGGCCCGTAAACGTCGAGCTGATCTCCCGCTTCCGCACCGGCAAGCAACAGCAAGCCATTATCGACCAGCTTGAGAGCGGCAATGCCGACATCGTTGTCGGCACCCATAAGCTCCTCTCCAGCGATATCAATTTCAAGAACCTTGGCCTGCTGATTATTGACGAAGAACACCGCTTTGGCGTGCAGCAGAAAGAGCGCCTCAAGTCGATGCGCGCAGAGGTCGACATCCTGACGCTGACCGCCACACCAATCCCGCGTACGCTCAATATGGCAATGTCAGGCATTCGCGATCTTTCCATCATCGCCACACCGCCAGCACGCCGCCTGTCAGTGAAAACCTTTGTTAACCAGAGCGACACCGCTACCGTCAAAGAGGCGATCCTGCGTGAGCTTTTGCGCGGCGGACAGGTGTATTACCTGCATAACGAAGTCAAAACGATCGAGAAAACCGCTCGCGAGCTGGAAGAACTGATTCCGGAAGCTCGCATCGGGATCGGTCACGGCCAGATGCGAGAGCGCCAGCTTGAACAGGTAATGTCAGACTTTTACCACAAGCGCTACAACGTACTTGTCTGCACTACCATCATCGAGACCGGCATCGATATTCCGAACGCCAACACCATTATCATTGATCGCGCCGACAAGTTCGGCCTTGCCCAGTTGCATCAGCTGCGCGGACGGGTAGGCCGCTCCCATCATCAGGCTTATGCGTACCTGCTGACGCCCCACCCTAAGGCGATGACCACCGATGCAACCAAGCGACTGGAGGCGATCTCTGCTGCAGACGACCTCGGCGCAGGCTTCACTCTGGCCACACACGACTTGGAGATCCGCGGCGCCGGCGAACTGCTAGGCGAAGAACAGAGCGGCCAGATGCAAACCGTCGGCTTTACCCTCTTTATGGAGATGCTGGAACAGGCTGTCGATGCCATTAAACAGGGCAAAACGCCTAACCTGGATCAACCGCTCAAACATGGCGCCGAAATCAACCTGCGCATACCGGCATTGATTCCAGACGACTACCTGCCCGATGTACACAATCGCCTGATTATGTACAAACGCATAGCCAATGCCGACAGCGATACCGCGTTGAAAGAACTTCAGATCGAGATGATCGATCGCTTTGGGTTATTGCCAGAGGCCGCACAAAATCTTCTACGACTGACTAAACTGAAATTAAGTGCCGAAGCGATGGGCATCGAAAAAATAGACGCTCACGAAAAAGGCGGACGCATTGAATTTGGATCAGAACCTAAAGTAGATCCGCTAACACTGGTAAAAATGGTTCAAAATCAACCACAAAAGTATAAACTTGAGGGCGCGGACCGGCTTCGTTTCTTAATTGAGACCGAAAAAGCGGAGCAACGTTTTCAAACAATTGAAAAACTGCTGAAGGAATTAGCGGTCAAAAAGCCATGAAAAAACTTTTGAATTTTGTATTTAGCCTGTGGATCGCCGGTTTTGCATTGATCGCCAATGCGGAAGAAACGCCATGGTACCAGGTTGAGGTTCTGATCTTCGCCAATGAGGACCCAAGCGTTCTGGACGATGAGTTCTGGCCGCAGGGTCTGGACATTGCTCACCAGCGAAACGCGGTAAAGCTCAGACCACCGATGCGCAACGCAACCGCATACGATGCTTTCGAGCTACTCCCGACCTCCGCACTGCTGTTTAATGACGAAAAACAGCGCATCGCGCGTTACCACAGCTATCGCGTGCTTTACCACGCAGGCTGGCTACAGCCGGTCGAGAAAAAAGAGAAAGCCCGCCCTATCCACATTCAGGCTGGCAACATGCTTGATAACGGCATGTATGAACTGGAAGGCTATGTCACCGTCGATCGCGGCCGCTACCTGCACTTCAAACCGGATCTCTACCACAGTCGCAAACTATCCAACGCAGAAGCGAGTATGCTGCGCGAGTTCCTGAATGCCGGAGACCAACCGCTGGTAAGCAACGCTTCCGATCCAACCGCAGAAAGCTCAGCCAGCACGGAGGTTAGCCGCCCCGTCACACAGATTAGCACCAGCTTTCTTGAGATCCCGGAATTCCTGACCATCAACATGCGCCAGGGACGCCGCATGCGCTCTGAAGAGGTGCACTACCTCGACCACCCTCTTATGGGTGTCCTGGTACTGATGCTGCCGATAGAACCCGGCAGCGTGGCTCGCTGAAAAACCTGAGCAACCACCTGGCTCACACACTCAAAAATGCCCCGACATCGGGGCATTTTTTATATTTCAGCAAACTACCTTACAGATCGAATCAGCTACGCAACCGGATCAGACCGCAACTCCGCCGCCAATAATCTAGCCTGAGCCAGACGCTCCGCAGACCACTCCACTTTACGCCCCCGCATTCCGTGCAAAGCCGATACCGGCGCCACCTTATACTCAGCCAGGAACGCCATTACCTCCAACGCACCCTCACGATTATTGCAGGGCAGAAGCACATCACAGCCTGCCTCCAGCGCCTTGCGGGCACGCTCAGCATAGCCACCCGCAGCATGGGCCGCTTTCATGGAAAGGTCATCGCTGAAAATCACCCCCGAAAAGCCTAGCCGCTGCCTTAGCACTTCCTGCAGCCAGAAACCGGAGAACCCCGCCGGCTCGTCGGAACACGCCGGATAGAACACGTGCGCCGGCATAATACCCGCCAATCCTGCATCGACCAGCGCGCGGAACGGCTGCAGATCTTCCAGCCACACCTGATCGAATGGACGCTCGTCCACCGCATCATTCACATGGGTATCGGCATCCGCCCAGCCATGCCCAGGGAAATGCTTGCCGGTGGCAGCCATACCCGCTTCAGCCATTCCCGAAACAAACGCACCGGCCAGCACCGTAATAGCTGGAACATCCTGCGCGAATGCACGGTCACCGATCACCGAGTTACGTCCGTAGTCCACATCCAGCACCGGCGCAAAACTGATATCAACATCCAGCTGACGCAGCTCAGCAGCCATCAGATACCCCAGCTCGCGGGACACAGACAGCGCACGCTCGGCATCCTCAACATACAGTCGCCCCAACGCAGCCATCGGCGGAAGGCGCGTTACACCCTCGCGTAGACGCTGAACACGACCACCCTCCTGATCGACACCGATCACCAGATCCTCTCTGATAGCCCGAATCGATGCCACTAACGCAGCGGTTTGCGCAGCGTTTTGTGTATTTCGACCAAACAAGATGACGCCACCAACTTGGTCGCGTGCAAGCAACTCGGATTCTTCAGGCGTTAAAGCTTCACCGTCGAGATCAAGAAACAGGGTTCCGAACTTCATAGACTACTCTTCAATCAACAACCGCGTCCCTGCCGACACTTTATCAAACAATTCCATCAGATCCCGGTTGCGCATACGGATACAACCATGGGATGCAGGCACACCCATCGGTTCCGTATCTGGCGTGCCGTGGATGTATATATAACGCTGCATAGTATCAACGTTACCGAGCCGATTTTTACCCAACTCAAGCCCGGACAACCAGAGAATGCGCGTCAGTATCCAGTCACGATGCGGGAACTGTTCTACCAAAGCAGGAGTGTATACCTCTCCGGTAAACCGTCGCCCGACAAACACCGCGTTTTCAGGCTGGTCATGACCGATACAGGCACGAATATAATGAAGGCCACGCGGCGTACAACCGCTGTTTTTCTGCTCACCCGCACCATTGGCTGCGGTGGAGATAGAGTATCGGCAGACAACTTTGTCCTGATCAAACAGAACCAGCTGCTGCCGAGCGATAGACAGATGGAGATGCAGGCCCGATTCACCCACGATCAGATACGGCAGAAATAGGTTTTATCAGCGCGCGCCTGGAAGCCGGCAGATAATACCGGAATCATGCGGTGCAACACCTCTTCCACCGCAGCATCATCCCGGTGAAACTCACGTTTCTCCAGCGCACTGATGGTGTGGTAGTTAGACAGGGTAAAGGTGATAGAACCCAACAGGAAGTGCAGACGCCAGAAGAACTCATCGTCCTCCATAGGTGCTGCATCTTCACGTACGATGCGAATCAACTCCTGGAAACGCTGACCGTAGCGCTCAATCAGAAAGTCCCGGAGATCCTCCTGATTCTGCATGTAGGCCAGCTCTAACAGGCGCATAAATACAGCAAGGGCCTGATCGTTGTCGCGATTCACCATCAGCAATGAACGCATCAGGATCTCCAGCGCCTCCTCCAGAGAGACACGGAACTCGCTGGCAGACAGACGCTCTTCCAGCGACTGCTCCACATGATCACACAACGGTACCAGGAATTTTTCCGCTACCGCCAGCACCAAGCCTTTCTTGGAACCGAAATGATAATTAACCGCTGCCAGATTGACGCCAGCCTTAGCGGTGATCTGCCGAACAGTCGTCTCAGCAAACCCATTCTCTGCAAAGAGTAACTCTGCAGCCCGAACAATACTCTGTGATGTATCCAGATGCGGCATCCCAACTCCCGAACCTGCGTTTGAAACTAACTTTCAAACGCATTATAGCGCTTAAGGTCCGCCGCATATCAAGTTTTAATTTCTGTTTTAAAGAGAAATAAAACGATTTTTGACCAAACGGTTGTACCACTTGGTCAGAATTCCATCACCAGACTCCACTGCAAACGAAGAAAGTTTGTCCTGCAGGCTTTTCTTCTCCTCATAACGCACGATGAAAATATCCGCTTCATCACAAGCCTCAGTCAGGTATTCATCGGACGTCATCAACTCATCGATCAGATTGGCATCGATGGCTCGCTTACCAAACCACACTTCACCGGTCGCCACTTTATCGATGTCCACTTGCGGTCGAAACTCTGCAACAAAGTCTTTGAACAGCTGGTGCGTATCTTCCAACTCCTCAAGAAACTTCTCGCGCCCCTTATCGGTGTTCTGACCAAACATCGTCAACGTACGCTTATATTCGCCTGCGGTGAGCACTTCGTAATCGATGTCATTTTTCTTCAACAGGCGATGGAAGTTCGGCAGCTGCGCGATGACCCCGATGGAGCCCACAATCGCAAACGGTGCCGCCAGCAAACGATCACCCAGACATGCCATCATGTAACCACCACTGGCAGCCACTTGGTCGACACACACCGTCAACGGAATCTCTTTACGCTTGATACGCTCAAGCTGGGACGCAGCCAAGCCATAGGAGTGAACCATACCTCCGCCACTTTCCAGGCGAATGACAACCTCATCCTCTTTCTCAGCCAGCGTCAGGACCGCCGAGATCTCTTCGCGAAGAGGTTCCAGCTCAGAGGCTTTGATATCACCGTCAAAGTCCAGAACGAAGACGCGCTTGCGGCGCGGCTCCTCTTCTTGCGACTTTTTCTTTTTCTTACGCTCTTCTTTCTCTTTTTTCTTCTCTTCTTTAATCAACGCCTTCATCTCGTCCTTATCCAGGACAGCCTCTTCCAGCGTCTGCTTCATCTCTTCCAATTCTTCATTGAGATGAGTTACTTCTATCGTACCCTGCTCACCTTGTTTTTTGCCGCGCGCAGCAACCGCTGCCACACCGCCAACAACCGCGATAATCGCCAATACAATAGTGACGGACTTGGCCAGAAACAGACCATAGTCACCTAAAAATTCCATCACAGCGTTTTCTCCGCAAACTTGAAATACCGAACTTCAGCCACCTCGAACCGATCCGCGCCCTCCCTTTCGGCTTACAACCTACCTCTAAAGGGATAAATACGACCAATTACAGCTATTGATTTGCCCTGCAGTGTTAAGTCCGAGCGGCAGCTAATGTAACATAAATGACTGGAGAACCAGCGAATAAGTCTGAGACTTTCATGGCGCGCTTCCAGGATAGTCGTCGGGCACCCCAACGCTATCTGCCCAATTGTTCTGTAACCCTATTTTGGACCCTCTATCTTCATGACCAACATCACCGTTGAACGCGTTATCGAAAAACTCCCAAGCCGCTTTATTGCAGCCAATGCAGAAGACTTCTCAGCGGTTTTTCAGTTCCTGATTGAAGATGGCAGTGACTTTTACATCCAGATCAACGAGAACACCTGTAACGTTGATCACGGCGAGCACCCTGACCCCAATATCACGCTGATTATGGACTCGGAAACGGTTGTCGATGTAGTAACCGGCGAAACGGATGGCATGAGCGCCTTCCTGAAGGGGCGCCTGCGCGCAGAAGGCAACGTGATGCTGGCAACCAAACTGGGCAAACTGTTTTCCAAAGAAAAACAAAGCAGCTAATACCATGTCTTGTCCTGATATAGGTTGACACTATTTCAGGTTAAAAACGCCCGATGCACTTCATCGGGCGTTTTGTATTTTA
>CANMWJ010000010.1 GCA_947501565.1 uncultured Marinobacterium sp.
CTTGCGGAGAGGGTGAATGGGATATTGAAAGGAGAGTATCTGCTACGCAAGCCCGAGGACTTAGAACAGGCAGCGATCATGGTTGATGAGTCGGTTCATCTCTACAATACACGGCGGCCGCATATGGCCTTAAAATATAAAACGCCCGATGAAGTGCATCGGGCGTTTTTAACCTGAAATAGTGTCAACCTATATCAGGACAAGACACTCAAGGGCGGAGCGTTTAGGTATGTCGTTGCAGCAAGCGTTGGCGGAAACGCATCGGTTGGTCGCAGAAACATCACCTCTACTGAGCGTCGCCGAACAACTGCTCAATGTCGATGCGTGTCTGCAGAACGAGCGCAAGGTAGCAATCGACGATCTCTATGCGTTTGCGATATTGCGTAATCTGGCCATGGTGAAGGAGTTGCATATGCCGGCGTGTTTAAGCGTGTACATCCAACGCTTTAGCGACATCACCGGGATTCCGCTCTACCCGCAGATTGGCTGTGCTGACTTTGATCTGGAGTGTAATCGCCATGAGTAATCATCGCACTCTGCCGCTGATCCTGATCTTCTCACTGGTACCCCTGGGGCCTTTGGCGATCGATATCTACCTGCCGTCGATTCCGCAGATGGTTGAGGTCTTTGCAGCGAGTAACAGCGACCTGCAACTAACAATCTCCGTTTATGTGTTTGCTCTGGGCATCTGTCAGTTGATCGCCGGGCCGGTATCTGATCGGTTCGGGCGGAAGGCATCGGCTCTTCTGGGATTAGGCTTTTATGTGGTCGGCAGTCTTCTGGTGGCACTTTCACCATCTCTAGGCTTTCTCTATCTGGCCCGTGTGCTGCAGGGGATTGGTGCGTCCTTCACCATGGTCACTGCACTGGCCTGGGTGCGGGATAACTATGAAGGGGAGGCGGCAGGACGGTGGTTGAGTTACATGGGTGGGATCACCGGCGTGATTCCTACCGTGGCTCCGATGCTGGGCGGTGTACTGGCGCTGGCCTGGGGGTGGCAGGCCGGATTTATCGCTATGAGCGGTTTGGGCCTGGTGTTGCTGTTGTTGACGCCGGTGGCGCTGAAAGACGGTGGTTCGGGGAGTCGGTCCACTGCTGAGGATGATGGGAAACTGAGGTGTGACCTACGGGCGATCACCGTAAATCAGCAGTTTCGAATCTACAGTCTCGCCAACATGTTCAGCTTTGGCGGTTTGCTTACCTACATCGCGACAGCCCCCATGGTTGCGATGCAGGAGGCTGAATTGAGCGAAATCGGATTTGCGACGCTGTTCGGTATTATCGGTGCCTGTCAGGTGATGACCAGCTTTATAGCACCTAAGGTGGTGTCTCATATCGGCCAGCGGCAAACAGTACGCCTTGGATTGTCTTTTGCGGTAGCAGGAGGTATCGGACTATTGCTGATACCTGATGGCGCCGTCTTCGCTTATTTTGCGCTGGCTGCACTGGGATGTGGTGGTTTTAGTTTGATGGTTGGCACTGCGACCGCACTGAACCTCCAGCCCTTCAAGCATTGTGCCGGACTGGCGGCATCCATCGAAGGTTTTCTGCGCATGGTGGGTGGCGCGGTGATCGCGGCTGCACTGGGATTCGCTGGATTGAGTGGTGCTATGACCCTTGCTATCGCGCTGCTGCTAACGCTGATCCCCTTGCTGTTGGTATGGCGGGATATTCGCGATCGACAGCGTGTTGCGATCAGCATGGTCACTGGGGAGCGATAAGGCCCATCCAGCCTGGACCAGATCTTCTCAGGCTGCGAACCGGTTCAGCAAGACCAGCATCTCATCCTTACGTTCCCGGCTGGCGAAGCTGTATTCGAAACTGTTGCGTGTCAGTTCCAGCGCCTGTTCTTTACTAAGGTTCAGTGCATGGTATAGAGCGAGGAAGTTCTCGGTCATGTAACCGCCAAAGTAGGCGGGATCGTCTGAGTTTACCGTGACTTTCACGCCGACAGCCAACATCTGCAGGATGTTATGTTCGCGCATATCGCTGAACACTCTCAGGCGGGTGTTGGAGAGTGGGCAGACGGTGAGGGCGATCTTTTCCTCTGCCAGACGACGCATCAAAGCTGGATCGTCGGCAGCACGGACGCCATGGTCTATCCGGTCTACATGCAGCAGGTCCAGAGAGTCGATCACGTTTTGCGCCGGGCCTTCCTCTCCCGCATGGGCAACCAGCAGTAATCCCATCGCCCTGGCTTTGGCAAACACCCGCTGGAACTTGGTAGGAGGATGGCCCTGCTCAGAACTGTCTAATCCGATGCCGATGATTCGATCCAGATAGGGCAACGCCTGCTGCAAGGTATCGAACGCTTGCTCTTCACTTAGGTGGCGCAGGAAACACATAATCAGACCAGAGCTGATTCCGTAGCGAGTTTTTGCATCCTCCAGCGCACGGCTGATGCCGTTAATCACCGTGGCGAAAGGGATGCCTCGGTCGGTGTGGGTTTGCGGATCAAAAAACGGCTCGATATGGATTACATTCTGCTCGTGGCAGCGTTCTATATAGGCCCAGGTCAGGTCGTAGAAATCCTGCTCGGTCTGCAGCACCTCAGCACCTTGATAGTAGGGGTCGAGAAAATCCTGCAGGTTGCCAAAATCGTAAGCGGCGCGTAACTGGTCTACCGAGCTGTAGGGCAGCTCAATGCCGTTCCGCTCAGCCAGTTTGAACATTAGCTCGGGTTCCAGCGTGCCTTCGATATGCAGGTGCAGCTCTGCCTTCGGCATCGCATTCAGGAAGTGTTCCATGATCAGATCTCGGAATAGAGGTGTGCTTCTTAGTGTAGCAACGGGGTAGTAGGCAGCGTTAAAAACGGATCAGAGGCACCATCGGTGCGGATGGGTTTTCCCGATTGTTAAACTCCACTCGGTTGCGGCCGTTGTGTTTCGCCCGGTACATGGCGGTATCGGCACGCACAAGTGCGTCAGCGATCTCTTCATTGCCGTCGGAGGTGGTCACACCCAGACTGATGGTGATTGCACATTGGTCATCAGCGAAGACGGTTTCGATCTCACGTCTGAGTTTCTCGGCCAGGGCCACCATATCCTCAAGGGTGGTGCTGTTAGCAAACAGCAGGAACTCTTCACCACCCCAGCGGCAGACGGTGTCGGATGAGCGCAGTTTGAGCTGCAGCGTGTTGGCCATCTTCTTCAGGGTATCGTCACCGGTCTGGTGTCCGAAAACGTCGTTGATCCGTTTGAAGTGGTCGATATCGATATACGCGATGCCCAGCGGCAGATCCAGACGTCGCGCCAGGTCCATCTGCATCTGCAGCTGTTTTACCCCTTCACGACGGTTAGGCAGGTTGGTGAGCAGATCGTAGGAGGCCAGCTTTTGCAGGTTCATCTCCACGTGTTTCTGGTCGGTGATGTCGTGCAGCATGCCGATGGCACGGGTTGGATTGCCGTTATCGTCGTATTCGCAGATACGGCCGCGGTCTTGCACCCAGATGTAATGGCCATTACGGTTTTTTAGACGATAGACTGCCTCATAACGCGGGCGTAGCCCTTGGAGATGCTCCTGAAGGTTGGATAACACCAGCGGTGCATCGTCCGGGTGCACGTTGTCTTTCCAGGTCTCCAGCACCTCTTCCATCTCATCGGGGCCGTAGCCGAGCAGGCGTTTCATCTGCGGGCTGAACTTCACTGTGCCGGTCTGGATATGCCAATCCCAGATACCGTCGCTCGCTTCGTTCAACGCGAAGATCTCTTTGGAAGTGCCGTTAGCGGCCGTTTTTTCCTGCAGCACGCGGTTGGTGATATCCCGTGCCACGGAGAGGAAATAGGGTTTGCCATCACAGGTGAAATGGGTGGTGTTGACCTCGACTTCCACCTCGTGGCCGTCGTTATGCTGGTGGCGGCCTAAGAAACGGTAGCTATCGCTCTTGAAGATCTCATCCGCGATCACCTCCCAGTGAGGTGCACCGTGGACATCCTTTTGCAGGCTCAAAACGCTGTGGTTGAGTATGTCCTCTTTGCTCAGGCCGAGGCTTTTCCAGGCCTGGGTGTTGGCCCACACAATGTTCGAGGTTTTCGGATCGATCAGGTAGACCGCATCGGCAAGGTGGTTGAACAGGGTTTCGAGCTGGGGGAGAGCAATAGCGTTTTCTACAGACATAACAGCGGGTTCTGCTTGCGGACCTGAACCTCCAATATTATTCGACGAACCGATCAATAACTAGTGCGATTTTGAGCAGCTGTTTCTTATTTGCATCGGAATCGGGCGACAGGTTGTCTGCAGGCTGTTTTGCGATCGCATATTTGGCTGCGCGTGCGCGGATAATCAGGGTGCAGGCCTTTTCACGCTTTGCTTGTGGACACGGCTCGGTGATTGTTGAGCACGGTGTAACTGCCGCTGACAACAATTAACAGCCCGCCCAGTAACATCATGCCATCCGGCGTTTCACTGAATACGAAGATGCCCAGAAGGAGCGCGAAGATTAAACGGGTATAGCGAAAAGGTGTGACCACAGAAACATCGCCGGTACGCATGGCGATAGTCAGCGCGTTGTAGGCGATGACGCCAAACAGGACGGAACCGGCAATTTGTAGTGATGCATCGGGATCAACGTGTAATGCTTCTCCGGAATAGATCAGCAGCGCTAAGCCGGTGGGGATCAGGACAAAGAAACCGTAAACACCCAGCTGCATATTGGATAGGACCGGCGGAGCCGCACGGGTCGCCAGATCACGCCCGGCAAACCCCAGCATGCCGATCACTGCAAAGATCGATGCCGGGGTAAAACCTTCCAGCCCCGGGCGGATAATCATCAACACACCGACAAACCCCACCATAATCGCCAGCCAGCGTTTTAAGCCAACGTTTTCTCCAAACAACAGCGCGGCGCCCAGCACCACAACCAGCGGTGTGGCTTGCAGAATTGCCGAGGCGCTGGAGAGAGGCGTCAGGGTAATCGCGAGGGTAAAGAAAAGACGGCCGGTGACTTCGGACAACGCACGCAGCAGAATCGGTTTCGACAACAGCGCCGGATGGAAGATCTGCTCACCCCGTTGTTTGGTGAGCAGCGCAAAGAGCAGGGTACCGCCGAGGCCAAATAACGCCAGCACCAGACCTGTCGGCATAAGTACCGACGCAGCTTTGATGAACATATCCTCGATAGCAAATGCGGCCATGGCGAGGATCATAAACAGGCTGCCCCGGGTGTTGTCCTGCATCTCTCTTACATCCATCCCTATCTGAGGCTTAGATTAGATCCGTCGTCGAAACGGCGTTCTGGGCGTATCAACATCGCCCTGATAACTGTGCTGTAAGCTGCTAATCATGCTTAGCGCGGGTTCCAGATCTTCCCGGCGCGGCAGTTTAACGGAGTTAAAACCGCAGCGCAGCAGGTACGGCACCTGATCCGGTAGGATCGCCCCAAAGGCGCGCAGCTCACCGGTGAATCGGTGATCCTCCCGCAGCAGGGACGCGATCGAAAAGCCGGAGCCGTCAGTAAAACTGGCGAACTCGATAGCGATCAGCGGCACCTGTTGCACAAGCATTTCCAGGGTGTGTAGATCCGTCTCCGCATCGATACGAACCCCAGGCGTGGAGATGAAACCACTGAACTCAGGTGCGAACTGCAACCAGGTTTCTATCGGCAGGATGTAGTAAACCTCAGAATCTGGTGTGAGATCAGCGCCAGAGTCCGGATCAACCTGCGTCCAGCGATCCGCCTGGATCTGTCCGTCTTTAATGATCTGTTGCATATACGCGTTCCTTAAACGGTGCCTTGCCGAGGCGTTCGTAGGTGGAGGTAAAAGGTTCGGATGGAGTGGTGCGCTGTTCTACATAGACCTGAACAATCCGGTCGACTGCGTCGGCCACTTTCTCCATGGGTAGGGAAGGCCCCAGCACCTTACCGATTGCAGAGCGCTGTCCGGTCTGGCCGCCGAGGGTAATCTGGTAAAACTCTTCGCCGTTTTTATCGACGCCGAGAATACCGATATTGGCGATATGGTGGTGGGCGCAGGCGTTGATGCAGCCGGATATGCGCAGGGAGAGGTCGCCGAGATCGTACAGCTTGTCCAGATCTGCAAAGCGCTGCTGAATTGCGCTGTTTACCGGCAGGGAACGGGCGTTGGCGAGATTACAGAAGTCGCCACCCGGGCACACCACGGTATCGGTCAGGGTGCCGACCGTTGGGGTCGCAAGCTGCAGGCGGTCGAGTTCCTGCCACAAGGTGAACAGATCCGCCTGATGTACATCGGTCAGTACGATATTCTGTTGTTGCGTGCTGCGTACTTCACCAAAGGAGAAACGCTCTGCCAGATCGGCGATCCGTTCCAGTTGTTCGGTGGTGATATCGCCGGGGGGCTGCCCCTGATGCTTCAGAGACAGGGTAACGATACGGTAACCGTGCACCTTATGGTTTCGAACATTTCGCGCCAGCCAACGACGGTAGGCTTCAGGCAGGGGCAGCGTCTGGTCGTCCGGCTGATCGTCGGGGATTGTTTTGTAACCGGGTGCGGTAAAGAACGCTTGGGCGTAACCGATCTCCTCCTCACTCAGCTGAAGTTCGGTGGTCAGATTCCGCGTAAACTCCTGTTCCACCTGTTGGGTAAATGCGTCGGCGCCCAGGCTATTCACCAGAATCTTGATGCGGGCTTTGTATTTGTTGTCGCGGCGGCCGTAGCGGTTGTACACGCGTAGAATCGCTTTCAGATATCCCAGCAGCTGGCTTTGCGGCAGGAACTCCCGAATCAGACTGGCCAGCATCGGTGTACGACCCAGACCACCCCCAGCCCACACCTTGAAGCCAAACTCGCCTTCTACCGAACGCACCAGCTGCAAACCTATATCGTGCAGCCGAATTGAGGCGCGATCTTCCTCCGCGCCAATAACAGCGATCTTGAATTTGCGTGGCAGAAACGCGAATTCCGGATGCATGGCGGACCACTGGCGGATAATTTCGCAGTAGGGGCGGGGATCGGCGACTTCATCGTCGATCACACCCGCGAGTGGGTCAGCTGTGGTGTTGCGAATGCAGTTTCCGCTGGTCTGGATGGCGTGCATCTCTACGCTGGCAAGTTGATCGAGGATGTCGGGTACATCGGTCAGGTTCACCCAGTTGAACTGCACGTTCTGACGGGTGGTGATGTGACAGTAGTTGCGGTCGTAGTCGCGACAGATCTTCGCCAGCATGCGCAGCTGGGTGGACGACAGCATGCCGTACGGGATTGCCACCCGTAACATCGGCGCGTGCTTCTGCACGTACAAACCGTTCTGCAAGCGCAGGGGTAAAAATGCGTCCTCGCTGATATCACCATTCAGATAACGTTCCATCTGGTTTCTGAATTGCAGGACCCGGTTGCGAACAACCTGATGGTCCAGTTCATCGTACTGATACATGCTGGGAAAGATCTCGCTTTGGATGGCTCTTATTGAGCCGATCAGACTAAGGCGGGAACAGGTATGGATACAGATACAAAAAAATTAAAATATCAGGGTACAGATGTTGAGGCATTGCGGACGTGGGCGTTACAGTGGTACTTAAACTTAGTGCTGATACACCGACCGATAAGGAGTAATGGCGGATGGATGCCACCTATGACGAGAACAATGTGTTTGCGCAGATTCTCAGAGGCGATGCGCCCTGTATCAAACTGTTCGAAGATGAAAAGACGCTGGCGTTTATGGATATCATGCCGCAGACCGAAGGGCATGTGCTGGTGATACCGAAATTCCCGGCGATTACCCTGTATGATCTACCGGATGACTACGCCAGCGCCAGCCTGAAAACAGTAAAGCGGATGGGACGTGCGGTAGAAAAAGCGATGGGGATTAGCGGCTCCACCTTGTTTCAACACAACGGGCGGGTAGCCGGGCAGAGTGTGCCCCACTTTCACTTCCATATATTCCCCGGACCGCTGAAAGGATTATTTGAACACGCACAACTGCGTGAAGATCCCGCTGTGCTGGCAGCGACCGCGCGTAAAATTATCGCTGCGCTTGAAGCCATGGATACCGAATCCTGAAGTCCTGCACCGTTGAATAGGCTGCAATATTTTACAATTCAGCCGCGCGCCACTGGTTCATAGTAACGCCCATACCGGGTGATCCCCGGTTGAAGGAGGAATAGCTTTGAACACCCATACACCATCTGCAAACACGCCAACCGAGATCGGATTCACCAGCGACAACATCGCCGGTGCCGCACCGGAGGTGCTGGAGGCGCTCGTTAAATGCAACCAAGGCAGCGCATCACCTTATGGCAACGACCCCTATACCCGGAATGTCGAGAAGAAACTGGCTGAGATCTTCGAAACGGAGCTGAGCGTATTTCTTGTATCGACAGGGTCAGCTGCCAACGCACTCTGTCTGAGCGTGATGTCCCCTCCGTGGGGATCGGTACTCTGCCATCCCGAAAGTCATATTAATAACGATGAGTGCGGTGCGCCGGAATTCTTCACTAACGGTGCCAAACTTGTGCAAGTTGGCGGGGAACATGCCAGGATCGATCCAGATCTACTGAAAACAAAAATCTCCTGCAAGGTCGGGGATGTGCACTCGGTACAGCCGTCGGTGGTGAGTATTACCCAGGCGACGGAGACCGGCAGTATCTATTCGGTGGCTGAGATCGAAGCGATCGGTGAGATCTGCCGGGAAGCAGGCGTAGGTTTACATATGGATGGTGCCCGTTTTGCCAACGCACTGGTGGCTTTGGATTGCACGCCTGCCGAGATGACATGGAAAGCGGGCGTCAGTGCGCTCTCGTTTGGTGCCACTAAAAACGGTGTAATGGCAGCCGAAGCGATCATCCTGTTCGATCAGAAGCTGGCGACGGAGATGGGTTATCGACGCAAACGCGGCGGGCATCTTTGCTCCAAAATGCGTTTTCTCTCGGCGCAGATCAATGCGTACCTGACCGATGACCTCTGGCTCAGAAACGCACGTCATGCCAATGAGATGGCGGCTCGATTGGATGCAGGATTGCGAGAGATTGCGGGCGTGGAGATGATGGGGATAACTGCGTCCAACATCATCTTCTGCCGGTTGCCGCAACCGGTAATCGAGGGGCTGCACAAGCAGGGTTACCGTTTTTATCACGATCGCTGGGGGCCGGGTGTAGTGAGACTGGTCACCATGTTCTCGACTCAACCCGAGGAGGTCGACCAGTTTATTGAAGCGACAAGGGCACTGATGAACTAAAAGTCTTCTGAAGGTTGATCCGCCCGTTTTCAGGCGGGCGCTATGTTATAAAATGGGTATTCAATAAGTGGCTGATTCAGCAAGCACCGTTAAGAGGGCCTCATGACCGATCAAGTTGAGTATCATCGCAGCACCGATACGCCGGATCTGGTTCTGAGTGAAGGCCTCTACTCGGAGCACAGATTCGAACCCCACTACCATATCGATTACCACATCGGGCTGGTGGTGGAAGGTGTGCAGAAGCAACGTTTTCAGGGGAGTTCGGTACTGCTGGGGCCGGGGCGGATCTCCATTATGCCGCCGGGCGAGATCCACGACGGCGTGCGTCATCAGGACAACGCCTACCGTCTGAAAACTTTCCGTATCGCGCCAGAACTGATCGGTGGTTACTTATCCGAGATTTACGATACTGACCGCGAGCTGCATTTCGGTGGGGCGATGGTGGAGAATCCGCAGCTGGCAAACAGATTGATGGGATTGTTCAGCCAGATTCAGCAGGGCGAGTCGGTCTCGACGCTCTCCGTGGAGCAATCCTGGTTCCATCTGCTTGCACCGCTGCTGTCGGAGCTGGGCTTAAACGCACCGGTTGAGAGCCGGGGCGGATTGTCCGAAAAACACTGGTCCTGGGTGCGGGACTATTGCCATGCCCATCTGGCGGAGAAGATCGTGCTGGAGCAGCTGGCGGCGCTTTGTGGCCTGAGTCGCTATCAGTTTCTGCGCCGCTTTGAGAAAACCACCGGCGTCACGCCGCACGCCTGGTTAACCCGTCTGCGGCTGGAACACGCCTGTCGTCTGATGCGCCACAGCAACAGCAGTATCGCGGAGGTCGCCAGCGACGTCGGCTTTTACGATCAGAGCCACTTCAACCGTGCCTTCCGACAGGCGTATGGCGTGCCACCGTCGCGGTATTAACACCGGTTATTCAACTGCAGCTGTCCTACCCTGGACACTGATTAAAGATCCGCTTATCACAGGTCAGACAGGGGCTGTTCAATTGTTGGAGCTGATCAACCGTATCCTCTAACGCCGCATCGATGGTGGGGTAGAGACGGCTTGACCCGATCTTCTCCACGAATCCGTAGGATTCCAGCTCATCGATCACGGTGTTCTTCAATCCGCAGATGCTGAGGCGACAGCCTTTCTCCTCCAGCTTGTGGCGCATCTGCTGCAGCATCTCCGCGCCGGACAGGTCGATAAAGTTTACACCGACGCCGAAGATCACCAGATGCCGGGTGCTTGCGCGGGTTTTACAGAGTTCGGTGATCTTGCGTTCAATATGGTCAACCGCGCCGAAGAAAATCGAGCCGTCGATCCGCAGGATCTTGATACCCGGACACTCAGATAACTCAAAACGCTGCACGCTACGCAGCTCTGTACCCTGATCGATCGATTTAGGCGCAACTTCCATGATGCGCGGTTGCGAGGTGCGTTTCAGGTAGAGCACTAGCGACAGGATCACCCCCAGATAGATGGAGAACTCCAGCTCGACGGTCAGGGTGGCGACGAAGGTCACGGTCAACACCGCCGCTTCCTGTTTGCTGCTCTTCAGAATCTCCTGAATATGGTGGGTATCGATTAGGTTCCAGGCGATCAGCAGAATGGCGCCAGCCATCGCCGGTAGCGGCAACAGGGCGGTGATATCGGGCGCAAACAGCAGGATCAGCACCAGAATAAGCGCCGCAAAGATCGCCGCCAGTGGGGTTTGCGCGCCGGAATCGTAGTTGACGCCAGAGCGGGTAAAGGAACCGGAGCCCGCGTAGCAGGAGAAGAAACTGCCAACGATATTGGATAGGCCCTGTCCCACAAACTCCTGATTGCCATCGATCCGCTGGCCCGAGCGGATGCCGATCGCTTTAGCAATGGAGACCGCTTCAACCAAGCCTAGAATGGCGACCGCGACGGCGCCGGGTAGCAACGCGCTCAGGGTTCCGGCTGAGAGATCTGGCAGGGAGAAATCGGGTAATCCCGCAGGCAAAGCGCCAACGAGCGGCACCTGATGTTGCGCGCCGTTCAGCAGCCAGCAGGTCAAGCTACCGACAATCATACCGATCAGCATGGCAGGCAGGCGGCTGTTGATCTTTTTGATCAGCAGCGTCGCGGCGATGGTCGCGAGGGCGATGGTGATGGAGTAGGGATTGACCAGATTCAGTTGGCTCAGCAGCGCCTGCCAGGAGGCAACAAAGGAGCTGCCCGCAGGCACACTGAGGCCCAGTGCGTATTTAAGCTGGCTGGTGGCGATCAGGATGGCGGCACCGGCGGTGAATCCGATCACCACGGTGTGGGAGATAAAGTTAACCAGCGTGCCGAGGCGCGCAAAGCCCAGAGCAAATTGTACCAGTCCCGCCATCAGGGTCAGGGTGAGTACTGCCGGGATAAACTCCACGCTGCCCGGTGTGGCCACATTGCTGACCACACTTAGCACCACGATGGAGATCGCAGCGGTAGGGCCGGAGATCAGGTGCAACGAGGAACCAAACAAACCCGCCACCACCGGTGTGATGATGGCAGTATAGAGGCCGTACTCCGGTGGTAGTCCGGCGATTAGCGCGTAAGCCACACCCTGCGGTAGCACGACGATGGCACCGGTCAGCCCGGCCATCAGGTCAGCAATAATCGTGGGGCGGTTGAGGGAACGGCTCCAGACCAGAAAGGGCAGCCAGCTGCAGATGAGTGTGGCGAGCGTGCGTGTTTGAGCCTTACTGTTTGGGTGTGTCTTGTGCTGCAAGGTGAAGTCCTGAATCGACTGGCAGATACGTGGGAGGGTGTACGTTAGCGGTGCAGTGCAATTGCCCCTCCGATATTCCCGCGTTTGGGAATCCCCTTCATCGGTGGGGCAATTATAAAGCCCCCTGCAGAAATAGGGGGCGGCTTAGCTCAAAGTCTTAACGCAGACCCAGCTCGCGGTAGTAGCGCTCGGCACCCGGGTGCAGTGGCATGTTCAAGTCGTCGAAAGCGCGTTCGAGGCTGATGTTGCGCAGCCAGGGGGATGCATCATACTGTGCCTCCAGGTTTTCCCAGAAGGTCTTGGTAATGCGGTAGATTGTGTCTTCTGACATATCCTGATGGGTACCGATACCTACGGTAACCGCCAGCGTATAGATATCCTCTTCGTTCATCTGGTTCTTGCCGTAAGCACCGACCGGCAGCTTCATGAACTTAAAGCCAGGACGTTTCGCCAATGCTTTTACGCTGTCGCTGCTTTCGAGCTCGGCCTGTGGGATGCCGAGAAAGCGGATCTTGTTGGTCAGCGCGATCTGGCTGATTACCGGGCTGGGTGCATTGGTTGGTACGAAATACACGTCCAGGTTGCCGTCCTGGAAGGCCTGCGCGGCCGAGTCCCATCCCAACTTCACGGAGGTGTAGTCCTTGCCCGGTTTATATCCGGTCACTGCCTCAATCATCTTCTCTACGGTACGACGGGCGGCTCCACCCGGAGGCCCGGCAAACACGCGCTTGCCCTTGATATCCATCATGCTTTTGATGTCAGACTTTTCATACACGGTGCCGTGATAGACCCCCATCGGGAAGTTCAGCACCGCGCGCAGGTTTTCCGACAGTGCTTTGGCATTTTTGATCTTCTTGTACATCGCTTTCTGATTTTGCATCAGGTGTACGATGCTGGGTGATGACATGTAGAACTCAATTTTGCCCTTGGCGGTATCCAGCTGATGTTTGGTCGCCGCGCCGGTGGCGTTAACGATGATGGAGTAGTCATCGGAGTTCTTGTTCACGGTATTGGCGAAGGTGGTCATCACCATATAAGGGCTGGTACCCGGACCGAGCGTCGACATGCGGAATGTCTCTTTCGCGCTCGCCTGCAGGGATACACCGCTGATAACCAGAGCGCTGACCGCAGCGGTGATCAGGTGTCTTGCCTTTCGAATTCCTGCACGTTGGGTTAAGAGGTTTTTCATTGGAGTCTCCGTTTTATAGTTATTTGCAAGAGAGTTTTTTTGAAATCAGAAATTGTTGGCTGCGGCTTTTCGCCAGCAGCGCAGCGGCGACGATCAATGCAGCCATCTGTGCCCAGATAAGCGGTGAGATGGCAGCCAGACCGGCGATAATGCAGATCACCCGTTTAATCCCGCGCGACATAATACTGGCGGAGATCAACACCACCGACACGGTGGTGGTCGCCAGTGCCAGCAGCAGTGACGGGATATCAAAACCGTCGTTGATCAGCAGCAGTGAAGGCTGATAGACGAAGGCGAATGGGATCAGGAAACCGATAATCGCCAGGCGCAGGGCGGTTACGCTCAGCTTGATTGGGTTAGCCTGCGCAATCGGCGCTGCAGCAAAGGCAGCCAGTGCGACCGGTGGAGTTACGGCAGAGAGCACCGCGTAGTAGACGACGAACAAGTGCGCAGCGATGGTTTCCACGCCAAGTGCCTCAACCGCCGGGCCCATCACCAGAATGATGATCAGGTAGGCCGGTACGGTTGGCATGCCCATACCCAGCACCAGACAGCCAAGCGCCATCAGAATTAGCGACAGGAACAGGTTGCCCTCGGCTACGATCTGGATCGCTTCTGCAAAGCGCAGGCCCAATCCGGTGCCGTTCATCACCGCGATGATGATGCCCACCGCGCCCACGGCGACGGTGATGGTGGCGGAGGACTTAGCGCCGTTGCTGAGGATGCGCCACAGGCGTTTCGGCTGGGTCAGCAGGTCCGGTTCGATCAGTGCGCCCAGTACCGCTGCGGTGATCACTGCCCAGAAACCTGCCAGCGCCGGGCTGCTGCCCTGAACCATCAGCACTACGATCAGGCCCAGTGGAATCACAAACGGCAGGCATTTCAGTTTCTCTTTGCGGGTCAGCGGTTCGATCACGCTCTCTTTCTGCGCATGCATGCCGCGTTGACGGGCTTCCGCCGAGATAAAGGCAAACAGGCTGCCGTAGTAGAACAGCGCCGGGATCAGGGCCGCCAGACAGATGTTGAGGTAGGGGATGCCGGTCACGTCGGCCATGATAAAAGCCACGGCGCCCATGATCGGCGGCATCAGCTGACCACCGCTGGATGCGGCCGCTTCCACGGCACCGGCGAACTTGGCACTGAAACCGCGCTTTTTGATCATCGGGATGGTGATAACACCGGTACCGACAACGTTAGCGACAGAACTGCCGGAGATGGTCCCGAACAAGCCGCTCGCCAGGACAGCGGCATGGGCTTCCCCTCCGGCAAACCGACGGGTCAGGCGGAACGCGAGCTTCAGCAGCACGTCGCCGACCCCCAACCCTTCGAGCAGTGCGCCGAAGAGTATAAAGACCAGAATGGTTGAGGTGACCACCGCAATCGGGCGGCCAAAGATACCGTCAAAGCTGTACCAGACGGTGGTGAGCAGTTCGCTCAGATCGATACCTGCGTGGCCGATCAGGCTGGGCAGCACATTGCCGTACAGGGCGTATAGGAAGCAGACCACACAAACCAGCAGCAGCGGATACCCCACGACACGGCGGACCAGATCGGCGAGTGCCGTCAGGCCGATAAAAGCGCAGGCGATGTCGATCATCTCCAGTTCGTAGAGGCCGGTCTCCAGTTCCTCCGCCACCCAGAAGTAACGGTAGGTGGCAGTCAGGACGGCGGCGATCAGCGCCAGATCGATCAGGCGGGTAACCCAGCTGCTTTTTTCTGCCGTCATCCGCATATAGAGAATAATGACCGAGGCCAGGCTGAAGGTGCCCACGCGGACCAGGGTATCGTCGTAGATTCCCCAGCCGGCGGTGTACACGATGGAACCGATCATCGCCAGTATCAGTGGCGCGGCGATCCATTGGGAAACGTTTCTGAGCAACATAGTTTTCTGTACCTTTTTATTCTTCTTTTATTGTTTTTCTAAGGCGCATAGGGAGGTGCATAGATAGCCACGTAGGGCTTACCAGAGACCGAACAGGTAGCCGCGTGCATGGGCGCTGCCCGTTGCCTTGGCAACCGTTTCGTTGCTGATGGTGGTACGGGTTTTCCGTTCCCGGTACCAGTCGTAAAGTGCCTGCTCCATCCGTTCACACTCCCCAGTGTAGCTGGCGTCCGTTGCCAGATCGTTCTGTTCATTTGGATCGTTATTCAGATCAAACAGTTGCGGTCGGAAGTGCTCGTAGTGAATATATTTCCAGCGCGCATCGGTGATCATGATGGCGCGGGTTTGGTCCGCGGCCAGCTCCAGCGTGTTGCGCGCGTGACGCCAGGCGTAATCCGCTTCGCTAATGGCATACTGACGCCACTTCTCGATCTTCGATTCGCCATTTAGTACAGGGCGCAGTGATCGGCCTTCCAGAATGTGATCGCAAGGCGGTGCACCAGCGATCTCTAGGAAGGTTGGAACCAGATCGATCGCTTCGATCAGGCGTTCATCGACGGAGCCGCGGGTGGCATTCGCCTCAGGTCTGGGATCGCGGATGATCAGCGGGATACGTGCACTGGCCTCGTGGAATAGCTCTTTCTCTCCCAGCCAGTGATCGCCCAGGTAATCGCCGTGATCGGCGGTAATCACGATCACAGTGTTGTCGTATTCGCCGATCTCCTTCAGGTAAGCGAACAGGCGGGCCAGATGATCGTCCAGCTGGGTGATCAGCCCCATGTAAGCGGGAATCACACGCTCACGGCACTCTTCGCGCGAGAAGTTGACCGATTCATCGTGGCCCATAAAAGCTTCTACCACCGGGTGAAGATTGGTTTTCTCCGCGTCAGTGGCGTTAACCGGCAGCATATCGGCAACGCTGTACATATCGTGGTAGGGCGCCGGAGCAATATAGGGCCAGTGAGGTTTGATGTAACTCAGGTGCAGGCACCAGGGCTGATCCTGATTCTGGGCACGGGACTCGCGGATAAAATCGATTGCACGGTTGGTGGTGTAGGCGGTTTCGGAGTGTTCCTCTTTTACGCGTGCCGGGTGGTCGCAGTTGCGCATATACCAGCCGCTCTGAACCTCGCCGTTCTCATCCTCCACCGAATTGGCGTAGCTGTGCCAGGGATTGTCACCTTCATATCCCAGGTCGCGCAGGTAGTTATTGTACGCCAGATCCGGCGATACGCTCTGGTCCGGGTGCAGGCCGTCGTCGCGTTCGAAGGGTTCAAAACCGCATTCGCTCAGCAGTACACCGCGGGAGCTTTCCGGATCAACGCCGAGGCGCTGCATCCCTTCGATATCCTTGCGCATATGGGTCTTGCCGACCAGAGCAACGCGGTAGCCCTCCGGACGTAGGTAATCGCCGATGGTTTTTTCCGATAGCTTCAGTGGCACGTTGTTGTAGGTGGCGCCGTGGGAGATCGCATAACGTCCGGTGTAGAAGGACATGCGTGATGGGCCGCATACCGGCGCCTGGGTGTAGGCACGGCTGAAGTTGATGCCGTCCGCCGCGATGGCGTCGATGGTTGGAGTTTTGAGTGTCGGGTGGCCGTTACAGCCGAGGTAATCAGCACGCAGCTGATCCGCCATGATGAAAAGAATGTTGGGTTTTTTCGCAGCCATTATCGTCAATCGCCTTTTCTTATTATCTGGCTGGATGCCCTATGAGTGGGAGTGAGCCAGCCTTTGATTCAAAGTGTATAGGCGATTGACGGATATCAAGGCGGTCGTTTCACACAGTGAAACTTTTATGTTTTCTTATTTTTTGTGGATGGCTTTGTCAAAGCGGTTTGTCCACGAAGGTGACCGGTGGTTTGGTACTGCGATCGACCTCCAGATGGAAAATATCCGGCCGGCCGTAATGGCCTGCGATGTCGAGCGCCTTGCGGGCATTGCGTGCGTCTTCGATATCGATATCCGCGTAGAGGATGCTCTTATCTTTATGCAGTGGGCCTGCAACGGTGCCGCCGAACGGTTTAACGATCACCGCATCGCCGGGGTTTATCCAGTCATCACCGCCAAACAAAGCCTCGCGTTCCGGGAAATCGTCTGGGATATCGCTGCCCTCCATCGCTGTTGCGGTGCTCAGTACCCAACAGCCGCCTTCACGGGCAATGTGGTTCATAGATGCGATCCAGGTATCGCCGCTGTCCCACGTCGGTGCGATATAGATGTCGATGTTCTGCGCATAAAGTGCGAAGCGAGTGAGTGGCATGTAGTTTTCCCAGCAGATCAGGCAGCCGATGCGGCCCACCGGTGTGTCTACCACCTTGAGACCAGACGCATCACCCATGCCCCAGACCATCCGTTCCGGATTGGTGGGCATCAGTTTTCGGTGCCGGTTGAGGATCTGGCCATCGCTACCGATAATCACAACCGTATTGAACAGGGTGGTGCCACTGTACTGCGAATCCACCTCATTCAGGCCTACCACGACCACCACGTTATGTTTTGCCGCCGCATCGCAGAGCCGCTGCAGATCGCCTGCTTCGATATCAACTGAGTTTTCTCTGAGTCTGGCATGAATCTGGTTGCCCAGTGCCATATCGCCGCCGGGACGCAGCCGCCAGATCCATGTTGGATACCCTGGCAGATAGGCCTCGGGGAAGACGATCAGACGAGCACCATTACTTGCCGCTTCCTCTAAGGTTTCAACAGCGCGGGTGAGTGTCGCTTGTAGATTAAGCAATACCGGTGGTTTTTGGGCGATTGCTACCTTTGTTTTCATCGTGCCACCCCTCTGGGACAAAGACCTTTTAAGCGTAGTCAAAATATGGCTGCTGCAGAAAGCTGCCCTTGTCGTGGTACCAGGATTAAAGCGAAACCGAGGAGTAACTTCTTCGTTGTATTACCGCCCCCGCGCTGGAGCAATGACCTAACTGCGACTAGGTTCATTGTTACCCTAATCAATTTTGTACGGAGTCAGATATGAGTGATGCAAGCTTGTATGAACGTCTGGGAGGCGAAGAAAAGATACGGATGATCGCAAGCTGTATATTTGATAATCACGCGCGCAATGAAGTGGTGAATGCCCGATACAAAGATAGCGACCGGGATCGTGTCATTCAGGTTGTTACGGAATTTATCTGTGCGGGTACGGGTGGGCCGCAGGCGTACACCGGCCAGGATATGCTTACGGCGCACCGCGGTATGAACGTCAACGAAACGGAGTACCTGGCGGTTATCGACGACATCATGGCAGCCTTGGATAGCAATGATGTTGGCGAGCGGGAGAAACAGGAAGTGCTGATGATCGCGTACTCGTTGAAAGACGAGATTCTGCACGTCTGAGCAGCAATGAACGCTCGTTACAACGGCAGATCAGCTGTATTCGTTCAGAGCTTTTCAGAAAGTTGATCTGCTGCATTGCGCAGGCAGTGATAGAATGCGCCGCTTATCTCATCTTCCTTAACACTTCCTTTAGGCCAGGCAACGGAGAGCGTTGCAACGACCGACGACCTGTTTTGATCCTGTGAAAATACCGGAACGGCGATCGCTTCAATCTGCGCACCGGCTGGCGTCCTGACGCCGTAGAATGCCGGTTCACGTACCCCAAACCCCTGAGTGCGGGTTTGTTCCAACAGGTTTTTCAGCCAGACCTGATCATGGGCAAGCTTAGCCTCTTTTCCGCTACCAGCTTTCAACGCATTGATAATCTCCCGACGCTCCGCTTCCGGGCAGAAGGCCAGGTAAGCACGCCCGATACCGGAAAACAGAAAGTGGGGGCGGATACCCATCACGTCACGGTTAAGCACAAAACCGGCCTGTGACCGGGTGGATTCCACCACCAGCATGGAGAGGCCATCACGAACCGCCACATCGGCTGGCCAGCGCAGTTTGCCCTCGATCTGCTGAATAATTGGGGCGGCAAGTTCGCCCAGAGTTTCCAACGGGTTGGCGTCTGTGCGCTGCTGGCCGACATTGCCGATATTAAAGGAAAGGCGGTAACTGGCATCGTTTAGCGAACGGAACACCCAACCGGAGTCCTGCAGGGTTTTCAGGATGCGCAGCAAAGTGGCTTTGCTGATCTCTGTTTCCTGATGCAGTTTCGCCAGAGAGACGGTCGGATTGTCGCGCAGAACATCCAGCACCTGCATAGCGCGGGAGACCGCATCAATTGATTTCACCATGGTTCCTGTATCCTGCACGTTGAAACATCTGCTTTAACTATACGGTGAGACAGGCACAAGGTAACCCGTTTTATTTCACTCGGTGAAACGTTGTTCTGTGCAGGGTGCCGCGCTGCGTTTCATCCACCCAGCAATCATCGCAACCACCGCTACGGAGAAGATAAAGCGCCCGATCAGTACACCGCTGGCATCGCCACCCAGCGCCATCACAAAAAGCGTATCCTCGATCAGGCTATGGCAGAGGCTGAGGAAACAGAGCGACAGCACAATATCCTTGCGCTCCACATTACCCGCTTTGGCCTCTTTGATGATCAGGGCACCGCCGTAGGTCAGGCCCAGCAGGGTGCCGAACATGGTCAGGGTGGTGGCGCGCCCCTCGATGCCCATCACGCGCAGGATCGGGGTGAGTATTTTGGAGAGTAGCTGGGTGATCTTCAGCAGATCGAACAGTTTAAGCACCACCAGTAACACCAGGATGATCACAAACACCCAGAACAGGGATTGCGTATTGCTCCACGCCCAGTCTGCCCAGGAGGCGTTGCTGGAGTCATCCAGTTGCGGCAGCCACGCCAGTTCCAGCGGCTGCTGCAGCCAGTCACCCGCTTTATAGATCGCGTTCAATAGCGCACCGTAAACCAGCGCACCGAAGAAACGCAGCGCGGTGGTCAGCCAGAAACTGGCACCGGCCTGTTGTGCGATCCGTTGCTCCACCGGCAGCGCGTGGGCGATCAAAACCATCGACCAGAGCACGGTAGCGTCCGCAACGGTCAGCTGCAGGTTGGGCAGGATGCCGATAAAGACCGCCGCGCCGCCGTAGATATTGACCAGCATGGCGGTGATCCAGACCAGCCCGGCCTGTTCCGGCAGGCCCACAAGCATCATCACAGGGCTGAGCCATTGGGCGAGGCTGTCTACCAGGCCCAGGTCCTGCGCCACCTTTACGGCGATCATCACTGGCAGCATCACTTTCAATAGTGACCAGAACAGATTAACCGAATCTTTCAGCACCGAACGGGTGCTTTCGATAACCAGTGATATGAACGATGACATGAGCAGTAGATCCTAAGTGCTTAATTTCTATCTGTTTATGCTAGCGATTTATGCTCCGAATGTGTGGTCAATTATTGCGCCATAATGGTTTATGATTGCGCAATGTTGTTTTTAAGTGGGTGAAAATTGCAATGGATAACACTGATCGTCAAATTCTGGAAATTTTACAGCAGGATGCGTCACTCTCCAACGCTGAGCTGGCGCAGCGGGTACACCTGTCGCCTTCGAGTTGTCTGCGTCGGGTGCAGAAGCTGAAAGCCGAGGGGGTGATCACCAAAACCGTCGCGCTGGTGGACCCGGATAAACTGGAGCGTTCGCTCTGCGGTATCGTCGAAGTATCACTGGAGCGTCACGGTACCGAAGCCAGGGCTGACTTTGTGGAGAAGGTGAAAGAGGAGGGTGCGATCACCCAGGCGTACTCGGTTACCGGCGAAGCGGATGTGATTCTGGTGGTGCAGCTCAGGGATATGAAAGAGTACGCCGGGCTCTGCGATCGCCTGCTCAACTACGATCCCAACGTGGTGAAGTTTCGCACCTCGTTTTCCATGGAGCAGTATAAAAACACCACCTATATTCCAACCGATCTGGCCTAGTGTCTGGCTCAGCTTAGCGAGAGGCCATCGCCACCACCTCTTTGGGCGGTGCGCCGAAGAAACGTTTGAACTCACGGCTGAACTGGGAGGGACTGTTGTATCCCACCTGATAGGAGGCTTCCGTCGCCGCGCTACCGCTTAACAGCAGTGAGTGGGCACGGTGCAGGCGCAGGCTTTTTACGAACTGCATCGGCGACATTGAGGTGATCTGCTTGAAGTGATCGTGCAGGCTGGAGCTGCTCATCCCAGCAAAGCGAGCGATGGTGTCCACATCCAGCGGCTGGTGGAAGTTCTCTTCGATGTAGTGCACCACCGGAGCGATCCGGTTGGCACCCGCGTGGTTGGAGACGCAGTTACGCAGAATATCCCCGTGGGGTCCGGTCAGGACTTCGTAGAAGATCTCCCGCCGGATGGCGGGGGCCAATACCTTCAGATCCATCTCATTATCCAGACAGCCCAGCAAACGCAGAAAACTGCTCTCCAGCCGGTCGGTGACCTCCGTGGCGAGGATGATCTCGTCCGCTTCCTGCAGCGGCAACGGCTTTTGCTGTTCCATATCGATCAGCAGCTGGCTGACCAGATAGCTGTCGATCTCCAGGCTCAGGCCCAGGTAGGGTTGGTCGGGCTCGACGTTGGTCACTTCGGCTTCAACCGGCATCGTCACCGAGTTGATCAGGTAGTTATCCGGATCGTAACTGCGTTCAGCATCGCCGAAGTAGATCCGTTTGCCGCCCTGTGCGATCAGGCAGATTGCAGGTTGGTAGATGACGGGTGAACGCGGCTTCGGCACGTCGGCACGGTAGAACTTGAGGCCTGGTATGGCTGTCTCCGTTATACAGTCGGTGACCGCGTACTTTGCAATCGCTTGGGCGAGCTGGGAACTGAAAACCACGTTAAAACTCCGCTGAATGAATCAGGTTGCCAGAGAATTATGGCACTCCAACCCCTTTTCCCTCCACATCACCGGATGCTTTTCGGAGTTTTGTGCAAGTAGTTCGGAGGATCACGCTAACGGCAGATCCACTGCCGGGCCATAGTAATAAACAACCCATCTCCTTGCAGAGCCTTTAGATCGAAAACTAAGAGGATTTTGATATGTCCGTCACGCTGAATGTGAATGGCGTCGATCATGTTGTGGATGCCGAACCGGATACGCCGTTGCTTTGGGCGATTCGTGACCATATTGAACTGACCGGCACCAAGTTCGGTTGCGGCATGGGCCTGTGTGGCGCCTGTACCGTGCATCTGGACGGTCAGCCGATCCGCTCCTGTTCTACGCCGATCGGATACGCGTCCGGCAAAAAGATCACCACCATTGAAGGTGTACAGACCCAGGCCGCAAAAGCGGTGCAGGATGCCTGGACAGAATTGCAGGTGCCCCAGTGTGGTTACTGTCAGTCCGGTCAGATCATGTCAGCCACCGCGCTGCTCGAGACTAACCAGAATCCGAGTGATGCCGAGATCGACGCTGCGATGCAGGGCAATGTCTGCCGCTGCGCGACCTACGTTCGGATCCGCAAGGCGATCAAAACCGCAGCGAAAGAGTTGAGGGACGCATAATGTTTAACCGACAGATGAAACAGCAGGGTGTCGCACCTACCTCCCGCCGTGGTTTTCTGAAACTGATGGCGGGCTCCAGTGCCGGTCTGGTTTTGGCGATGAACCTGCCCAAAGCTGTGGCAGCCGAAGATGCGGCGGTGGCCTCACTGAACGACGCGGGTCAGTTCCAGCCCAACGCCTTTGTGAAGATCGGCAGCGACAACAAGGTCCGCGTGCTGATCAAACACCTGGAGATGGGGCAGGGTACCTACACCGGACTGGCGACACTGGTGGCAGAGGAGCTGGATGCCGACTGGGATCAGGTCGTATCGGAAGGTGCCCCTGCCAACACGGCGAAATACAAAAACCTCTTCTGGGGCGCGCAGGGCACCGGTGGTAGCTCCGCCATTGCTAACTCGTTCGAGCAGATGCGCGTGGCGGGGGCTACAGCACGTGCCATGCTGGTCTCCGCTGCTGCTGAGCAGTGGCAGGTGCCAGCAGCGCAGATCGTTGTATCTGCAGGTGTCGTGAGCCATGTGGGTTCCGGACGCAGCGCTACCTTCGGCGAGCTGGCCGATGCAGCTGCACGTCAACCGGTACCAGCCTATGAAGACCTGACGTTGAAGCAGCCGAAAGAGTTCAAGCTGATCGGCCGCAAAGTGCCACGTAAAGACGTGGGCAAAACTGACGGCAGCGCGATCTTCACCCAGGATATCCAGCTGGAGGGGATGCTTACCGCCATGGTGGCGCATCCACCACGTTTTGGCGCGAAGCTGAACGGATTTGATGCGACACAAGCGAAACAGGTGAAAGGGGTGGTGGATGTGATCGCCATCCCCAGCGGCGTAGCGGTGCTGGCCAACGATTACTGGAGTGCAAAACAGGGCCGTGACCGCTTGCAGATCGATTGGGATGAAAGCCAGGCGATGCAGCAGAGCTCCGATGAGCTGATGGCGCAGTATCGTGCCCTGGCCGATCAGCCGGGGGCCGTAGCGCGTAATGACGGCGAGGTATCCGGCGCGTTGGCCGGTGCTGCGACTGTGATTGAAGCGGAGTTTGAGTTCCCCTATCTGGCGCACGCCACTATGGAGCCGATGAACTGCGTTGCACGGGTCGATGCAAACGGCTGTGAGCTCTGGAACGGTGAGCAGCTGCAGACCGGTGATCAGGCGGCAGTGGCGCAACTACTGGGCCTACAACCGGAGCAAGTGGCGATCAATATGCTCTACGCGGGTGGAAGTTTTGGCCGTCGCGCCAATCCGCACTCAGACTACGTTGTGGAGACTGTAAACATCGCCAAAGCGAAACCGGGTGTGCCGATCAAACTGGTGTGGAGCCGTGAGGACGATACCCGTGCTGGTTACTTCCGCCCGATGTACTTCCACAAGATCCGCGGTGGTTTAGATGCCAACGGCAAACTGATCGGTTGGGAGCAGCGCATTGTCGGCCAGTCGATTCTGAAAGGCACTGCCTTTGAAGCTTTCCTGGTAAAAGACGGTATCGATGCGACCTCCGTTGAGGGGGCCTCCACCTTGCCTTACGCGGTGCCAAACCTGAAAGTGGATCTGCACACGGTTGAGGTTCCGGTGCCGGTACAGTGGTGGCGCTCAGTTGGTCATACCCATACTGCGTTCTCCACCGAGGTGTTTATGGACCGCGTGGCCAAAGCGACGGGGCAGGATCCGGTCGCGTTGCGCATGGGGCTGCTGAAAGAGCACCCCCGTCATCAGGGCGTACTAAAACTGGCCGCCGAAAAAGCGGGCTGGGGACGTGATCTGCCGGAGGGACACGCGCTGGGAGTGGCGGTGCATGAATCCTTCAACAGCTACGTGGCGGAGGTGGCCGAGGTGTCGCTGAAGCCGGGGGGAGGCTTTAAGGTTGAGAAGGTTTGGTGTGCAGTGGATTGTGGTTTTGCCGTTAATCCGGAGGTGATCAAAACGCAGATGGAGGGTGGCATCGGTTACGGCCTTTCACCGGCATTGATGAGTGCGATCACCATCGATAAAGGCGCGGTGGTGCAATCCAACTTCCACGATTATCAGGTGTTGCGGATCAATGAGATGCCGGAGATCGAGGTGTTTATCGTACCGTCGGCGGAAGCTCCGACGGGGGTGGGCGAGCCGGGTACGCCGCCGATCGCGCCGGCGGTTGCCAACGCGCTCTACGCACTGACCGGGCAGGAATTTACTGAACTGCCGCTGCGGTTGAGCTAAGTAATCCCAAACGACAGGCAGGGCGGGGCAAACCTCCGTTCTGCCAGTGGGAGATTAAGTTATGGCAAACCAACTTTCTGAACTGCTCGACGCCTGGTACCCCGAACGCGACAGTTGCGAATGGGTGCTGGGCACGGTCTACAAAACGGAAGGCCCCTGTTACCGCAAGGCGGGGGCGATGATGTTGTTCAATAGCCTGGGGCAGCAGTTTGGCATGCTGAGCGGAGGCTGTCTGGAATCGGATATCCAGGTGCATGCACGCAAGGTGATGCAGACGGGACAGGCGCTCACACTTTGTTACGACGGCAGTGACGAGGATGATCTGTCGTTCCAGCTGGGCATCGGTTGTGGTGGCACCGTTTATATCATGCTGCACCCGGTCAATGCCGGGAACGGCTATCAGCAGCTGGATCGGCTACATGGTGCGTTGCGCAAGCAAGGATCAGGTATCTATCGCCAGCCGATTCCGGATGGACGCGAGTTACCTGTGGCGGAGTTTAAGGCTGATTCTGTCAGTAAAATCCTCGATCAGCCCCGAATCGTTGAGCAACAACGGGTGAACTGGCTGGAAGCACGGGTCGAACCGGAACCACATCTGCTGGTGGTGGGTGGTGGTATCGATGCCCGACCGGTGGTGGCGATGGCCAAAACACTGGGCTGGCAGGTATCCGTCTGGGATCCACGTCCGGCCAACGCACGGCCTGAGTTCTTTATGGCGGCAGATAGTTTGCTACGCTGCCCAGTCGAGGCGTTGCCGGAGTATGTGCGGCAACACCGCGTCAGTGCCGTGGTGCTGATGTCACACAACATCACTATGGACGCGACTGCACTCATGCATCTGAATGGGACCGGGCTTGGCTATATGGCGTTGCTCGGCCCCCTGAACCGGAAAGCGCAGGTGTTACAGCGAGCCCGGTTAAGTGAAGCGGAGCTTAAACAGCCGCTTTCAGGTCCGGCGGGTTTTGATATTGGTGGCGAGCTACCGGAAAGTATCGCGCTTTCGATTTTGTCAGAGTGTCACGCTGTTCTGCATAAATCTGTCCAGCAGGCGCGACCAAAAGGGTTGGCGGCATGAAACTGGGTGTGCTGATCATGGCGGCGGGCGCGTCCAGTCGCTTCGGCAGCTGCAAACTGCTGGCGGAGCTGCATGGTAAACCGGTGATACAGCATGTAATCGAACAGGCTGAACAGTTGGATGCTGCTGAGATCGCAGTGATCAGCGGGCGCTGGCATGAGGCGTTAGTTGAGGCTCAACGCGAGGAGCAGATCCGCGGTGTGCCCCTGCTGTTTAATATGCAGTGGGAGCGAGGATTGGGTGGTTCCATCCGTTTTGGTGTTGCTCAGCTTGCTGACAGATGTGACGTGATTCTGATACTGCTGGCAGATCAGGTTGCCGTTACCCACCTAGATCTGCTGAATTTATTGGCGCTGAAGGAATCTCACCAGGTTGTTTGTAGTAAGTATGCGGGCAAGCGCGGTGTCCCGGCGGTATTTGATCGCCGCTGTTTTGACCGGTTGTTGGCTCTGCGGGGTGATCAGGGGGCGAAAGCGTTGCTGTATGACCCTGAGTTGTCTGTAGCTGAACTGGAGATGGCACAGGCGGTGATCGACGTGGATCGGCCCGAGGATCTGGTGCGACTTTCAGAGTTAGAAAAGGCCCGCTAAAAAACGGGCCTCTTTCTTAGGTAATGCACTGGTGAAGTCAGGGGTTACCCCAGTTCATCCACCATTACCGCGTTGGAGTAGATCAGTGCATCATCGGTTGCGCGGTGGCCTTTCAGGAAGAAATGGCCACGTCCTTCGCTTCTATGCACGTATACATGGAACTGTGCATCGGACAGTGCACCGCATTCCGGCGGAGTTGTCAGTTCCAGATCTGCCATCCGTACCGAGATATCTCCCTGCCGTTCGCTACTACTCTCTGCAAACCTTTCCTCCATGGACTCCATTTTCAGACGGTACTCGTCGCTTACCCGGAAGCTTATCTGTCCCATTGGGACCGATTTGTCTGCGCCGACGGGTTTGCACCAGGATTCAATGGTAAAGGTGTTCATGGTTCGGTCTCCCGTGTCGGGGTTGTTCACACAGAAAGGGTAGCACCGGGTGGGCTGGGTTGCGTGATTGGGTATAGGTCCAAGGGTTATTGGGGAAATGTTGTTGGGGATTAATGTTGGGACTCGCTGGTACTCGTCGCCAAATAACAAGATGCCGGTAGGTTGGCCAATGCGCAGCATTGCCCAACCTACGGAAAAGCTGTGCAGGTTGGGGCGCGCGAAGTGACTTCCAGCATTTTCATTCATGCTAACCCGCCGGTTAGAAGCGTGTTGCTCTCTGAATGAAGCCTGTTTTAACACATGATTTTGAAAGATAGAGCAGCGCTGGATACGCACGGCTAAACATGAATTCCTTTCAAGCTCAGTGCCGCACTGCAAAAATTAGGAAATTTTCCTATTCACGAATATTAATTCTATTACTACATTTTGTTATAGAGATGGTCGCGGCTGTGTGCTTCTGTAATAAGCGCCGCTGTAATGGTTGCGTATGTTCTCCTTATCGCTGGTCGTTGCTGTGTAGGCGAACTGGCTGGCTAACAGAAATGAATCGTAGTGTGGCTCCGGTACCTGCACCTTATCTGGAGTTGGCTACATAATGTGTTAAATCGTGCACGTGCAGGACTCATTCTGTAAGTGTGCGAAGGGGAGTTTGAGAGATGCATACTGGCACAGTTAAGTGGTTCAACAATGCCAAAGGTTTTGGTTTCATCATTTCACCTGAATATAACGAAGATCTGTTCGCGCATTATTCGAGGATTGAAGCAGAGGGCTACAAAAGCCTGAAGGCGGGACAGAGAGTTGAATTTGATACATTGGAAAGTCCAAAGGGAACACATGCGATAAACATCAAGGCTGTTAACTAGCGTTTGGAACGGGAGGCTGCCGTCCCGAATGCCTCCCTTCCCAAATTCTTTCATTCCCCTGTTGCGCTTCTTCAGAGAAAAATCCTCCAATACTTCCGTAATTTAGCCCTCCTTTAAACCGCTCAAAGCAGAACATCAGAACATGTATTTGTGCGGCATTGGCCCTTCTGAAAAACGCGTGTCATGGCTCGGATAATCGAACTGGTTTATCTATCTATTTGATATCTAATATCGGCGGCCTATGCTTTGTATATACAAAGTATATCTTTTGGATGTGCGCTTGAGGGGGCTCGTGATGGATCTGTTAGTGATTATTGGAAGTCTGGGATTATTCGTTGGTGCTGCAAGTGGTTGGTTTCTCATTGCGAGCACGGCTCGTGAGCTATTCAGGGAGTGGTAACCCAGCATTGGTAGCAGGTAGCAGGTAGCAGGTAGCAGGTAGCAGGTAGCAGGTGAAGGGTGTTTTACAGTTAATGCTCCCGCTTACCGAATTGTCTGACTCCTATAAAACCACTTCAACGTAGGTCAGCCATCGCGCAGCGATGCCTGACGGTGTTCGTGCGCTACACAGATCCCTGAAACCAAAAAGCCACCCGATAGGGTGGCTTTTCAAATTACGGCGTTTGGAAAGAAACTCTTATTCCATCTCGTTGATCTGGCGACGGATCTCGTCCAGCTTAGCGTTCATCACCTTCTCCAGGTGATCCAGGTCGGAAAGGAACTTCTGTTTCGGATCAAGCGGATCAACTTCCTTACGGCGTGCATCCAACTTCTTCAGTTCTTCCAGTGCAGCCAGCAGCTGTGGGCTGATTTTGTCCATCTGGTCGAATGCTTTGGTGTTACGAACTTCCAGCGGGATGCCGCGACGGCCGCGCAGGAACGAAAACTTTTTACTGCGTGACAGCAGGGAGCCTTTCGGACGTTTGTAATAGATCTTCAGCACATCGGTGTCACCCTGATGGCGCAGGGTATATTTATCGATGCTTTCGACAGATTTAACGCCCATTTTTTCCAGGGTAGGGTAATCAGACATGATTTGCGTATTCTCAATCAGTGGCACTCCATCTCAGGAATGCGTGGCTCAAAAAATAGGTACTTCTGGCGTCTCCTGACTTCGTTGAAGTGTATTGCTTCTGTGAAGTATAGAAGAGGCCGGTTTGTGATCGATGCACTCGTGACGACCGGGTGGGGCTTTGGAGCAGACGGTAGGTCTGTTCAGTAGCACCTGATTATTATTATTTGAGCTGAGACAGGGGACCTGTTTCAGGGATGGGCGAGGCCCTGATTGCTGCCTGATCTGGCTGGATTCCGACGGTGTTTTGCGGCCACTGTCGGAGGCTGTGTAGCAGCTTTCGGCGGCAATACTAGGGGTTATACCTTAGGGCCAGTTAGGGCCAGTTGTGATGATGGTTTTGGTCCAGATTAACTCTTTGTTTTATATGGGTTTTGGTCTGTAAATAAAACAAGATCCAGCCAGAAAGGCGGAAAAAATGGTGCCAGATTTAGGGCCAGTTCAAGGGTGACTAAAGTACCAGAACTCGGGCTATATCAGATCTGTCTGAAATAGGTGGTCAGACCTATAGAAAGAACCGAAATATAGGTGTCTTTTTTAATAACGGAAGTGTCAGTATCCACCGTAATAGAGTGATCCAAGCTAAATCACAGCTTGGTGAATCGGACTGTTAGTCATATAATGACCGGCGGTCACGTCATGGGGGAGGGTGATGTCAGAACGAAAAGCGCGCGAGTTTATGCGACGCGAACAAGAGATCCTGGAAGCAGCGTTAGAGCTATTCGAGGATGAGCAGTGGGAGAAGGTAACCGTCGCGCAGATTGCGCAACATGCGGATATCGGTAAAGGCACCGTGTACAAACACTTCGCCAGTAAAGAGGAGATCTATGCACGATTGATCCTCGATTACGGTGAAGAGATGCTGACTATCTTTAATGAGCTGTTGGGTACGGAAGAAGATCCGGCGACCAAAATCCGACGCCTGATCAAACACTGCCTGTATAAGTTCAGCGAGGACAGTGCCTGTATCCGACTGCACTTTCACTGCAAGCAGCGCTCTTTTCTGGAACGCTTGAGTGAGCCAACACAGAAAATGTTTGGAGCGCGTGAGCAGGAATTTATGGATGTCGTTGCGCCGGTACTGGAGCAGGGCATGGCGGAAGGCTTATTTATGCAACGCCCGCTGTATCAGGCCTTTAACGGTCTGGAGGCTACATTTGATGGCACCTTGCTGATGATTCGCAATGGCGATTATCTGCGCGGTCCGGAGGATGCGCCCGACACCAGTAAGGATGCATTTATCGCCGATATGGTGGAATTTATGCTCAGTACCCTTACCGGGCGCGTAGAGCCCGCAACGGCGTAAGTTTTCGAGGCCGTCAGTTAACGCTGAACGGCTTTTATTTTACAAAGGTGTGACCGCCGGTCACATCGCGAACCATGGTCACAGGAAGAAAAATGAACCGATCAGTCTTGTCCGCCCTTGTTGTAGTGGCGGGATTATCTGTGTGGATGTTCTCGGGGATGGATTCTCAGGCTGAGGATGCCGTTACGAAACCGGTTACAACCCAGAGCGTGGAAACCATGAAGGTTCAGGTGATCCACTCCACCGCTCAGCCGGTGCAGCGCCTGGTCAGTGTGCAGGGGCAGGTTGAGGCGTCACGGATGGTGAAGCTGAAGGCCGAGATCGACGGCCGGGTGGAAACATTGCCCGTGGCGGAAGGTGCGCGTGTGACTGCGGGTACTCAACTGATCCAACTGGCGGAGGAGTACCGTCCGGCGCAGCTGGCGGAAGCCAAAGCCCGTCTGAGAAAAGCACAGAGTGATCTGGACGCGGGCAGGAAACTACAGAAAAAAGGCCTGCAGGCAGAGAACCGCATTGTTGAGTATCAGGCTGCGGTAGAGTCAGCCCGTGCCCAACTGGCGCAGATCCGTTACCAACTGGCGCACACGCGTATCGAAGCACCGTTTGCAGGTGTGGTAAATCGCCGCATTGTGGAGCAGGGCGATTTTGTCGAACGCGGCCACGAAGTGATTGAGCTGGTGGATGATGAGCAGCTGATTGTAACCGGTCAGGTGCCGCAGCACTACGCCAGTGGTCTGAACGCTGGACAGTCGGTGGGTATCAAACTGGTTAACGGTGAAAAACTGAGCGGTACGTTGAAATTTGTCTCCGCGACAGCCGATGCCGAGACCCGCAGTTTCCGGGTTGAAGTGGCTCTGGATAATACAAAACACCGTCGTCTGATCGGCCTGAGTGCCACCTTGCAGCTGCCAGTGGCGGAGCTGAGCGGACACTGGGTGCCGGGATCAGTATTGGGTTTAAGCACCGACGGTTTGTTGCAGGTGAAAACGCTGGATGCTCATGACCGCGTTGAGATCCGCACCGTTGAACTGATTCGCGCCGACCGGGATGGCTTCTGGGTCAGCGGTCTACCGAAAGGTGTGGTGCTGGTCAGCGTAGGTCAGCACTTTGTCGGCAAAGGTGAGCAGGTTGATCCGATCCTGAACGAACAGAACGGGGAGGCTCAGTTCCATGCGCGCCTTGATTAATGCCGCGATCGATCGCAGCCGCACCACGCTGCTGGTACTGCTGTTCCTGTTTATCAGCGGGACGATCTCCTTTATCAGCATCCCCAAAGAATCCGATCCCGATGTGGCGATCCCGATTATCTACGTTTCCATCCCGTACGATGGCATTTCGCCGGAGGATGCGGTGCGTCTGCTGGTGCGTCCGATGGAGAAGGAGCTGAAAACCATCGTCGGCATCAAGGAGATGCGCGCGGTAGGTAGCGAAGGCCACGCCTCTGTGACCCTGGAGTTTGATGCAGGCTTTGACAGCGATAAGGCGATGGAAGATGTCCGCGCCAAGGTGGATATCGCCAAGGCCAAACTACCCGCTGATACCGATGAGCCCTCTATCCACGAAGTGAACGTGGCGCTGTTTCCGGTGCTGAATATTGCGCTCTCCGGCAACCTGTCGGAGCGTGTGATGCTGAAGATCGCCCGCGACCTGAAAGATGAGATTGAAGGTCTGCCGGGTGTATTGGAGGTTGAGATCGGCGGCAACCGCGATGAGCTGATGGAGGTGTTGGTAGAACCCCAGCTGCTGGAAAGCTACCAGCTCGATTTCGCCGAGGTGCTGACAGCCGTTTCCAACAATAACCAACTGGTTGCGGCCGGTGCCGTGGATACGGGTAATGGCCGTCAGGTGCTGAAAGTGCCGGGTGTGGTCGAGAGTATCGACGATATGCTCAGCATGCCGATCAAAAATAACGGTTCCGATGTGGTGACCATCGCCGACGTGGCGAGTGTACGTAAGACCTTCAAAGACCCGCAGAACTTCGCCCGCGTCGGCGGTGAAAACGCGATGGTATTGTCGGTAAAGAAAAAGGTCGGCGCCAACATCATCGAAACCATCGAGCAGGTACAGGCGCTGGTGAGTGCACGGCAGGAATTCTGGCCCGACGGTCTGAAATACGATTACATCACCGACCAGTCGATCCAGATCCGTACCATGCTCAGCGACCTGATGAACAACGTGGTTACCGGCGTCATTTTGGTAATGGTGATCATTCTCGGTGCGATGGGGTTTCGGTCCTCACTGCTGGTGGGTTTGGCGATTCCCGGTTCCTTCCTCACCGGTATTCTGGTCATCAACATGATCGGTTACACCCTCAACATCGTTGTGCTGTTCAGTTTGATACTGGTGGTGGGTATGCTGGTGGATGGAGCGATTGTGGTGACGGAGTTGGCCGATCGTCGCCTGCGTCAGGGGCTTAGCGCCAAGCAGGCGTTCAGTTACGCCGCGTCACGTATGGCGTGGCCGGTAATCGCTGCGACCCTGACCACACTGGTGGTGTTTATGCCGCTGATGTTCTGGCCCGGTGTAATGGGGCAGTTTATGAAGTATCTGCCCGCCACGGTATTGATCTGTCTGACCGCGTCGCTGGCGATGGCGTTGATCTTTATGCCGGTATTGGGTTCGGTACTGGCACGTAAACGCAAACAGGCGGAAACCGATCCTATTGATGCCGACGAATACGCGCTGCCAGAAACCGCCTTTAACCGCAGCTACCGCGCCGTCCTGCTGCCACTGCTGAAACATCCGGCGAAGACCCTGCTGGTGGCGCTGGTGATGATCGGCGCAACCTACGGGGCCTATGGCACCTACGGTAAGGGCGTTGAGTTCTTCCCGGATGTAGAACCGGATCAGGTGCTGGTGCGCCTGCACGCACGTGGTGACCTGTCGATCTACGAGAAGGATGCTCTGCTGCGACAGGTGGAGCAACGGGTGATTGGCACGCCGGGTGTGAAATCCATGTACGCGCAAAGCTTCAACGATGGCGGTTCCGAGCGGGCTGAAGATGTGGTGGCGGAGATCCAGTTTGAGCTGATGAACTGGCAGCTGCGTCCGAAAGCCAAAGAGATCCTGGCGGAGATGGAGCGCCGCACGGCGGACCTGCCGGGCATCCAGCTGGAGTATCGTAAGGCGGAGAACGGCCCGGTACAGGGTAAAGCGATGAAGCTGCAGGTGAGCGGTTATACCAGCGAGCAGATCTTCCCGGTAGTGGCGCAGATCCGCGCCATGATGGACGAGATGGGTGGTTTTGTCGGTGCGGAAGATAACCGTCCGCTGCCGGGTATCGAGTGGCGCCTTAACGTAGACCGTGAAGAAGCGGGGCGTTACGGCACCAACATCGTTACCGTGGGCAACGCCGTGCAGCTGATCACCAGCGGGATCAAAGTAGCCGATTACCGCCCGGACAGCTCCGACGAAGAGGTGGATATCCGCGTCCGTTTCCCCGCCGAGAAACGCAATCTGGATCAGCTGATGCAGATGCAGATCCACACCCCTCAAGGTATGGTGCCGCTGGCTAACTTTGTGGAGTTGGAACCAGCACCCAAAACCGGTGTGCTGAACCGTGTCGATAGCCGTCGTGTGGTGACCATTCAGGCGGACCCGGCTGAAGGTGTGTTGGTGAATGATCTGGTGGTGAAGCTGCAGGAACGGCTGAAAACGCTGGAGATGTCACCGGAAGTACGTCTGGCGTTTAAAGGCGAAGACGAGGAACAGGCGGAAACCGGCCAGTTCCTGAGCACCGCATTTACCATCGCGATCTTCCTGATGGCGCTGATCCTGATCACCCAGTTCAACAGCCTCTATCAGGCGTCACTGGTGCTGTCGGCCATTGTCTTCTCCACTGCCGGAGTGCTCTTGGGGCTGCTGATCGCCGGTCAGCCGTTCGGTATTGTAATGGTGGGCGTCGGTATCATTGCGCTGGCGGGTATCGTGGTGAACAACAACATCGTGCTGATCGACTGTTACAACGATCTGCGTCGTCAGGGGCGTGAACCGGTGATCGCCGCGCTGGAAACCGGTAGCTTGCGCCTACGCCCTGTGCTGCTGACAGCAGTGACCACGGTGCTTGGCCTGATGCCGATGGTGCTGGCGATGAATATCGATCTGATCAACCGTGGGATCAGCTTCGGAGCGCCTTCAACCCAGTGGTGGACACAGCTGTCGACGGCGATCGCTGGCGGTCTGAGCTTTGCCACCATACTGACACTCTTCCTGACGCCGTGTTTGCTGGTGTTAGGGGAGCGCCGCTGGTTGCCGCGTTTTAACTGGACACGTAAAAAGCGTAATGAGGTAGACGTGGAGCCTGTGCAGGCAGGCTAAAAGCGCATTCAGTTTCAGCCTTCGAAGCGTAAACATCCAAAGAACCCAGCCAATTGGCTGGGTTCTTTCGTTTTAGCGGTTGCTGAACGGCATTGGTCGATCCGCTCAATTCCCACTCTTAGTCATTCTCTGTTCGCTATCTACCTGATCATTAAAAGGTGATCCAGTTGAAGTTTGATTTTGACATGATGGGTATCATGCGATATTGTTTTTCGCATGATGCATGTCATGTGAAATTGCTCTGATACGACGGGGCTGCTTTAAAGCGCGCTGTTTGGACCTTAACGAAACACACTTGAATGGCGTTGGTGTCACAAAGCGCCTGAACCAAATGGGGATTAGCTTATGAACAATACAGTGGTGTATGCGCTGTTTATGCTGGTTGCGGGGATCGGTATTCCAACGATGGCAACGCTGAACGGCGGGTTAAGCGGGAAACTGCTGAGCTCTACGCTGGCGACAACGATCTCACTGGCGGTTGGGTTCACGGCGGCAGTTGCTTACTTGCTGGCGACAGAGGGTGTTCCGGCCAAGTTGTTTCAGGCCGATACGCCGATCTACTACTACCTTGGCGGTTTCTGCGTTGCCTTTTACATCATCAGCGTGACCTGGATTGCACCGCGATTTGGTGTTTCCAACGCGATCGCCTTTGCGCTTTTAGGGCAGTTGATCGCCATGAGTACCATCGATCACTTCGGCTTGCTGGGCGCCCAGCAATACAGCTTAAGTACCCAACGGGTTGTGGGGCTGGCGTTGATGGCGGTTGGGGTAGTGATGGTGCTCGATAAGGTGACTCCGGCCAGCGCTTAACCGCTCGAGCAAGTTTAGGTAGAGCTGCATCCACAAGCAGAATTAACCCAGCCCAGTGGCTGGGTTCTTTTTTATAAGTGAGCGCCAGACTAATTTAGCCCTTCTTCAGCACCGCCTGACCGGAAGGACGCGCCTGCATCCGTTCGGTGTAGTTTCTTAATGCAGAACCTGACGGCAGCAGTTTCTGCCCGTTGGGCGTACCGACCAGGTAATCCAGCATCGGCGTGAGGATCGCATCGGCATAGCTGTAGCGGTCACCACAGATAAAGTCGTTTTCACTTAGCTGCTGCGCGACGATTGCCAACATCTGGATCACGTCCGGTTCCGCCGCTGCGACTTTATCCATCCGTACCTGGCCGTCAGGGCCTTTCGGGAAGGCGAACTCCAGCAGATACTTACGTACGATGGCGCTGTCCACGTAGATCGACAGGGCTGCAGCCCACTGGTCCACCTTGGCTTTTTCGTAGCTTTCCTCCGGTTGCAGGGCGGGACCATCAAAATTGGCGTCCAGATAGCGGCAGATCGTCGCAGTTTCGAACAGTTTCCGCTCGCCGTGGAGCAGGGCGGGTATCTTGCCGAACGGGTGATATGTCAAGTGGGTCTCATCGCGCAGGCTGAGCGCCTGGCCATCCACTTCGAATTTTGTCTCGTAACTGATCCCTTTCTCTTGACAGCACAGCATTACCGAACGCACGAAGGTGCTGAAAGCAGGGCCGAGAATCTGTACCTGAGCAGACATGATGGTGATTCCTTTTACGTTGTTGGTTTTAGGATTGCCTTTATCTTTCATGCTAGTGGGAACGACAATATGTTAAAGAACATATTCTGGTTGTTGCGTACCATGAAGTTACGCCATGAATCGAAGCGAGAGAACCATGCCCTGGAGCCCCGAACAGAAACAGCAAAGTCGCGAACGTATCCTCGCCAGCGCGGCAAAGTTATTTACCCGGCAGGGGTTTGATCATGTCGGGATCAACGAGGTGATGGTCGACGCGGGGATGACGCGCGGTGCCTTCTATGCGCACTTCTCCTCCAAGGCGGAGTTGTACGCAGAGTCGATCGGTACCGCGGCACGAGCGGCGCACAGCCGTGCCCGGGAGGCGATGAACGACGAGTTTGATCTGGATACCGTTGTACGCGGGTATCTGAGCGAAGCGCATCGCAGTGGTGAGCAGATCAACTGTCCGCTGGCGTTGCTGATCACCGATATCGGTCAGCGTGACGATAAAGTACGCGAAGCCTATACACGGGTATTTCGGGGGTTTGTTGGTCTGATCGACGAAAATAGCGCTAAAGGGGAGGCTATTTCACAAGAAGCGTTGCAGAAGGCGGTGCTGATGGTGGGTGGCCTGGCGATCTCGCGAGCGCTCAATGATGACCAGTTAGCCGCGCAGTTGCTGGATGCGTGTCGGGGTGGGGTGTTAAAGAATTCTTAAACCAAGACATGCCGCGCCGATCACCCCGTAGGCCGGAAACAGGGTGACCGGCGTGACGGCTAACGCCGCCGTGCCAGCATGTTCAGGATCTCTCTGAAGACACTGTTCTCCAGAGTTTCTGGCAGGTCGAGGGCCAGACTGTTGCGGTAGTAAGGGCTGAGGTCGAGGCCGAAACCCAAGGCGTAAAGCTCCAGATCGCCGCGCGCTTCCAGCATTGCCGTTACCAGCTTGAGGTGATTATCGAGATAATCCGGTTCGTTGGTTTGGTTGGTGGCGGTCTCCATCGGGCAGCCGTCGGAAAGTACGATCAGGATACGACGCTCCTCCGGTCGGCCCACCATACGCTCGGCGGCCCAGAGCAGGGCTTCACCGTCGATGCCTTCTTTGAAGATATCCGGTTTGAGCATCGCGCTGATATTTTTGCGCGCCTGCCGCATCTTGGTATCAGCATCCTTGTAGACGATATGCTCCAGCTCGCTCAGGCGGCCTGGGTTAGGCTGTTTGCCTTCTCCCATCCAGCGTTTGTAGAGCTTGCCGCCCTGCCAGCTACGGGTGGTAAAGCCGAGGATCTCGGTGCTGGCACCGGCTTGTTCCAGCGCGCGGCACATAATCTCGATCAGCGTCGCGATCTGGCCGATATGCTCCTTCATCGAACCGGAGTTGTCCATCAGGAAGGTGACCAGGCACTTGTTGTGAGGCTGGTAACGCTCCTTGCGGAACAACTGACGGAAATCGGGGGAGGTGACCAGTGTGCTCAGACGCCGGGCGTCCAGATAACCTTCCTCTTCGCCGAAGTTCCAGCCGTCCAGCTCCGGTGCGGAGAGAATCATCGCCAGATCCCGGGCCAGACGCGGGATATTTACCCCCTGGCCTTTGATCAGCTCGTCCAGCTGGGTACGCAGTTTTTTGCGCAGGAAGGAGACCACCAGTTTCTCGGCGTCGATTACCCGGTCGTTCTCGTTGGAGTAAACCTTGTAACCGTCTAACGCGTCCATCAGGTCGCGGTAGCGCTTGCGGTTGGACTGGGTGGCCTGACCCGGCATCTCGCCGTTCTCGTCGTTCTCCGGGTAGAGGATCAGACCGAAGTTACGCACCGCTTCGTCCGCTTTGGACTCGCGGCTATCGTCGTCTTCATCCTCGTCGTCCAGCTGGCTCACCAGTTCGTCGATCACCTGGATCAGTTCCAGCGCACTTTCGCCGAACTTAGCCTGATCATGAATGTTACGTTTCATGCCGACCAGCGCGCCACCGATATGGGGCGCGAGCATCATACGGTGCGGTTCGATCAGCCCCTCGGTGGCTTCATTCACCGGCTGACCGGACAAGCGTGACCAGACCACCTGCGCCACGGTGTACACCAGCAGGCCGACATGGTTTTCGGTCATATTGGAAGCACAGAACTCCGCGCACCAGGCTTTGTAGCGGTAATCCAGGTTCTTCTGTGCGCCGGGATGGCGGCTGTCCACCAGAGTTTCTACGCGCAGCTGCTCCAGTAGCTCAAACAACAGCTGACCGACCGGTGATTCCGGCATCATCTGCTGATGCAGTTCGGCGTTGCTGTGTTTCAGGCGCAGGGCGATACCGTCGGCCGCACCACGGAAGGAGGTGAAATCATCCTTCTCCAGATCCGGTTTCAGATGCGGCGCGCGGATACCGGACGGACGGCCATTCACCTCGGGGCGGCGGCCCCGGTAGGCAAAACGGCGCTCGCCGGAGAGGGCGCGTACGGACGCGCCGCACAGCTCCTCTACCTGCTGCTGCAGTTTCTCCTGACGCGGCTGATTATTGGCCATCTGCCATAACTCCAGCCGCCTGATGCGCCCAGGATTCGGTCAATTCTTCGTCGAAGCAGCGCTGGAAGAACTCAGCAATCATCGGACGTTCGATCTCGTCGCACTTGTTGAGGAACGACAGGCGGAAGGCGATCGCAGGATCACGGAAGATCTCGATGTTCTCCGCCCAGGAGATCACGGTACGTGGTGACATCAGGGTGGAGATGTCGCCCCCTGCAAAACTGTTACGGGTCATATCCGCCACGGCGATCATGGAGCGTACCAGCTCGGCACCGGAGTCGGTGTTCAGGCTCGGCACACGTGCCTGCACGATCTTCACTTCGTCGTCGGTCGGCAGGTAGTTCAGGGTGGTCACGATGTTCCAGCGGTCCATCTGCGCCTGGTTCACCATCTGGGTGCCGTGGTAGAGACCAGTGCTGTTACCCAGACCGATGGTGTTGGAGGTGGCGAACAGACGGAACTGGCTGTGCGGGTGGATCACCTCGTTCTGATCGAGCAGGGTGAACTTACCGTCACGCTCCAGAATACGCTGGATAACGAACATTACGTCGGGACGACCGGCATCGAACTCGTCAAAGATCAGTGCAGTCGGACGACGCAGCGCCCAAGGCACGATACCTTCCTGGAATTCGGTTACCTGCTTGCCGTCGCGCAGGACGATGGTGTCTTTACCTACCAGATCCAGACGGCTGATGTGGCCGTCAAGGTTGATACGTACACACGGCCAATTCAGGCGCGCTGCGACCTGTTCGATATGGGTGGATTTACCGGTACCGTGCAGGCCCTGAACCATCACACGGCGGTCGCGGCTGAAACCGGCCAGAATCGCCAGTGTCACTTCCGGATTAAACTGATACGCCGTATCAATCTCAGGAACGTGATCATCGCGCTCGCTGAACGCCGGTACCTTCAGATCGGTATCGATGCCAAACACCTCACGCACGGAGATCATGATATCCGGCTGATCCACCTTAATATCGGACATAGTACTGTTATCCCACTTAATCTTATTGTTGGCTCCAGTCTAGGGGATCGCGCCAGATTGCCACGGAGCCAGATTCCCCCTTTCGTTGTATCCAGTTGGACCCAAATATGTTGAGCATTGGGCGAAAAGGGGACGGATTTATTTTCTATATATAAATCTGTCCCGTTATTCAGTTGGGCATTGCTGCGCAATGGCCAACCTACGGTGGGGGTGTATTGACGGGTAGGTTGGCCATCGCGCAGCGATGCCCAACACTTTTAAAGATTCTTCAAAATCAAACTGACCCCAATCAGCATCAACAAACCAAAGGCGAAACGGCGCATATTGTTGCTGTTGAGCGGAGGTGGATAGTGCTTACCCAGCCAGGTAAAAAGGATGGTGGCGGGGATGCAGAGCGCAGAGAAGATCAGCATCTCCGCGGTCAGCCCGCTTTGCGCACCAACGACCACCGTGCGCGAAGCATGACTGAGCAGAAATACGGTCACCAGGCACAGCCGGATCGTCTGGATCTCCAGCGGCTGACGGTAGAACAGGTAGATCAGCGGGGGCCCCGTCATGCTGAATAACCCGGCCATCAGGCCGCCCGCTGCACCTGAAATGGAGAAGGTGAGTCCAGACGATAAGCGCGGCAGCGGTTCGGGTTTCAGCATAATCAGTAACCCGGCGATTACGATGGTCGCACCCAGGAGTATCTGCAGCTGGCTGTTAAACCCGCTGCTCATATATTCCAATAGCCAGAGCCCGACGGGGATCGTGGGCATCAGGCCGAGGCACACCAGCCCGATCCGTTTGAAATCCAGTGCCTGAATATTGCCCTTTACCGCCACCACCCCGTTCACGAAGGTAATGATGCTCACCACCACCGAACTGAAGGTGATCGGTACAAGATCCAATGCCGTCACACTGCCCATCACGATCATACCCAGCGCGAAACCGGTCACCGTCTGCACGTAGGTCGCGCAGGCGGTAATCGCAAGGAAGATCAGGAGGGTATTCAGCTCAAACAATGGATGGCTCCAGCCAGTAAAACAGGAGCTTTCAGTTTATGAGTTACCAATAAGGGAAGGACGGTCCAGATTTAGGGATTTGTTGTGCCAGCCCCGGTACTTATATTGTACAAAAGGTTGTACATGCTATGCTCAGGACAGAAACCGATACAAAAAGGAGTTTGTCAGGTGAATAAACCAGCTGCATCTACCCATCTGAGCGGTAGATCGAATACTGTGATAGATCCCATGAATATCATTTCCTACAGCGAAGCACGCGCCAGCCTGAAGTCAGTGATGGATACCGTGTGCGACACCCACGAAGCAGCCGTCGTTACGCGGCAGAAGGGTGATGACGTAGTGATTCTCTCCAAGGAGGATTACGACAGCATCATGGAAACGCTGTATCTGCTGAAGTCGCCGGCTAACGCCAGTCGTCTGCTGGAAGCCGCTACGCGCATTAAGTCAGGTCAGACCACGGAACGGGAGCTGATCGAGGATGACTCAGAGTAAGTTACTGCGCCTCCAGTTCGATGATTACGCCTGGGAGGATTATCTCTACTGGCAAAAAACGGATAAGCGTATCCTGAAGCGAATCAACGAGCTGATAAAAAGTGCGCGACGTACACCCTTTGACGGTTTGGGCAAACCCGAGGCGTTAAAGGGAGACCTTGCCGGATTCTGGTCACGAAGAATCGATCGGGAGCACCGTTTGGTTTATACGGTAATCGACGGGATTCTGGTTATCGCAGCTTGTCGTTACCACTATGTATAAAGACCTTGTATCTCCCTAAGATGGTTGTGTTGGGCATTGCTGCGCAATGGCCAACCTATGCGAATTGGTAGGTTGGCGACGAGCGAAGCGCCTCCCAATATTCGTTGTAATCTCTTACATCGAGTGCTTATAAAGATCGTCCGCGAAGCTGACCGGGCCTTGGTAGTAACGTCTGATCTCTCGGGTGGTATCCGCTTCCCGCTCCAGCGTACGGATCATCCGGTGCGAGAGCAGCACCGCTTTTACTCCAGCATCCGCTGCGACCTGTCCAATTCGTGATGGCGGCATATGCAGTCTGCGTGCAACGCCCCTAGCCGCCTCAGGAATTGCATTATGGGCGATCAGCAGGTCGGCGTCTTTTGACAGGCGAGTGAGGTTCTCGCTGGTGGCGCTGGTATCTCCGCTGAATACAAACGTGCATCCTGCAGCTTCGACACGCCACGCCACGGCAGGCAGCGGGCCGTGATTAACGTTCAGTGCTTTCAGCTTCAGTCGATCCAGATCATGCGACCAGATATCGCTTTCTGCATTCACCACGGTCGCGGGTAGTTTGTAGTCCGACCATTCTTCGTTTGGCAGATAATTACTCAGATAAGGCCACGCCTGATTCAGTAGTGCGTGTTGCCATTGATCAACCGGTGGCAGGTTGTGATTACCGTAGGGGCCAAATACCGGCAGGTCGCGTTCACGTCCGGTAAAGAAGCCCGCTTTTACGTAGACCGGCCAGTCCGCGCTGTGATCTACGTGCAGGTGGGTGAACAGCACAGCATCCAGATCCGCAAACTGTGCGCCGGATTTCTCGAAATTCAGGCTACTGCCACCACCGGCATCTACCATCACCCGTGCTTTACCATCGAGCCAGATCAGGTAACTGGTCGAGGCGCGTTGATCTCCCAGTTCGGGGCCTCCACTACCCAGCACCTGCAGCTGAACCCGGTCGGATTCACAATTTGATGCCAACGCGAACGCACTGAACGCAACGGCGCTGACCGCGATAAGGAGGAGGGAAGCGGATTTCCTGAACATAGGAGGATGCTCTCAATAATCGAAATAGGCGTAGATTAATAACCTTAGCTGAAACCAACCTGAAATTAGTCTGAAAAATCAGGGTGTTGGGAGTCGCTGTCGCTCGTCGCCAACCTACAATGCGCCCGTAGGTTGGCGACGAGCGAAGCGACTCCCAACATGTCCCGATCAGAGATTCTTAATCACCAGACTCGCGCCGATAAGGATCAGCAGGAAGAACGCGGCGCGACGCATATTGTTGGCGCTCAGCGGTGGCGGGTAGCGTTTACCGATCCAGGTAAAGAGCGTCACCATCGGGATACAGAGCACAGAGAAGATGCCCATCTCCCAGGTGAGTCCGCCCTGTGCGCCGACCATACCTGTACGCATCACGGAGCTGAGCAGGAAAATCGTCACCAGACAGAGGCGGATCGTTTTGATCTCAAACGGCTGGCGGTAGAACAGGTACACCAGCGGTGGCCCCGCCATGCTGAACATACCCGCCATCACACCTGCCAGCGCGCCGGAGCCGGCAAAGGTAAATCCGGAGGAGGGTTTTGCCAGCGGATCGGGTTTGAGCATGATCATCAGGCCCGCGCCGATAATGGTCGCACCCAGCAACAGCTGCAAAATGTGATTCAGCTCGGCGCTCATATAGTCGAGCAGCAACAACCCCACGAGAATCGCGGGGAACATGCCCGCGCTGGTAATCATCACCCGCTTGATATCCAACGCCTGTACGTTGCCTTTCACTGCGACCAATCCATTAATAAAGGTCACCGCGCTGATCACTACCGAGGTAAAAGCGATCGGTACCAGATCGAAAGTGGTTACGGCACCCATCACGATCATGCCCAGCGCAAAACCGGTGACGGTCTGTACGTAGGTGGCGAAAGCGATAATGGCAATAAACGGCAACAGGGTCATCAGGTCCATCAGCGGAGACTTAACCTCTCAGGTATTAAATATGTTGGTAGAAAGTCAGGTAATCCTCGGTCGGCGAGTGGCTCCGAACGGAGTTTTGACCGATGGGCTGCGATTTTAGGGAGAGGTAGCGCGGCGGTCACGATCCAGATTCGACTTTAGAGTGGGGCCAGTGCTGGCCCAATCTGAGATGAAACCTCTGGCTCCATAGGTCGTGGCGGTCTGGTCGTTGTTCATATTCGACCCTCTACTTAGCATGGTTATAGGAGCCAGAAGTGCGCAATCAGTGCGTCACAGGTGGCTATTTTTTGTTAAGGAGATAAGCACATCCACGCGGTGTTGATGCTTATCCGCGTTGGAGAAGGCGATGTCTGTGAGCAACACTTCACACAATAAAAACGAAGCAGACCTGAACACCTCAACCACCCCCGTAGCAAGGCAGTTGCCGATGAAACAGATCGTGGCCGGTGCTGTTTTTCTGGTGCTGGGCCTGCTGATTGCTCAGGTCGTACCCAGTATTGAGATCGCCTGGGTAAGTGGCATCCTGCTGCTGACCATCTACCTGTTTGCCTTCGAGATCGTGGGTGTCGACGTAGCCGCAGCGACCATCATGGTCCTGCTGGGGCTGACCGGTTTGTTTGCGCCGATCATGGGACTGACCGAAGGCTTGGTGCCCAACTCCGAGTTGTTTAACGGTTTCTCCAGTAACGCCGTAATCTCCATTATCGCCGTGATGATCATTGGTGCCGGGCTCGATAAAACCGGCCTGATGGGTAAAGTGGCGAACTGGATTCTGAAAGTGGGCGGCACCACTGAGACCCGCATCATCCCGATCATCTCCAGCACCGTCGGTTTTATCTCCTGCTTTATGCAGAACGTCGGTGCGGCGGCATTGTTCCTGCCGGTCGTGAGCCGTATCTCCGGTCGCACCGGACTGCCGATGTCCCGCCTGCTGATGCCGATGGGTTTCTGTGCCATCCTGGGCGGCACCATGACCATGATCGGTTCCAGCCCGCTGATCCTGCTAAACGACCTGATCCTCACCTCCAACCAGACCCTGTCTGCCGAGCAGCAGATGGACACCTGGTCACTGTTCTCTGTAACACCAGTGGGTATCTGTCTGGTGATCACCGGTATCGTCTACTTCATCATCGCCGGTCGCTTTGTACTGCCGAGCACCGAAGGTGACGACACCAGCACCAACACCATGGAGTACTTCAAAGAGATCTACGGTCTGGACTGTGACCTGATGGAAGTGCAGGTGGGTGAGAACTGTGTGCTGGTTGGTCAGACGCTGGAATCCTTCGAATACCCGGATGGTGTTCGTGTTACCGCGATCCAGCTGGGTAACGGCGAGCAGCGGATCGGTGAGGGCGGTGTCGACCGTGGCATCCGCGTTGAAGCTCACTCTGTGCTGGCAGTGATCGGTTCACCGGAAGCGCTGGACGCATTTGAGCATAAATATCAGCTGACCCGTCGCGCTGATCTGGAAACCTTCTCCGAAGCACTTTCCGCCTCTAAAGCCGGTATCGCCGAAGTAGTAATCCCGCCGGGCTCCCAGCTGATCGGTAAATCCGCGTTGGAACTGCGACTGCGCAATGTGTACGGCCTGAGCCTGATGGCACTACACCGCTCCGGCGAGACCGCAAAAGCGGGCCAGGGGGTGCGTGCGATCGAATTCGAACCGGGTGATACGCTGGTATGCCACACCTCCTGGGATTCACTGGCACGTCTGGAACGTGACCGTAACTTCGTAGTGATGACCCAGAACTATCCGAAAGAGGAACTGCGTCCGCACAAGGTAAACTGGGCGCTGGGTTTCTTTGCGATCGCCCTGACCATGGTGCTGTTTACCGATATCCGCCTCTCCGTTGCGCTGATGACCGGCGCGATGGGCATGATCCTCAGTGGCGTACTGAGCATTGATGAAGCCTATGAAGCGGTAAGCTGGAAAACCGTCTTCCTGCTCGCCAGCCTGATTCCGTTGGGCATGGCGGTGGAGAGCACCGGTACAGCCGCCTGGATCGCCGATCAGACCCTGAGTCTGCTGGAAGGCATGCCGATCTGGGGCCTGCAGACCGCTGTGGCGATACTGGCGACCTTCTTTACGCTGGTGATGTCCAACGTCGGCGCCACCGTACTGCTGGTTCCGCTGGCGGTGAATATCGCAATCGGCGCAGGTGCAGATCCGGCCGTATTCGCCCTGACCGTCGCGCTGGCCACCTCCAACTCCTTCCTGATCCCAACCCATCAGGTGAACGCCCTGATCATGGGCCCAGCCGGTTACCGCGTTCCGGACTTTATCCGCGCCGGTGGCATTATGACCGTACTGTTCCTGGTGGTGCTGATCGTGATGATGAATATCGTGTTCTGATAGCTGGTGGTTGTTCGCGCGAACTGAAAACCGGGGCTTTGTGTCCCGGTTTTTTGTTTCTATAGGGCATGCTTGAGAGCGGAAGGGTGGGCGAAGATGGGTTGCTCTAGGTTCTGAAAGAGCCTTCGACCCCATAAAAATTGTATGCCCGAGAGTGCATTTGGCTTGCACCACTAAAATGGCTCGGCATCCTCGTATCGGAGCGCGTCTCGAAGCTTGTCATCTGTACATAACCGTTACATATTAGGCACTTAGGGATATCGCCATGCAGAGATATATGCATGGCAAATCATCAATATGCGCATGCTCGTTTTCAGCGGAAGAGAATCAGGCATTCGAGTCACTTTTTCCTTTCTCTTCAGAATGTTACAGCCTTCCAGTGGGTCAGTTGATTTTCAGAAATATGCGTCATCCGCATAACCGCTTAAGTGTTAGCAACACATTGACGGTTCAATTAATCAAGGAGTTTTATTTTGTGGCCTGATACAGAATCCGATAGTGATTACCTGAATTTTGGGGAAGTGTCCCAATTAGCCGTCGACATTTTAAAGTCGCCAGATATGCTGCCTTGTTCGATAGGCGTATTTGGGAATTGGGGGGCGGGTAAATCATCGCTTTTAAAGCTCATCGAGAAGGATTTGCAGGACTCGACAGAAGACTGGATCGTCATTCGCTTTGATGCGTGGCTATACCAAGGGTTTGACGATGCCCGTGCAGCATTGCTCGAAGTTATCGCGACCGAATTGAACAAAGAGGCCAAAGACAACGAAGGCCTGACCAAGAAAACCAAAAAATTGCTTGCCCGGGTTAACGGTTTCCGCGCGCTAGGGTTGGCGGCAGAAGGCGCTGCTTTGCTCGCGGGAATACCTACTGGCGGAATGTTGGCTCGTGGCGTGGGTGCGTTGTCAGGTCTATCTGATGGAATTCAAGACCATAAAGAATTTGAGGATCTAGGGAAGGCCGGGAAGGAGGCTGTCGATCAAGTTTCAGGCCTGCTTGGTCCTGAGAAACAAGCTACCCCGCCCCAGCAAATCGCGGCATTTCGTAAAGAGTACGGCGAGATCCTGGAAGAGTTGGGAAGACCGCTGGTAGTGGTTATCGACAACTTGGATCGGTGCTTACCTTCAAATGCCATTCACACTTTAGAAGCGATTCGACTTTTCCTATTCTTACCTAACACCGCCTTCATTATCGCTGCCGATGAAGAGATGATTCGTTCCTCGGTGGCCGATTACTTCAAGGGCGCATCAGATCGCCACCAAATTGATTATTTAGATAAACTTATTCAAGTGCCAATACGAGTACCTAAGGCGGGCATTCGCGAGATCCGTTCGTATTTATTCATGTTGTACGCGGTATCTCAGGGGGTATCGAGCGATAAATTGGAAGCCCTACGGGCAGGGCTAGAAGAATCCCTCCGACAATCTTGGAGAGATGAACCCATATCACGACAAGATGCCTTAGCCTTGACCGGCGAAGATGACAGAAGCGATCTTGCGACAGCCTATGATCGTGCCGATCGGATAGCACCAGTATTAGCAAATTCCCCTATTATTCATGGCAACCCGCGGATCGTTAAGCGGCTGCTCAACGTCGTTAAAATGCGCTCCCAGATAGCGCGTCGACGCTCAATGCCGTTGGATGAAGCAGTCATCACCAAACTGGTAATATTCGAGCGTTGCGTTGGTACGGAAGCAACGGCGGATTTCTACCGCTTTGTCGATGCAGAACAAGGTAAGCCTACGATCCTCAAAGAACTTGAGGAAGGGGATGGTAGCGACCTGCCAACTGGCGTTCCGAAGAGCTGGAGCACAAACCCGACAACCAAATCCTTTATCCTAGAGTGGAGCCAGCTTGAGCCTTCTCTGCGGGATGTGGACTTGAGGGCTGCTATTTACCTATCTAGAGAAACCATGCCCGTGGGGGCCTATGTAGTTGGGTTATCGCCACAGGGACGTGAAGCGTTAAATGTATTGGTGGGGGTTAAAAATATGAGTTCCCCTGCCGCGAAAACGGCATTAGATGCGCTACCCATGGTCGACCAGGTGCCGGTTATGGAAGGTATCATCAATAGGCTACGCCAAAGTTCAGATTGGTCTAAAAAGCCCACCGGTTTTTCTGGGGGGTGTCTACTCGCCCAGCATTCAACCGATGCCGCAAAGGTGTTTAAACGCTACATAGGGGAGATCGGGAAACTACCCCCTTGGCTGAGCACTCAGTTAAAAGAAGAACAATGGTATAAGGACGCATAATGGGAACATCGCAATCAAGCCCAGGCCCGGGGGGGAGCTCTCCATTGGTTCCGCCTTGGGCAGACGATCAGCCTCAGCAGGCCCTGCCGGAGCCTTTAGCAGCACGGTTTAAGCCTTTCCGACAGTCATTAGGCAGCTTTGTCTCAGGTGGAGAAAGAAGCGATTTACAGGCGGCGGTGGGTCATTATGCCAAAAAAGCATCTGGTGGCGGATCGAGTGCTGCGCGGCGCATGGGTGGCGTCACCAAGGCAGGGGGCAGTCTTTTCGGGGTTTTGTCGGGTGCCGGTGTTGAAGGAGCTTCGACAGGCGAGTCCTCGCTTGATCTGAATCAGCTTTCAGGATTGCCATGTGATCAAGCTATCTCTGCGATTACTCAGGCGTTGACCCCTACCAATGGTGATGGGGATAAGATCAGGGCAGCCATGAACCATGCGCTTGTAGAAGCGCTGGACGGTGTTGAGACATTTGACCCGAGCTGTATAACTGACGATGTCATTGTCGATACGATGATTGGTTATCTGGCGGAAAGTATTTTTCTGCAAATAGTGATGGATGCTGGTAAGGCATGGAATAAGGCTGATACGGCAACACAAGCTCTCCGTGCAGAATCCGATTTACGTGAACTCATAAAGGTGGTCGTCGATAAGCACATGGGTTCTAAAATGAATTCGAATGTTAGATCGTTTACTCGATCGCAGATGGTGCAAGTTGAAAGGACTGCAATCATGGATGTATGGAAGGAATGGGAGTCCTATCAATGACAAGGCTAGTTTTTCATCATGATCACAATAGCTTACCGGCTGCGTCTGCGTCCGTAATGCCGATTCAATTGTATGGGTTGTCAGGCCAGAGCCGCGGCGATATATCGGTTATTGGCAATCCGATTGTAGATAAGATCAAGCGCTTGGGGGTGGCCTTAACTCCTGAGGTCATGGATTTTTTGAGTATTGCATTAGCTGTAACTGCTGCCGATACGTTTGTTCGCAGAGATGATGCCGCTGATGGTTGGTCTAGACAGATATCAATTCAGCTACCACTACATGAACCTGATCGCTGGACAGCGCTGGTAGATACGCTTCAGAAGGCATTTCATTTTTTAAGTGGAGACCAGTGGGAATTTCAGTTTAGCAATGGAGGATTTCCACCGCCGATTCCGTACAAGCGGCGAGATAGGTTCCAACTCATTAAGATGCGTGGATTGGATTGCGTCAGTCTTTTTTCAGGAGGATTGGATTCTGCAATAGGCGTGATCGATTTACTCCATGAGGGTCGAAAACCGTTATTAGTCAGTCATGCTTACAAGGGAGATAGCACTTACCAAGATATGCTTGTAAGACAGCTAAGCGGTCGCTATTCGCGATTTGCAGTTAATGCGCACCCAGTTTCTGCTAATGGCGAAACGGATATTACAATGCGAACGCGTAGCAGTAATTTTATTGCTTTTGCAGCTGTAGCCTCTGTCGCAGTCAAGGCGGTAAATCAGGTAGAGTGTGTCGATTTATTTGTACCGGAAAATGGGTTCATATCCCTCAATGCACCTCTCACAACCCGTCGAATTGGCTCGCTCAGCACTAGAACCACTCACCCATATTTTCTCGGGCTGGTGCAAGAAATATTTGATACCGTGGGAATACCGTGCCTGATTAAAAACCCTTACCAGTTCATGACGAAAGGCGAGATGGTTTTAGGCTGCAACGACCAACAGCTATTGAAACAAATTATTGGCAACACAGTGTCCTGCAGCCACTGGAAGCGAGCGAATCAACAGTGTGGGTATTGTGTTCCGTGCAGTATACGTCGAGCAGCGTTACATGCTGGCGGAAATAGTGATGACGGATACCAATTTGACGATTTACCAAGAGTTCTTTCGGAAATTGATAAACGAGATGATGTTATGGCCTTATGTGTTGCGATCGCGCAAAAGGAAACGAGAAAGATTGGGCCGTGGATCTCAGATAGCGGCCCACTGCCGACCGAACACTTTAGTAGTTATAAAAATGTTTTTACTCGAGGGCTGGATGAGGTGAATAGCTTTTTCAAGGCGGTGGGAATTCAGTGATGATGGACATGCATTGCCATCTAGATCTGTACCCAGTCCCTTTTGAAGTTGCAAAACAGTGTGATGAAAAAGGGCTTTATGTGCTTTCTGTTACTACGACACCAAAAGCGTGGGACGGCACCAATAGGCTGGCAACTGGATATAAACGAATCCAAACAGCGCTGGGATTGCACCCGCAGTTAGCTCACCAAAGAGCGAATGAATTGGAATTGTTTGATTCTCTTCTGCCCGATGCTAAGTATGTAGGAGAAATTGGGCTAGATGGTGGGAAGGGCTACAAGGAACACTGGAATACTCAACTTAAAGTTTTTAGACATATACTTAAGCAAGTTAACAATGCTGGTGGCCGCATTATGACGATACATAGCCGTGCGTGTGCCGGTCTAGTCCTAGACGAGCTGGAAGGAATAGAGGGAATTCCAATTTTGCATTGGTTTACTGGTACAAAAACTGAGCTCAAAAAAGCCTTGATTATGGGCTGCTGGTTTTCAGTTGGACCGGCGATGATGGAAACAAAACGCGGGAAGGAATTGGTATCAAGTATCCCGAAAGATCGAGTATTGATAGAGACCGATGGGCCTTTTGCGAAAGTAAAAGGTCTGCCGATAATGCCTTGGGATGCTGGCCAAGTTTCTCACAGTCTTGCTGAAATCTGGGGGACTTCATCGTTAGAGGTTAATGAAATCTTAATATGCAACTTAAAACGATTGATAGCAAACAATGAAAGTCGCTAACAAAGCATTGCAGCGGACAAGCCGCTGAAGGCGGCGTTAGGTACAACAATTGAAGCAAACTTTCCTTCATCGCCCAGGATTAGAAATAGAGGCCGACTTTTCATGTGAGACTCCACCGGTGTTCCGCTATCGACTTAGCGCAACGAAGGTAGGAAGTTCTGCGCTACCTAAAACGGTCTGCGCCATAATGCAGAACCCGAGCTATGCGTGTGTTGAATTTGCAGATAAATCAGTACAAGTATTGGAACGGGTGGTTTTTGAGAAAAATCTTGAAGAGTTTTTAGGTGTCGAGCGCCTTGTAGTCGTTAATCAATTCGCCTTCATTCAAACGAATGGCTTCGTTGGTAGCAGAGAACAAATTGGCACCCGAAACAATGCAGCTATCGAAGAAGCCATCAAGCAGTCTGATATCGTTCTCGTCGCATGGGGTAAGGACAATGGCTTTGCCGAGCGCCAAAACGAAATACTAGAAATGGTACGGTCTTACCCTGGAAGGCGACTACTGCAAACGAGCCGGCACCCTTCACGAGTGATCTATGATGGGTTTATCCAGGAGTTTCGTACCTAACAATTCACAGCACCGGACGCTGTAGTTCACCTTGCCTAACCGCCATTAACGGCACTTAGCCATTCATACCGCAGCCCTGTCCTGGCTATGCCGCATACGTATATTCCCTTATCAGTGCCGCTTCCGCTACACTGGGACGTTCTGACTCCCAACGTCCCACAATAACAATAACGGAACTCACGTAGGAAGCACCACCATGAGCCACGAAACCACCGCACCACATCCCCAGTATCCGAACCTGTTCCAGCCGCTGGACCTCGGCTTTACCACTTTGAAGAACCGTATCCTGATGGGGTCGATGCACCTTGGTCTGGAGGAGGTGGAGAACGGTTTCGAGCGGATGGCGGCGTTTTACGCGGAGCGTGTGCGCGGCGGTGTGGGGTTGATGGTAACAGGTGGTATCTCGCCTAATGTCAGCGGCGTGCTGAATCAGGGTTCAGCGATGATGACCGAGCCGGCGGATGTGGCAGACCACCGTATCGTGACCGACGCGGTACATGCCGAGGGTGGCAAGATCTGTATGCAGATACTGCACACCGGGCGTTATGCCTACAGCCCCGAGCTGGTCTCTGCCTCACCGATTCAGGCGCCGATCAACCGTTATGTGCCAGAACCGTTGAGCGCCGAGCAGATCGAGGAGCAGATACAGGATTTTGTACGTTGTGCATCGCTGGCGAAGGAGGCGGGCTATGACGGCGTTGAGATCATGGGTTCCGAGGGTTATCTACTCAACCAGTTTATCGCGATCCGCACTAACCAGCGTGACGATGAGTGGGGCGGGCCATACGAGCAGCGTATCCGCCTGGCAACCGAGGTGGTGCGTCGGGTACGTGAAGCGGTGGGTGAGCAGTTTATTATCATCTTCCGTCTGTCGATGCTCGATCTGGTGGAGGATGGCAGCAGCTTTGATGAGATCGTGCAGCTGGGTAAAGCGATTGAGCAGGCGGGTGCGACCATTATCAACACCGGTATCGGCTGGCATGAAGCGCGTATTCCCACCATCGCCACCAAGGTGCCACGCGCGGCTTTTACCTGGGTGACGGCGCGGGTACGGGCGGAGCTGAGTATTCCGGTGATCACCTCCAACCGCATCAATATGCCGGAGGTGGCCGAAGACGTGCTGGCGCGCGGTGATGCGGATATGGTGTCGATGGCGCGTCCGTTCCTCGCGGATGCCGACTTTGTGAATAAGGCGGAATCTGGACGTAGCGACGAGATCAACACCTGCATCGGCTGTAACCAGGCCTGCCTCGATCATATCTTTGGTGGCAAGCTGGCGAGTTGTCTGGTCAATCCGCGTGCCTGCCATGAAACCGAGCTGCTGATTACACCGGCAACACAACAGAAAAAGATCGCGGTGGTGGGTGCTGGCCCGGCTGGATTGGCGTTTGCCACGACCGCTGCGAAACGCGGCCATCAGGTGACCTTATTTGATGCAGCCTTCGAGATCGGTGGTCAGTTTAACGTTGCCAAACAGATCCCCGGCAAGGAGGAGTTCCGCGAGACGCTGCGTTACTTTGCCCGCCAGATTGAACTGAGCGGCGTAGAACTGAAACTGAACCACCCGGTATCAGGCGAGCAGCTGGAGAACGCCGGATTTGACGAGATCGTCGTCGCCACCGGTATCACGCCGCGCACGCCGCAGATCGAGGGGATCGATCATCCGAAGGTGATCAGCTATCTGGAGTTGATGACCAATCCTGACGCCCGTGAGCGGGTAGGGCAGAAGGTCGCTGTGATCGGTGCGGGCGGTATCGGTTTTGATATCTGCGAAGTGCTGGTGGAGCAGGGGACGGACGCCAGCCAACATACCAGCCAGAATATTCCGGCCTTTATGCGCCAGTGGGGGATCGATATGTCGCTGCAGGCGCGCGGTGGTGTCGCGGGTGTGGAGCAGCAGTTTGAACCGTCGGCACGTGAGATCCACCTGCTGCAGCGAAAAACCAGCAAAGTGGGTGCGGGGCTGGGTAAAACCACTGGCTGGGTGCACCGTATCGATCTGGCGAAACGGGGTGTGAAGATGCTCAGTGGCTGCGACTACCAGAAGATCGATGATCAGGGCTTGCACCTGACAGTGGACGGTGAATCCCGCCTGTTGGATGTCGATACGGTGGTGATCTGCGCAGGGCAGGAATCCGCCCGTGATCTGGCCGACCAGATTAAAAATATTCCGCTGCACCTGATCGGAGGCGCCGATCTGGCCGTAGAACTGGATGCAAAACGGGCAATTGATCAGGGTACGCGGCTCGCCGCAACGATCTGATTGAAAAGCAAAAAAGGCGACACCTATTTAGTGATATCGCTCAGGCTGTATTTTCTATCTTTTCATCCTGATTTCAGTTGAGTGACTTATGTTCCTAATAGAGGCAGTGAAAAAGAACGATCTTTTCACTGCTGAAACCAGGGCCAACATGAGGTGGCGACGATGAATAACCAGCGATCAGAGCAGTTAAGAAAGGAGAATCTGAATTACTCCGGTACCGGCGGTTTGAGCGAAGAGAACAAATCTCAGGGCTTCCTGCCTGCGTTTATGGATGTCTTGAGCGGCGATGTCGTCCTCTCTCGATTCCGCAATGGTGTGCTGGCACCGTTCCACACGTTAGATGGCTTGCCTGAGCCCTGGGTTATCGCCCGTGACGTACATGGTCACGTTACCGAGATCAAAAGCTCTGTAGTCTCCGGTTTTGTCCGCCTCGGTCAGTTCTTCACCCGCGAGGAAGCAGCGGCGTTTGTAAGGATATGATGTAGAAACCTGACCGATTAGTCTCCATTCTCTGCCTCTCTCCGGCGATCTGCTCAGATCGCCGGTTCTGCACTAAGCGCCTATCTCCAGTCTTTTATCGATTTATGCTTAAGTGGTAAGTAAATACCATTACTTCTGTTGTCGAAAGTTAGGTAGGATTACTGATAACCACCAACACACTGGGCAAAAATAAGGACGATAACGATGTTGGAAAAGCGCGAGTTTTATATCAACGGGCAGTGGGTACAGCCTGCCGAAGCAAACGATTTTGATGTGATCAACCCGTCCACCGAAGAGGTGTGCGCGGTGATCTCTCTGGGCTCTGAGGCCGACACCGATGCGGCCGTGGCCGCTGCAAACGCGGCGTTCGACAGCTGGAGTCAGACCAGTAAAGAGGAGCGTCTGGCGCTGCTGGACAAACTTTACGCTAACTACAAAGCGCGTTCTGCCGAGATGGCAGAGGCGATCTCCACCGAGATGGGTGCTCCTATGGCGCTGGCGCAGACCGCGCAGTGGGGCGCTGGTGCTGGGCATATTAAAAACCTGATGCGTGCCCTGAAAACCTTCGATTTCGATCAGCCGCTGGGTGAACACGCACCGGGCAACCAGATTATCTACGAACCGGTCGGTGTATGTGCCCTGATCACGCCGTGGAACTGGCCGATGAACCAGGTGGCGCTGAAGGTGATTGCGGCGCTGGCAGCAGGTTGCACCATGGTGCTGAAACCGTCTGAGATCTCTCCGCTTTCCGCGATGCTGTTTGCCGAGATGATCGACGATGCCGGTTTCCCGGCGGGTGTCTTCAACCTGGTGAACGGTGACGGTCCGGGTGTGGGCAGCCAGCTATCCGGTCACGCAGATATCGATATGGTCTCCTTTACCGGTTCCACCCGTGCCGGTGTGGCGATCTCCAAGAATGCTGCAGATACCGTTAAACGCGTTAGCCTGGAGCTGGGTGGTAAGGGCGCGAACATCGTTTTTGCCGATGCGGATGAGAAAGCGGTTACCCGTGGTGTGCGTCACTGCTTCAACAACACCGGGCAGTCCTGTAACGCGCCGACCCGTATGCTGGTGGAGCGCTCCCTCTACGATCAGGCGGTAGAAACCGCAACTCAGGTCGCAGCGAAAACCAGCGTCGATATCGCCTCTATAGAGGGGCGTCATATCGGTCCGGTGGTATCCGAAGCGCAGTATCAGAAGATTCAGACCCTGATCGCCAAGGGTATCGATGAAGGTGCCAAACTGGTCGCTGGCGGTCTGGGTAAACCAGAGGGGATGGATAAAGGGTACTTTGTGCGTCCGACCGTGTTTGCCGACGTGAACAACGAGATGACCATCGCGCGGGAAGAGATCTTCGGCCCTGTGCTCTCCATCATCCCGTTCGACAGCGAAGAGGAGGCGATCCGTATCGCCAACGATACGCCGTACGGCCTGACCAACTACATCCAGACCCAGGATGGCGAAAAGGCCAACCGCGTTGCGCGCCGTTTGCGTTCCGGTATGGTCCAGATCAACGGTGAGATGCTGGGTGCCGGTGCGCCGTTTGGTGGCTACAAGCAGTCCGGTAACGGCCGCGAAGGTGGTTCTTGGGGACTGGAAGAGTTCCTTGAAGTGAAAGCGGTTACCGGCTGGACCGCGTAAGGCTTTTCTACTTAACGCCCGGCCTGACCATCTGTGGACAGGCCCGGGCGACTTCCGCATAGATCTCGTCCGCCTGCTGCTGGTAACGGCCGGAGAAGTGGAACGGGATCAGATGTTTCACCCCCGCCAGCGTAGCGATCTCGCCGCAGGCTTTAGTGGTCAGGTGACCTGTGAAATAGGCAAGATCGCTATCCGCTTCCATAAACGAGGCTTCGCAGAACAGGGTATGGGCATCCTCGGCAAACGCAGCCATTAAGCTGCGATTTTCATCTGTATTTGCCAGATCGGTGGCGTAGACCAGTTTTTTCCCTGCACTCTTCAGCAAGATGTCGTCTGCAAGTTCGCCCACTATGTAGTTTTGATCGCCGATCCGGATCGATGTATCTAACTGGCCATTTAGCAGATGTTCCTTCAGCGTTTCCAACCAGGGGCCGGGTGTCAGCCCCAACGCTTGCAATCGCTCTTTACGCACGTTGATCTGGCGTAATGGCTCAAAGGCGTAGGCGATAACGGGTGTAAAGGGGTTGTCGTGGTTCTCCTCTCGTGTGGAGTGGTCGAGGGTAACCGCCCGGATCTGGAACAGTGCCTCCTGCCAGATCACGTTATTTTTGATCGGCTGTGCCGGCAGTTCTTCGCTCAGCGGCGAACCTGCCGCGATACGCCAGCGCCTTAACAGGTCGCGGTGTATCTCAAAAATCTCAAAGTGGGGCGCTTTGTCGCCGATCCGGTCCCAAAGTACGCCGTTCAGTAAACCTGAGATATGTTGCGCCAGACCGGGCGGGCCAAACACCCGGCAGGGCGGATAGTGCCCGATACGGCAGCGCATCAGCCAGAGAAAACCGCAGATATGATCGATGTGGGCGTGGCTGATAAAGATATCGGTGACCTGATGCGCCGTGCGTGCAGAGATCGGACCGTGGTAACCCAGATCGAACAGCAGGCAGCGTTTCTGATGGCCGATCTGGAGCAACAGCAGGGGATCGCCAAAGACGCCGTTAGCGAGGGTGGCGTCCACCATGCCGATGCGCATTTTTAACGGTGGGCTCAGTTGTTCCATGGAGGCGCGGAAAAACTGGGCGTCTTTTTCTACGGTGCTGATGGTCAGGGAGCGTTTGCCGGAAGGATGGGATGTGGCCTGATCTGATCGGTCGTATGGTTCGGTATGTAATCCCCGTTCGGCAGAAAAAACCGCATCCCGCACCAACAGTCGTGTTGTGTTGTCAGTGTTGTGTATGGGCGCGCGGATCTTTATGCGGTTGTGGTTGTTGTGTTGGTAGAACGCGGCGACTTCGCCCATCGCTTGCAAGGCGTTGTCATTGAATAACGCAACCTGTCGTCCCATCCAGTTCAATGCAGCGTTATCTGCTGGCGGTATGCCATTGATGGTCAGCGTGTCCAGATCGTACGTTTGTTCTTGAGCCTGTTGCAGGTAATCCTGCCATCTATCAGAGCGGTGCTGCGCCACAATTGATTTAGGTGGTTTGCGCGCGTCTGGATGGCAGCGGATATAGAGGATAGTCAGATCAAGAGAGGCCAGTATGTTTTCCAGTGGTGGAGATTGGTCCTCTGTAACCAATACCAGAATGCGATCAGCCTGGGTGGTGTTCACCAGGCTGGGCAGTAACTCCTCTGCACCTATGCCGCGTGTCAGGCCGGGCGCGTCGATCAGTAATACGCTGTCAGATGGGGCAGGGATACGTGCGAGTAGTTTGCTCACCGCTTCGTTCAGTGGCAGACGAAAGCGTCCGGCATCCAGCGTACAGATCGGTTCCTGATCCCTGATCTTCCAGTCTGTAGTTGTCTGAGCTTTATGATCGGCTGTTAACAGGGTGATCGCACCGGGAATCCCCATATCAGGAGAGCCGGGATCAGCATCCATTATCTGAACCGGTTGCCTATGATTGAGGAACTCCTGTGCGAGGCTGCGTGTCAGCGTTGATTTTCCTGAGCCCGGTTCGCCGTAAACCAATATACGTCGTGCCCCAGATAGATGTTTGCGCACAAGGTTTGTGGGATTGTTGGCGAGTGGGGAGGATGGTGTTTTGGGCATGGGACGTTCCTCTGTGGTGCTGATCAGAGGATTGCTGATCGTATGCCGCAATCAGGTTGGGGCATATAGAGAAGCGTAGCAGAGGGATGGCGCACGGCGGGGCTGAAGTCCGCCATGCATTGGATAGATCAGCGTTTTAGCTGCCCGATCAATACGCCGCCGATAATCAGTACCAGACCAAATACCGTAGAGATCATCACTGTTTCGCCGACGATTACTGCCAACAGGATCAGTGAGAGTGGCGGCGATAGATAGACCAGATTGCTCAGCTGGGCAGTGTTGCTGCTCAGACGCAGCGCGTTCATCCAGAGCAGGAAGGCAAATCCCATCTCAAACGTGCCGATATAGATGCCGCCGCCAATCGCTGCAAGCGGCATAGCGGTAAAGCCGCCTTGCCACAGCATCAGCAGGCTCAGGATCGGCAGGCTTAAGCCAAAGCAGAGCAGGAGCGAGGCAACCGCATCCCTTGGTTTGCGGGTATTCAGAATCCAGTAACTGGCAAAAAAGATCGAGCTTCCTGCGCCTAGTGCTACACCCAGCGGGTTCTTAAATTCCAATGCGAGCAGGTCGCCCTGGGTGGCGATCACCAGTACGCCGCTGTAGGCGATCAGCACGCTGATACCGTTAAGCCAGGTGAAGCGCTGACCGAGGAAGGGGACTGCGAGAATGCTGAGCATCACCGCCCAGGTGTAGTTCAGCGCCTGGGCCTGTTGCGCAGGCAGCAGGTCGTAGGCGGCAAACAGAATCAGGTAGTAGGCAGTGGGGTTGAGCGCCGCCAGCAGCATAAAGTAGCCGGGGGATTCCTTCAGGTATTGGCCCGTCAGCGACAGTTTGCCCTGAAAGGCTGCGGCAATCGTGAGTATCCCCGTGCTGGCGGCAACTGCCAGCCAGAGCATCTGCAGGGGCGTGATCAGGGAGAGGGTGAGCTTAAAAGCGCTGGCGACGGTGGACCACATCAATACGCAGCCCAGCGCCATCAGTACGGCGTTCCGGTTCAAGGTTTATTTGTCCCTAAAATGCGGGTTATATGGGGGAACGTGGTGCTATCAGTATCGAAAGCATACTTAGCGTTAAAGCAGCTTTGCTTCGATATCCTTCACATCTTCCATCACCACAAAGGTACTGGTCTGGGTGACGTAGGGCAGGGAGGAGATCTTCTCACCCAGTACCGCACGGTAGGATTCCATATCGGTGGTACGTACTTTCAGAAGGTAATCGAAGTTGGCGGCGATCATGTGACACTGCTCAATTTCGGGGATGGCGCGTACCGCATCGTTGAATGCGTTCAGCGCTTTGGTTTTGGTATCGCTCAGGGAGACCTGAACGAAGGCAACGTGTTTAGTGCCCAGCTTTTTCTGATCGATCAGGGCGATGTAACCCAGGATATAACCCTGCTCTTCAAGACGTTTCATGCGGATCTGGCAGGGAGTCTTGGACAAGCCCACACGCGATGCCAGCTCCGTCACAGTGATACGGGCATTTTTTTGCAGTTCGCGCAGGATGGCTAAATCGAGTTTGTCCAAATTGTCCATGGTTGGTCCGTGGGTTAGAGAAAATTGGGTTAAGAGGGTTCTTGCTTGAAGGATACGCCTGTGAATTTTAGAAATACAGTGAAAACGGCTAATGATGATGAAGGTAAAATTGGCTGGCTTGTATGAAGTCTTTTTGTGCTGCAGATCAAGATATTGATGGGATAAAACTGTCGATAATTTGTATCTGGAAGGGGCTTTGAGATGCGGTTTTGATTGGGTTAGTTAAATCGTCTTTTTGATCTTTGCTTGGTCGTCGATATCTCTTTTTCATGAAGGAAAAATGCGATTTTAGACTTTAGTCGTTGTCTATATGGAGAAATCGCCTGCGGGATTGTCGATAAGCTATCCAACCAACTATGTCTGCTGGTGTTTCTTGTGGTGATCCCGCATGTGGCCCGCTTTCTGGTGAATAGATTAAGGCTCATTGAAACAGCGTGTACGGCGTTATCTGCTCCGGCTGGCTGTTAAGTCCAACGCATAATAACCATAACGAATTAAGAGGTTTCTTTTATGGTAACCCTTACCTTTATTATCTACCTGATCCTGATGCTCGGCATCGGTGTTGTTGCCTACCGTCGCACGCAGGATCTGTCCGACTACGTACTGGGTGGTCGTAACCTGGGTCCTATCCCAAGTGCGCTGAGTGCCGGTGCATCCGACATGAGTGGCTGGCTGCTGATGGGGCTGCCGGGTTACGCCATGTCTGCGGGCTACGGTTCTTTCTGGCTGGCCGGTGGCCTGCTGGTGGGCACCTGGCTGAACTGGTTGCTGGTTGCACAGCGCCTGCGTGTTTACTCCTACAAAGCGGACAATGCGCTGACTCTGCCTGCTTTCTTCGAGAAGCGTTTTGAAGACAGCAGCCACAGCTTGCGTGTGGTATCCGCAGTCTTTGTACTGGTCTTCTTCATGTTCTACACCAGCTCCGGTCTGGTGGCGGGCGGTAAGCTGTTCGAAACCGTATTCGGCTTTGATTACACCATCGCGGTGCTGGTGGGTGCTGCAGCGGTTATCTCCTACACCCTGTTTGGTGGTTTCCTGGCAGTATCCTGGACCGACGTGGTACAGGGCCTGTTGATGGTGGGCGCGCTGATTATGGTGCCGCTGTTTGCGATGGGCGAGATCGGTGGTCTGAGCGGTACACTGGCTGCAGTTGAAGCTAAGAACCCTGAACTGCTGAATATGTTTACCGAAGCGGACGGCAGTGCGATCACTGTGATCGGTACCCTGTCTCTGTTGGGCTGGGGTCTGGGTTACTTCGGTCAGCCACACATTCTGGCGCGTTTCAAAGGTATCAAGAGCAAAGAGGCAGTTCCGGCTGCGCGTCGTATCGCAGTGATCTGGACCGGTATCTCCATGGCGGGTGCGTGTCTGATCGGTCTGGCTGCGATCGGTTACCTGCCAGAAGGTCTGGGCGACAACGAGACCGTATTCATGGTGTTGGTTGATGCGCTGTTCCACCCTGCGATTGCAGGTGTTCTGCTGGCGGCGATCCTGGCGGCCGTGATGTCCACTGCGGATTCCCAGCTGCTGGTATCTTCCTCTGCACTGGCAGAAGACTTCTACAAGGCGCTGTTCAATAAAGATGCGTCTCAGGAGAAACTGGTTCAGGTTGGCCGTATTGCGGTTGTAGTTATCGCGGTAATCGCGACTTTCCTGGCGATGGATAAAGACAGCAAGGTACTGGCGCTGGTGTCCTACGCATGGGCTGGTTTCGGTGCGGCCTTTGGTCCTGCGCTGATCATGTCCTTGTACTGGAAGCGCATGAACAAAGCGGGCGCACTGGCGGGTATCATCGTCGGTGGTGTGACCGTCGTAGTATGGAAACAGCTGTCCGGTGGTATCTTTGATCTGTACGAGATCATCCCGGGTATGGTGTTCGCGTTTGTTGCGATCATCGTTGTAACCCTGGCAACTGCTGCGCCAGCACGCTCTATCGAAGAGAAGTTTGAAGAAGTGGAAGCTGAGATCAAAAGCTGATCCGCTAACACGTTAAACGGCTCTTGCAGAAAACCCCGTTCGTTTCGGCGAACGGGGTTTTTTGTTGTCTAAATTTTGGTGGGATGGTGGTGTTGGGCATTGCTGCGCAATGGCCAACCTACTCGTAATCAATCTGTTTTGGCGGTGACGAACGAAACGTACTTCGTAGGTTGGCCATCACGCAGTGATGCCCAACATCAGTGGCAGGTAGATGCGTTGATGTTGGGAGTCGCTGGCGCTCGTCGCCAACCTACGCGGTGGATTGGAGTGAAGTATTGTTTTGTAGGTTGGCCATCACGCAGTGATGCCCAACATCAGTGGCAGGTAGATACGTTGATGTTGGGAGCCGCTGGCGCTCGTCGACAACCTACGCGGTGGATTGGAGCGAAGCCTTGTTTTGTAGGTTGGCCATCACGCAGTGATGCCCAACATCAGTGGCAGGTAGATGCGTTGATGTTGGGAGCCGATGGCGCTCGTCATCAACCTATACGGCGATTAGTCGTGTTGTTTATTTTAGTGGTTATAAATGGGTTTAATGTCTTTTTATATCCAAAAATACGATTCAAAAATGTTGCGTGATCTGTATATATAGGAAAAACGTATTTTAACTCATCGCTAGAATAGCCAAAAAACAGTTACAACGAAGGTGAGGCTATGAATCTTACTCCTGAACAGACACTCGGCCAGTTTCGCGAGACTATCCGTAAAAACTATCTGGCGGACGAAACCACCGCGATCCATACGTTGATGGATAATGCGAATCTGTCTGCTGACGACCGTGCGGCGATCTCCTCGCGAGCGGCTGATCTGGTGCGTAAGGTGCGTAATGAAAGCTCACCTTCGATGATGGAGAAGTTCCTCGCTGAGTACGGCCTCACCACCAAAGAGGGTGTGGCGCTGATGTGTCTGGCGGAGGCGCTGCTGCGTGTGCCGGACTCAACCACCATCGATGCGTTGATCGAAGATAAAGTTGCCAGCGGTAACTGGCGTGGCCACCTGGGTCAGGCGGATTCCTCGCTGGTGAACTCCTCCACCTGGGCACTGATGCTGACCGGCAAACTTATTGCACCGGAAGTGGACGAGAAGAAGGGCGTTACCCAAACTCTGCGTTCTCTGGTGAAACGTCTGGGTGAGCCGGTGGTGCGTACCGCAGTGGGTCAGGCGATGAAAGAGCTGGGCCGTCAGTTTGTACTGGGGCGTACCATTCAGGAAGCGACGAAGCGTGCCAGCAAACTGGAATCCCAGGGTTACACCTACTCTTACGATATGTTGGGTGAAGCAGCGCGTACAGACGCCGATGCGATCCGCTATCATCAGGCATACTCGCTGGCGATTCGTGAGCTGTCCGCTGCCTGCACCCACAGCGATATCCGCAAGAATCCCGGTATCTCCGTAAAACTGTCTGCGCTGCACGCCCGTTACGAATTTGGTCAGCGCGATCGTGTCATGGCCGAACTGGTGGAGCGCACCCGTTCCCTGGCACTGCAGGCGAAACAAGCCAACATGGGCTTTAATATCGACGCCGAAGAGGCGGATCGTCTCGACCTGTCGCTGGATATTATCGATGCGGTGCTGTCCGATCCTGCGCTGGCGGGCTGGGATGGTTTCGGTATCGTGGTGCAAGCGTTTGGTCCCCGCGCGTCGCACGTACTGGACTGGCTTTACACCCTGGCAACGAAATACGACCGCAAGATCATGGTGCGTCTGGTAAAAGGCGCTTACTGGGATGCGGAGATCAAGCGTGCACAGGTGCTGGGCCTGAACGGTTTCCCGGTTTACACCCGCAAGGTGAACAGCGACATCTCCTACATGTGCTGCGCTGAAAAATTGCTCGGCATGACCGACCGCGTATATCCGCAGTTTGCGACCCACAATGCGCACTCCGTATCGGCGATCCTGCATATGGCGCGCGACATGGACAGCAACCTGTTCGAGTTCCAGCGTCTGCACGGCATGGGTGAATCCCTGCACGATACCGTATTGAAGAACAACGCGACCGGCTGCCGTATCTACGCGCCGGTGGGTGCACATCAGGATCTGCTGGCCTATCTGGTACGTCGTCTGCTGGAGAACGGTGCCAACAGCTCCTTTGTGAACCAGATCGTTGATACCCGTATCCAGCCGGAAGAGATCGCCCGCGATCCGTTTGACGCGGTGAAAGCGCTGGGTGATCAGGTGAGCAGCGGCATGATCGCGACACCTGCAGGCCTTTACGGTCACGGACGTCTGAATGCACGCGGTTGGGATATTACCGATCCCGTTGCGGTAGAGCTGCTGGATGCAGAGCGTTCCGGTTATCAGGAACACCAGTGGCAGGCGCAGCCGATCGTTGCAGGTGAGGCTGTGACTGAGCCGGGTATCCGTAAACAGATCAATGTCACCAACCCGGCAAACCCGGACGATCTGGTCGGCTTTGTGACTGAAGCGTCTGTCGAAGATATTGAAGCGGCGATCAGCTCAGCGCAGGCCGGTTTCAGTGCCTGGTCTAAAACCTCCGCAGAGCAACGTGCTAAAGCGTTGCGCAAAGTAGGGGATCTGTTTGAAGAGCATGCGGCTGAGCTGTTCAGCCTGACCACCCGTGAAGCGGGCAAAAACATGTTGGATGCTGTGGGCGAGCTGCGTGAAGCGGTGGACTTTGCCCGTTACTACGCCACTGAAGCGCTGCGTAACGAAGGCAAAGGTGAAGCTCGTGGCGTGATTACCTGTATCTCGCCGTGGAACTTCCCGCTGGCGATCTTCTCCGGTCAGGTGCTGGCCGCGCTGGCAGCGGGTAACGCTGTGCTGGCAAAACCAGCAGATCAGACTGCGCTGATCGCAGCCCGCGCGGTTGAACTGATGCATGAAGCGGGTATTCCTGCTGATGCGCTTCAGCTGCTGCCGGGTAGTGGCGTGAATGTTGGTGCGCCACTGACCTCCGATCCACGTATCGCGGGTGTATGTTTCACCGGTTCGACTGCAACCGCGCAACGTATTAATAAGGTGATGGCAGAAAACGTTGCACCGGATGCGCCGCTGGTGGCGGAAACCGGTGGTCTTAACGCCATGATCGTTGACTCTACCGCGCTGCCTGAGCAGGTGGTGCGTGACGTACTGGCCTCTGCATTCCAGAGCGCCGGTCAGCGTTGTTCCGCACTGCGTATGCTTTACCTGCAGGAAGATATTGCCGATCACGTGCTGGAGATGCTGTTCGGTGCGATGGATGAACTGCGTATCGGTGATCCATGGCTACTGAGCACCGATATCGGTCCGGTGATCGATGCCGCTGCCAAGTCCCGCATTGAAGAACACTGCGAATCTTTCCGTCTGCAGGGGCGTGTACTGAAATCCCTGCGGATCCCTGAAGATGGCCGCTTTGTGGCGCCGACCGTGATCAAGCTGGACGGTATCCAGGAGCTGAAACAGGAGATCTTCGGTCCTGTACTGCACGTGGCAACCTTCGCTGCGGACCAGATCGATAAGGTTGTCGATGATATCAACGCGCAGGGTTACGGCCTGACCTTCGGCCTGCACACCCGTGTCGATAGCCGTGTTGAGCGTATCTGCGACCGCATCAAGGTTGGCAACATCTATGTGAACCGTAACCAGATTGGTGCGATTGTGGGTTCTCAGCCGTTCGGCGGTGAAGGCCTCTCCGGTACCGGTCCGAAAGCGGGCGGTCCTCACTACGTAAAACGTTTTATGACCAATAGCCAGCCAGCGGTTGAGCCTGAGATTCCGGCGACCGTTGGCGCTGATGACCTGCAGCGGGCAATCGATCAGCTGGAACTGTCCGACGTAGCAAAAGACTGGGCGCTGGAGCCTGCACGCAAAGCCAAGCTGGTGGGCCTGCTGGGTGACAGCGGCAATGACCTGGCCGTGCTGGGTCTGGATGCCGAAGCGATGCCGGGACCAACCGGTGAGCTGAACCTTCTCTCCGACCAGGCACGTGGTGTGGTGCTTTGTCTGGGACCGGATAAAGAATCCGCGCTGAAACAGGCGGCGATCGCACTGGCACAGGGTAACGCCGTGGTGATTGTAGCGGCAGGCATGCACAGCTGGGCACGTAATGCTGCTGAAGTCGGGCTGCCGGTATTGGCACTGAGCGGTTTGCTTGAGGCGGATGCGCTGACTAAAACCAACGATTTCGCCGCTGTGACCAGCAGTGCAGATCAGGTCACCCTGCGTAGCTACCGTCAGGCATTGGCTGCGCGTGATGGCGTGCTGATTCCATTGATTACCGAGATCGATGCGCCAGAGCGTTTCGTGATCGAGCGCCACCTCTGTGTGGACACCACCGCAGCAGGCGGCAACGCCAGTCTGATTGCTTCAGCGGAGTAAGATTTCTCCACCCTTCTAGTCTGACATGGGCAGACTCACTCATGCCGAATCTGGCCTGATTCGGCAATCTTACGCCCTCGTTAGAGGGCTTTTTTTTGCGAGTTTGTTAGGGCAGCGTCTACAGGTGTTGGGCATCGCTGCGCGATGGCCAACCTACGACAAACGATTCATTGCTCTCTTGTAGGTTGGTGACGAGCGAAGCGACTCCCAACATGGAGGCATTGATTTAGCCGCAAATTGAGGCGTTGGCCCACCACAGCGATATTGAACTGATAACCCGCGTCATCCGATATCTTTTGCGGTTTTGTTGGGAGTCGCTGGCGCTCGTCGCCAACCTACGGGCAATAAGTTGGCTACACCGCGGTTGGGGAGGGGACGTTGGGTGTCGCTGGCGCTTGTCGCCAACCTGCGGGTGTGCAGGTTGGCGAACGGTAGAGTGGATCAGAACTCGGTAGCTACACTCAGGGTGAAGACGTTGGATTCGGCATCCACCGAAGGTAGGTTGGAGCTTGTGTCGGTGAACTCATAGTTGAACACCAGGTCAAGGTCTTCGGTGATCGGTTTGATGAGGGAGAGGCCGATCAGGTCCTGCTCGTCGTCGCGCTTTTCACCAATGGACGCGGTCACGTTGTCGTATTCACGCCAGTAACGCTGGTATTTACCTTTGAACTTAAGATCGCCGATCTCTCCAATACTCAGTGGAATAGAGACGGATGCCTTGAGATGAAACGCTTTGTACTCCAGCTCGTCACTTTTCGTGTCTTCAACTTCCAGCTTTGCACCCAATGAGACGAACGCGGTGCTGTCCATGAAGAAGTAGTAGTTGTCTGTGGAGAGACTGTTTTGCGTCGCATCACGTTCGGTTGCGGAGTCGAAGTCTTTTGATACCAGGCTGTAGCCAACTTTGTTGTACCAGTTTTCAGCCAGGGAGAAGCCCACGGATGGCGTGATGCTGTGTGATGAGTACAGGTCGTTACTGCCCAGATCTACAGTTGAATAGCTGTAGTAGAGGTTGAGATCGAGATCGTTTAGCTCGTGTGAGCCGAACGCAGACAGGGTGTGTATCTGCAGATCAAAGTCGTCGAGGGAGTCGTATTTGCTCTGGTAAAGGTCGTAGACCAGTTCCAGCTCGGTGCCTTCGCGCTCGACGGCCATGTAGCCTGCGGAGAAGTCCACGACAAGCGCCTGATCCGACTGGCCGGTGGTGGTATCCAATGCGGATACGGAGATGTTGTCGTCGTGTTCGATGCCCAATGAGGCTGACAGAGAGAGCGGCGAGTCGCTTGCTTGCGACAGGCCGCTTACCATCAGTACACCACAGGCAACCAGGACGTTGGATTTAGCAATTGCCATAAAAGCCGATCATCCTATTCTCAGAGTGGTATGCAGGTTTAAGAGTGTTTCGCGGCTTTCTTCGCGTTCTCTTTTGCCTGTTTTTTGGCATTTTCTTTAGCTGCTTGTTTGGCTGCTGCTTTAGCAGCCTGTTTCGCTTCGTTCTTCGCTAGCGTTTTCGCAGAATCTTTAGCTGCACCGCGTGCGGTTTCTTTCGCAGTTTCTTTCGCAGTGGCTTTGGCCAGGCTCTTCGCCTGACCTACAGAAACAGAGTCGAATTTCTCGATGCGAGAATCAAACTTCGCTTTCTGCAGGGCAGCTTTCTCTTCCATAAATGAAGCTTTGGCCAGCATATGCTCTTCGCCGGTCTCTTCGTATTTAGCGGCGAAGGCGTCAGCTTTGCTCAGGAAACGCGCTTCCTGCTCAAAGGACTGGGTGAAGGCGTTGATCTGCTGCTTGCTGTAGTTGCCATCAACTACACGCTGCAGGTCGTCTGCGTCGATATCCAGCACAAGTTTGCTGCTCAGCGCATTGTTCAGCGAGCGGTTCATTGCAAACAGCTGCTCTGGTGTCAGCTGGCCAACCAGCTCAGCAGTCAGGTCGATATCGGCCTGGATAGCGTCTGCGTCGGTCAGGTCTGCGATCAGCTGCAGTGCGTCAGCATCGGTCTGATCAGCGATAGCCTGCAGCGCATCAGCGTCGGTTTCGTCGGCAATGGCTTGTAGCGCGTCAGCGTCGGTTTCATCTGCAAGAGCTTGCAGTGCGTCAGCATCGGTCTGGTCAGCAATCGCTACCAGCGCGTCAGCGTCAGTTTCATCTGCGATTGCCTGCAGTGCACCTGCATCAGTTTCATCGGCGATCGCCTGCAGTTCAGTAGCGTCGGTTTCGTCGGCAATTGTCTGCAGCGCGTCAGCATCGGTTTCATCTGCCACGGCTTGCAGCGCGTCAGCGTCAGTGGCGTCTGCGATCTCCTGCAGTTCTGCTGCTGCGGCTACATTTTCATCTGTTGGCTCAGCTTCGGCGAGTTCCTGTGCTGCGGCTGCAGCTGCATCGGCTTCAGCCGCTTGCTGGGCAAGTGCGTCTGCTTCCAGTGCTGCCAGTGCCGCTGCATCAGCATCGGCTGCTTCCTGTGCAGCAATATCCGCTTCCTGAGCTGCCAGCGCCGCAAGGTCGGCTTCTACCGCTTCAAGTGCCGCAGCATCTGCTTCCAGAGCGTCGAGTGCAGCCTGGTCCGCTTCAGCGGCTGCAGCAGCTGCAGCGTCGGCTTCTGCTGCTGCCAGTGCCGCAGCATCGGCTTCATGAGCGGCCGCTGCCGCAGCATCATCTGCCAGGGCCTGCTCTAACGCTTCCAGGTCGTCGGATGTCAGTGTGTTGATCAGCAGTTGGTCGCTACTAAATTTATGACCGTCGGTAGCATCTTCCGCGTAAGCCGCCGGGAGATAGGATAAAGAAAGTACCAGGGTGGAGATGGCAGTCTTTTTAAACATGTAAGACATCCTATACGTACCTGTTATCAAAAATCGTTGTTAGTGGGCTTATTCGCCGAACAACAGATGCCGCAGTGATACCAGCAGAAAGACCTGGTGTTCCTGTTGCGGTGTGCTTTGTTGGCGTTGAAAAGCTACGTCGCTAACGGTCCGATTTCGTATGTTGTAAATGGAGGAGATTTGCTCAATTGCAGGCTTGAACGCTTACCGAAACCCGTTATGTATAGTTGTTGGGTCACTGGATGGTACTTATCGTTATATGTGGTGACAGAAGCCAAGCATGCGCGTACGTATCAGCAATAGCCGGGCCATAAATTAAATGACTTTATAATTCAGTGGGTTACGATGATGGTTGCGGTAGGGTGACGGTTGAAGAGGGGGATTTACCCAAATTAAGGGAAGGATCTGTCGCCAGATATATACAATTATTTGTAGTTTTTGTGTGATCTCTTTTATATCAATAAGTTAGGCTGTCGCTGTTTGGAGACGTGCTGTTAATTCAGTGTTACAGCATTGTTTGGATAGCTTTACGTTCAGGTACGGAAAATGGCTTTAACCCTTTTCCTTGAGGGCCTAAAAGGGCTTATGAAGGCGCTAGTTGGAGCGGCGAGAAAGAGTAACAAAGGAATATGTTGGGAGTCGCTGCGCTCGTCGCCAACCTACAGATTATGTAGGTTGGCCATCGCGCAGCGATGCCCGACAAAGCGCAAGCTGGATTAACGCAGATAGTTCTTGCTGATAAAGCGGAACTTCTCGTTGCTGGCGGTCTGCAACCACTCGAAGGCAACCATTTCGCGGCTGACGATGAAGATGCCTGCCTGACGCATGCGCTCCAGAGCCAGCTCTTTATCCTTAGGGTTGCGGGAGGATACGCAGTCTTCCACCACGTAGACTTCACGTGCCTGTTGTTTCAGCTGCAGGCAGGTTTGCATCACGCAGACGTGGGATTCGGTACCCACCACAACAACCTGGCTTGGGCGCAGGGCGTTGATCTTCTCGTTGCAGCCTGGGTCGGACATGCAGGAGAAACTCATCTTCTCCATATAACCCTCTTCAGGCAGCACATCTTTCAGCACTTCTGCAGTACCACCCAGCCCCTGCGGATACTGTTCGGAGGTCAGGATCGGTACGTTCAGGTGGTTGGCCACTTCTGCCAGCCAGCGGGTGTTTTTTACGACTGCTTCGCCTTCATGAATGGCTGGCAGCAGTTTCTCCTGCAGGTCGACAACCAGCAGGCAGGATTTGTTCGGTTGAATCAGCATCGTGTATCTCCCTCTGATGGTTGCTCAGGATAACCGTCCGGCTGCGTTCTGGCTACGCCTGTGGCTGATCTTTTTGACGCAGAAATACCATATAACTCAATAGGGTAAGGATGCCCATCACGCAGATGGCGACGGTCATTACCAGTGGTGTATCACTGTACATATGACCGACGATCACACCGACGGTTGCCGCACAGACAGCTTGAAGAAACCCGAGCAGGGAGGAGGCGGTACCGGCAATATCAGAAAAGGGTGCCAATGCGCCGCCCATCGACAGCGGCATCACCATACCGACGCCGACCATAAACAGCACCTGCATGGCGATCAACCAGGCGAGGGTGTCTTTCTCAAGCAGTGAGGGGATCGCCATCGCGGTGCCTGCCACGGCGGCTATCAACGCGCCCTGCAACAGCATCTTGCGTTGGCCCACATAGACGCTGAAACGCTGTACCAGTTGGGTGCCGGTGACGTAACCGCAAACAACCAACGCGAAATAAAGCCCGAAGTGCTCCTCAGCCACGCCAAAGAAGTTGATCAATACAAAGGAGGAAGCCGAGAGGAAGCAGAATAAACCTGAGTACACAAAGCTGCAGGTGAGGGTAAAGCCGACATACTCTTTGTGATTGAGCAGGCGTTTGTAGGAGGTGATTACGGTGCTGAGATTAAACGGCTTTTTGTACTCCTCTTTCAGACTCTCCTGCACTTTAAGGCCGTAGACCGCCATCAGGACAAAACCGAAGAAGGCGAGGAAGAGGAAGATAGCCTGCCAGTCGAACCAGATAATCAAGCCGCCGCCAAACACCGGGGCGATCGCGGGAGCGAGTGCCATGATGGTACCGATCATCGCCAGAACAGGTGCTGCTTTCTCGGGGCCGTGAATATCCCGCACCATCGTCCTGCCCAACACCGGACCGCCGCAGGCACCCAGTGCCTGGATAAAACGGAACAGCATCAGCTGCTCGACGGTCTGTGCCATAGCGCAACCGATCGATGCCAGCGAGAAGATCGCCAATCCGCCCAGCATAATCGGTTTACGTCCGAAACGGTCTGCCAGTGGGCCGTACAGCAGCTGCGCCAGCGCAAAACCAGCAAAGAATACCGATAGGGTGAGCTGCATCTGATCGACGTTGGTTTGCAGGTCATCGGTCATCCGCGGCAGGGCGGGCAGGTACATGTCGGTGGAGAGCGGGCCGAGGGCTACTGCGGCAGAAAGTGTCAGAATGGTCGCTAAGGCGTGCGGATGAAACATCGGAAATCCTTGTTGATGCCGCTGGTACAGCTATGTCGCGGGTGGCAATTGCTGTGGGGTTATAACACTAAAAGCAGGAGAAAAGGCGGCGAAAGATGCAATTCTTTGTTGTATTGACTATCCGCCAGAAGGTGTAGCGGTGTCGCGCGCTGCTAATACTAACCTAAATTGCATGAATAGATACGCAAAAAGCGTTTATTATGTGTCTTTATGTATCATTAAAAATGATCGGTATTTTTTATAAAAATAATCCCAACTCCCAGGCAGCGGGGCTCCTGCAGCCTTCTGTACCTCCTGGGAGTTTGAGAATAAACACAACAAGAAACCGCCACCGGCGATCGTTCGTCGGCTAAATCGGGAAAGATTCATGAGCCAGAACCTGTTTGAGAAACACCAGGACACCCTGAAGGGTGCGTTGAACGCCATTCACCAGCGTGACTACCACAGTCCGTACCCGGAGAATCCAAGCCCACGTAAATACGGCGAAACCGCCAACAAAGACGGCGAGAACGCGTTCAAAGCGTATATCGGTACCTCTTTTGAGCTGGACATGCCGGGCATCACCGGCGAAGCGGGCAGCGAACAGTCCCCGTACGGCTTCGACCTGAACGTGAAATACCCGTTGGTTGATACCGATGTCCTGCTGCCAGCGATGAAAGAAGCGCAGAAAGCCTGGCGTGACGTAGGTGTCGATGCACGTGTTGGCATCTGCCTGGAGATCCTGGAACGCATCAACAAGCGCAGCTTCGAGATCGGTTACGCGGTGATGCACACCTCCGGCCAGGGTTTCATGATGGCATTTCAGGCGGGTGGTCCACATGCGCAGGACCGTGGTCTGGAAGCTGTAGCCTACGCATACGAAGCGATGACCTCCGCACCGGCTGCTGCAACCTGGACCAAGCCGCAGGGTAAACACGACCCGCTGGTGATGGACAAGAAATTCACCGTCGTGGGCCGTGGTGTCGGTCTGGTGATCGGTTGCTCCACCTTCCCGACCTGGAACACCTACCCGGGCATGTTCGCGTCTCTGGTCACCGGTAACCCGGTTGTGGTGAAACCGCACCCAGCGGGTATCCTGCCAGCAGCGATCTCCATCAAGATTGCACAGGAAGTCCTGGTTGAAAACGGTCTGCCAGCACACCTGGTGTCTATGGTGATCGACGAAGATCCAGCTAAACCATGCACCATGGAGCTGGCGCAGCGTGACGAAGTCCGCCTGATCGACTTTACCGGTAACACCTGGTTCGGCGACTGGCTGGAAAACAACTGCCCGCAGGCGCAGGTGTACACCGAGAAAGCCGGTGTAAACACCATCATCATCGACTCCACCGATGACTTCAAAGGCATGGTGCGCAACCTGTCCTTCACCCTGAGCCTGTACTCCGGTCAGATGTGTACCACCCCGCAGGACATCTTTGTGCCAGCGGGCGGTATCGACACCGACCTGGGCCACAAATCCTTCGACGAAGTAGCAGAAGCGATCGCCACTGGCGTAACCAAGTTCCTGTCTGATCCAGAGCGTGCAGCGATGGTACTGGGCGCCATCCAGGCGCCTGTAACTGCGCAGCGCATCGAAGACAGCAAAGGTCTGGGTACCGTAGTACGCGACTCTGAGCCGATGGAAAACCCATGGTTCAAAGACGCACGCGTACACAGCCCGCTGATTATGACCATCGACGCGGACAAAGAAGAGACCTACATGGAAGAGCTGTTCGGTCCGATCTCCTTCGTGATCAAAACCGACAGTACCGAGCACAGCATCGCGCTGGCGAACAAAGCGGTGAAAAATCACGGTGCGATCACCATGGGTTGCTACTCCTCCAACGACGACGTGCTGGATGCGATCGAAGAGACGTCCCTGGACGCGGGTGTAGCGCTGTCTTGCAACCTGACGGGCGGCGTATTCGTCAACCAGAGTGCAGCGTTCTCTGACTTCCACGCAACCGGCTGCAACCCAGCAGCGAATGCGTGTCTGTCTGACCTGGCATACGTTGCGAACCGTTTCCGCGTAGTACAGAGTCGTCGTCACCCGAAATAAGGGCGGCGGTTGGATAGGGAGAATCGGCGGTCATTCATGGTGGGGTAAGTATATTCCCCTATCTGGGTCGCCGTGTTATAAGAGGGCAATGCTCTCTTTGTGAGTCGGAGAAAAATAAAGATGAAAGTGTATGCAATAGATGGAGTCACTCCGGTTGTTCACCCAACCGCGTACGTGCATCCAACAGCGGTATTGATTGGTGATGTGATTGTTGGGCCGCGCTGCTACGTAGGGCCGTCGGCGTGCCTGCGTGGCGATTTCGGCCGTCTGGTATTGAAAGAGGGTGCAAACATTCAGGATACCTGCGTGATGCATGGTTTCCCGAACAGCGATACCGTGGTTGAAGAGGATGGTCATATCGGTCATGGCGCGGTGTTGCACGGCTGTACCATCAAGAAGAATGCGCTGGTGGGCATGAATGCGGTGATCATGGACGGTGCGGTAGTGGGTGAGTCCTCTATCGTCGCGGCGATGGGATTTGTTAAAGCGAAGTTTGAAGTGCCGGATCGTTCACTGGTTGCTGGTTCTCCGGCGAAGGTGATTCGTGAGCTGTCCGAAGGAGAGATCTCCTGGAAAAGCGCGGGTACCCGACAGTATCAGGATCTCGCCGTGCGCAGCCTCAACACCATGGAGGAGGTTGAAGCGCTGACCGAGGTTGAGCCGGACCGTAAGCGTATCGAGATCGAGGTGGAAGAGGTGATTCCACTCTACAAACTGAAAGAGCAGGAAGCACAGAAAGGATCCTGATGCCTGCAATCTCATGACCGTCTGTCATGAAAAGTAGTGTAACAGCTGCTATACAGTTGAAGGGGAAGCTGCAAATTAGATGATTTGAGGCTTCCCCTTATTTTTTGCTCAGCTTTCTTTATAGCCTGCGAACACGCCGGGCTTTCTGGCTTATTCGAAGGTTCCGAAAACGAAACATAAGGATATTGTGATGTTTAGCTTCGAAATTGCTGTAGGGGTGATACTACTTCTCGCACTGGCGATGATCTTTGCCGGCGTAAAAATGGTACCGCAAGGCTATAACTGGACGGTGGAGCGTTTCGGACGCTACACCCGCACGATTTCGCCAGGTCTGCACCTGATCATTCCAATCATCGACCGTATCGGTAGCAAAGAGAATATGATGGAGCAGGTACTGGATGTACCGCCGCAGGAGGTGATCAGTTCCGATAACGCTCAGGTGACCACCGATGCGGTGTGTTTCTTTCAGATCCTCGATGCAGCCAAGGCGAGTTATGAGGTAAACGACCTCTACCGTGCGATGCAAAATCTGGTGATGACCAATATTCGTGCGGTGCTGGGTTCGATGGAATTGGATGCCATGCTTTCCAACCGCGATATGATTAATAGCCAGCTGTTGACCAAGGTGGACGAGGCCACCGATCCTTGGGGTGTTAAAGTGACCCGCGTTGAGATCCGTGATATCTCGCCACCGCAGGACCTGGTGGAAGCGATGGCGAACCAGATGAAAGCGGAGCGTGAAAAACGTGCGGCGATCCTGCAGGCGGAAGGTGAGCGTGAAGCCGCAATCAAAGTGGCTGAAGGTCAGCGTCAGGCACAGATCCTGATCGCGGAGGGTGAGAAAGAAGCCGCGTTCCGCGAAGCAGAAGCACGTGAGCGTGCGGCAGAAGCGGAGGCGAAGGCGACGCAGGTTGTATCTGATGCGATCTCCCACGGTAATCCGCAGGCGCTGAATTACTTTGTTGCGCAGAGATATGTGGATGCGCTGGGGCAGATTGCTTCTGCGGATAATGAGAAAGTTGTGCTGATGCCGCTTGAAGCGGGCAATGTGATCGGCTCTGTTGCCGGGATCAGTGAGCTATTGAAGTCGACTAAATAACGGAGACTTACAGTTGTTAGATGCAATTACCACATGGCACTGGCTGACATTGGCCGTTGTCCTGTTGATTCTGGAAGTTCTGGGTACCAGCGGTTTTTTGCTGGGAATCGCGTTTGCGGCGTTGGTCATGTCGGGGGTAACAGCGTTAGACATGCTTCCTGCCTGGCAGCATCAGCTGTTGCTGTTCTCCCTGCTGACCGTGGTGTTTACCTTGCTCTACTGGAAAGTGTTTCGTCGTTTCAACGACCGTTCCGCTGAACCCTTACTCAATGACCGCGCTGCGCAGCTGATCGGCCGTCGCCTGGTGCTGGAGGAGCGTCTGGTTGGAGGGCAGGGCCGGATTAAAGTGGGTGATACGCTTTGGAAAGCGGTTGCAGATGAGGAACTGGAGGCGGGTACTACGGTAGAGGTCTGCGGTAGTGAAGGTATGACGCTGAAGCTTTGTGTTTTAAATCAGTAGGTTACATAAAGCTCTTCAAGCAAAAAAAACGGCCGCGTCTGATTCAGATGCGGCCGTTTTTGTATCTGCGTTAGTGTGCGAGTGATTACAGGCTGATGTTTACTCGCAGTGTTTGTCGTTGCATTCAGTGGCTACGACATTGGTCACCGGAATCATATCCGCCTCGGTCTCCTGGGACTCGCCCTGATAGAAGTGAGGCCAGTAGTCGCGTACGACCGCACCGTCCGCCGCCATGGTGTGACACATATCCAGCATCGGTGGTTTCTGATCACCCTGAGTCCAGCCTTCCCGTGCTTCGCGCTCGTAGTGCGTCGCCTGGAATGCCGTGGTTGCAACTGGGCCGAGTAGCTCTAGCAGGTGAGTACAGCCGCTGACACCGCTAAACAGATCTTTGGTGAGTTTGGTAAAGCCTGGGGCGATGCGCGTACCGATCAATAGCTTGTAGCGGTCTGCGATGCTTGGGCAACCGCTGAACGGCGTGTGATCCATGCTGGCGGCGACGTCGCGAATATTCATGTCCAGGTCGATGGTCAGTCGGATCGACATGCTGTGAACCGGCTCACCCGCAGGCAGAATGCCGTTCTCCCGTTCCTTAAGCTCGATCGGGATGTTTTTGGTATCCAGCAGGTGCCCCTCGATATCCCACAAGCCGTCTTCGCGTTTGTAGCCCTCGCAGGTCACGCGGCGGGTATGTTGTTGGGCACGGTTGGTGGGTGTTGGTAATGGCATGGTGTCTGGATCTCGGGTTTTGCGGTTGATCGATGGCTACATGATACAGAAAAGCCGTACCTATTAGGGTACGGCTTGTCATTAACCGGGGATTGTACCCTTAGTCGAGCAGTGCGAGCATCTCTTCAACGCGATTAAATTTCTCACGTGGCTTATCGCCTTCGGTGCGATCAATCTCTGCCTGATTGATCTTCTGCCAATCCTCGTAGGAGACCGTACGTACGTTGCGGGTATCCAGAAGAGCAGAGGTCGCAGCAAAGCCGGTTTTTTCGCCGGTGGCTGGATTTGCGTCCAGATCCGCAATAATGCGCTTACCTACAGCCATAGCGTCGGCGCGGTTTGCCGGAATAACACCCTGCGGGCCGCGTTTGCACCAGCCGGCGGTGTATACGCCGGTTTCGATCATGCCATCTTCGTTGCGCAGGATGCCGCGTTCTTCATCGAAAGGTACGCCTTCAATCGGCGTGCTGTGGTAGCCGATGGCGGAGATCACCGTTTGTACGTCCAGATCAACGGTTTCGCCGCTGCTTACCGCGCGGCCATCGACCAGCGTGTTTTTCTCCAGGCGCAAGCCACTTACGCTGCCGTCAGTCGCCAGAATCTCGGTCGGTGAAGCGCAAAACAGGATATGCAGGCGAACGGGTTTGTCTTGTTGATCGTTGCCAGCGTAACCGCGCAGGGTTTCGAGATTAGCTTCTGCGGTGCGTGCAGCCATCGGATCGAAACCTTCTGGTATTTCGGTTGGGATCTGATCTGCGTTTGCCAGTGTGACACAGCGTTTGAGGCCGGCCAGTTCACTCAGCTCCATATTGGTAAAGCTGGCTTCCAGCGGACCGCGGCGGCCGATCAGGTAGATATCTTCAACCGGGGAAGAAGCGATGGTATTGAGTGCTTCTGCGGTGATATCGGCGGTATCCATCTCTTCAGTCGTTTTCGCCAGGATACGGGCGATATCGAGGGCTACGTTACCGTTGCCGATAATGGCGATCCCTTTGCCGTTCAGTTGAGGATTCAGATCTACCTGATCCGGGTGGCCGTTGTACCATGCGGCAAATGCACCAGAGCCATATACGCCGGTCAGCTCCTGGCCAGGGATGCCGAGGTTTCGATCTTGTGAGGCACCAGTGGTGATTGCGACAATATCGTAATTGTCTTTCAGCTCCTGGTAGCTGATGTCGGTGCCGATCTGGACATTGCCGACGAAACGCACGTTATCGCGCTGGAACGCGCGTTCAAACTGGCGGACGATATTTTTCGTACCCTGATGGTCAGGCGCTACGCCGGCGCGAACCAGTCCGAACGGGGTCGGCAGTCTGTCGTAGATATCTACCTGTGCGCCCGGTACTTTTTTTGCCAGCATGTCGGCGATGTAGCAGCCAGAGGGGCCGCTTCCGATGATAGCGATGTTTGCCACGTCGTTGTCTCCGAAAGGGTCGGTGCCGGATCCTGTGATCCGGTCAGTCATATTCGTAATTAATGACGACACCCGTTAAGCCGTTCTGCTTGTGTCCAGCATGGCTGAGTGTCGGTGTCTGCAGTGTGCAGGAGTTCGGCGGTGGAGGCGTGTATTACAGGCCGCCGAACCGTTTATAGAACCGTGGTGCTGCTTCTGGTAGCGGGCCGTCTGCGGTTTCCTGTGTCGCGGAGAGGTATTCCTCTGCCTGCGCCTGTACCAGACGATAGATGTTGCGTGCCAGAATGCGGGCAGAGGTGCCAGCCCACTCTGCAGGCAACAGTTTCTCAGGCAGCTGTGGGTCGCGCAGCAAAACACGACGGTAGTGGTGGATCAGCAGTGTACGCAGTTGGAAGCACTGTTCCGGGTCCAGATCGCTGGTGCCTTCAAGGGCACGCAGAATAGGGCGGAAGCGCTCAAGAAACATCTGATAGTCTTCTGCCAGTTTGTGCAGGTTCCAGCACTCGTGCACCAGCTCCTTAAGTGGCGCGGAAGTTTGTGTACCTAACAGCTGGGATTCCATATGAATCACCTCATTGGTGACACATAGATCCTGCAGTGTGCTGTTCACCTCGATCATGTCGGACATTGGGTGGGCCATCACGCCTGGCGCAATGTTACCGAAACCAAGCCATTCCAGTTCCTTTTTGACAACCTTTCTCAATTCCGGATCAAGCTGGGTCGTTATGATCAGATCCCATTTGCCATCCCACTCTGGATAAAGCTGCGCGTAGATACGGCGGAATGCGCTTTCGAAGCGACGACGACCGGTGTCCGTGAGGCTGTAGTAGCTGCGGCGTCCCACCTGGGTGGAGGTAAGCCAGCCCTCTTTGGTGAGTCGGAAGATCGAGGTGCGGACCAGACGCTGATTAAGACCCAGCGGCTCCAGCAGTTTGATCAGGCTGCCCAGCCAGACCGTACCGCCGCGCGGAGAGATCGCATCACCGTAAATGGTAATGATCAGTGAGCCGCCACGTATCGGGCGCTGGTTTTTGAACTCTTCAACGAGTTCGTCGATACAGCGAAGTTTGGTCATCTAAGAGAATCTGCACAGCACTTGGAGTCTGGTAACAGGTGGGTGGCCTGCAACCCTTTAATTTACTGGGAATTCTACGGATTACCGGGTGTTCATTCAACCGACAGAGCGTGTGGGCATGGGGTCTGAATCGCCCGGGAAATGGTTGACATCAACGTGGTGATACACTAATTTTGTCAAACAGCAGTAATTGTGTGTCACGTTTACTGGCCTTGTTTAGACTAAGGTCGTATGAGTGAGTTTGACTGCGAGGATGCGGTGCCGCTCAGAGACCACAAGAGTCATTGTGAGGTCATGAGTGTGTTGCGAGAGACGTGTACGTTATGACCCTGCCAGGCAGGGCAGCGTGATGCGGTCTCATTATTAAGACTAACCTGTGTAACGCCGGTTAAGTTGCTGAAGTGAATGATATAGGTATGGTCTTATATCAGAAGCGGGTTAGTCATCCTGTTTCATTGCTGGGCAGCGTTCAGCGGATTTCATTAAAGGTATGTACTGTTATGCGAATCGGTTTCTTTGCAGGAATGAATAGCAAACCAGTTATAGCCTCTGAGCAGGTTGAGCTTATTGGTGAGCAGTGCTTGGCGTATACAGTAGCAGCACAGATGTCGGGCGTTGCAACAGTGCTTGCTAAATGGACGCGCGCTGCACGGTGAGAGATTGGCAGTCTGGGCTTGATAATAATTAACATGTTAATTATTATCAGATGTCAGAAGCTGATAATTTCCTCATCGGAAACAGTTTTATGATCCTTTATTGGGTTATCTCAATTTGGGTTCTGGAGTATCTTTGATGTCGATCAAGTTTTGTATTTTTATTGCACAGGTTGACTTGCAACTTGCAATTGATACAAATTTAGACGAATAGGGTGCTTCGTTTGTAGCATAACCTAGGTTATGCTCCATGTTGTTCAGGATGTAGTAAGCCTCAGGCTGCTACAGATACCCTATAGCAGGTATCACCTGTTTCTACGTCTACATAACAATAAGCAAAAAACACACGTTCTCGCGTGTATTTAATGCCAGGAGAGAAAACCAATGATAAGAAGAAATTTCCTGAAAACAGCTGCAGCTGTAGGTTTGGGTCTGACACTGTCCACTTCTGCTATGGCAGAAACAGTAATGCGTGTAGCCAGCTGGCTGCCGCCGACTCACCCTCAGAACGCCGTTGTTTGGCCTACTTGGGGCAAGTGGGTTGAGGAAGCAACCGAAGGTCGAGTAAAGATCAAGGTTGAATATGGTATGGGTCACCCTAAAACCATGTTCGAACTGGTAGAAGACGGTGTGGTTGACGCCTCCTTCTCTTATCACGGCTACGTACCGGGTCGCTTCAAGCTGACTCAGGTTGTAGAACAGCCAGGTCTGGGCGTAAGTGCAGAAGCTGCATCTGTTGCTCACTGGCGTGTAAACGAAAAGTACTTCCAGAAGGCTAACGAGCACGACGGTCTGGTACTGGCTGCACTGTTCACCCACGGCCCTGGCCAGATCCACATGGCTAAGCCAATCAGCTCTCTGTCTGACCTGAGCGGTAAGAAGATCCGTATCGGTGGTGGTGTTCAGGGTGAAATCGGTAAGCGTCTGGGTGTAACTGCTGTGGGTGCTCCGGCTCCTAAAGTATACGAAATGATGCAGCAGGGCGTTATCGACGGTGTATTCATCCCAATGGGTGAGCAGAAAACACTGCGTCTGAAAGAAGTTGCTAAGAACGTTGTAGCACTGCCAGGTGGTATGTACCTGGGTTCTTTCTCCATGTTCCTGAGCCCAGACTTCATGGACAGCATCAGCGACAAAGATCGTAAGGCGATCATGAGCGTTTCCGGCGAGAAACTGTCTGCACTGGCAGGTCGCGCATGGGATGCGGGTGATGCTGCAGGCTATGAAGCTGCTAAAGAAGCGGGTGTTAACCTGAACGAAGTTGGTCAGAACGACCCAATGGCTAAAGAGTTCCGCAATGTCGCTAAAGGCATGGACGAAGCTTGGATCGGCCACGTTACTGACCGCGGTGTTGATGCGAAAGGCGCTCTGAATGAGCTGCGTTCCATCGCTCGCTCTTACGGTAAATAAGGAGTCACCGTATGTCATTTAGTGCCTGGATTACAGCGCACTACGAAGAGAAAGGGCCAGTCAAGTGGCTGGCCTTTGCTCTGGAGTTTGTAGCTGCTGTAACACTGTTTTTGCTGATGGTGCTGACGTGTGCCGATGTGTTCGGCCGCTACTTCTTCGATAATTCCGTAGATGGCGCTACAGAGCTTACAGAGATTGGTATTGCCATCCTGGTATTTGCCGAAATGCCTGTTATTACATGGCGTGGCGGTCACGTGGTTGTTGATATTCTGGACCGCATGCTGGGTAGCACAGTATTGAAGGTTCTGGGTTTGTTCTCTGCATTCCTGATCTCTACATCCCTCTATTTTCTGGCTGAGCGGATCTATTTCCTGGCAGAGCGTTCGATGCGCCGCGGTGAGGTCTCCGAGTACCTCGAACTGCCAATGGGTCTGATTATTCAGTACATCGCAGTGATGAGTTGGGTAACAGCGGGTGCCATGATCACCTATGGCGTATACCGCCTTCTGTTCCTATCTCGAAACTAATAACGATTATTATAAAGCTAGACAGGTAATTTCAGCATGACAGTAGCACTGATCGGCTTTGCTATTCTGTTGGTCCTGATCGTCGTCGTTCGTATCCCGATTGCGTTTTCTATGGGGATCGTGGGCTTCTTCGGTTTTGCGTTTATGCAGGGCCTTACCTTTGACAATATCGGAGACTTCCGCTGGACAGGTGCACTGTCCATGGCGTCCAAGCGTGTGGTTGATACCGCGCAGGAGTACAGTCTGTCCGTTATTCCTCTATTTATTCTTATGGGTAACCTGGTAACCAAGTCCGGTCTGTCCCATGAGTTGTATCGCGCTTCCAATGCCTTCCTGGGGCATAAGAAGGGTGGTTTGTCCATGGCGACTGTTGTTGCTTGTGGCGGTTTCTCTGCAATCTGTGGTTCCAGTCTGGCGACTTCTGCAACAATGGCAAAAGTGGCAATGCCACCGATGCGTAAGTACGGTTACTCTGATGCCTTGGCGACTGCGTCCATCGCAGCGGGCGGCACCTTGGGTATCCTGATTCCACCAAGTGTAATTCTGGTGATCTACGGCCTGCTGACTGAAACCAGTATCCGTGAGCTGTTTGCTGCAGGTTTCATTCCGGGCTTCCTGGGTATTCTTATGTACCTTGGTGCGGTGCGCTACGTTGTATGGCGTAACCCGGATGCAGGTCCTTGCGGTGAGAAGCTGAACTGGTCTGAGCGTATTCAGGCGCTGAACGGTGTTTGGGGCGTATTGATTCTGTTCACAGTAGTTATGGGCGGTATCTACCTGGGTATCTTCACGCCGACTGAAGCGGCGGGTATCGGTGCCGGTGGTGCGTTCCTGATCGCGCTGTCCCGTAAGACCCTGGGCTTCGGTAGTCTGTTCGACATTCTGACCGACACCGCTCGTACTTCTGCGATGCTGTTTGGTGTATTGATCGGTGCATTGATCTTCTCCAACTTCATCAACCGTGCGGGTCTGCCTGCTGACCTGCTGGCGTTCGTACAGGGTCTGGAAGTATCACCGATGATGGTTATCTTCGCGATTCTTGGTATCTACATCGTACTGGGTATGGTGTTCGAGAGTCTGTCGATGATGCTGCTGACCGTGCCGATCTTCTTCCCGCTGGTTCAGAGCCTGGGCTTCGATCTGGTGTGGTTCGGTATCGTGGTTGTAGTAGTAACCGAGATCAGTCTGATCACTCCACCGGTAGGTATGAACGTATTCGTATTGAGTGCGGTCTTGCGAGACATTAAAGCCAGCACCATCTTTAAAGGTGTTACACCATTCTGGTGCGCGGATATCCTGCGTCTGGCTCTGATCACGCTGATTGCGCCGATCTCTCTGTTCCTGCCGGAACTGCTCTACCGATAAATATCGCTTAACGAAAAGAGCCCGGAAGGGCTCTTTTTATATCTACATAACCCGGTGTGTCTGATTACCGGGAAAGGAGTCTCGCCATGCTGCCTCAAGTTAAAAAGATCCTCTATGCATCTGACATTGATCACGGGTCACGCCCTGCGTTTCGTGCGGCGGTGAGCTTGTGTGGTCACTACAATTCTGAAATCACGTTTCTGCACGTAATCGAGCCACTGAGCGCGACTGCGCAGAGTATCGTGGATACGATGATGAACGATGAGTCTCTGAATGAGATGCACGATCAGAGCATTCAGAACCTGCGTGACAAGCTGAAAGAGCGCATCGAACGTTTCTGTGAGCAGGAGCTTGAAGAGAGCGAAATGCTGCAGGAAGGTCAGGCGATCGCTCGTGTTGAAGAAGGTACGCCTTGGAAAACCATTCTGGAAGTGGCTGATGACATCGATGCTGATGTGATCGTGATGGGTACCCGTACTCACAGCGGTGTAAGCCAGTTCCTGCTGGGTTCTACTGCAAACAAAGTGATGCACCACACCAAACGACCTGTATTGGTAGTGCCTCTGGCTTAATAAGTTAGTGAGTTTAGCTTTACCGAAAAGCGCGTATGACGACGGTTATACGCGTTTTTTTATGCGCTGCTGTCCTGATAATTGTCGCAATACACAGAGTTATTGTTTCTTTATTTGGGCTAATAAGTGGTGTTTTTTGCAGATATGCGCCGTTATTATTTCCCTTGAGGAAGAGATCTTGTTCGGCTGCGATGGGTTATGTTTGCGGGTGATTGTAGTATCTTGTGCTGATCCGGTTTCTGATAACGGGTGATGACCTGATCGGGTGAAATGGAACCGATTTTCTATGCTATCTCTCGCGAGATAATCAGAATTAATAAGATTTTAAGATAGGAATCAGATATGGCTAAGAAGCCCTTTGCGTCCTCTGCGGACCTCGGTGTAAAAACTGAAACACTGGAAATCCTGGGTGATGGCATCTACGCACTGACTGCTGAAGGTGACCCAAACGTTTGTGCAGTTGAAGGTGAAGACTTCATCGTAGCGTTCGAAGCGCGTGCGACCCCTAAAGCGGCAAACGACTGGCTGGAGCAGCTGCGTGAGCACACTGACAAGCCTGTTAAATATCTGGTTCTGTCTCACTACCATGCGGTACGTGTACTGGGCGCGGAAGCGTTCAACGCTGAGTCCATCATTGCTCACGAAAAAACCAAGTTCCTGATCGAAGAACGCGGTATGCAGGATTGGGCATCTGAGTTCGGTCGTATGCCGCGTCTGTTCCGTGAGCCGGAAGGCATCAAAGGTCTGACGCACCCGGACATCGTTTTCAACGACCGTCTGGAGATCCCACTGGGTGGTGATCGCGGCAACCTGGTTCTGGAATACTGTGGTCGTGGCCACACTGCAGGTGACATCGTTGCATGGATCCCTAAACAGAAAGTTCTGTTCGCAGGTGACCTGGTAGAAGCTGCAGCGGCTCTGTACACCGGTGACGCATTCCACTTTGACTGGGCGTCTGAGACTCTGGACAAAGTTAAAGCGTACGAAGCTGAAGTTCTGGTTGGTGGCCGTGGTGCGGTTGCACGTGGTCGTGACGAAGTTGACGCTGCAATCGAGCAGACTCGTGGCTTCCTGAACGGCATGATCGAAAAAGTGGGTGAAGTTCACAAGCGTGGCGGTACCCTGAAAGAAGCGTTCGAAGCAACTCACGAACACCTGAACCCTAAGTTCGGCATGTGGCCGATCTTCGAACACTGCCTGCCATTCGACGTTCAGCGTCTGTGGGATGAGTTCGAAGGTATCGACTGGCCGCGCATCTGGACTGATGAGCGTGATCAGGAAGTTTGGGATCAGCTGCAGGACTAATAGAGTCCCGCGCTGTCAGCCTTGCTGACAGCGAATCCCTACTGCATGCGTACCTGAAGTCCTTCGGGTGCCCTTGCTAAATTAACGGCGCGACGGTGAAAACCGGGCGCCGTTAATTTTATCTGCCCTAAAGTGCCGCGTTTAGATGTATTGCCGGTACTTATATCCCTTGTCTCATCTACATGGCACTGCTAGTGTGAATTCGAGGCTTCAGAGTTAAGGAGTAGGAAACGCTATGGATGTACTGTCCGCTATGAGTATCTATGTTCGGGTTGTTGACCTGAAAAGTTTTTCGTTGGCCGCAGAGGAGATGGGAATCTCCAGTTCGTCGGTCAGCAAGCAGATCTCACATCTGGAGCAGCACATCGGAGCCCGACTCCTGCAGCGAACCACCCGTCGTCTGAGTGTGACCGAAGTGGGGGCTGCATATTACGAGAAATGCCAGAAGATCATCGGTCAGGTAGAGGAAGCCGAGAACCTGGTGTCTCAGCTTCAGGGGCAGCCGCGTGGTGTATTGCGTATCTACTGCAACATGACCTTCGGGCAGATGCAGCTGGCCAAAGCAATCCCCGAATTTATGGAAGCCTATCCGGATATTAAGGTGGATGTGACCCTTGATGACCGGGCACCGGATCTGGTGCGCGACGGTTTCGACCTGGCGATCCGTATCGCCGATCCGCAGCTGCCGGATTCGAGCCTTATTGCTCGTGAGATCTCCAAGGTGCCGATGTTCATTTGTGCCACTCCGCAGTATCTGGAGGAGCACGGCACGCCGGAATGCGCCGAAGATCTTAAGAAGCACAACTGCCTGGTGTTTGTGCATGCGTCTAACGCTGACCAGTGGTCGCTGGAGCGGGAAGGGCGCCGGTGTACCGTGCAGGTTGAGGGGGATGTAAAAGCCAACAACAGCCTGGTGGTGCGAGAATCGGTGTTGGCCAACCGCGGTATTGCCAATCTCGCGTACTTTGTTATCTCTCGCTTTGTGGAATCCGGGGATCTGGTTCGCGTCTTTCCGCACTATGAGCCTGAAAAGCTCTCCATCTTCGCGGTCTATCCTGACCGTAAGTACATCTCACCAAAGGTCAGCTCTTTTATTGAGTTTTTCCAGGGGTGGCTGGAGAACAATCTGCAGCAGCGCTGGCCCGACTGATTGCTGAAAAATCGGCAAGAGACTCTTGATAAAAATCACAGCTGGCTTTTCCATAGCGGGCTGTGATTTTTTTGTTTTGGGGTTAACCATCTGAAATTAAAAGAATATCCCCGTTTTTGAGGTGTGTTGTGGTTTTGTCTTTCTTTCTCAAAAAGAAATAATTTTGTTCGACTTGAAGGGATTATCAGGGCGCAGAATTTCGCTATCTTGGATCCTGTTCAAAACGCGAATCCAAACGATGAAGCAAGGAACCTGAGCGCAAGTCCTGATCCTATCAGCAGGGCTTATTCGCAGGGTCCAAAACAATAATACGAGTGCCAAGCGATGCTTAACACATACACTTTTCCTGAATTTGATTATGTCCGCTCCGCAGACCAAGACGCTGCGCAACCGGTCAAACATCCTGTAGTAGTCATTGGTGCGGGCCCGATGGGTCTGGCAGCTGCTATTGACCTGGCAATTCACGACATCCCTGTTGTTGTACTGGACGATAACAACACTGTAAGTGTTGGTTCTCGTGCGGTGTGCTACGCCAAGCGATTCCTGGATATCTCCGACCGTCTGGGTGTAGGCCAGCGTTGTGTAGATAAAGGCGTAACCTGGAACATCGGTAAAGTATTCTTCGAAAGCGAGCAGATCTACAGCTTCAACATGCTGCCGGAAGAACACCACCGTCGCCCTGGCTTCATCAACCTGCAGCAGTACTACCTGGAAGAGTACTATGTAGACCGCGTAAATGAGCTGGAAAAAGCTGATCTGCGCTGGAAGAACAAAGTTACCGAGATCGAGCAGAACGACGACGAAGTAACCCTGACTGTAGAAACTCCTGAAGGTGCATACACCCTGAAGGCGGACTACGTAATCGCATGTGACGGCGCAGGTTCCAAGACTCGCGCGGCATGTGGCCTGGAATCCAAAGGTCAGATCTTCCAGGATCGCTTCCTGATCGCTGACGTTGTCATGGATCCTAAGAAATTCCCACCAGAGCGTTGGTTCTGGTTCAACCCGCCATTCCACGAAGGTCAGTCCACTCTGCTGCACCGTCAGGCTGACAACGTATGGCGTATCGACTTCGACCTGGGTTGGGATGCTGACCCTGAAGAAGAGAAGAAACCAGAAAACATCATCCCACGTGTGAAAGCGTTCCTGGGTGAAGACGTTGAGTTCGAACTGGAATGGGCGTCTGTATACACCTTCACTTGCCGTCGTATGGATGACTTCCGTCACGGTCGTATCTTCTTCGCAGGCGACGCGGCACACCAGGTATCTCCATTCGGTGCACGTGGTGCGAACTCCGGTATCGAAGATATCGATAACCTGACCTGGAAGCTACAGATGGTAATGAACGGCAAGGCGGACGACAGCCTGCTGAACACTTACTCTGAAGAGCGTACCTTCGCGGCGGACGAGAATATCCTGAACTCTACTCGCAGTACTGACTTCATCACGCCGAAGAACGGTGCAAACCGCGCGTTCCGTGACGCAGTTCTGTGGCTGGCGAAAGACTACACCTTCGCACGTCCTCTGGTGAACAGTGGCCGTCTGTCTGTACCACCATTCCTGACCGAATCTTCTCTGAATACTGAAGACGACGGCAGCTTCGATTGCAAAGTGGTTGTGGGTGCGCCATGTACTGACGGCCCTGTTAAGCGTAACGGCGAAGACAGCTTCCTGCTGGGCGCGCTGGGTAACGTATTCAACGGCCTGCTGTTTGTTGAGAGCCGCAACGACCTGACTGCTGAGACTGTTGCTCAGCTGGGCGAACTGGCTGCACAGGATGTACCGGTTAAATCCTACATCGTGGCAAGCCACGAGATGGACATCGCTCTGCCAGAAGGCGTTGAGCTGCTGATCGACTCCGTGGGTGTAGTGAAAGAGCGTCTGGATGCGCAGAGCGGTACTTACTACCTGACTCGCCCTGACCAGCTGGTAACAGCACGTATGCGTAGCTTCGACAAAGCTGCGGTTGTAGCAGCCCAGAACAAAGCGCTGGCTAAGTAACGGACAATAAAAGAGAGACGACAATGAGCAAACTTATTACTGAGCCTAATCTGCCGCGTCCGGATGATTTCTATCAGGAACTGACTGATCTGCACCGTGAGCTGACCGATGAGCAGAGCCTGGATGTAAATGCACGACTGATTCTGCTGCTGTGCAACCACATCGGCGACCAGGACGTACTGTCCGAAGCGATGCAGGCTGCACGTAAGCACATTCCTGCACAATAAGCGTTAGATAACGCAATTCTCAGGCTCACCGCGAAAAAGTTGTTAGATAACACGGTTATAGAACGACTTTTAGGGGTGGGCCTTTACTGTTTTTATGCTAGGGTGACCTGACAGTAACAATTGTTACTAATATAATGACGCTGGTAGCGTACATGCATGTCAGGTTCGTCATTGTGACGAGATTATAGGAGGAGGGCATAATGCCTGCACTGAACGAAACTCACGATCTAAACCTCACCAGCTGGGTTGCATCTGCGAACGATGGACAGTCCGACTTCCCAATCCAGAACCTGCCGTTCGCGTCTTTCCGTCGCCAGGGTAGCGATGAAGCATTCCGCGGCGGTGTTGCGATTGGTGACCAGATTGTGGACCTCGCAGCAGCGAAAGATGCCGGTGTGTTTTCCGGTCTGGCACAGACTGCAGCGGAAGCCTGCGCGGCGCCGCGTCTGAACGATTTCATGGGCATGGGTAAAGAAGCGTGGTCTGCACTGCGCCTGGCACTGTCTCAGGCACTGCGTGCGGGTTCCGACGCAGAAGCGAAGCTGAGCGCATGTCTGGTTGCACAGGCGGACGCTGAATACGATCTGCCTTGCACCATCGGTGACTACACCGATTTCTACACCTCTGTATTCCACGCAACTACTGTGGGTTCCCTGTTCCGTCCGGATAACCCTCTGCTGCCTAACTACAAATGGGTACCAATCGGTTACCACGGTCGTTCATCCTCTATCGCTGTGTCCGGTCAGGAGTTCCACCGTCCGCAGGGCCAGACCAAGGCGCCGGACGCGACCGAGCCAAGCTTTGGTCCGTGTAAACGTCTGGACTACGAGCTGGAGATGGGTATCTACATCGGTAAAGGTACCGAGCTGGGCGAGATGATCGCACTGGACAACGCAGACGAGCACGTCTTCGGTATGTGTCTGTTCAACGACTGGTCTGCACGAGACATTCAGGCATGGGAATACCAGCCACTGGGCCCATTCCTGGCGAAAAACTTCGCCTCCACTGTGTCTCCTTGGATCGTAACTACCGAAGCGCTGGCGCCATACCGCACTGCATGGACCCGTGACGAAAACGATCCGCAGCCACTGCCATACCTGGAGTCTGAACTGAACCGCAACGAAGGCGCGTTAGACATCCAGCTGGAAGTGCTGCTGGAGTCCGATAGGATGCGTGCAGAAGGTCAGGGTCCTGCCAAGCTGTCTGAATCCAGCTTCGTACACTCTTACTGGACTGTTGCACAGATGGTTGCTCACCACACTGTAAACGGCTGTAACATGCAGCCGGGTGACTTCTTCGGTTCCGGTACTCAGTCTGGCCCGACCCACGATGAAGCCGGTTCCATGCTGGAGCTGACGCTGGGTGGCAAACAGCCTCTGACCCTGGAAAACGGCGAAACCCGTACTTTCCTGGAAGATGGTGACGCGGTAATCATGCGCGGCTACTGCGCGAAAGACGGCGCTGCACGCATCGGTTTCGGTGAAGTAGTGGGCACCGTACTGCCAGTTAAAGCGTAAGTGATTCGCTACCGTGCCCGTCACCCCTGTGACGGGCACGGTAACTAAAAGGAAGAAACTGATGATTCTTTACGATTACTGCCGCTCCTCCGCTGCGTATCGCGTACGTATCGCCCTGAACCTGAAGGGTATGGATTACGAGCAGATTCCTGTAAACCTGCTGAAAGGTGAGCAGGGCGGTGATGAGAACCGCGCCCGTAACCCGCAGGGTTTTGTGCCGTCGCTGGACGATAACGGTGAGATGTTCAACCAGTCGCTGGCGATCTGTGAGTACCTGGATGAAGCCTACCCGGAAAGCGCTCAGTTGCTGCCGCAGAGCGCACTGGAAAAAGCACGTGTACGTAGCCTGGCACAGCTGATCGCTTGTGATATTCATCCGGTGAACAACCTGCGTATCCTCAAATACCTGGTGGGTGAGTTTGGTGTTTCTGACGAACAGAAAGCCGAATGGTACCAGCACTGGGTGAAGGAGGGCTTTGCTGCGCTGGAGCGTCGTCTGGCTGAATCTGATCAGACGGGTAAGTTCTGCCACGGCGATACGCCAACGCTGGCAGACCTGTGTCTGGTACCTCAGGTGTTCAATGCTAACCGCTTTAAAGTAGATATGAGTGCCTACCCAACCATCAGCCGTATCGCTGATGCGTGCAACGAACTGGATGCTTTCTCCAAAGCACATCCGGATCTGCAGCCGGGCGCATAAGCGTTCGACGCGAAAAGCATAAATAAAAAGGGGAATCCTTTTCGGGATTCCGCTTTTTTTATGCTGCCTGTCCCGTCCTGAATAACGTTGACACTTTTCGATCATCAAATCGGAAGGTGTTATGAAATCAAGAACTAAGCGTACTCAACGCGATTATTCCCTCGCCTTTAAATTGTCGGTTGTCGACCAAGTCGAAGCGGGCGAGCTAACCTATAAGCAAGCTCAGAGCCATTATGGCATTCAAGGCCGTTCAACCGTATTGGTTTGGCTCCGCAAACATGGCAGGCTAAATTGGTCTAAAGGAACACCAATGGACCTTGCCAACACGATGCCTGACAAACCCTTAGAGCTAACCCCAGAGCAACGGATCAAAGAGCTTGAGCAGAAGCTGGCTGACGTGCAGCAGAAAGCGGATTTCTTTGAAGCCGTGGTTGATGTCCTCAAACGCGATCATGGGATCCGCGTAGTAAAAAAGCCTCGCGGCAAGTCATCGAAGAGCGACAGGTCATCGGGCTAACAGTGACGCGGGCTTGCCAAATCCTCGACATCAGCCGACAGGCCTATTACCAGCAGCGCCTGCGCGCTAAGCAGCACGCCGAGCGGCAGGGTGCCATACTCGGCTTTATTCAGCATGAGCGCCTGCGTCAACCGCAGCTAGGGACGCGTAAACTGCTGCACCTGTTGAATACAGAGACGCAGTTAAAAATCGGTAGGGATAAACTCTTTGAACTGCTCAGGGAGCGCCGATTGCTGGTTCGGCGACGCAGGGCATATCACAAGACGACGCACAGCCATCATCGCTTCTGGTGCCACCCAAACTTGCTCAAGCCGGATGCAGGGCAAGTGAAAGCCAAGCGGCCCGAGCAGATCTGGGTAGCTGACATTACGTATCTACCCGTGCGGCATGGCGAAGCCTACCTCAGCCTGGTGACGGATGCGTACTCACGTAAAATCGTTGGTTATCACGTACATGGTGATCTGAAAGCAGAGTCTGTCGTTACGGCTTACCAGAAAGCCTTGCGCGGTTATCAGGGAAGTGAAGGGCTCATCCACCATTCTGATAGGGGCATACAGTACTGTTCAAAGCGGTACCAAGCCGTACACAAGAAGCACGGCGTGCGGTGTTCGATGACCGATGGGTATGACTGTTACCAGAACGCCCTTGCGGAAAGAGTGAACGGGATATTGAAAGGTGAGTATCTGCTGAGAAAACCCGATGACTTAGAGCAAGCGGTCATCATGGTTGATGAGTCGGTGCATCTCTACAATACACGACGGCCGCACATGGCCTTAAAATACAAAACGCCCGATGAAGTGCATCGGGCGTTTTTAACCTGAAATAGTGTCAACCTATATCAGGACAAGACAGCCGAAAGGGCTTTGCTTGCCGGTCGGGTCGTCACAACACCGGGAAGTTAATGGGTAGTTCGATGTTGGGAGTCGCTGGCGCTCGTCACCAACCTACAGCGATAGTTAAGAGGCGTGCATCTCAAGCAGGGCTTCGTGAGTCCACTGCACGCTTTCGCGGTAGGCTTTTTCGTACAGGTCTACGTCGATATCCAATGGCAGGTCGTTCCAGTTGCCGGATTCATAGGCCACAACAGCGTGCAATGTTTTGCCGATCTCGCCATCGTAGTGGGTGATCGCCTTTTTGATATCGTCGCCGACAGGTACCTGTTCCAGCATTGTCTGCTGATCGATATCCAGCAGGGCGTGAAGGCCTGAGAGCATGCCTGCCATAAAGTAGCTGCCCGCGTTACGCTTGCGGGCGGATTTAGCGACGTTCTCACACATTGCACCGCGGATCAGCAACATGCGGCTAAGCTCTTCTGGTTTGTCCTGATGGCTGGTCATGGCGATCAGCGTGGCCCAGCGTTTAACCTGTTCCATGCCGAGCAGGACTACCGCATCGGCGATGGACTCAATCTTGCGCACCAGTGAGTAGGCGGCGGAGTTAACGATACGCAGTAACTTAAATGTCAGGATAGGGTCCTGAATGATGAGGGCTTCCAGCTCCTCCGGTTTGACGTCCTCGCGCTGAAGTTCCTGCACCAGTCGCAGCAGCGCGCCGCCGCTGGCTTCAATCTTCTTACCTTTTACCAGCTTCGGTTTACTCAGGAAGTGGCCCTGGAACAGCTTGAAACCCAGTTGGCTGCAGATCTCCAGAATCTCATAGGTTTCGATCTTCACGGCAATCGGGGTCACCTTGTGCTTATGAAGGATCTGAATGTGCTCTTTCAGCTCTTTACCGGTGGTGTGAGCGACATCCACTTTGACCATATGGACCAGGTCGAGAAGCGCCTCGTATTTCGGATCGTAGCTGAAGTTGTCGAGTACCAGACGGTAGCCGTCGCGAGAGAGGTTAAAGATCGCCTGCACAAACGCTTTGGTGATGTGGGCGCTCTCCGGGATCTCAATCACGACCTGCTTACGGGGCAGGTCGGGGAAGTTGCCGTCCAGCAGCAGCTCTTCACTGACGTTGATAAAGGCAGGTACGCGACGTACGGAGCCTGCGTCGGTGATGCTGGTGTAAGCGTTAATCAGTACTTCAGTGGTGGCGAGGGAGTTGCGAAAGACTGCATTTTCTGTTGCGTCATCGTTGCGGTACAGCAACTCGTAGGCAACTACCTTGTGATTTCGATCGTAGATAGGTTGTCGAGCCATCAATACCTGGCCGGTATTATTCGAATCCATCTAACCCGCGTTCCCCATTTGTTTCACAGCTAACGTTTTGAAGGTTTTAAGTGTAACCCCCGTAGACCCAAAGAGGATAGGTCATTTTTGGGGAGGGGCAAGCTGAAACTGCAATAAATCGGGCTCTGCGCGCCGAGAAAAATTAAAAAATCTGTGACGATAAAGGGTCTTGTATAAGTCGGCAATATGTAATTTTCCTACAAGATGTTGCGTTTGATTTACATCAAAATCCCGGGGTGTTTCAAGGAGGATAATGTCTGTGTAAACAAAGAGATAAGAGCTAAACGTCAAAAGGAGGACTACATGACCGCAGAACCTCAAGTTACCCCTTCCGGTTCCGATGCAGTGACCACGTTGGAGGCTGTATTGAGCAGTGGAAATGACTACCCATACGATAAGAAGATCTCTCGCGCTGAGTATGAGAAGCAAAAGAAAGAGCTGCAGATAGAACTGCTTAAAATGCAGCAGTGGGTGAGAGATACCGGCCAGCGCGTTGTGATCCTGTTTGAAGGACGAGATGCTGCAGGTAAAGGGGGAACAATCAAACGCTTTATGGAGCACCTGAATCCTCGTGGTGCCAAGGTGGTTGCACTGGAGAAACCGACGGAAGTGGAATCCGGCCAGTGGTACTACCAGCGTTATATTCAGCATCTGCCAACGGAAGGGGAGATCGTGCTCTTCGACCGTTCCTGGTACAACCGTGCGGGTGTTGAGAAGGTGATGAACTTCTGTAGTCCGGGCGAGTATCTCGAGTTTATGCGTCAGACGCCGGATCTGGAGCGTATGTTGGTGCGCAGCGGTATCCGTGTATTCAAATTCTGGTTCTCAGTGAGTCGCGATGAACAGTTCCGCCGTTTTCAGGCGCGTCGTACCGACCCGCTGAAACAGTGGAAGCTGTCGCCAATCGATCTGGCTTCTTTGGATAAGTGGGATGATTACACGGAAGCTAAGGAATCGATGTTCTTCTACACCGATACTGCGGATGCGCCGTGGACAGTGATTAAGTCCAACGATAAGAAACGTGCGCGCCTCAATGCAATGCGTTACATCCTGACCAGGATGCCATATCCGAATAAAAATGAAGCGCTGGATCTGGAACCCGATCCGCTGATTGTTGGTAACGCTAAAGACGTACATGAGCGTGATGAGCATGTCCTGATTCCAAGCACTGCATGAATAACGTCATAGCTTGCCCAGGAAAACGTATCGGTTAACAGAAGGAACACAAATATGACCATGAAACAAACCCAGCACGCCAACAACGTCGTTGAAGCATTTAAAGCCAAACTGTCAGACGAACAGAAAATTGCGATTGGTTCGGCGCACTTTGATGAACTGTCACTGCTGATTGAATCGGCCATGAGCACGGCAGTGCTGGAGGAGATGGAGAAAGCTGCGGACCAGGTAGATGCATTGGCGCACAAGCTTCGCCATTTCGCTGAACACTTCGACAACTAAGTCATAGCTATTTGCAGGCCGTCGCTTCTGTGCGGCCTGCGTTGTTTTTATAGAACCCTGCCTTCCGGATCGTCCGATCTACTCAGCTGTTATTAACCACTACGTCTCTGCCCGGGTAAGTCTGTGGTAGAATTCCCGCTTTAACGCGATACCCGGCGTATCTCTATTATGATCCCGGATGTATGAGCATCTATTCAGCAGCAAAATAAGGTACCGTTTTGAGCATAAATTGGTTCCCTGGGCACATGCACAAAGCCCGGAAAGAGATCGCCAAGGTGATGGATGAAGTTGATGTCATCATTGAGGTTCTGGACGCGCGTCTGCCGCAATCCAGTAAAAACCCTTTGGTGGATTCCCTGCGTAAGGGTAAACCTGCCATTAAACTGCTGAATAAGAGCGATCTGGCTGATCCTGAACGTACCAAGGAGTGGTTGGATTACTTCAACGCGCAACCTGATACCTTGGCCGTTGCGTTGGATTACGAGCAGAAAAAGCAGATCAACCGTATCCCGGAACTCTGCAAGAAGATGGTACCGTCCCGTGCAGAAGCCGGGCGTCCGGTACGTGCCATGATCATGGGTATTCCCAACGTGGGCAAATCCACCATGATCAATGCGTTGCTGGGTAAGAAAATTGCCAAAGTGGGTAACGAGCCAGCGGTCACCAAAACCCAGACACGTTTCACCACAAAAAATGGCATGGCCTTATCCGATACGCCGGGTATACTCTGGCCAAAAATTGAAGACCCCGACTCTGGCTACCGTCTGGCAGCGAGTGGCGCGATCAAAGATACCGCGATTGAGTATGAAGATGTGGCGCTGTTTGCCGCTGGTTTTATGCTCTCTGATTACCCCCAGCGTGCACAGGAGCGTTACAAGCTGAAAACGCTGCCGGAAGCACCCGAGCAGCTGCTGGACGAGATCGGTCGTAAGCGCGGTGGATTACGTCCCGGTGGAGTGATCGACATGCACAAAGCGTCCGAGGTGCTGCTGCACGAGATGCGCTCCGGCAAGCTGGGGCGTATCAGCTTTGAGACCGTAGCCGAGTGGGAAGAGAAACACCGTCTGGCGGAGATCGCCCGACTTGAAGCTGAAGCTGCCGAGCGAGCTGAAGCTGAGCAACAGGAGCAGAAATGAGCCGTGTAAAGAAGAAACGCAGCCACACTAACCAGTATATCTTCGAAGATGCCGGTCCGAGTAAGGGTGAGCGACTGGCGAACCCGGAAAGTTACGAAAGCCGCAAGAAGAAAGCGCTGGCTGAGAGGAAAAAGAAACGTTCTGTTTACCAGAAAGAGCTGGATAAGCAGAAAGAAGAACAGCAGAAACAGTCTCAGGACAACCGTCCACGAGGTGGTCGTCTGGCGGATAAGATCCGTAAGATGAACGCCGACAAGAAAGACGACCAGTAACACGCTGCTTCGTTAAAAAGAACCTGAATCAGTCTCGGCATCCGAAAGGAGAGCAGGGGCTGGTTCAGGTTTTTTTGTGCCAGCAAGCCTGCGTTGCTGGCTGTAAGTTGTACGAATGGTTTGATCTCCGGGTAACCCTCTTCTATTTTTTGGTTACGCCCCAACGGAGATACGAACATGTCTCACTCACCCGTACATCGAGCCGGGGATGCACCCGTTAAGGTCCACCTTAAAGAGGGGGAAACGTATACCTGGTGTGCCTGTGGTCGCTCAAACAACCAGCCATTTTGCGATGGTTCCCATCAGGGCACAGGCATCGATCCTGTCGTCTTTGTTGCGGAACGCGACGGCGACGTCTGGCTCTGCATGTGTAAGCAGAGCGGGACACCTCCATTATGTGATGGCAGCCATAAGCGGAAAGATAAGCTGTAGAACGCTGTCATAAGCGTTGTGATAAACTAGCCGCCTTTTGACCCTTGAGGCAGCTCCCTTGCAGCAGTACGACGTTATTATCGTGGGTGCCGGCGCGTCCGGTTTGATGTGTGCAGCCACCGCAGGTTACCGTGGCCGTTCGGTGTTGGTAATCGAGCACACCAAAAAGATCGGCCGCAAGATCCTGATGTCCGGTGGCGGACGCTGCAACTTCACCAACATCCATAACGGCCCGGCCAACTTTATCTCGGCCAACCCTCACTTCTGCAAATCGGCTCTGAGTCGCTATTCCGCCCAGGACTTTATCGAGCTGGTGGACCGTCACGGTATCGAATACCACGAAAAAACGTTGGGTCAGCTGTTCTGCAACGAATCCAGCAAAGAGATCCTGCAGTTGCTGCTGACCGAATGCGACTGGGCGGGTGTAACGCTGCAGACGGAAACCGAGGTAAAAGGGATTGAGACGGTTGATGGTGGCTATCAGATTGAGACCTCCAAAGGCCCTATAAGCTGTGAGTCTCTGGTTGTCGCAACCGGTGGCCTGTCGATTCCGAATGGTGGAGCAACCGCGTTTGCGTTCAATGTAGCCGAACAGTTTGATATGAAGGTGCTGGAGCGCCGCGCCGCGCTGGTGCCGTTCACATTGCAACCGCAGGAGCTGGAAAGCTTCAAACCACTCTCAGGTATCTCACACGACCCCGTAGAGATCAGCTACGGTAAAACCACCTTTAAAGAGAGCATGCTCTTCACCCATCGTGGTCTGAGCGGTCCGGCTGTGCTGCAGATCTCCTCCTACTGGGAGCCGGGTAAAGCGGTGACCATCAACCTGTTCCCTGAGTTGGATCTGCTTGAGTGGCTGAAAGATCAGCGTGAAGCCCGTCCAAAAGCAGAGATCAAAACTGTACTTTCAACCCTGATGACCAAACGCCTGGTGCAGACTTTCTGCGAGATCTGGAAGATCGACGGCACGCTGGGTCAGTGCAGTAACGAAAAGCTGCAGACAATTGCTGACCAATTCCACAACTGGCAGGTTAAACCAAGTGGCACTGAAGGTTACCGTACCGCCGAGGTGACTCTGGGTGGTATCGACACCAACGAGGTTTCCCAGAAAACTTTCGAAGCTAAGAAAGCACCGGGTATCTACTTTATCGGTGAGTGTCTGGATGTAACCGGACATCTTGGCGGGCATAACTTCCAGTGGGCATGGGCGTCTGGTTTTTGTGCAGGGCAGGCGGTTTAAGTGTCAGGGTAGGGTGCAATAGCAGAGTCTATTGCACCAAGACCCTTTGAACGGTGCGTTATGCTTAGCTAACAGCACCTTACACCAAATTTTTAGATGGCGTCTGTCATTCGCCGTTAAGTACGATCTGGATTCCTACGACTAGCTATCTGCTTGTATTGGTTTATTTCTGAGTCAATGCAGACCTCCACTCCGCTGCCTAAGCTACAACGCTACTGTGAGAGCAGGTGCTGAAAGACAGCGCTTCACTTCAGAACACTTCTTACTCTTAAAACGAACTTGGTTGTTTGCTTCCATCAGGTCGTTATCTGTTTCTGATGAATAATCATCACCAAGAGGCAGAATCTTGCTTGCATGGATTCCGAATTGGAATTCATGGTATTCGAACATGTCCAGTCCTATTGCTTAAAGGAATCCTTTAGCCTTTTCTTCCAGTCATACAGCCCATAAACAGGGGCGGATCGGTTCTTTAGAGGAGGTGGCGATGAATTTGAGAAACACCGATATGTCTTACGGTGTCGTTGCAAAGTGGTTGCACTGGCTAACAGCGTTGTTGTTTATATTTTCTTATATAACCGTTTATTACCGTCAGTGGTTTACCGAGAGTGGTTCATCGCAAAACTGGACCGCACTCCAGTTACACCTATCCATCGGCGTTTCGGTCGCTGTGGTGGTAAGCATGCGAATATTCTGGCGTGTTCTTAACAAACAGCCTCGACCGGAACCCGGTAATCAATTAGAGCACTTAGCAGCTAAGCTGGGGCACTGCGCATTGTATGCGGTGATGATTTTGATGCCGATAACAGGCTATTTGGGCACCGGTGCTGCAACTGATTTCTTTTATCTGTTCGAAATACAAAAAATTGAAGACACAACTCTATTTCAACTCATTAAAGCTGAAGATCCAGAGTTGACCTTTAAAGAGTTCGAAAAGCCCTTTGATGTCGTGCATAAAGATATCGGTGGGAAGTGGTTGGTCTGGATTTTAATACTCGGCCATGCATCAGCAGCGATGTATCACCATTTTGTAAAAAGAGATAGAACGTTGCAAAAAATGACTTTTGATAAAGCAGGTAGCTGAGCGGGCGCTCGAAATTTTCCTGAATGTAAAACGATGAATAGGTAAAGCGTTCATGTCATTTTAAATGAGATCTGGAAGCCTTCTACCTTTTCATTACATGCCTCACAAACAGAAATAATGCGGAAGAAAAATGAGATTGTTCAGACAAATAAGAAAAGCCTACAGTTCGGTATTAATAACAGCATCGTTGACGCTGTTCTCCGCCAGCCATGCCTCAGCGGGTGTTGTACCTAATGTAGAAACCCTTGCTGATAAACAAGCAATTACAGAGGTCATTAATCATTTGGGTCGTGCATTAGATCGTATGGATAGGGGGTTGATGCGTTCAATCTACTGGCCTGATGCTATTGAAGAGCACCAGGATCCTGAATTCCCGGTATTTTTTACTGACGCTGAAACTAACCCCGCCCCTGGGACATACAACAACTTTCCATGTCAGGCGATGGCTGGTTTTGCGACACTAAGAACAACCCAGTATCGTATCAGCAACTACCTTATCGATGTGCATTCTGGAGGAAAGACCGCCAACGCCGAGGCTTACGTGTGGGCATTTCACTTGGTGGGTGATGGGGATACCGCGCCCGCACGCGAAGTGACGCTCTTTGGACGCATGTTGTTTAATTTTGAAAAACGTAAGAATGCTGATAATCAGCCTGAATGGCGTATTTCACGGAGGTTGACGGTATTTGATTGGTTTACAGATGTACCTGCGACAGGGCACTTTGCTAAGGGCTACATGGATAAATTCAAAGGTACCCGTGACCTGAATCAGGACGGCGTATCCGGAGCCTGGCACGATGGCACTGATACCGGTCGGAACGATCCAAGCTATGAGTTCCTGAACTTACCATCTGATCCAGATCCACTTCCAGGTGAAGGCGTTTGTCTTTTCCCGAATTCAAAAGATTAACATTCAAAGCTTTAACAGGAGGCTACTTCAAATCGCTCCTGTAAGCTCCATAGCCAGATGGCCCGCGACCAAGCGGGCCATTTTGTACAGCCTTATAGCTGCCAGCTATTGCTTAGCGGAAGAGTGTACTTCCCGCTAATTTTTCCTTTAAGAACTCGACGAAACAACGCACCTTCAACGGGACATACCGGTTCTGTGGGTAGATTGCGTTAAAAGGTATCGAGTCTCCTTTGTAGTCGCTCAGTAGTTGAACCAGTTTTCCGGATTGGAGATGCTCGTTGACCATCCAGATGGGGAGGGCAGTAATCCCCAAGCCTGACAACGCTACTTCCAGATTTGTATCACCGCTATCACTCTGAAAGGTGCCTGTCACAGGTACCGAAATCTCTTTACCCTGATGTGTAAAATGCCAGTAGTTCCCCGTTCTTAGCAGCGAATAGACGATACAGTTATGCCGTTTCAGATCAGCAGGTTCTCTGGGGCCACCATGGAGTTTCACATACTCAGGCGAGGCTACCAGCAGCATAGGGTTCTCAAACAGGTGTCGGGCGATCAATGAGGAGTCTTCCAGCTTGCGTGCCCGAATCGCCACATCGACCCCTTCAGCGATTAAGTCGACGTGCCTATCACCCAGTGACATATCGACCTTTATATCCGGATACTTCTCTAAAAACTCGCCAACGATTGGGGCAAGTACTAACCGTCCGAATGCAACAGGTGCCGTTACCCTTAGAATCCCCTGCGGTGTCGCCACTTGAGATCGAACCCTTGCTTCCACTTCATCCAGCTCCGCGAGCATAACTATCGTTTGCTCATAGTAGTCAGTTCCCGCCTGAGTTAACGAAATATCCCGGCTACTGCGGGTTAGCAGCTTAACACCTAGCTTGGCTTCCAGTGCCGCTACCTTTTTGCTGATGGTTGCCTGAGTGGTGTTGAGTTCGCGGCCAACGGCCGAAAAACTGCCAGTCTGTACAACCCGAACAAATGCTCGCATAGCACCAAGTTGATCCACTGTGTACCTCTAGAATTCCAAATAAGAATACATGCTATTCATTTTAGCTTACTCCTATTCAATAAATAAAACACCTACTATGAATTCACCGGTAGAGATTAATGCTTTACCTGATCAACTCAGTTCAGTGTCTATTCGCCGCCTAGAGGTTTTTAAATGTCGAAAGATCTTGTATTCACCGTTGAATTTAATGTGAAGCCTGAAGCTAAAGATGAGTTTCTGGCAAGCCTTAACCAAGTTGTTGAGAACATGGCGAAGGAAGAAACCTTTGTTTTAAGTTACCTGCACCGGGACGTTAACGATCCGAATAAATTTTTGATTTACGAGCGTTGGTCAGAGCCGTCGTTTGAAGATTTCGTAAAAAATCAACTGCAAGGCAAGCGCTATCGCGATGACTACGAAGCCAAAATCTCTGAATGGTTAGTTAAGGATCGTGGAATTAGTGTGCTCGACCCTACAGGCGAATGGTCGCGATAAATCGCTAATCAAACTAAATAAATATTCTGGATAAAAATCATGTCAAAGCATTTAGTTTTCTATGTCGAATTTAATGTTAAACCGGATTGTATTGAAAAGTTTTTGAAAGGTGCGACCGGTGTTTTAGAAGCGATGTCTCATGAAGATGCTTTTGTTGAGACTTACTTTCATCGGGATGCCAACAACCCTAACCGGTTTACGTTGTACGAGCATTGGAACGAACCGTCGATGGAGGCTTTCGTGAAAAACCAGTTGGAAGGCAAGGCCTACCGTGAAGAGTACGAAGCCTATTTGCCGGATCTGCTGGCCAGCGAAAGAACATTTTCAGTGCTTGAGCCTATCGGCGAGTGGCAGAAGTGACTCAATAACCTAAATCGTATAAGAGGAGATTCCGATGGATATGCAACAAAAGCTGCAAGAGCTGTTAGATAAGCAAGAGCTTACCGAACTGATGTACAAGTTTGCCCGAGCGCTGGACCGCGTAGACGGCGAATTGATGAAATCCACCTATTGGGAAGATGCCATCGAAGAGCATCAGGACCCGATCTTCCCTGATCTGTTCTTCTATAACGACAACGCTCACCAGTTTGTTGAACCCGCAATGGAAGGTTTCAGGGCGCTGAAGGCTACTCAACATCGAATCAGCAATCCCCTGATTGAAATAGATGGCGACAAAGCGACCGCCGAGAGTTATGTCTGGGCATACCACGTTCACGAAGAGGAGGGCGTTGATAAGGAAGGTATTTTGGGTGGTCGTCACCACTTCCGTTTCGAGCGTCGTAACGGCGAGTGGAAAATCAAGCACCGTTCTACCAGTCTTTGACTGGAACCAGAACCAGGATGCCAGTGCGATCTGGGCCGAGGGTTATGACGATAAGTACCGAGGAAAACGGGACAAGAGCGATGACAGCTATAACTATCTGAAACACAGCTAATCCCGATGGATAGACCTACGCCAAAGACCATTTCCTAAGAACAGAGATTAACATGATGACAGCAAACAAATTTAAAGCAGGCGATCTGTTTCCTGCGATAGAACTACCTACCCTCACCGGTGACACGATCACGTTGGGTAATCCGCAAGCGGGATTAGATTGGAAAATGGTGGTGGTCTACCGGGGTAAACATTGCCCGCTCTGTACCCGTTATCTCAATGAGATCGAAAAGCTTAAAGGTGACTTTAACAAGTTGGGTGTCGATATCGTTGCTGTGTCTGCGGATAGCGAAACACAGGTGAACGCTCATATGGCTGATTTGATTGTCAGCTATCCGATTGCTTATGGCCTGAACATCGAGCAGATGCAGCAGTTGGGGCTCTATATCTCCCATCCTCGCTCTGCACAGGAAACCGATCATCCGTTTGCTGAACCCGGACTGTTTGTGGTCAACGAAAAAGGGCAGGTTCAGGTACTGGATATCTCCAACGGCCCCTTCGTTCGCCCTGAACTTGGTGTGTTGCTTTCCGGGCTGGGATTCATCCGTAACCCGGATAACAACTACCCGATTCGCGGAACCTACGAATAGTCCAGAGATAATATGATGAGAACCAGTAACTTATTTAAAAGCGCTGTAGTGGCAACACTGGTATTAAGCTCCTTGATTGGTTGTGCCTCACAGGTAACGGACACATCAGGAACGGCGGATATTACCTCTGTTGGTACCGATGATAATGTCAGACAGTTTATTGATCCGAACGTAACGGCACCGCTGGATCACTTACCATCGGAGTTAGCATTTATCTCCCGTGACAACGTTGCTGAAGTAAGAGCATTGGTGAACAAGATGCTTAAGTTTCCTGATACCCCAGGCGTGACGGTCGAGAAAAAGACCATCACGACCGCAGAGGGCGAGGTTACACTTTTTATCTACCAACCAGAAAACAGCTCCGGCAATAATCCAGGCATACTCTGGACCCACGGCGGTGGTTACATTATGGGGCGTGCTGACAGTAATGACTTCGTTGGAGCGTTCGCAAAGCAACTAAACGCCACAGTTGTGTCAGTCGATTACCGATTGGCCCCGGAGCATCCATTTCCTGCCGGGCATAACGATAGCTACGCCGCATTTCTATGGATGGTCGAGCATGCCGAAGAGTTGGGGATTGATCCGAATCGAATTGCGATCGGTGGCGACAGTGCCGGAGCAGGGATGGCCGCAGGTGTTGCGCTACATAATCGCGACGCGCAGGGGCGTGCAATAGCCCTGCAACTGCTGATTTATCCCATGCTTGATAATTTGCACAATACACCGTCTGGTGCGATTGAAGACTATCCGGTCTGGAACCGGACAACATCATTCAATGCCTGGGAGATGTACCTGAATGGCACTCCCGGTACTCAGGCCTCGCCTTATGCGTCACCAGCGCGGGCAAAAGATGTTAGCGGTTTACCTAAAACGTTTTTGACTGTTGGCACTGTTGATCTGTTTCGAGATGAAGTCATCGATTATGCCCAGCGCCTGATGGCAGCCGGTGTGCCGACTCAATTAGCCGTGTTCCCAGGTGCGTACCACGGCAGTCAGGTATTTGTGCCGGATGCCTCCATCAGCCAACAGATGATCAGCACTTATGTGGCGGCACTAAAAGAGGCGCTGCAGGACTAATCAATCAAGGCGTATAACTCCTGGGTGTGTCTGTTAGCTAGTTGTTGTGTACAGAATGCAGCTGCACCTCATAAGGCCGAGACACTGTTCGATCCTATTGGGCAGCGTCTCCGCTATCTATTCCCAGTCTGCCGGGACCTCTTTAGAAATCCTTTTTGATTCTGTAGCCCTTTAAGGGCGCTGCGTCAGCTCTATATTGACTAAACAGCTAAGAGCATTCCGGTTTCGAATACATGGTATTCGCTTGAGCTGTCTCACATTCCAAATAGCGCCGCTGTATCTTGCTTATATCGCATATCGATCACATCCGTTGAGAACAATTATGAAGAAATTCACCAAACATAACCTCGCGACCACGCCGGAGAAATCGCTGCCCTCACTTGAGGCTGCGGCCCAGGCGTTTGGGTTTATCCCGAACCTGCTGGGGTATATGTCTGAATCGCCTTTTCTGCTTAACGGGTACCTGCACTTGTTCAATCAGATTGAGCATACCGATCTGACACCGCTGGAGCAGCAGGTTGTGATGATGACCCTTAACCGTTACCACGAATGCCGTTACTGCATGGCAGACCATACGCAGATGGCCGAGATGCAGGGGCTGGACATGAAGGTCATCAATGCAATTCGCGATGATGGGCCGCTTCAGGATCCCAAGTTGGCAACATTGCGCGCATTTACCCTGAAGATGGCTGAGCAGCGCGGCGTGGTATCACAAACGCTGGTAGACGCATTTTTTAATGCAGGTTACAGCCAACAGAACGCGCTTGAAGTGATTGCCGCCATCGCCATGAAAGTGATGAGTAACTACACCAATCACCTGGCCGGCACCGAAATCGATGGTGCGTCTATGTCCAAGCGCTGGTCACCGATTACGGAGCGTTAATCCGCTCACCAAGCATCGGCGGTTCAACACAATAAGCCAGACCATCACCGGCGGTTGCACCGATTGAACCTGATTTCCAACTCAAAATGAATGGCATCAATAAACGAAGCTGACATGTACCCCCGCCACGGATGGCAGCAGGAACCTACCACGTTGAACTGATTAATGAGCACCAAGGCTGACGTTCAGTAAATCACGTAGCTATAAAGAGAATTTTATGAACCAAGATATCCTGTTTAATCAATATAACCTGACCCTGAAGAATCGTATCGTCATGGCGCCCATGAACCGAAGCATGGCCGACGATGAGCTGGTGCCGACTGATGCTATGGCTGCGTATTATGCACGACGTGCTGACACTGGGCTTATTATCACCGAGTCGCTGATGATATCGCCAAGCGCTCAGGGCTACCCTAATACACCTGCGATATTTACCCCTGACCAAGTAGAAGGTTGGAAAAAAGTAACACGTAAAGTACACGACAATGGTGGCAGAATCTTCGCCCAAATCTGGCATACCGGCCGGGTGTCTCACCCCATCTACCTCAACGGCGAAAAGCCCTTGGCTCCTTCGGCTGTGGCCCTGCATGGTCGAGTACCACGTACGGATGGTCTCCGATATGGTGTACCCCGTGAAATGACGGAAGTGGAAATCCGACAGACGATCCGAGATTTTGCCCAAGCCGCAGCTAATGCCCGTACTGCCGGGTTCGATGGGGTGGAAGTTCATGCGGCAAATGGCTATCTGCTGGACCAGTTTCTGCACTGGGATACTAATCGTCGCACGGATGCATGGGGTGGAAATGAGGAAAACATGGCCCGCATGTTGTTTGAAGTTCTGGATGCTGTGAAAGAGGAGATTGGTCAAGTCGGGTTGCGTCTGTCGCCGGTGGGTTACCTCAATCTGGAGCATGATGATCGTGACAAATGCGTATCGGATTACGTGTTACAACGCCTGAATCAATACGATCTGACCCATGTTCATACCGGGATGTTTGACGACAGTTATCAAGAGCACCTTAGCGGCACGGTGACTCAGTATATCCGACGTCACTACAACGGCACGGTAATCGCGTGCGGTGGCTATAGCGCCGACAGCGGTCGTACTGCAATTACCAGCGGCGATGCAGATCTGATCGCCATCGGTCGACCGCTGATTGCAAATCCGGATTACGTTGCAAAGGTGCGTGCTCAGCAGGAACTCACGTCGTACACCGAAGAACATCTGAATGAGCTGATATAAGCTGCTTGTGATCGCTGTGGTGCTTTTCAGCGAAAAAGCCAAGGTAGGTGAGGTTAATGTCTAGATTATTGAATGGATAAGGTCTGCAAGAATAGCAATTGCCGGATCGGAGGTTCTGCGCTCTGGAGGTGGCCCCATCCCCCAAAATGTCCTGGTCCTATATTCGGCCAAACCTGAGCTTTATGGTTGCGCCCTAATTTTTTATAGTGCTCGGTCGATATACCGAGAGCTTCGCGTGAATACGTTCAACAATAAATACAATATACGTAGGTTCTAATATGAAAGAAGGCTTGAACACCGTAGCCGAATTAACGTCGTCCATATCAAACTTTGTTTGGCCACTGTTTCTCCCGCTTCTTGTTGTCAGTAGTATCTTCATCGCATACACAACTTTTACTCGTCTCGTAAGAACCGATCAGCATTCCAAGCCAATATCGTTCAAAAAAATGATTGGTCCAGCGTCGATCTCATTAGGTGCCAAAATTGGCACTGGAGCCATCATCGGAGTACTTGGTTCGCTGAACAAACTGTCAGATGCTGGGCAAGGCTTTATCGAAGGGATTGTGCTGTGGGGAGTGTTGGGCGCATGTGTGCTGATACCTCTTACGTACTCCGAAACATTTATCAGCCGTCGACTGAATCAATCTCCCGTTGAGTACATCAGGCACAATATCAGCAGATATGCTGCGGGGTTTTACTCTATCTCATTGGTGGTGCTGTACATCTTTGGCTTTGGTGGGTTCCAGTTTAATGGGATTGATACAGTAACCAGCATTGTTCTAAGTAAAACCACGGGTGAAACACTGACCGAACTGCAGCGTTATCTGTTTGTGATAATCCCGATTATCGTGGTCGCCAGCGGTATCATCCTGACTAAGAAACACTCACTTTTTATCAACTCTTTGTCAGGGATGATCGGCCTGGCCGTAATTTCTTATTTCATATTCTTTTTCATCTTCCTCGGCCTGACTGCGGAGCATATTCCGGTTTTTATTAGCCGAGCCTGGAGCGGATTTACGAACCCTTTAACCATGGCTATTGGTGCGCCTATCGGCCTGATTTTTGGCTTGCAGCGAATTATTCAAACATCTGAAGCTGGTTTGGGTACTTCTCCGCTGGCCGCTGCTGAAGACAAAGATATGAGCCCACACAATGCAGCTATGACTCAGGTAATACCCACTGCGATTACCGTCGTGGTGTCATTGCTGATTACTTCATACATCGCGTCCTATGGCATCGCTCATCATTTCATCATGTTCCCCGCGGATGGGGTTTCACGCCTCTCTGGGTTCTTTAACACCGCTATCAGTGTCACTGGTGATTTTGGCTTAGTAGTGATGTCTGTATTTGCGATTTTGTCGGGTATAACCACGTTGCTCGGTTCTTACTTCTTTTTGACGCAGCTATTCAGAAACAACCGTGAAAACACCAACATCGCTATCTACATGGTATTGATTGTGACTGCTGGTACATTGGCGGTATTTGGCTTCAATATCGTATTCGATGTGGTGGATATCCTGCTGTTCGCAGTGAGTGGGCTGAACGTGATGGCGTTAACTGTTTATCTGATCGCATACTTTAGAGGGCAGTATGAAGCCGTTACTTTCGCCGAGCAGGCGGAACAGAATCGCAATCTTGAGCATGTGTCCACTAGGGTAAATTGATACAACAGCTACCGATGCGGCTCCAATAATGGTCGCACTCCAGAGTGGATAGCTTTGGACGATTGTCCATTCGGACGTTAACCCCGTGGCGAGCGTAGCGATTGTTAATATGAACAGTAGATTTAAACGGCCTTTAACGAGCATCATTTACTCTCCAGCTGGGAGAAGAGCCCCTTCGTGGGGGCTCTTATAAAGGATCAGGCGAAGATGACTGAGTACAGGTAACCCGCTGAAATGGCCATTCCAAGGATGACCACCAGGAACGCTGCGATCATCTGGTTTTTGAAGATCGCTTTCAGCAAGATCACTTCAGTTAAGCTTGCCCCCGCGCTCCCGATAATCAGGGCCATCACAGATCCAAGCGCCATACCTTTCTTAACGAGCGCGGCACTCAAAGGGATAACCGCTTCAGCCCGGATATATAGCGGAATACCGATCACCGCAGCGATTGGAATGGCGTACCAGTACCCCTCACCAGCGTACTGAGCAATCAGATCTGTCGGGATAAATCCGTAGATAAACGATCCCAGGGTGATACCCAACAGCAGGTAAGGCCGTACCTGCTTGAAGTCCTTCCATGTCGCCTGCCAGATACGCGTCCAGCGGTTTGGTTCAGCAGCTTTTGGTTTTGACGAATTACCGCAAGCGCTGTTGGTAGCAGGTGTAGCATCACAGCAAGCGCTTGAAGTCTCAGGTACTGCTACAGTCGCTGCACCGAAACCGGCACCAGCTGATGTCGGTTCGCCGCAGCTGGTAGCGCAATCACCGGTGCTCCCCGCATCCTGATACGCTTCAGCACGGACGTATCGTTCAAAGCCGAGCTTCTCCAAAACAAAACCTGCGGTAACAGAAACAATCAGTGCGATGCTGAAGTAGAACAGCGCAACCTGAACACCGAATGTTACGACGAAAAGGCCGATGATCACGGGGTTAAGGAGTGGGCTTGAAAACAAAAACACCATCATCGGCCCAAACCCCGCGCGTGCCCTTAGCAGCCCTTTGAGGAAAGGGATGGTTGAGCAGGAGCAGAATGGGGTGATCGCTCCCAACAGTGCGGCAATGACATAACCTTTGCCTTTGCGAGAGCTGAGGATCGATTGCACTTTGGCTGGCGTAATGAACTCCTGCAAGATCCCAACGATGTAGCTGATCGCCAGGAAAAGGATGGTTAACTCCACTGCTAAGAAAGCGAACATGCCGAGCGCTTCTTCCAGCATCTTAAGTATTTCAGGGCTCATAGGAACTCCATTGAATGTCTTGAATATTTATAATTCCATAATTATAGAAATAAGAGGATATGGGTCAACCCATAATTCTATAAATATGGAAATACGTGTTCTTTAGGTGACGAGTTCATGGTGTTTATTAGGGGCTGTTGGAACCTGAGGTGCTTAACAGCGGGATTAGTTACTTAAATGAGGGTAGGGCGATGCTAGCGGTTCAGAGGTCTACAAGAAATGGACGGTGCCATCTGTATAAGGGAGAGATCTCTGAACCGCTTGATGGTCGAACGCGAAGGGCGTTAGGCGGATGGTGTTTACACCAAGTAGCTATACCAAGTAGCTACACCAAGGCCAATGCACTCGAGAGCGTGATTTATAGCGTCATAACCAAAGCGGTCGCCGCTTTGTAGTTTATTAGCTAGCGCCACCGGTCATCTCAGCGCTTTGGTAGTGGATCATCGATATCAACGATCCGCCGGTCATAGAAGAAGTGTGCATTTGATACCATCGCGTCGGGCAGTTGGTGGCCGTTGGATTTGCGGTACATCAGTTGTGAGACCAGCTTCCAGCCCATCGCATTGGTGTTGTAGAGCACATCGCCGCAGCGTTTGCAGAAGATGCGCTTCATCCGTTTGGTCGGATGCTGGAACTCAACCACTTCATCCGCGCCTTTAGAGATGCTTACCTGATCACCTTCCCACGCGAGCACAGAGTGGTAGGGCACCTGCAGCAGTTCTCTGCAATCCTCGCAGTGGCAAAACGCATGTACTTTCGGTATGCCGGTCATGGTCACTTCAACGGCGTTACAATCGCAGTGCACTTTATGATGCTCAGACATGTCTGGTTCCTCCCGAGAATTCGCTGAGTACTTGCTTGTAGGTATCTACTTCCTGTGCGCCGGAGAGTAGGTTGGTACCTCCAAAGATCATTACCGGCACCGCGTGAAAACCGTTGTTTAGCCACTGTTGTTCCGCATCAACCAGAGCGCGTTCTTGCGCGCTATCCTGAAAGATCCGTGAAGCGGACTGAGTATCCAATCCCATCGCTTCGACGAGGCTTAGCAGCGTCTGCTCTTCGGATATATCCCGTTGCTCAGAGAAGTAGGCCCGGAAGATCGCGTCTGCCAGTTGGGTCTGGCACTCTGTTTCCTTTACCCACTGTAGTAACAGGTGCGCCTTGCGGGTGTTAAACATCCGCATCTCGTCGAAGTAGTTAAACTGGAACCCTACTGCGTGCCCCAACGCTGTTAACTGTTGTCGGGCGGCGATGCTGCCGTTTAGCGTGGTGCCATACTTTTCCGCTAGGTGCTGGCGTAGGTTTTCACCGGCTGGTGGCATCAGCGGATTGAGTTCGAATGGGTGCCAGTGAATCGACACCTGTTCCTGCAGTCCCAGTTCTCGGATGGCTACAAACAAACGCTTGTAGCCGATTACGCACCAGGGGCACACAACGTCTGACAGGATATCGATCTGGATGTGCGTGTTTGTCATCACCTGAATCCTCGTTAGCGATCACCGTGGTTATCTAACGTGCTTTAAAAGTGCATATCGAGATGAGCCTGGAAACGGGTGAAGTCCGCTTCGATATCAGCGTTTTTCATCACGTCGTAGCACGCAAAGGTCGGGAGGGCATCCAATCCGAAGAAGCGGAAGTTCATATGCATAGGGAAGAACAGATCGTCGACGCTTTTGCCCTGGAACAGGTATTCGCTCTTATCATTAAAGGACTCTTCTGGAGCGTTGAAGGTCAGTGACAGCATATATTTGCTGCCGGTGAGCGTGCCGCCAGCGCCATAGTTTTTCTTCGGATCCGCTTCTGTGCGACCATCGAATTGGGTCAGCCGACCGTCCATACCGGCAGTGTAGACTTCATCCATGTATTTTTTGAATGTCCAGGGTACGCCCATCCAGTTCACTGGGCTTTGTAGCAAAATCACATCAGCCCATCGGTGGTTCTCTACTTCCTGCTCGATCTCCCAATCGTTATCGACGGTGACAATACGTGTGTCATGGCCCTTCGTGGTCAATAATTCGTCAGCGACCTGAGTGAGAGTGCCGTTCAGACGACCCTCTGCAAATGGGTATTTGTGGTGAGCGTTGATAATCAGAACATTACTCATGGTAAACCTACACTGTGTGTTACGTTTAAGTGAAATAGTTATACCAGGTATCCTATGGTAACCTTGTGGGCGCTCTCAATTAGTTTACTTTTGGTAACCAGGCAGAAAATATGGGTTCAGATTCGAAAACGTACTTAGAAACAGACAGTTACGGACGAAAAAAAGTTATCAATGCCTGTATGGCACCCTGCGCGATCGAAAAGGGGATGCGCTTGATCGGCGGCAAGTGGACGGGTTCGATCATCTATCACCTGAAAGATGGACCGGTTCGCTTTAACGATCTGACCCGTATGCTAGGCGGTGCCAGCAAGAAAATGATCGATCAGCGCCTGAAAGAGCTGGAAGCCAAAAACATGGTTATCCGGAAGGTGATCAGTGATCGCCCGGTGGCAGTGACCTATGAACTCACCGACTTTGGGCGTTCGGCTCTGGATATTCTGGATCGCCTGCGCGTGTGGTCTGAATCGAATGCGCTATAAGCAAAAACGGGCGGTGCCTGTTGTGGTCATTCGATAGTGTTTCTTATGAGGGGGCGATTTAAGTTGCTCCCTTTTTTATTCACGTTGCCGTGTATAATCCGGCGGTTTTTTAGAAGAGCAGGTTTTACGAGTGGTAAATAGCGCAGGCGCCTTGGCTGCTAACAATCGATTGTTTAATCCCGTACTTATCGCGGGATGTGTCATTATTCTTGTCAGCTTTGCTGTCCGTTCCTCATTTGGGCTGTTTCAGATCCCGATTGCAGAGGAGTTCAACTGGTTGCGGGAGGACTTCTCCTTCGCCATCGCTATCCAGAACCTGTTCTGGGGTATCGGTCAGCCGATGTTCAGCGCGTTGGCAGAGAAGTACGGCGACCGTAAAGCGATCATTGCCGGTGCCGCCTGTTATGTGGTGGGCTTGGTACTTTCCTCCTTTGCGATCACGCCGGGCCAGCATCAGTTGCTGGAGATGCTGGTGGGATTTGGAATCGCGGGGACCGGTTTTGGTGTCATTCTCGCGGTGGTGGGCCGAGCAGCGTCCGATAAACACCGCTCTATGGCGCTGGGTATTGCAACCGCAGCTGGCTCTGCCGGGCAGATCGTTGGTCCGCCTGTGGCGCAGATTCTGCTGGATCAGATGCCGTGGCAGTCGGTATTTATCGCTTTTGCCGGTTTTATCGTCCTTTCACTGGCAGCGCTGTTTTTTATGCGTGCACCACTGCCAGCTAAGGCGTCACACAGTGAAGAGAAGATGGGCGCTGTGCTGAAGAAGGCGATTAAAGATCCATCCTTTGCGTTTATCTTTATCGGTTTCTTCTCCTGTGGTTACCAGCTGGCATTTATCACCGCCCACTTTCCCGCTTTTATTACCGAGATGTGCAGCGCTGTTTCGCCGGGCAGCATCATTCAGTCACTGGGAGTCACCTCAACGTCCACGCTGGGCGCTGTCGCGATTGCGTTGATCGGAGTCTCCAATATCGGAGGCACGGTGGCAGCTGGCTGGTTAGGTAATAAGTACTCAAGAAAGTACCTGCTGGCGGGGATCTATCTGCTGCGCACGATTGTTGCGGCAGCTTTTATTCTCAATCCGATCACGCCCGAAACCGTTGTACTGTTCTCAATCTCCATGGGCGCGCTCTGGTTGGCAACCGTGCCGCTGACATCGGGTCTGGTCGCCCAGATATATGGCCTGCGCTACATGGGGACATTGTACGGTTTGGTATTCTTCTCCCACCAGTTGGGTGGATTCCTCGGTGTGTGGTTGGGCGGAATGATGTACGACCTCTACGGCAGCTACAACGTCGTGTGGTGGGTTGGTGTTGGTTTTGGTTTATTATCTGCCATCATCCATCTGCCGGTTGAGGAGAAACCCTGGGCCGATCGCAATGCGGCGGTTGCAGCGGCCTGATACAGAGCCAACTTAGCTGAACTGAACGTGTTGTCCCGGCACCGCTTGGTGCGGTGCCGGGAGAATGTTTTCGGTCTAATTTGATCGATCGTGCTAGAATGCGCGCCATATCCCAGTGTCTGCCGACACACTGTCTCTGCCACGGCTCTACGTGGCGATACGTATTACCCGGTTTGCACCTAACGATTCCTAAAGAGTACTCAAATGGAAATCAAAGTTAATTTTCTTGATAACCTCCGCCTTGAGGCGAAGTTTGATGATTACACCGTCATTGCCGATCAGCCTATCCGCTACAAAGGCGACGGCTCTGCGCCAAGCCCGTTTGATTACTTCTTAGCATCCTCCGCAATGTGCGCGGCTTATTTCGTCAAGGTGTACTGCAACGCCCGTGATATCCCGACCGACGATATCCGCATCTCGCAGAACAACATTGTTGATCCCGAGAACCGTTACAACCAGATCTTCCAGATTCAGGTTGAGCTGCCGGACAACATCTCAGACCGTGACCGCACCGGTATTCTTCGTGCCATCGATCGCTGTACCGTGAAGAAAGTGGTGCAGGAGGGGCCGGAGTTCAAGATCGAGAACGTCGACAATCTGGATGCGGATTCCTCCATCATGGCGATGGATATGACCGGCGGCGACAACACCATGATCCTGGGTAAGGATCTGCCACTGGAGCAGACCATCGCCAACATGTCCGGCATCCTCGAAGGGCTGGGCATGAAGATCGAGATCTCCTCCTGGCGTAATATCGTACCGAACGTGTGGTCTCTACATATCCGTGATGCCGCATCACCGATGTGTTTCACCAACGGTAAGGGTGCAACCAAAGAGAGCGCCCTGGCTTCTGCGCTGGGTGAGTTTATCGAACGCCTGAGCTGCAACTTCTTCTACAACGATCAGTACTTCGGTGAAGAGATCGCCAACGCCGATTTTGTGCACTACCCGAACGAGAAGTGGTTTGCGCTGACCCCGGATGATTCCATCCCGGAAGGCCTGCTGGATGAGTACTGTCTGGAGATCTACGATCCGGAAAACGAACTGTGCGGTTCCAATCTGATCGATACCAACTCCGGCAATTTCGAACGCGGTATCTGTGCGCTGCCGTACGTGCGCCAGTCCGATCAGGAGACGGTCTACTTCCCGTCCAATCTGCTGGAAAACCTCTTCCTAAGTAACGGCATGAGTGCCGGTAACAACATCCACGAAGCTAAGGTGCAGTGCCTCTCTGAGATCTTCGAACGTGCGGTGAAACGCCAGATCATCGAAGAGGAAATTGTACTGCCGGACGTACCTGAAGAGGTGCTGGCTAAGTACCCGGGTATCGTTGCGGGTATCCAGGGGCTGGAGGAGCAGGGCTTCCCGGTTGTCGTGAAAGATGCGTCCCTCGGTGGCCAGTTCCCGGTGATGTGTGTAACCCTGATGAACCCACGCACCGGCGGCGTATTCGCCTCCTTCGGTGCACACCCGAGCTTCGAAGTCGCGCTGGAGCGCAGCCTGACCGAACTGCTGCAGGGGCGCAGCTTTGAAGGCCTGAACGATGTACCACCGCCGACGTTTAATAGCCTGGCGGTGCAGGAGCCGAACAACTTTGTTGAGCACTTTATCGATTCCACCGGTGTGATCTCCTGGCGTTTCTTCAGCGCCAAACACGATTACGAGTTCTGCGAGTGGGATTTCTCCGGCAGTAACGAGGAGGAGAGTGCGGGCCTGATGCAGATCCTGGAGGATCAGGGTAAAGAAGCCTACATCGCCACCTTTGATGATCTGGGAGCGGCGGCCTGTCGTATCGTTGTGCCGGGTTACTCCGAAGTGTATCCGGTCGAAGACCTGATCTGGGATAACACCAACAAGGCGCTGCAGTTCCGCGAAGAGATCCTGATAATCCACTCGCTGGAGGATGAGGAGCTGGCCGAGCTGGTGGAAGCGCTGGAGGAGAGCGGTGAAGACAACTACACCGACATCAAGACGCTGATCGGTATCGAGTTTGACGAGAACACCGTCTGGGGTCAGCTCACCGTGCTTGAGCTGAAGATCCTGATCTACCTCGCGCTGCAAGAGTATGAAGCGGCGCAGGAGCTGGTGGAAACCTTCCTGCAGTTCAACGACAACACCGTTGAGCGTGGCCTGTTCTACCGTGCGGTAAACGCCGTATTGGAGATCGCGCTGGACGATGAGCTGGAGCTGGACGACTACATCTACAACCTCAACCGCATGTTCGGTGAAGAGGTGATGGAGAACGTAGTCGGTTCCGTGACCGGTGAGGTGAAGTTCTTCGGCCTGACGCCAACCAACATGAAGCTGGAAGGTCTCGATAAACACCTGCGTCTGATCGAGAGCTACAAGAAGCTGCACGCAGCGCGCGCGGCCCTGGCAGCGAAGTAAAGCTGTAATTCTGCGCCATCCAATGCACGTCGTTGGGTGTCGCTACACTCGGCCCAACCTACAGGGTGCAATGCCATGTGGGTTGGGCGAGTAACCGGTTAGATTTCTCCTAGCATCTGTTCCTATTCTTACGGGTTAAAACCAACACACGCATATTGCACGTCCGGCCTCGCAGCACAGCCTGAATCGGCATTTATCGCAGTATCGGGTTTGACTCAATAAACTCCAGAAAGGCTTTCACTTTACCCGTTAGGTACTTGCGCGAAGGGTAGACAAGATTGACCGGGTAACGCTGGCCAACGTAGCCGGGCAATACATTGATCAGACGACCCGCCTTCAGATCCTCTTCAATGATAAATTCAGGAATGTGCGCAATCCCCAGATGGTTGATCGCCGCGTTTCTTGCCGCTTGTGCGCTGTTCACCGACAGGAAGCCGTCTATATCCATTGATACGTTTCGCTTAGAAATGTAGTTGGTGTAATGCCAGCGCGTGCTTTCGCGCATATTGGGATCGATGATGCAGTTGTGCCGACTAAGGTCCGACGGAATCTGCGGGGCGGGGTGTTCTCTAAGGTATTCGGGTGTTGCACAGGTGATCGCCTGAAACGTAAAGATGCGCCGTGCAACCAGCGATGAATCATCAAGCGCGCCGATCCGTATCGCAACATCAAAACCCTCCTCAATGATATTGGAATAACGGTCGGTAAGGACCAGCTCAATCTCGATCTCGGGGTAGAGGGCATGGAACCGGGCAATGGGTTCCATCAGCTTCCACTCGCCAAGGGTTTGCGGCGCCGCGACCCGAATGGTGCCGGTCAGTGTGGTTGGCTCAGAGTTGAGGGATTGGTCCAGCTGTTCGATATCATCGATCAGCGCTTTGCAGCGGTTGTAGTAAACCTCACCCTCGGCGGTGGTCGTCATATGGCGGGTATTACGGTTGAACAACCTGACGTTGAGTGTCTGCTCCAGCAAACTTATGCGCTTGCTTATCAGCGACTTGCTCTTACCTAAACGCCGGGCAGCGCCCGTAAAAGACCCTTCCTCAACCGTCGCGACCACCATACTCATCAGCTGAACCTTGTCCATTGTAGAATCTCATTCACCAATGTTTTGAATGTTCGCATTATTGTCCACAAAACGCTCCGGGTGAATACTTAATATCAGAAGCTTTGGGAAAGCAGCGGCGGGATAGCTTGGATTGGCTATCTGCGAGACAAGCTGACAACTAGGTTTCGTTAACGATGGGTTATTCAGAGCAGAATAAAAACAACAGAGGTTCGTTATGAGAAAAGGCGTTTTGAGACCGGGACATATTCAGATTCGCGTACTGGACATGCCGGAGGCACTTAAACATTATCGGGATCTGCTGGGGCTGATTGAGGTAGAAACGGACAATCAGGGGCGTGTGTACCTGAAGGGCTGGACCGAGATCGATAAGTTCTCGCTGGTACTGCGTGAAGCTGATCGCCCGGGGATGGATTTTGTGGGGTACAAGGTGGTCAGTGAAGCGGCGTTGGATCGGTTACGGGAAGACCTGGTGCAGTTTGGCTGTAATGTCGAGGATATTCCCGCCGGTGAGCTAAGCGGATGTGGACGCCGTGTACGATTCGACTCGCCTACCGGGCACATGTTTGAGCTGTATGCCGACAAAGAACAGACCGGTAAATGGGGCGTATCTGCGACCAATCCGGAAGCCTGGCCACGCGGATTACGCGGTATGAAAGCAACACGCTTTGACCACTGCTTACTGTACGGCCCAAACATCGCTGGCACGCAGCGCTTGTTCGAAGAGGTACTGGGATTCGATCTGTCTGAACAGGTGCTGGAAGCCGACGGCACCCGCATTGCAGCCTTTATGAGTGTCGGGATGAAGGCGCACGACGTGGCGTTTATTGAGCATCCGGAACCCGGCAAACTGCACCACGCGTCGTTCTTCCTGAATACATGGGAGGATGTGTTGCGCGCGGCAGATTTGATCTCGATGGAAGATGTATCACTGGATATCGGGCCGACACGGCATGGTCTGACCCACGGTAAAACGATCTACTTTTTCGACCCGTCCGGAAACCGCAGTGAGGTGTTCTGTGAAGGGGACTACACCTATCCGGATCACCCAACGGTGACCTGGACTACCGATCAGATCGGCAAATCGATCTTCTACCATGACCGCACATTAAATGACCGGTTCTTAACGGTCGTGACCTAAGAACTAGCCGAGCGTTGAAGGAATTGTTCAACGCACATTTCCCAGCTTGGTCGTATCCGGCGGTGGAGACCCTGTCTCTGCCTGCCGAATTACCTCCTGGCTTTTGGCCCCTTAATTAAGGGGCCTTTTTTGTGAGGTAGAGGGCAGGGAGTGTAGCGGGATAGTTAGGGTATGGAATGTTGATATGTCGGTCGTTGCTTCGCATTGGCTAACCTAAGGCGCTGCTGTGCGTTTCTTTACCGAATTAAGCTTTCCTACGCAGTCCCTTGTGTTCCGTTAAGTGTCGAGTCGGAAGAGAGTTTGTCATACGATAGTTTTGGTGGAACGAACCGAAGAAAATGCCAAGTTTGGCTGGCATTCCTTTCTGTTTTTTCACACCGTCATGTCATGGTTTGAGATCGTTTGTCCTGAAGGCGATGCATTTAGCAACGTCACCTACCCAAAGGGGACTTTACGATGAATATGATCACAAAACCGATCTCCCAGATGATTGGATTAGCATGGGCACTGGGCATGACAATCGGGGCGCTGTATTTCTTCTGGCCTCAGGCTTATGCGGTGACGGCCTACCACTCGGGCTTTCTGCCTATGACAGAGAAGGTGAAGGAGGTATCGCCAGAAGTCTGGTTTAAATATCAAGAAAACTTGCTGTCCAACGCGGAGGTCACGTTGACAGCATTGCGGGGGCGTTTGTCCAACAACAACAGCACAATCGACAAGAAGTCTGGTGAGTACCGTAAACAGGAGCGTGCCAGTCAGGCCTTGCTTGATAAGGCCACTGCGTTGTATCAGAAGGCACCTGATGCATCAAGCTTTACTTTCATCGGTAAGGAGTACACTCCAGCCTCGTTTTCGACCCAGGTAGTGGTGTTGAAAAGCCAGCTGGACGGGGCAAGGGAGAGTCTGCGGTTACTTGAACAAGCGAAAGAGAAACTGAGTGCTGCCTGGATCGATGTGGCAAAGAAAGATGCCCAAATTTCGGCAGACCTTTCCCGCGTTGCTACCGCACGTGTGCTTTGGGATACGCAGAAGCTGCTGAGTGATCTTGAAATTAGCGTTGACTTCGATGATCTGAGTACGATGTCTGAGCATGATATTCGCACGGTTGAGGAACTCATTAAGGACTCGGAGCGCTTGCCTATGCAGCCGTCAGCAACCGATACGTCTGCGGCGGGTGGTATGTCTGATGAAGCGCTTAAGATCTTGTTGAACGCAAGCTAACCCTCACCGTAAACTAAGCCTTCCTGAGCACCCGCCAAAGGCGGGTGCTGTTGGCGATCAAGGAGTGACCGTGAATATTTCTAGTCTTGCTGTAACCCTTTCATTAGCCGCTATGGCTCCAGTTTCTACCTGCTACGCGGCTGATTCATCAACCGCTATTCAAGACCTGCCCGATAACTTTGCCCGGTCTAAATCGGATTGGGTCGAAAAGCTCTCTGGGTTTGAATACAAAGGCCCCAGCCCCTGTGCTCAGACAAAGGGCTTGTGTGTTGAACCCGATACACCGCCGCCCGCTGCTGCGTTGGTACACTTTAACCATGATTCATCGCGTATTTTGCCGCAGTACAATCAAGCGTTGAAAAACCTCGGGCAAGCTATGACTGATCAACTGCACGATACAGTACTGATTGTACAGGGCCATACCGATAGTACTGGTGCTGATGCGTATAACGATCGCCTTTCGGAAAAGCGTGCGCAGGCGGTCGTGAGTTATCTGAAAACTCGTTATGGCATTGCCTCTGTCCGTTTGATTGCAGAAGGCAAGGGTGAACACATGCCGATCGCTGATAACTCGACAGACGTCGGCCGTAAGCTTAATCGTCGAGTGATGTTCATCCGTCATGGCCGTTACATGGAGTAATAACAATGCGCTGGATACTGATCTTTGTTTTGATGTTGGTGAGTGTTAGTCCGGCTTGGAGTGCTCGTCATGCGCTGTTGATCGGTATGGGGGATTATCATCCTGATGGTGATTATGGGCCGTTGACCCAGCCTATCGCAGACGTGAATGCGATGGCTAAGGTGCTGGGTAAACCGGAATACGGCTTTCGTTTAACACGCATTATGGACGCGAAACGTGGCGAGCTAATGCGTAAGACTGATGCCTTTATCAACTCACTAAAAGCTGATGATACGGTGTTTCTGTATATCAGTGGACACGGTGTTCAGTTTAATAACACCAGTTATTTAATACCAGTGGGTGCTCCATACAACGGTACTGCTGAGGTGGTTGATAGGGACCATGGTGCACTTAGTATCAACCTGCTGACGGCACAAATTAGCGAAAAGCTTGGTCCACGTGGTGCGCAGGTAGTGGTATTGGATGCCTGTCGCAATGATATCACGAAGGGTGATGGCGTAGCCGGTTTACAACCTATCAATACACGTGGCACTTTGTTTCACTATGCTGCTAGCCCTGGTGAGCGGGCGCTGGCTACCAGCCCGAGTCAGTTCAGTTTTTATACCCACTTCTTGCTGCAGGCTTTGGAACAGTCTCCGTCTTCACGCATTCGTGATGTCTTTGAAAATACGACCGAAGCGGTTATACGCTACAGCGAAGAAAACTATCAAACAGTAATGCAGATGCCTTGGATGGCGGGAAATATGCGAGGACGCTTCTGCTTAAAAGTACCGTGTTTAGGGCCTAAGGTGATGGTACGTAATAAGATTGACGGAATTCCACAGGCATTGATGGTCAAAAGTGGAGAACTAGATCGAAATTCTACTTTAATAGTACGATCTAACCTGTATCGAGATGAAGTTTGGATCAACGGGAAGAAATATGGATCGACAAAGTTGGAAGTAAAGTTGCCTCATGGTGAATACACAATAGAAGTGAAGAAAAGTGGTTACCATTCCGTTAGAAAGTTTATAGATTTTCAGTCTGATATGATGCTTAGGGTGAAACTAGTTCCCGCCAATTTTAGGCTTGAAGATTTCGATATAGGTTGGAGGTTATATATTCAGAATTCTGATGTTGAGCCGATGGAAAAAGCTGAAAGTGAGATCAGAAGTGCAGTTGCGAGAGCTGGATTTAATCCTATTGGCCTCGAAGAGGATTATGTGGCAGAGGTGGAAAGCTTGATTGAAAGGCCAAATGTTAGCTTTGAGGGGTTTAGTATATTGGGTGATTGGAAGTGTCGAAAATATAGCTTTAGTGATTATAGTGTTTTTAGATATCCTTATTTCCAATGTCGAGTTTCGCGTAAGGGGAATAGGTTGTATTTTGAAAAGATTTCTGGATCACAGCGAATCAGCGGCTATCTTTTTCCTAACGGAAATAAGGAGCTTATATTCCTCGGCGGGGCGACAGTAAATGACGATCCGCAAGCTGTATATTCAAAGTTTTCCAGATTGGATTCAAGGTACTCTGACTCAGTGGGAAAAGTATATCGAAAGGGAAATGTTTTGTTAGCCCTGATAGGGAGCTACAGCGGTCGCTACACTAATCGACCAAATAGTGAGATCCTTGAGTTGGTTAGATAGTTTTGGAAGTGGAATAATATAGTATTTTCAAAAATGAGCCTTAATCAGACAGTGTTAGGTGGTTTATATATCATTAGCTGGGTGGAGGGTGCGTCGAGGGGGATTTTATGTGGATCGTTATTCATGATGTACGCCGCGAAGACCATGTAGATAAATTATCTCTAATCTCTATCTTATTATGTTCAAGTAATTATAAAATTATTCTTGATGTTTTTGCTGGCTAGCGTACTGTCACCGATAGGAAATTACTCCGTTTCTGCATGGTGGAGTGATTTCTAAAGTGTGGAGCTCTCTGCTTTAAGTGATAATATAATGATTTTTGGGCTGCAGGAAGCTTAAGGGTTTTCTTGGTCCGAAATTGAATGGTTTTTCGTGGATTGATAATTTATTTTCTCCAAGATTTGACCTTGCCTTGTAGTTAAACCAGGAATGCCACGCTTAATGCCTGAAATGAAGAGCGACTGCTGTTGTATATCTGCGGTCAGATTAATTTGTTCGGTAGGACCCTCTTTATGGGGTTTCCTAATTATGGAATCAGAATCTACGAATCTATTGAAATGTCTATCGGACTCTATAAGTTTCTGTGACTTTCAGGTTATACCTTATCTATCTTTAGAGTAATTTCAGGGTTTTAATTAATTGCTAAGCCACTCTTCTGGAAATCATAGGTTATTATGGAGCGGAACGAACGACACGAAAACCCACATCTAGGTTACGGACGCGGGGAAGATTCGCGCTACGGGAGGCTGAGCGCAGAATTCCAGGACGGTCGTACCAAGAGCCTCCGCGAAGAGCTCGTGACATATTGTTGTAGCACGCTGCAACGTAACCAGATCTAGTAATTTTGTTGTAATTTGGGCTATAACAATCTTCTACCCATTCCAATACATTTCCATGCATATGATGAAGTGAGAATGCGTTGGGTCTGTACGTGTTGACTGCTCTGGTTCTACCGTCACATCTGTTGAAGACAGCACCATTAATCGCGTATTCGTTGCATACGGGAGCTCGTTCTCCCCAGCTGTATGCTTTCGAACTATTTGCGCGTGCTGCATACTCCCATTCGCGTTCACTCGGCAAGCGGTATTGCTGCCCGGTTTGCTGGCTAAGCCACGAAACATAAGCTTTAGCACCATACCAACTAACGTTGGTAACAGGATGCGCCTCGAAACCAGTCTGGACTTTATAATTCGTAAAAAATGCTGTGGTTATCTTGCTTGAAGGATCTTCATCAGATGTAGAAAACCAGGGTCGGTTCTCTGTTCCGTGTTTATCTACTTTATTTAGAAAGTACACATATTCCTCATTAGTAACCTCATACTTACCCATTGCGAATGCGGGAACCTTCACGGTGTGAACAGGTTTTTCATCCTTGGCTCCATTGCCCTGAATATCACCCATCTGAAATATTCCTGCTGGAATTGAAACCATAACTGGCCCATATCCACCACTCGCGAGCCGATCCTTAAATTGATCAATTGGTTTGTCAGTATTAGCTACTAGAGGGGCTATTGGTGCAGGTTTAATATCCACGACTTTAGACTGTCGTTCTAACTCCTCAATACGTTGCTGAAGCACTGCAATCAGGGCACTTTGGTCAGGTTTAGCCGTTTGGCAGCCTTGTGGCGCGAAGCAGAAGGGGCGGTCACCTCGAAACCCGTTATCTTCCCAAGGGATCTGCTCAAAATTATACCGACGTTTGCTTTCGCGGCTAACATCGGTGCGGGTTTGGCGCAGGGTTTCGCTGATAGGGCGGTGGGCAAGCTCACGTAGGTTTTTTGCAAAGTACTTGGTAAAGACTGAAGGGCCCGTCACGTTGCCCAGTGCTTGCGTTCCCTGCTTTGTGCTGTATACAACCAGTGCATCGGTTTTCTCCATGCTGATTAGCTCAACCTTTTTCAGGCCTTTTACTGGTGACATTGTATCGATGGAGTTACGGCAGGCATCAAGCACCAGCATAGGGCGACCTTCAGGCAGTTTTTCGCTCAGGCTGTCGAGTACCCATTGGGCACTAATGGCATGGTGTTCAATATCGGCCTTAGAGGCGAACCCCGGTTTGCTGGGTAGTAGATAGTTTACTGGCCCATTAATGCTGTTTATTGCAATACCGTGACCGGTAAAGTAAATCATCGCAATATCGTCTGGCTGTAGCGTACTAACAAAGTGTTTTACGCTGCGGATGATTAAATATTTGTCGCCGTCCATGATGATTTGTGAATCAGGGAGGTGAAATCCGTGTTCACGCAATACCTCTCCCATCAAAATAGCGTCATGTTTGGGTGCATTCAGGGTTTCAAACAGATTTTGGTGTCTGCTTACAGGAGGGTAACTGGCGTTAGCAATGATCAACGCTTTACGCTGAGCAGCTTCACTCTTGTCTGCATAAGTCAGCGTTATGCTGCTAACACCCGCTAATAGAGTAATAATACCTAGATTTTGTTTGATGCGTACTTTCAACGTGATACCTCCCTGTTAATACAGACACCAGAGTGTAAAAAGAAAGATCAGGGACGTACACCCGGCAAATGGTTAATGGTAAAACTCTGGCGGCAATATGGCTGTTTATGATCGCAGGTCAACGTGTTTACTAGGAAGTGCTGTAGCTTGCTCCGTATCCCCCCGATCTTGAAACCTTTGGTCTCAGGTGTGAGCTGAGGAGATTAAGGTGGTTGTCTTTACCTGTGAAACATATACAGCACTGTCACCAGGTTGGACTAATTACTCGCCATTTTACCGCTGATGCTCCAATGTAAACCGTAGTCGACAAACGTGAGTAATATCAGCACAGAAAATATATGGCAGAACGAACAACACGAAAACCCACATTGTTGTTTCGGTTGTCGGGATGATTCCTGTTACGGAGCGCCACACGCTGATTCTCTGGATTATTGTTCCAGGAGCCGCCGCGAAGCAACATCCATTTGTTCAGTACAGGCCATCGCAAATCGTAATTAATTATCACCAAAAAATCGCATGGCAGGGGGGCGCCCCTGCACCCCCCCCCATAGATCAAAGAGCATCATGGGTCAGAACGAACAACACGGAAACCCACATCATTGCTCCGGAAGCCGGGATGGTTCCCGTAACGGTAAGCCGCACGCAGCGATCCTGGATTAAGGCTCCAGGAGCCGCCGCGAAGCACATGCGGGTTTGTTACTTTACAAGCTAATGCAGAGCCGTCATTTGGAGCTTGCTTGTAGTTAGCTTTATAGCAATCTGCGATCCATTCCCAGAGGTTGCCGTGCATATGGTGGAGCTTAAACCCATTGGGCTGGTAGGTATCGACGGCGCGAGTTCTTGTCATACATTTTGAAAACACTGCCCCATTTTCTGCGTTTAAGCTGCACACAGGAGTTTCGTTTCCCCAACTATAAGCCTTGGTACCGCCTGCCCGCGCGGCGTATTCCCATTCGCTCTCTGTTGGTAGCCGGTATGTCTTGCCAGTCTGCTGGCTTAGCCAACGGACATAAGCTTTAGCTCCATACCAGCTCACATTGTTTACCGGATGTTTTTCGAATCCGGGGCTGACCCTGAAGGTGTTATCGGTTTGAGTAATATGGCTGCTTGAATCTTCTTCGACTGTTTCAAACCATGGCTTTGCTTTAGTGCCCCGCTTTTGTAGGGCATTAAGAAACATCACATATTGTGCATTTGTGACTTCGTATTTAGCCATCGCAAAGGGAAGTATGTTTACGGGGTGAACGGGTAGCTCATCGTCGTGTCCAATACCTTGGCTATCGCCCATCTGAAATTGGCCACCGGGGATTGAGACCATCACTGGGCCTTTACCACCACTTACTAGCCTATCCTGAAATTGTTCCAATGGCTGGTGGGCTTTTTTAGAAGGCGTCGGGACGGCAATTGGAGTTGAAGTTTGCTGCTGCTCTAACTGCTTTATACGTGCCTGAAGTTCGGCTATCTGAATGCTTTGATCAGGCTGACAACCGGCAGGTGAAAAACAGAATGGGCGCTCTCCGCGAAACCCATTATCTTCCCAGGGAATCTGCTCAACGTTATAGCGGCGCATACTCTCACGGCTGACATCCGTTCGGGTCTTCCACAGGGTCTCTGATATTGGCTTGTGGGCGAGTTCACGTAAGTTTTTTGCAAAGTATTCGGTGAAAACAGATGGCCCGGTTTTGTTGCCGTATGCGGTATACCCCTGCTTAGTGCTGTACACCACCAATGCATCTGCTTTTTCCATGCCGATCAGCTCAACCTGATTAAGGCCTTTAATCGGTGCAAGGCTGGAAACTGAATTGCGGCAAGCGTCTAAAACCAGGATAGGTCTGCCATCAGGGAGCTTTTCGCTGAGGCTATCAAGTATCCAACGGGCGTTGACTGCGTGGTGTTCTATATCCGCTTTGGAGGCAAACCCCTGCTTACTGGGAAGCAGGTAGTTGACTCGGCCATGTTCGGTACTAAGGGCGACACCGTGGCCAGTGAAGTAAATCATGGCGGTGTCATCAGGTTTTAGCGTATCGACAAATCGCTTAACTTCGCGCGTTATTGTTCGCTTGTCGCCGTCTTTGATGATGTTCTTATCCGGCACCTGAAACCCATGTTCCTGCAAAACGTTTTGCATCAAGACCGCGTCATATTTCGGGGAGTTGAGTGCACGAAATAAATTCTGACCTGTTTTTAGAATCGGATAGCTGGCGTTGGCGATAATCAGTGCCTTACGCTGAGAGGCTTCTACTTGCACTGAGTAGATGAGCGTTGGGCTGCTGATCCCTAAAGACAGTGCGATAAAACCAAGATTAGCTTTTTTGCGTGTTTTCAACCTTTAACCTCCCTGTGAGTACCAACGTAGAGTTTAAGAAGAAAGATCAGGGGCGTACACCCGGCAAATGATGAATGGTAAAGCTCTGGCGGCAATAGGGTTGTTTGTGATCACAGATCAATGTGTGACGGTTGGACTGTGCCACCTCAGGGATTGTGTCTTTGCCGATCTTCATGCCTTTGGTTTCAGGCGGGAGCTGGTGAGTATGAACACGGCCGTGAGTGATCTTATCGATCAGCGTGCTAAGTGGTTTATCAGAGACCATGAGCTGGAATGTCTCTGCTCCGGGAACGTTATCAAGATAGAAATGTTGGGTACTGCCATCAGACGCTTTGTTAGGCAGGTGACGAACTTCGCCAGCGCTGAAACGGTTGTTGATATAGCCTGATGCGGTAATCAACTCAGTGACTTCCCCCTGACTGTTTGCGTACAGCAGGTACATATAGCCAGCTGTGTTGGTAGAGACCTCAATAGTGATTTGATCCTTATTGTAAAGCTGTGAGCCACTTTGCAAAGGATAGACACGGCCGTTCTGCCCTGATGGACTCCAGCGGTAATTTACAGACGCACTTTTATTCAACTCAATTGTTGGCGGAATAATAGCGATGCTTGACGGCGCATCCTCAGCAACGGGGGTGGGCGTATCATCGGGCTGCGTGTCCGAAGTATTTGGGTTTACCTTCACCGACCAGCTTGTGCTGCAGCTGGTGGCTGTCATGCAAAACTGACTAGGGCCTTTGTACTCAACGGTGTCTTCTGCGTGGCTGATACCGATAGAGCTTGTCAGCGCGGCTGTCGCCAGTGATGCGTATGCGGTTGTCTTGATGTTCATAGGGTGTGACTCCTGTCGGGTGCTGTAAGGTGCTCAGTTCAGAAATTAAAGCGCGTACGCTGGACCTGATTCGGTTCCAGACGAGCAATCAATGTTTCTAATACCTGCGAAACGTTTGGATCTTCGTTAAATCCATCGTTTTTAAGGTGGATTAGCAGTGTTTCCAACTGAAGGTTGGGTTTTTCTGCACCAACGAGGATGAACTCCAGATAGCCGGGATCATCGGTTTGTTCCATGCCGTGGGGGAGAGGGTTAAATACGGTGTTGGTGTTGATCTGGCGATTTTTTCCTGCAATTTTGAACAGCTCCGCCACCAAAACGGGTGCTTGCGGCTCGTTGGCTTTGCGGTTCTGGCCAACGACAAACCAATAGTAGTGACCAGCTTGTTTTACATTGAGTTTGGCGAACACACGGCCAGCTGAAAGCTTGTCACCTCCTTTTAGCGTTGTACGGTTATCGGGTGATGTTGCAAACTCATAGGCAGGCTGAACTTTAGTAAAAAGTGGTGCTGTTGCGGGATTGTCCAAGTTGGAGTCAGATGTGTCTGGGGTCATTACGTCGGACATCAATGGAAAAAGGACTGCAACTAACGCGACCAGCATTGCCAAGACGAGCTTTGGGCTAAAGCTACTCTTGTTCACTGGCTTAGATACTGGCGGCTGGTGGTTAGGCTTCTGATTATCCGCAGTAGTATTGTTGCTCAGTGACGTGATCTCTTCGGGAATATCATTTACTGAATCAATTGCCAGGCAGGTGATTCCTGAGCGTTCCAGCTCTTTCAGAAGACCTTTACAGTCTGTGGAAAGAGGTTGCTGGCTAGAGTAGAGGAAGTACTGTGGGGCTTGCTGAGCGTTGAGGATGGTTTCCAGCTTGTCTTCAAAGGCTTCTCCACTGGATCTTACAGGTCCAATATCACCATTGTTGCCGACAGTTCCTGACGCACATGTTGCTGGCCATGTATTCGTGAGCGTTTTATCGCTGCACGCACGAGCATAGGCGATATAGCTGGAAAGCTGGTGGCTGTTGCCAGACCATGTCTGATGCTCCGAAGTTCCTTCATACATATAAAACAGCGCGATATCCGGGCTGCGTTTACCCAACAGCATCACAAGGCGGTCGCAATAGCCCTTACGCTCCTGTGCAGTGAGTCCGGGGGTCTCATACAGAAACCCTGCTTCGGCTTCGATCGTTCCATGTTGTTGCTCCCGTGCGGTGATGGACACCAACTGGTGGCTTTGGGTAACGGGGAAGGCGATGTTGAGATTGATAGTGTCCGTATTCATGGGTTACTCCTGTAAGACAAAGCGCAGACCGTCCAGATAGAGCGATGGATCACAATCACCGTAGGGCCAAAATCCCTGCCAGGGAAGGTACTGGCCTTCGGCATTGACCCAGTGATGTCCCGCGTTATCGACAACCTTCAGGCGTTGATAATCATCGATTCCTAAGCAGCTTACCGTGAGCATCCAGTTGCTGTCCCCGATAGCGATCAGTTTAAGCGTGGTTGTTTTACCGCCGCCGTGATCACAGATAACTGTGTAGGTTTTACCATCGTCAGCCGCCGGTTGCTGGCTACCATCCCAGTAGCTATCAATGGGGTTGTTTCCAAGTGGCTGGTAATCCAAAGCGGTCACATTACTGGGAAGCATTGGTTGCCAGTAGTCTGCGAGCATCGATGAACAGGGAATGAGGCCTTCATCACCGAATTGGAGCATCTTATTGTCAACAAACAAACTCGGAGGGAAACCTTCAGGCAAGGTGATATAGGCGGACTTGGCGTTAAATCGCAGAGGCGCTTTCTGTTTACAAATATAGTTGATTTCACGCCATAGCCTGTCATGAGGCTGCTTTTCGTTGCCAAAAATGAAGTAAATTGTACGCATATTGCCTGTAGCGCGACCGTCATTACTGATTATCGGCAGTACGTGCTCTAGCCAATAGGTGTCATTTGTGGGAAGCAGAACGTAAAGATGTGTACAGGGGGTCTCACTAAGTTCGTAAAGCTCCCGGTCGGGCGAGACATTGCGGGGTTGGTTCTCCCGCAGGTAGGTGTGCAAGATTGCAAGTGCCTGTACGTGACCGCGCTGCTTGAGATAGTGGCGAAGTGAGTCAACGCGATCAGGACGCTCTTTCAAAGGGTCTTTGTTCGTTTGATTGATGATGTTATCGAGTGATTGCCGCTTAACACCAAACACGTCTGCAATGGTTTGGTGGGCGATCCCACATTCCTTTATCTTTTTCAGCATCTCTGAGTGGTTCATGCTGTTTCTCCTTGGAATAAAAAACTGAATTAGAGAATACAGCTGAACAGTAAAGGGGGCTTTCGGCGATTAGTGGAAGTGCCAAGTAAAATTGGCACTTTTTTTTGCTTTGCTACCAATCCTCCCATTCTTAGCTGGTGCCAAAAGTAGACGTTAAGCTGCCTTCAGTGGTGGTTTACCGCGCCAGGGCTGCCGTCCTTGCCCTTGTCTGCCCCTTTAACGCATAGTCCTCCAGAAATTTGTCGAAGTTCGGTCGACCCTATTTAAATCCCGCAAGCCCACCTCAAAAAGTATGGAGAAAACATAGTTTTTCTCATCACTGCATAAGAAAAATTACTAAAAATCGTGCGATAAAGAGTATTAATTCCCGGGCGTGCTGAACTACAATTGCGCGCTCATATACCGAGTGATCCGTACCCGTCCGGGCAACGTTCAGGTTCCTCCAGCCGGAGGCCGAAACGGATTTCAGAGTAGATTGATGTTATGCCGACCCTTGCGACAGTGGCTCTTTTCTTTGCGGAGCTATGCTGTAGTCAATTGTCGGCTTTTGTCGTTCCTCCGCGTTATGGGCGGTGGACTTAACATTGGTATCGCGTTGGCTATATCCCCGGCAGGCAAACTGGCACAGGCTTGGGGTAATTTGCCGGAATTTCACTTGAAGGGTCACAGCCGTGGGAACGACGTTCATCTCACTGATCTCTCTATTTATCAGCTGTTTTATTCTGTTCCTTGGCAATGGCCTGATGAACGTGCTGATGCCTGTCCGCATGGAGCTGGACGGGATCGGCACCGATATGATCGGTCTGGTGCAGTCGCTTTATTACGTGGGCCTGCTGCTGGGGGCGATCTACAGTAAGAACCTGATTATCCGTGCGGGCCATATCCGTATGTTTGCCGGTTGTGTCTCGCTGGGTGCGGCCAGCATCCTGATCTGCAGTCTCTACACCGATCCCAAAATCTGGGGGCTGATGCGTTTGGTGCTCGGCTTCTGTAACGCCTGTGCATTTGCGGCGATGGAGAGCTGGCTGAGCGACGCTTCCACCAAAGAGACCCGTGGTAAGGTGCTGGCGATCTACAACGCGGTCGTACTCGCGGGCCTGTTTGTTGGTCAGTTCTTTATGAATATGGCCAGTCCAGAGTCAGCAACCCTGTTTGTAGTCGGCGGTATGCTGCTGACCTTGGCGGTGATTCCGATTGTGCTCAGCAGCCATGCGGGACCGAAGGTGGAAGAGGTGAGCACGATGTCCCTGCGGGCGCTGTTCAGGATCTCCCCATTGGGTGTGGTCAGCTGTCTGGTGTCAGGCTTGATCTACTCGGCGGCATTTAACCTGCTGCCGGTATTCGCCAAAGAGTACGACATCGTCGATTTCCAGCTGTCGCTTTATGTGGGTTTCGCCATTCTGGGGGCTTTCCTGTTGCAGTTCCCGGTCGGTTATCTGTCGGACCGCTTTGACCGTCGTACTGTGCTTCTTTGTCTGCTGCTGATCTCTGCCGGGGCATGTATCACGGTAAATATCATGGCGCCGCTGGGTGTGATCTGGGCGGTGTTCCTGTCGACAGCAATCACCTGCGGCATTATCGCCTGTACTTATCCGCTCAGCATCTCTGAGGCGTTTGATAAGTTGCGTCAGTCCGAAATGGTTGCGGCGATGGGTTGTATGATCCTGGCGTTCTCCGTGGGCGGCATTATCGGGCCGTACTCAGCTTCGTTGGTGATGGAGCTACTGGGTAACGCGGCATTGTTCTACTTCCTGGCGCTGGTGCAGGTGCTGCTGGCGGCCTTTGTAATCTACCGGATGCAGGCGCGTGAAGCGCTGCCAGTGGAGGATCAGGAACACTTCGTTATGCAGGGGGCTGCTATCCCGGCAATGGTGGATCTCGATCCACGTACCGAATATGTGGAGCCTGAATACCCACTAAGTGCGCAAGCAGAAACTGTGGTGAATGTCGCTGAAAGTGATGTTAAAGCTGCGGTAAAAATGGCAAAGACCATTGCGCGCACTAATCCTGAACTGAGTGTGGAAGTGGCGGGTGCGGTAGCAAAAGTTGATGGCATAAACGTGCTGGATCTATACGCCGCCATGCGTGAAGTGGTGCCGTTCCAGATTCTGGAGGTTACCCGCTCAATCGTGACCGCTAAACCGGATCTGGCCTACGAGCTGGTAACTAAGCTGGCGGAGTGGTACCCCGGACAGGTGGTGTCGGTTGCAGCTGAGATCGGCCAGACATTCCCGGATCTGAGAATGGAGATGGCACGGGTAGCAGCGGAATCAGCACCGGAATCAGCGCTGGAAGTTGCTGAGTATTACGCGAAGATACTGGCTGAAGAGCGTGACGCGTTGCGTCCTGCTGATCGTGAAGACGATACCAGTGAGGAGGATGCGGTTAATATCGCGGCAGAGATCTGGGAAGCGGCACCCGAGCAGGCGCTGGATGTCGCTGCGACCATGGTGGATGCGGTTCCCGAAACTGCGGTGCCGGTTGCAGAGGGTTATATGTCCAGTGACCTGATCGCTGCAGCGGCTGAGCTGAGCCGCAAGGAAGAACAGGCAAAAGCACCTGCTTCACTCGAACAGTTTGAAATGGCTTTCCAGCAGCAGGTCGATCTGGTTGCACGTTTAGCCGAAGTTGCGCCGGAACAGGCCGTGGATGTAGCGGTTGCGGTAGTTGAAGCGGAACCGGAAAGTGCGGCGGAAGTTGCGGCTGAACTTGTCAGCACGCTTTCCACTCCTGACGAGATGGCCGGCGAGACTGAACCAGTTATGCAAACCGACAAGACAGAGAGCGATACCGTCGAACTTGAGAGTACCGCTGAGATGGCATCGCGTCTTGCCGAAGCAGCACCTGACCAAGCGATCGATGTTGCTGTAGCGGTGGCGGAAGCCGATCCGGAGAACGCGGCAGAGGTGGTGACCGAAGTCCTGTCGACCATGAGCGATAGCGAAACCTCTGAAACCGATGGGCAATCAGGTAAAAAGTCTGGTGAGACACCATCAGAAACGGTGGCAGAACAACCGGAAGTGTCAGAGGAATCTGAAGAGACTCCGGAAGTGAGTGGGTATGAAGTAAATGCCGAGATGGCATCGCGTATGGCAGACGCTTTGCCGGAGAAAGCACTGGAAGTCGCGGTCGCGATGGTTGAAGCCGAGCCGGAGAGTGCTGCAGAAGTTGCTGCAGGTGTTGCCATTAGCCTGATGGAAAGTGAAACCCAGGAAGCGGTGGAGTCAGCGGCTACAGGTGTTGAACAGGAAGATCAGGAAGCCTCCAGCGCCGCAGAGCTGGTCTCCCGACTTGCCGAGGTTGCGCCGGAGCAAGCGTTGGATGTGGCTGTTGCCGTTGTGGAGGTAGAGCCGGAGAGTGCTGTCGCCGTTGCGGCGGAACTGTCGGGAAGTCTGGCGGAGGGCGAGCCGGATGAAAGTTCTGCTCAGGTTGGGGGCGAGGAAGCGCCCCAGACCGAAACATTGGATGAACCGGAATCTGAACATGACGCGGCCGTGGAGTTGGTGCAACGCTTGAGTGAGGTTGCGCCGGATGATGCCCTCGATATGGCGGTTGCGGTAGTAGAGAACATTCCGGAGGCCGCCTCCGATCTGGTCGATATGATCAGTGAGGGCGATGAAGCTAAGGATGAGGAGTGGATGAACACTCTCGATGAAAAGCCCCGCGATTAACTAATCCTTTCCCTAAGAGGCCCGGCAACGTTCATGCGTGACCGGGTCTTTTCCTGATCCATAGATTGAGGGCATTGAATGCACGCCGAATACACAAAAGGACTGATACTGACCGCATTGGGTGTGCTGCTTCTCAGTTTTGACGCGTTGCTGATCCGGCTGATCGATCGGGAGGCGTTTGATCTGTTGTTCTGGCGCGGATTGTTGATGAGTGTGGCGATCATACTCTGGTGTGTGTACCGCAAACCGGGCACAGCGTTGTTCAGTATGGATGCCGGGTATATGCGATCGGCGCTGTTATTTACCTGCAGCGCGATCTGTTTTGTCGTGGCGATCATGATGACCTCGGTTGCCAATGTTCTGATCATTATCAGTGCACAACCGCTGTTTGCGGCGTTGATGTCACGCGCATTTCTGGGCGAAAAGTCCGGTCTGTTCACTTGGTTGTCCATTGTTATAGCCATGGGTGGAATCGCTTGGGTATTGGCGGGTTCCTGGCGCAGCCCTAATCTGACAGGTGACTTGGTTGCGATGCTCTGCGCGCTCTGTCTGTCTGCAAAATTCGTCAACGACCGGGCACTGGCGCCGCGTGATATGAGTCCGGCGCTGATCCTGTCAGGTTTTCTGATCGCAGCGATCAGCTTTGCGTTCGGCGAGCCGTTCAGCCTTGAGGGCGCGCAGTGGGGTTGGATGTTGCTGCTGTGTGTACTGATCCTGCCCTTGGCTTTTGTGCTGATCACACTGGGGCCGATGCGTATTCCTGCCGCTGAGGTGGGTATGCTGATGCTGCTGGAAACGGCTGCTGGTCCGCTCTGGACCTGGTTATGGTTGGACGAGGTTCCTTCCGATGCGGCCCTGCAAGGCGGTGTGGTTGTGGTGGGTATATTGCTGCTGCATGGCTGGGTACAGTGGCGGAGAAAACAGCGCGTGAGAGTAAGCTAAGCGGGCAGGTTAGATACTCAACGCATCCGTTTCCAGAGCGTTAAACCGAGCACCGAACAGGCCAGAATCAGGGTGATCAGATTGGCGATCAGCATCGGCATATCCCGAATGATAAAACCGTAGGTCAGCCAGCAGGCTACGCCGAAAGTGAAGATCGTATACATCTGCAGAGAGATTCCATCCACCTGGCCGGTTTTAAGGATATGAAGCACCTGTGGGATAAAGGACGCGGTGGTGCAAAAGGCTGCGACGTACCCGATGATCGATGTATATTCCATAGCTTGTCTCGTTAAGGACCGCCTTGTTAAGAACTGTCTCGTTACTGGCTTGGGCGTAGCCGCGTACTCTATCCCCTGAAAATGACAATTCGGTAAATAGCCTGTTTGGGTATCAATAGCGAATGTTGGGTTTTGTCATCTGCAGCAAAACGCTATAGTTAGTAACTTAAGTCGAGCGAAGTTTTGCTCTTAACTATCGATGCTAACTCTCAGATATTCATAGAGAAGTTGTTCTTATGAAAGCGCTTATCCCGCTGTTCGGTGCGGTTTTCTTTCTCTCCTCGCAAGCGTTCGCTTTTGGTAGTGATCCTGAATGTACGACTAATCTTTACATGATTGAGAAGCGTGAGTATCGCGCAGATCAGTGGGCTGTGTTTGAAGATGAGGTTCCTGACGCCGTGCCACCGGTGGTTGCAGAGTTGTTTCAGGAACTGCAGAACCTGCCGATCAACGTAGCCGATAAAGGCCTGATCCATTTCTTTACGGTAGAACCCGAAGTGAATCATGTTAGTGATGCGCTTAAACGGTTTACCTGGCACCAGAGTGCAGGGGGCGTAGAGGTGCATCTGATGCTCAGCAAACAACGGGGATGCTTGAGTCAGATGGTGCTCTCCTATCGTGGTAAAGCGAAAAAGGGACGTCGTGCATTCAATAGCCTGATTCAGGACAATATGGTTCCCGGTGCCAACGGCGTTTTCTGGGACAGTGATGACGATACCCGTGGTTGCGAGATGCGCTATATCCAGCACCAGCGTTATACCTATACAGTGAATGGGCAGGCAGTTCCGATTCAGGGGCCAGATCTGCCACCCTTTGTGCTTGATCACTTCCTGAAGTATCAGGCTTCAGCGCTGCATAGCGCACGGGGTACGCTCTATGATCAGGGAAGCCCGAAACACGTGAGTGGCGCATTGCAGTGGAAGCTGGGGGATGAGCAGGGACTGCTTTACACGCTACGTGTGGAGCAGGAGAAGTATTGCGATCAGACCCTGAGCATCAGCTGGCTGGACAGTGAGAAAAAGCTGCATCAACTCAGCCGCGAAAATGAGTTCGCCGAAAATCAGTTTATTAAGGAGGAGTGATCGCCTCCGCTCAGGTGCCAGATCAAGCGGGTTGATGGGTGTCAGTGCGAAACATTTGCCTTGCGCGTACTCTAAAGATCAGAGAAGGGATAAGCCTCACTGATTTGAGAACGACAGCCGAGTAGGGATAAATGCAGAAAACCAGCGAACTGATCTGGCAAGACAGGCAACATCAGGAGCTTTTTCACCTGATCGATCAGATCAAGACCAATCACTTGGACGACACCGTCTTCGCCCGTTTAAACGACTACGCCGAGCACCACTTCGCCCTGGAAGAGGAGTATATGGCGCAGTTGAATTATCCGGGTCGTGAAGAACATCTCGCTGCGCATAATAAGTTCCGCCGTGAATTGGCGATGATGGTGGACCAGAGTCAGGATTACAATGAGGCCCTGCGCGAGAGTTTATCCATCTTCCTGCGCGAATGGCTCAAACGTCATGTGTTGGGTATCGATAAGAAGCTGGAGCGCTTTATTATGGAATCCGGACAGCGTTAAAACTAGTTGTGCAGTACCAACCGTAAAACTCCTCCCGTCACCACGGTCCTCTTTGTCAGGCATCGCTGTGCGATGGCTGACCTACATACATTCAAGCCGTAGGTTGGCCAATGCGCAGCATTGCCCAACATCTCTTTAGATGACCAAGCCTGATTCCAATGCCTGATATGTTGGGCATCGCTTGGGGCGATGACCAACCTACAATCAAACTGACTGCTTTGAAATATGAAGAGTTGGGAGTCGTATCAGCGATGGCCGTCCGCGCACGGAATTCGTAGGTTGGCCAATGCGCAGCATTGCCCAACGTCAATTTAGATGACCAACCTACAATCAAACTGATTGCTTTGAAATATGAAGAGTTGGGAGTCGCTGCGCTCGTCCCAACCTACCGGGGTATGTGGTGTTTATTTGCTGGCTGGGGCGTAGTGTAGGGCAAGCTGGTCGATCGCTTGTTTGGCGACCGGGTTCAGCGCTTGCCCATCGTTCAGTGCATATTCCACGATCTGCTGTTTCATCGCCCGCGCCCAAAACTTCTTCAGGTGGGTGGTAACCATCTCTACCGCTTCTGATTCGGTGTCGTGGTGGGTGTTGTTGTCGGCGATCTGGTTCGCCATGCGGATCAGGTGATCGAGTTGTGCGTTGGTCATGAACGATCCTCTTTAGAATGGCCGGGCTGGTCAGAAATCGGTTCCGGGCTATAACGTACGTGGCGTTGCGGGCGGGCAAAGCCGATTAACTGAAGGTTGGCCTGACGGGCGAGCTTCAGTGCAAGCCTCGTTGGAGCAGAGACAGCAACCAGTGCACCTATGCCGATTGCAGCGACTTTCTGTACCATCTCGTAACTGGCGCGGCTGGAGATCAGTACAAATCCCTGCGATAGATCATATTCCTTGCCCTGCAGTGCGCCGATCAGCTTGTCGAGGGCGTTGTGGCGCCCGATATCCTCACGCAGCAGCATAATCTCACCCGCGTCATTGCACCAGGCTGCTCCATGGCACGCGCCTGTTTCTGCCTGCATCGGTTGATGCTGTTCAAGCAGTCGCACCGCGTGCTGGACGGCTGTATCGGTGATCGTCCTTTGTATGGTGATCGGTTCTATCGTTCGGATCGCCTGCTGCAGGGATTCCGCACCGCAGAGCCCGCAGCCCGTGCGACCAGTCAGGTTGCGGCGTTGCAGCTTGAGTTCGGCAAAGCGCTGGGCGCTGATCGTCATCTGCACTTCGATCCCCAGCTCGTTGGGGACCAGTTCGACACTGTACAGCTCGCTGGGCTTTTTCAGGATACCTTCGGTCAAACTGAATCCCAGAGCAAAGTCGGCCAGATCGTTGGGACTGGTCATCATTACGACGTGAGAGATGCCGTTATACACCAGTGCTACGGCAACCTCCTCGGCGATCGTATCCTGGGTGTGCCTGATCTCACCATGCTGCCAACGCTGAACCGATGTTTCCTGTGTTGGCTTCGGCAGCGACAGGTCTGTGCCCGGCTTGGGTTGAGTCATTTCACAAGCCATTAGCCCGCTTCCTTCTCTTGTCTGCCTTTGCGGCCTTTGAGCAGATGACTCTGTTGTTGCTGGTTGAGGCGTTCAAAGTTCTGCTGCCACTCGGATGGCTGGCTGACTTTTTCTACCTGCACGGCGGTTACCTTGTACTCCGGGCAATTGGTTGCCCAGTCGGAGCTGTCGGTGGTGATTACATTCGCGCCGCTGCCGGGGTGGTGGAAGGTGGTGTACACAACACCCGGTTGCATCCTTTCGCTCACCTTCGCGCGCAATACGGTTTGACCCGCGCGGCTGCTGATACCGAGCCAGTCGCCGTCCTGGATGCCACGCTCTTCCGCATCGTGAGGATGAACCTCAAGCACATCTTCGGCGTGCCAGGTCTGGTTGTCGGTACGACGGGTCTGCGCACCCACATTGTACTGACTGAGGATACGACCCGTGGTGAGCAGCAGCGGGAAGCGGCGATTGGCGCGTTCCTCGGTAGCGACATACTGGGTGATAGCAAAGTTGCCTTTACCGATCGGGAAATCATCCACGTGCATGATCGGGGTACCCATCGGATGTTGCTCGTTACACGGCCACTGGATGCTGCCTTGATCTTCCAGCAGCGCGTAGCTGACGCCGCTGAAGGTGGGCGCGAGGCTGGCGATCTCGTCCATAATCTGGGACGGATGCTGGTAGTCCATCGAGTAACCCAGCGCATTGGCCAGATCGACTGTGACTTCCCAGTCCTCTTTTCCCGCAATAGGCGCCATCACTTTACGTACGCGGTTGATGCGGCGCTCTGCGTTGATAAAGGTACCGTTCTTCTCAAGGAAGGTGGAACCCGGCAGCAATACGTGGGCAAACTTGGCCGTTTCGTTGAGGAAGATATCCTGCACCACAACACACTCCATCGCTTTCAGCGCGGCTTCAACGTGCTGGGTGTTGGGGTCGGACTGAGCGATATCTTCACCCTGAACGTAAAGGCCTTTGAAGTGACCGGCGATTGCGGAGTCGAACATGTTTGGAATACGCAGGCCGGGTTCATCGTCGAGTGTTACGCCCCAGGCTTGCTCGAAACGACCGCGCGCCTGCTCGTCTGCTACATGTTGGTAACCCGGCAGTTCGTGCGGGAAGGAGCCCATATCACAGGAGCCCTGAACGTTATTCTGGCCGCGCAATGGATTAACGCCTACACCTTCGCGCCCAAGGTTACCGGTCGCCAATGCCAGGTTAGCAATACCCATCACCATGGTAGAACCCTGGCTGTGTTCGGTGACACCCAGACCGTAGAAGATCGCGCCGTTTTTCACGTTTGCGTAGAGGCGGGCGGCTTTACGGATCTCCTCTGCGGGCACGCCTGTAATGGCAGCCATTGCGTCAGGAGAATTTTGCTCTTCAAGAATAAAGCTGCGCCACTTCTGGTAGGCCTTCTGGTCACACCTGGACGCGATAAAGGCGTTGTCTTCAAGGCCTTCAGATACAACGGTATGGGCGAAAGCGTTGATCAGTGCAACGTTGGTGCCCGGGCGCAACGGCAGGTGCAGGGTGGTGCTGCGGTGCGCGGTGCTGAGCAGGTCGATCTGGCGCGGGTCGGCGACAATCAGGTTGGCGCCTTCACGCAGTCGCTTGCGGATCATGGAGCCAAACACCGGGTGGGCGTCGGTCGGATTCGCACCGATCACCAGAATAGTGTCGGCCTGGGAGACAGAGTCAAAGGTCTGCGTGCCGGCGGATTCACCCAGCGTTGTTTTCAGTCCATAACCGGTCGGGCTGTGGCAGACACGGGCGCAGGTATCGGTATTGTTATTGCCGAAGGCCGCTCGGATCAGCTTTTGAACCAGATAGGTCTCCTCGTTAGTGCAGCGGGAGGAGGTGATGCCACCGATGCTCTCACGCCCGTGTTCGGCCTGAATTTTCTTAAAACGCTCAGCGGAGAATGCGATCGCTTCCTCCCAGCTGACACTACGCCATGGCTGGTCGATCGCATCGCGGATCATCGGTGTTTTAATGCGGTCTTTGTGGGTAGCGTAACCAAACGCGAAACGGCCTTTGACGCAGGCGTGGCCCTGGTTCGCTTCGCCGCCTTTGTACGGCACCATGCGGATCACCTGATCGCCTTTCATCTCAGCTTTGAAGGAGCAGCCGACTCCGCAGTAGGCGCAGGTGGTCACAACGCTGTGTTCGGGCTGGCCCTGATCGATGACGCTGTTCTCCATCAGGGTAGCTGTTGGGCAGCTCTGCACGCAGGCACCGCAGGAGACACAGTCGGACTCAAGGAAGTCCTCTTTCTGCCCCGCTGCGATGGTGGAACCAAATCCACGGTTATCGACGGTCAGTGCGAAGGTGCCTTGAACCTCTTCGCAGGCACGTACGCAGCGGGAGCAGACGATGCATTTGCTCGGGTCGAAGGTGAAATACGGGTTGGATTGGTCTTTCTCCGCATCCAGATGGTTCTCACCGCTGAAGCCGTAACGCACTTCGCGTAAGCCCACTGCACCCGCCATATCCTGCAACTCGCAGGCACCGTTGGCCGGACAGGTCAGACAGTCCAACGGGTGGTCGGAGATATACAGCTCCATAATGTTACGGCGCAGCTTGGCGAGCTTGTAGTTTTGGGTGGTTACCTGCATGCCGTCGTGGACCGGGGTGGTGCAGGCGGCAGGCAATCCACGTTGTCCCTCGACCTGAACTGCACAGAGGCGGCAGGAGCCAAACGCTTCCAGATTGTCGCTGGCGCAGAGCTTCGGAATGTTGATATCAATAAGCGCAGCCGCGCGCAGGATGGAGGTACCTTCCGGCACGCTCAGCTCTACACCGTCGATGCTCAGGGACACCTGATTTTCGGACAGGCTCGGCGGGGTGCCCAGATCTTTGTCGATGGAGATCGGTGTATCGGTTTTGGGGTTAAAGTACTGCAACATGGTTATTTCTCTCCCGCTGTGTCGGCTGCGCGGATGAGATCATCCGGGAAATGTTGTACAACGCTCTGGACCGGGATCGGTGTCATGCCACCCATGGCGCAGAGTGAGCCGTCGATCATGGTTTCACACAGGTCGTTCAGCAGTTCAGCGTTGGCTTCGGGTCTTTCGCCGCTACGGATTCGGTCGATCACCTCAACGCCACGTACCGCGCCTATACGGCACGGCGTGCATTTGCCGCAGGACTCCGCGACACAGAATTCCATCGCAAACCGGGCCTGTTCGCCCATATCCACAGTATCGTCGAATACAACCACGCCACCATGTCCAAGCACCGCGCCAATGGCTGAAAATTCCTCATAGTCCAGCGGTGTATCCCACTGTGATTCCGGCAGGTATGCGCCCAGAGGCCCGCCCACCTGTATCGCCCGCATCGGACGTTCGCTCCATGTGCCGTTGCCAAAGGATTCGACCAGCTCGCGCAGGGTGATACCGAAGGCCAGCTCCACCAGGCCGCCTTGTTTGATGTTGCCGGCGAGCTGGAACGGCAGGGTACCTCGGCTGCGGCCCATGCCGTAATCGGCATACGCCTGTCCTCCGTTGGCGAGGATATAAGGGATTGCCGCGAGTGAAAGGACATTGTTGACGACTGTCGGTTTGCCAAACAGACCTACAATAGCGGGCAGGGGCGGTTTAGCGCGGACCATGCCGCGTTTGCCTTCCAGACTTTCGAGCAGGGACGTTTCTTCGCCACAGATATAGGCTTCGGCTCCGAGGCGGACCTCAAGATGGAAGCGTTTGCCGCTACCGCGAATATCGTCGCCAAGGTAGCTTTGGTCATAGGCGTTGGTGATCGCTTCGTTAAGGATCTGGTGGGCTACTGGGTATTCAGATCGCAGGTAGATGTAGCCCTGATCAGCTCCCACAGCCAGACCGGCGATGATCATGCCTTCGATCAGCATGTACGGGTCCGCTTCCATCACCATGCGGTCGGCAAAGGTGCCTGAGTCGCCCTCGTCGGCATTGCAGACAATATATTTCTGCTCTGCGTCGCAATCCAGAACGGTCTGCCATTTGATGCCGGTCGGGAACGCAGCGCCGCCACGGCCACGCAAGCCGGAGGTTTTTACTTCATCGACAAGCGTCTGACTGCTGGCTTGCAGCGCCTTCTCCAGACCTTTAAAACCGTCGTGGGTGAGATAGTCATCAAGGGAGACAGGATCAATTACACCCGCTCGGGCGAACGTGAGGCGCTGTTGTCTGGCAAGGTAGGGGATCTCTTCCGGTACACCCAGTGCGAGCGGATGGTCCTGCTCGCCTTGCAGAAAATCAGCGTCAAACAGGGATTCTACATCGTCTACTGTCACTGGGCCGTAAGCTACACGACCGGATGGGGTTTCAATCTCAACCATCGGTTCCAGCCAGAAAAGACCCCGTGAGCCGTTACGTACAAGCTCAACTTCAGTGTCGCGCGCATTAGCTTCGGCAAGGATGGAGGTGACAACTGCTTCCGCACCCATGGCGAGCGCTGTGGTATCGCGAGGAACAAATACTTTAATCGCCATCACTTCACCTCCAGCGGTGTGCAGGTAAGTTCTTCAACCAGCGTATCGAAACGGGCCGGTGTGACGGCACCCAGAACCTTGTCGTCCACCCGAACAGAGGGGCCACAGGCGCAGTTGCCGAGGCAGTACACGGGTTCCAGGCTGATCTCGCGGTCTGCGGTGGTCTGGTGATAGTCGATGCCCAGCCGCGCTTTGGCATAAGTTTCCAGCGTACGGGCACCGCGTGCCTGACAGGCTTCGGCACGGCAGATCTGCAGCGTATGGCTGCCCGGTGGCGTCTGGCGGAAGTGATGGTAGAAGCTGATGACGCCGTGTACTTCTGCCCGGGTCTGCTTGGTTGCCTCGGCGATCATCGGTAGGGCATCAGCGGGAATGTATCCCTGAACATCCTGAATGCCGTGCAGAATCGGTAGTAATGCGCCGGGTTTGTCTTTCAGCGAGTCGATAACCTGTTCGACCTGCTGTCGGTCCCAATTAGGGGTGCCGCTTGTCATAGTATGCCTGCCTTGCCAATAAAGCTTTAAATGCGATCCATATATGCACAAAAATTCATATATGGTGGTTCTATTTCTCATTTTTATGGGTAAAACTTAGCATTCAGGCGATAAATACAAAATATGAAAGATTATGCATATTAAGAAGATACAGGTCGTTCCCACTTGGTCGTTCCGGGATGAGCGTGGAAATCAGCTGGATCCGACGTTGTTTTCGCTGCTGCGGGCGCTGGATGAGAGGGGCAAGCTGACGGCCGCTGCGGCGGATGCAGAGATCTCTTACCGTCATGCATGGAACCTGCTTAACAAATGGGCGGGTTTTTTCGGCGCACCGCTGGTGGAACTGCAAAAGGGGCGGGGCGCCTGGCTGACACCGCTGGGCGAAAAGCTGCTATGGGCAGAGAAACGTGTGATTGCGCGCCTCGAACCCCAGCTCGATAACCTGGCGTCGGAATTGAACATCGAGATTCAACGCACGCTGGAGGGGGTGAAGCCAACCTTGCGTCTACACGCCAGTCACGGTTATGCGGTGGCGCTATTACCGCGCTTTGCGGAGAGTTTTCAGCTCGATGTGCAGTACAAAAGTGCGGAAGATGCTCTGGCCGCACTCAACCGTGGCGTCTGTGATATTGCAGGATTTCACGTGCCGGTTGAGATCATGAGTGATCGCCTGATTGAGACCTATAGCCGTCATCTAAAACCGCGTGGCCATAAAATTATCCGTTTTATCAGTCGAAGTCAGGGTCTGATGGTGCAACCGGATAATCCGATGCAGGTAAAAGGTATAGCGGATCTGTGTAAGTCTGAACTGAGATTTATCAATCGTCAGAAAGATTCTGGTACGCGGGCGTTACTGGATGAGTTATTGCGGCGTGAAGCGATCGCGACGTCACAGATCGCTGGCTATGACGACGAGGAGTTTACCCATTCTGCGGTGGCGGCCTATGTCGCGGCGGGTATGGCCGATGTGGGTTTTGGTGTAGAGGCTGCAGCGCAGCAGTTCGGTCTTAGGTTCATTCCCATCGCGACCGAATACTATCTACTGGTGTGCCAGCAGAAGATGATGGAACAGGAGGCGATACAGCGCTTTCTGGAGATGATACGTAGCGAAGAATTTCAGGTCGCAGTAAACGAGCTTGGAGGGTACGCGCCGGTCAATTGTGGTGAGGTCGTCGGGATCGACGAAGTTTTTCCCTGGTTCCAGAAATGAACAACTCTCAGAAATGAAAAAACGCCGCGAAAGCGGCGTTTTGACGAAGGGGAAAGCGTTTGGGTTGCTCAGAACTTGTAACCCAGACCGATCATGTATACCCATGGATCCAGTGTAGCGGTACCAATATCGGCGCCGTTCAGTTTTGCATCAGTCTCAATGTCGATGTTCCAGACTGCAGCGTTCAGAACCATGTTGTCGTTGATTTTGTAATCTACGCCAACCTGTAGGGCCAGACCAAAGGAATCTTCCAGTTTAACGTCGCCCAGCGCACTGTCTTCCTGGAAGAAAGTGGTGTAGTTAATACCTGCACCCACGTATGGCTGCAGTGCAGAGCTGTTATCCAGCGGGAAGTACTGCAGGGACAGAGTTGGTGGCAGGTGCTTGGTGTCAACAGTGCCTGCTGTAGTAGTGATAGTGTGCTCAAAAGGAGTCGCTGCCAGCAGCTCGATACCAATGTTGTCGGTCAGCATGTAAGCTGCAGTGATACCCAGCTGAGTGTTGTTGTCAACGGTTGCTTGAAGGGTGTTGAGGGTTCCAGTCATTGAGTCATCTGGCTGAACCGATGCTGCACCGGCACGAACAATGATGTCACCCGCTTCGTACGCAGAAGCAGTAGACGCAGCAGCCAGCAGTGCAGCACCAACAACAGTAGATAGGACTTTCTTTTCCATGATAACGCTCCAAAGAGAATATTCGGTCACTCAATTTGGAGCGCATTAAACCACTACAGCCGGTAGTGTTTTATTGATCTGGATTAACCTTTTTCTCTACCTCGTTAGTGGTAGGTGTCAGCTATTGATTTAACGCAATAGTAACGTGCTTTTAGTGATAAGTTCACAAGCCTATTGTCTTTTAAATCAAGGGGTTAACCCTTGGTTTTTCTTGTCTTTTCAAGCAATGGTTATTTGCCTTGATATTGACCTGGGCGTTTCTCAACGAAAGCGTTGATCGCTTCCATATGATCGGCGGTGTTGTGGCACATGCCCTGGAAAGCAGCGCACATATCCAGGAAGTCCTTCAGTTCATGGCGTTGTGCTGATTTGAGCAAACGTTTGGTCATACGCAAAGCCTGAGGTGGCTTGGAAGCGATCTGTCGAGCCATCTTCATTGCGGTTGGTAGCAACTCTTCTGGTTCAACCACATCCAGTACGATTCCCAGCTCTTTCGCTTCCGGAGCTTTGATCACCCGGCCAGTCAGTGTGAGTTCTGCTGCACGTTGGTAGCCGATCAGGCGTTGCAGGAACCAGGCACCACCGTCGCCCGGAATAATGCCCAGATTGACAAAGGTTTCACCAAACATTGCTTTGCTGGATGCGATACGGATATCGCACATGCAGGTAAGGTCGAAACCGGCACCGATTGCAGGACCGTTAACGGCGGCGATCACCGGGATTTCGGCATTGTAGATCGCCAGCGGGATACGCTGGATGCCAGCTCGGTATTTCTCCTGAACTTCGTATACGTCACCACCGAAGGCGCCGTCTTTATGTTCGGTGTCACGAAGCTGCATCTCTTTGATGTTGCCACCCGATGAGAATGCGCTGCCAGCGCCGGTCAGAACCAGTACAGATACATCGGTGTTGCGGTTTGCCCATTCAACCGTAGCGATGATGTCGTCAATCAGGTTGCTGCCGGTAAGCGCATTTCTCAGATCGTCTCGGTTAAAGGTCAACAGGGCTACACGGTCTTCCAGTGTTAGCGTGGCATCGGAAAGAGGGGGGAGTGTGGTATCCATGGCCATGGGTAATCCTCGAATCTTGTTGTTATAGATGCCCAAGGATAAGCGAACCGCAGAGGATCGTCTAAGGGTAAATACCTATATGGCTTGAGCTTGGATAGAGCAAATGATCAATGAGGTGTTCATTTGATTAAATGGCAACCAATTGGGGCGGATGTACACGGACCCTCGTCTCAGATGTTCCGTTGGCTTTTCAATCGGTTAGCGCGTCAAGGAAGTGTTGGCATATAGGATGCAGTTACTTGTATGAGGGCCGGTAATCGTTAAGAACAGGTCCAGGGTATGTAACCAACAGCTTTAAGCGAATTAGGGTGATAGTCATGGCCGTTGCAAGAATTGACCTGCTAGAGGTGTGTAGCGCGGAGCAGAAAGAAAGATTGATTAAGGATGTGGAGCGTGCGATCAGCGACGCGATTGCGGTGCCTGAAGCGCGTGTACGTATCGTAGTGGTGGATCAAACGCTGTTGCAGGCAGCGGAAAACCAGCCCTATAACGAACCCTGGATTTAAGGTCCTTTGTCACACGTCACGTTGCAGGATAAATAGCTTAACCCGTTCGTTGTGAAGACGGCCTGAACAGTTTGTGAGGTTTTATTCAGTTACCACGCAATCAAACCGAAGGGTTAAACGTCTCCTTTAAAGAGTGGCCACTCAGTAAAAGATTATTAGCCATCCTTTATTTGGAGAGACCCAACAATGAATAGCAAGACACTGATTACCGCGACAATTATCACCCTGAGTTCTGCTGCCACCACTGCCTATGCTGTTCCTGATGCGCCGAAAAACTGGGAGAAGTGCGCAGGCATTGCAAAGGCAGGGATGAATGATTGCGGCGCACTGGACGGTTCACATGGATGTGCGAGCCAGGCCAAGGCAGACAACCTGGATGCTGAATGGGTATATGTACCTGAAGGCACCTGCGAGAAGATCACCGGTGGCGTCGTTGCCAAAGTGAAGCCTGCGAAATAAGTTGCGGCAACGATATGACCGAGAACGGTTGTAAAGGCGCAGGCCTGGGCCTGCGCACTCCCCATCTGCGGGAGGTGATTCGGGAAACGCCAGACGTGCCCTGGTTTGAGGTGCACGTATGTAACTACCTCGGCGGTGGTCTGAACCGCGCACTGCTGCATCAGGTGCGTGCTAATTACCCCCTCAGTTTCCATGGCGTTAATCTTAATCTGGCGGGTATTGATCCCCTTGATCGTGACTATCTGCAGCGGCTTAAAACCGCAGTCGATGAGTTTCAGCCTGCGCTCGTCTCTGAGCATGCCTGCTTTAATAGGTATGCGGATCACTACTTCCACGATCTGCTGCCCATTCCATTTACGGATGAAGCCGTTATCCATCTGGCCGGACGGGTGAGGCAGGTACAGGATCTATTGGGGCGCCAGATATTGCTCGAAAACCTATCACGTTATTTCTCCTACGATGAAAGTTACCTGAGCGAATCAGCGTTTATGACAGCTGTGTGCGAGGAGGCGGACTGCGGTCTGCTACTCGATCTGAACAACGCTTACGTCAATCAGATTAATTTGGGCGAAAAACTGGATCTGTTTGTCGATGGTTTGCCTCTGGAGCGGGTGGGAGAGATCCATCTGGCGGGCTTTACTGAGCAGAACGGGGTGTTGATCGATACGCACGGTGCGCAGGTATCAGATCCAGTGTGGCAGGCGTATGCGAAATTTTGTGAACGTCGAAGTGATGTGCCTTGTCTGATTGAGTGGGATACCAACTTGCCCGCCTTTGCAGAACTTCAGGCACAACGGCAGGTCGCTCAGCAGATTCAGAACAATGCCAGAAACCGGAGTGGTACCAATCAAGTAGGAGAGCTGACAGCGTGAGTACACCGGGAAGCGGGAATTCAGAAAATCAGTCCTATGCCACTGCGATAGCAGCATTCAGTAACGCTGTGTTGCAGGAAGGTCAGTCTGTGGGGCCTTACAGCGATAACTACAAAGGTGTGCATGCATTGGCGTTGCACAACATTTATCAGTGTGTGCGTTCGCTGTTAGGTGACGCGGCTTTTATGGCGCTATCCAGGGTTTATGTGCGGCATTATCGGCCGACGCGCTGGGATCTCAATGTATTCGGCGAGCGCTTTTACGAGTTGGTTGCAGCCCAGATACACGGGAGCAAAGCGGATGCCTATGATTGGGAGGCATTGTCCCTGCTCGCCCTTATTGAATATGCGATAACCGTCCAATACTACGCCGATACCGATGTGCACCATGGTGGAGAAGCGATCCTGCTCGACGCACCGTCATCAGATTGCCTGTCTTCAGACTGGCTGTTGCATTTGGCGGCACTTCACCCCTACGCGGATATTGTCGAGGGCTTCATGCCCGGTAAACCGATAGCGGTATGGCGGGAAGGTTTGCGTATCAAGGTGATGTCAGTCGCGGAAAGCACGGGAACGGAGCAGGGGGTATCTGATGAGTGATCAGGTGCTAGGGGACTCCCAGCTACAGTCGCTGTATCAATACGCAATGGTGCTCAGCCAGCACAGGGATGATGCTTATGATCTGCTGCAATCAGCCATCGAATCCTATCTGGTGACAGTGAAGCGGGGTAACGAGGTGATTGAATGTCCGCTCGCGTATGTAAGGGCGCTGATCCGCAATCGTTACATCGATCATTACCGCTACCGCCAGCGATGGCAGAGCGAAACCTTCGAAGAGTTGGCGTTATACGATATCTCGCCTATCAACATTGAGAAGCTGGTTATAGACGCCAATGAAATTAAGGACTTATGGGCACAGCTGAGCGTTGAGGATCGGGATATTCTTTATCACTGGGCGGTGTTGGGCTACAGCACAGACGAAGCTTGTGAGTTGTTGGAGATGCCAAGGGGGACGTTTCTTTCACGCATTCACCGGTTGAGAAAACGCTGCAAGTCGATCAATGAACCACTATCCAGAGTACAGGAGTAGAGCGATGACATGGGAAACGCCTGAACATACGCCACTGCCCCTGAAAGATGCGATCCGCGAAGAGGTCACATCTGAGCAGTTGGCGCCAGACCAGTTACATGAGTTGTTAACTATGCAGCAGGAGGTGTTGGCTGAGCCTGAAGTTCCAGAGCCCGCCAAGCGCAAACCCGCTTGGCTGGTGGGCGCGGTAGCCTGTTTGGTGGTCATCGCATTCTTTGGCTGGCAATACAGTAACCAGCAGACGATGCGTGCCATTGCGCTGGAGGTGGCGGAAAACCATCTTAAGTTGAAGCCGATGGATGTAGAGACACAGTCGATGGGAGAGATCCGGCAATACTTTATCCAGCTCGACTTTGCGCCGACGCGCTCATCGCTTCTTGAAACACAATACGCGTTATCAGACCAGCGAATGATCGGTGGACGTTACTGTTCGGTGAAGGGGGTAACCGCCGCCCAGCTGCGTTACCGGGGCACAGACAATGAGCTGCGTACTTTTTATGAAGTCGGTTACGACGCTGCAATCTTTGGGCGAGTGCCCGATATCGGGAAAGGCCAGACGCCCACGGAAGTGATGGTGAATGGTATGAAAGTGACGATCTGGGTTGAGAAGGGATTGTTGATGGCCCTGGTAAAGGATATGTGAGCCAGCGGCATAGGCCTGAGTAGGAAAACGACAGCTGCGATGCGATACCGAAGCCAGAAAACAAAAAAGGACGCCGAGGCGTCCTTTTCTTTTAAGCTAATGTAACTTAGTTGAACTGGTTAGAGGTGTTTTTCGCACCACCCGCTTTCAGCGCGTTCTCACCAGCAAAGTATTCTTTGTGGTCGTCGCCGATGTCGGAACCGGACATGTTCTGGTGCTTAACACATGCGATGCCCTGACGGATCTCTTTACGCTGTACGCCTTCAACGTAACCCAGCATCGCTTTCTCACCGAAGTACTCTTTCGCCAGGTTGTCTACAGACAGGGCGGTAGTGTGGTAAGTCGGCAGGGTGATCAGGTGGTGGAATACGTTCGCTTCGCGAGCAGTATCAGCCTGGAACGTCTTAACACGTGCATCAGCTGCATCAGACAGTTCAGAACCGTCGTACTCAGCGGACATCAGGTTGTCACGGTCGTAAGCAGAAACGTCTTTGCCTTCAGCAGCCCATGCATCGTAAGTCTGCTGGCGGAAGTTCAGCGTCCAGTTGAAAGATGGGGAGTTGTTGTAAACCAGTTTCGCATTCGGGTGTACTTTACGTACGTCGTCCATCATGCCTTTGATTTCGTGAACTGTAGGAACAGCAGTCTCTATCCACAGCAGGTCAGCACCGGCATTGATCGCTTCGATGCAGTCGAATACGCAACGCTCGTGGCCAGTACCGGAACG
>CANMWJ010000011.1 GCA_947501565.1 uncultured Marinobacterium sp.
AGCCAGAGCCAGAGCCAGAGCCAGAGCCAGAGCCAGAGCCAGAGCCAGAGCCAGAGCCAGAGCCAGAGCCAGAGCCAACAGCGTCTGTTGCTGAATCCGATGTCGCAAGCGCTCAAGCAAAACCTGTTGAGCCGCAAGAGGAAAATTTCACTCCGATATCGCCGCCAGAACCGGTGCGCCCGGCTGCCAGAAAAACATTGCCGAAGCCCGTGCCTCAAGCCCCACCCGCGATTGCTCCCGAGGTCCTCAAGCCCTCTGAACCGCAACAGGCCGCTGCATCTAAACCGACTGCGCCGGAACCTAAGCGGCGAATTACACCTGAGCCGCCCGTCACCTCAGAACCGCCACCAGCGCTACCCTCTGCCAGCGAGCTGCTGGCTCGCAGCCTGGATATGGCGCGACTGGATACGCTGGATACATTCGCCAACGAAGACCCGGGCACACGCGTGCTACGCCTGACCAGCACCTCAAACAACACCCGATTGGAGAACAGTTACCTTCAGCACTGGCGCCAGAAGGTCCTGCAGGTCGGTCGGATAAATTACCCGGAGGACGCCCGTAACCAGAAGATGAGCGGTACGCTGCGCCTGCTGGTGATTCTGAACTCAGATGGTCAACTGGAACACACCGAGGTGCTCTCCTCCTCCGGTCGCCCGCTGCTGGACCAGGCGGCGATCGACATCGTTGAGCTGGCCGCACCGTTCCAGCCATTCCCGGTGGAGCTGCGCAAGCGCGCCGACCAGCTGGAAATCATTCGCGTCTGGAAATTTGAGAACAATACTGTCGTATACTGAAGCCATAGTGTTTTCACTGATGAAAACCGCACAACTCAACAGGAACTGTCATGCCCACAGATAGCATTAACTTAAAAGGACACTTCCTGATCTCCATGCCACATATGAGCGATCCCTACTTCGCTCATTCGCTGATCTACGTCTGTTCCCATGACGATGACGGTGCGATGGGCCTGATCATCAACCGCTCGACACCGTTGGATCTGCACGACCTCCTGGCGCATCTGCAGCTACCACACCCCGAGTCCACCCGGCTGGAACCGGTGTATTTCGGCGGTCCGGTACAACCTGAGCGCGGTTTCATCCTGCACCCGGCTGACTCCGGACGCTGGACCGGCACCCTCGATGTGGACAACATCGCCTGCATGACCTCTTCGGTGGATATTCTGCAGGCGATCGCCAACAATGAAGGTCCTACGCAGAAAGTAGTCGCCCTCGGATACGCCGGTTGGGGCGGTGGCCAGCTTGAGCAGGAGATGAGCGAGAATGCGTGGTTAAGCTGTCCGGCCAATTCCGATATAATGTTCCGCACTCCGGTCGAGGAGCGCCTGAATGCCGCCGCAGCGCTGCTGGGCATCAACCTCGACCTTCTTTCCGCAGATACGGGACACGCTTGATAGCTCCATGAGCAATGACTTTCAACAGGTTCTGGCCTTTGACTTTGGCACCTCCCGCATGGGTATCGCCTACGGTCAGGCAGTAACCGGAACCGCTACAGCCCTGCCTCCTCTGGCAGCCCGCGACGGAATTCCCGACTGGGATAAACTCGCGTTAATCATCGACGAATGGCAACCGCAGGCCATCGTAGTCGGCATTCCCTTGAATATGGATGGCACCATCAGTGAGATGGCCCGCCGTGCACGTAAGTTTGCCAATCGCCTGCACGAACGCTATCAACGTCCTGTCTTTCTGATGGATGAGCGCCTGAGCACATCCGAAGCGAAACAGATTCATTTTGCCGCCGGTGGCAGCAGTAACTTCCGGAAGGAATCGGTGGATGGAATTGCCGCTCAATTGATTCTGGAAAGCTGGTTCAGCTGCGACACCCGCATCCCCAGCCATACCCGATTGGAGGACATTTATGACGTCGGGCAGCCCTAACGTTGAAGCACTGCTGGAAAAGATGGGTCAGGAACTGCAAGCCCTGATCGCCCAGCGCAACATCGAAGACCCATTGATGGTCGGCATCCACACCGGTGGCGTCTGGTTAGCCGAGCGCCTGCACACGCAACTCGGCCTGGAAAGTCCGCTGGGTGTGCTGGATATCTCCTTCTACCGGGACGATTTTACTCAGGTGGGTCTCAACCCTAAGGTAAAACCTTCACAGCTACCGGCCGCCACCGAAGGTCGTCACGTGCTGCTGGTGGATGACGTGATCCTGTCCGGGCGCACGATTCGTGCGGCGATGAACGAGCTGTTCGACTACGGCCGTCCGGCGTCCGTCACCCTGATCACCCTGCTGGACCTGAAACGTCGCGAACTGCCGATTCAGGCCGACGTGGTCGGCGGCACCCTGACACTGGGTGCCGATCAGGTGGTCAAACTGACCGGTCCTGAACCCCTGGAACTAGAAATTCGCAACCGCCCCTGAGAGCCGAATTGAGCAACCGCCATGTTTGAGCAAACCGATCCGAATCAGATCCAACTCAACAGCGAAGGACAGCTGAAGCACTACCTCACCACGGAAGGCCTGTCCCGCGAAATCCTGACCGAAATTCTCGATACTGCCGACTCTTTTGTCGACATGGGCGAGCAACAGGTGAAAAAAGTGCCCCTGCTGCGGGGAAAAACCGTGGTTAACCTGTTCTTCGAATCCAGTACCCGTACCCTGTCCACCTTTGAGCTGGCGGCCAAACGCCTGTCAGCGGACGTGCTGAACCTGAACATCAGCACCTCCTCCACCTCCAAGGGTGAGACTCTGAAAGACACCCTGATGACGCTGGAAGCGATGCACTCCGACATGTTCGTGGTACGTCATTCCGACAGCGGCGCGGCACACTTTATCGCCGAGCACGTAACCCCGAAAGTTGCGGTGATCAACGCCGGTGACGGTCGCCACGCACACCCGACCCAGGCGATGCTGGATATGCTGACCATCCGCCGCCACAAGGGCGACTTCGCGCCACTGACAGTGGCCATCGTCGGCGACATCCTGCACAGCCGTGTGGCACGCTCCCAGATTCACGCCCTGCGCACTTTGGGTGCGGCAGAGATCCGCGTGATCGCACCGCAGACTCTGCTGCCACGCCACATCGAAGCCCTTGGTGTCCGCGTCTTCACCAACATGGAACAGGGCCTGAAAGATGTGGACGTGGTGATGATGCTGCGTCTGCAGAAAGAGCGCATGAACAGCGCCCTGCTGCCGAGTGAATCTGAGTTCTACAAACTCTACGGTCTGAGCCCGGATAAGCTGGCACTGGCGAAACCGGATGCCGTGGTAATGCACCCTGGCCCGATCAACCGCGGCGTGGAGATCGCTTCCTCAGTTGCTGACGGTCCACAGTCGCTGATCCTTGATCAGGTGACCAACGGTATCGCGGTACGCATGGCGGTTATGTCCATGTCGATGAGCGGTCAGGCGACCGAAAAACAGAAACTGGCAGCGGCGAACGGAGAGTAACGCAGATGAATATCAAGATTTCCGGTGGCCGCGTGATCGATCCGGCTAACAACGTTGATCAGGTCTGCGACCTCTATGTCAGCGGCGGCAAGATCGCGGCTCTGGGCAGTGCCCCTGAAGGTTTCGAAGCCGAACAGCAGATCGACGCCAGCGGTCAGATCGTCTGCCCTGGATTTATCGACCTCTGCGCTCACGTGCGTGAGCCGGGTTTCACCATCAAAGGTTCCATCGCCACTGAAACCCAGGCGGCCGTTGCCGGCGGTGTGACCATGCTGGTAACACCACCGACCACCAAACCGGTAGTTGATACCACAGCGGTGGCGGAGCTGATCCAGGAACGTTGCGAAGATCTGGGCAAAGCCAAGGTACTGCCGATGGGTGCCCTGACCAAAGGTCTGGAAGGTCAGATGCTGGCACCGATGCACGCACTGGCGAGCTCCGGCTGTATCGCCTTTACCAACGCCCGTGAACCCGTCGCCAACTCCTTGATCCTAATGCGTTGCCTGGAGTACGCCGCGACCCACGACCTGCTGGTGCAGTTCCAGCCACAGGATGCGGCCCTGACTGCTGGCGGCCACATGCACGAGGACACCACCTCTACCCGTCTGGGTCTGAACGGTATTCCGGAAGCGGCAGAGACCATCGAGGTCGCACGCTGCCTGACGCTGGTCGAGCAGACCGGCGTACGCGCCCACTTCGGCCAGCTCTCCTGCGAACGCTCCGTACGTATGGTGATGGAAGCACGCGAACGCGGCCTGAATGTCAGCGCCGACGTGGCGATCCACCACCTGCTGCTGACCGATGAGAACGTGAACGGCTTCAACAGCGCTTTCCACCTGATTCCACCACTGCGCAGCCAGCTGGACCGCGCAGGGTTGCGCCAGGCACTGATCGCTGACGGTATTCAGGCACTCTGCTCCGACCACCAGCCACACGAAGCGGCTGCGAAGGACGCACCATTCGCGGCGACTGAACCGGGCATGATCGGTCTGGAAACCCTGCTGCCGCTTTCCCTGATGCTGGTTGATCAGGGCCTGATGGAGATGCCGCAGCTGCTGGAGAAACTGACCTCCGGACCTGCACAAATCCTGGGCCTGGATGCCGGTACGCTGACTGAAGGTTCTGCGGCTGACATCTGCATCTTCGATCCGGAAGAGAGCTGGACGCTGACAGAAGAGGACACGCACTCCAAAGGCAAAAACACGCCGTTTATGGGTTACGAGCTGAAAGGCCGCGTAAAACACACCCTGATCGACGGCCAGCCGGTATTCAGCCTCTGAACATACCGGTTATTCCGCCCAATAAAAAAGGCCGCTCTGTGAGCGGCCTTTTTGTTTTGTGTGTCCCGTCCTGAATAACGTTGACACTATTTCAGGACAAGACAGTGGCATTTAATCAGCGTTTGGGACCGAGCGGATTGCCACCCAGATCGTCCATGTAATCGTCCTCAGCCTGCAACGAGAAACCACCGTCATCGTGATTTTCCAGATCCGGGTTGGTCTCGGCATCCAGCTTGATCATCAGACGCAGGTCGTTGGCAGAATCCGCATGGCTCAGGGCCACGTCGTATTCGATCACACCCTCCTTGTAGAGATTAAACAGCGCCTGATCGAAGGTCTGCATCCCCAGGTTGGTGGACTTCTTCATCACGTCCTTGATCTCATGGACATTACCCTTACGGATCATATCCTGGATCAGCGGCGTATTGATCAGCACCTCAATCGCAGCGCGACGTCCTTTGCCGTCTTTGGTCGGCAGCAGCTGCTGTGCCACGATCGCCTTCAGATTCAGCGACAGGTCCATCCAGAGCTGATCATGATGCTCCGGCGGGAAGAAACTGATGATACGGTCCAGCGCCTGGTTGGCGTTGTTGGCGTGCAAGGTCGCCAGACAGAGGTGTCCGGTCTCGGCGAAGGTCAGACCGTACTGCATGGTGTCCTTAGTACGGATCTCACCCATGAGGATGCAGTCCGGCGCCTGACGCAGGGTGTTCTTCAGCGCCACCTCAAACGACTCGGTATCGATACCTACTTCACGCTGGGTGATGATGCACTGCTTGTGGTCGTGGATAAACTCGATCGGGTCCTCGATGGTGATGATATGCCCACGACTGTTGCTGTTACGGTAGTCGATCATGGACGCCAGCGAGGTTGATTTACCGGTAGAGGTACCACCGACAAACAGAATCAGGCCGCGTTTTGTCATCGACAGAGTTTTCAGCACATCCGGCAGGTTCAGCTCATCGAAGCTGGGGATATAGTCGTTGATACGACGCAGTACCATGCCCGGCACGTCACGCTGATAGAACGCCGAGACACGGAAGCGTCCCATCGTCGGGATAGAGATGGCGAAGTTACATTCACGGGTGCCTTCAAACTCAGCCAGCTGTTTGTCGTTCATCGTGCTGAGCACCAACATACGTGACTGCTCAGCATTGATCGGTTCGCGCGTCAGCGGTTTCAGGGTACCGTCCGCCTTGATTGTGGGGCGGGCATTGGCGGTGACAAACAGATCCGACGCACCGCGATCCACCATCACTTTCAGGAGTTGGGTAAAGTCCACTACAGGCTCCTCGGGAGGTTAACTTCAGAAGGCATTCGGGTTATGCGCTTTTTCACGTGCGGCCTCGCGACCGATCAGGCCCTTCTGCAACAGCTCGGTCAGCGACTGATCCAGCGTCTTCATACCGAAGGAGGCACCGGTCTGAATCGCGGAGTACATCTGCGCTACCTTATCTTCACGGATCAGGTTACGGATGGCTGGTGTACCGATCATAATCTCATGTGCCGCGACACGGCCGCCACCGCTCTTCTTGAGCAGGGTCTGCGAGATAACGCCCTGCAGGGATTCCGACAGCATGGAGCGCACCATCGCTTTCTCTGCCGCCGGGAACACATCCACGATACGGTCGATTGTCTTTGCCGCCGAGGTGGTGTGCAGGGTGCCAAATACAAGGTGACCGGTTTCAGCTGCGGTCAGGGCAAGACGGATGGTTTCCAGATCTCGCATCTCACCCACCAGGATAATATCCGGGTCTTCACGCAGCGCAGAGCGCAGCGCGTTGGCAAAGCTGTGGGTATCACGGTGCACTTCTCGTTGGTTGACCAGCGACTTCTTACTCTCGTGCACGAATTCGATCGGGTCCTCGATGGTGAGGATATGGTCGGAGCGGGTATCGTTGATGTAGTCGATCATCGCCGCCAGGGTGGTACTCTTACCGGAACCGGTTGGGCCCGTTACCAGCACCAGACCACGCGCTTGCTCGGCCAGATCGCGAAAAACACCGCCCATACCCAGCTGCTCCATGGTCAGCACCTTGCTCGGGATAGTACGGAACACCGCCGCCGCGCCACGGTTCTGGTTAAAGGCGTTAACACGAAAACGTGCCAGCTTGGGAATTTCGAACGAGAAGTCCGCTTCCAGATGTTCTTCGAACTCTTTTCGCTGTTTATCGTTCATAATGTCGTAAACCAGCGAATGCACCTCCTTGTGTTCCATTGGTGGCAGCTTGATGCGGCGCACATCACCATCCACACGAATAAGAGGTGGCATGCCAGCGGTCACATGAAGGTCCGATGCACCTTGCTGTACAGCAAAAGACAAAAGTTCAGTAATATCCATAAGGGCTTGTATTCCAATACAGCTTAAACCAGTAAGTAGTTCTAGCAGAATAGACGCAGCAATCCAATCCGATCGGTTATTTACCTATGTTTTGTATCAAAGATAGCCTTAATAAGGTGCAGCAACAGATCACTGATGCCGCTCATGCAGCACAACGCGACGCAGCGGAGATCACCCTGCTGGCAGTGAGTAAAACTCGTCCGCAGGAAGCACTGCGCACCGCCTATGAACAGGGACAGCGCCATTTTGGTGAAAACTATCTGCAGGAAGGTCTGGACAAGGTTGAAGCGCTCGCCGACCTGCAGGATATCTGCTGGCATTTTATCGGCCCGCTGCAGTCCAACAAAACCCGTCCGGTAGCGGAACATTTTGATTGGGTTCACAGTGTAGATCGGCTTAAAATTGCACGACGTTTATCAGAGCAGCGACCTGAAGGCAAAGCACCGTTGAACCTGTGTCTCCAGGTGAATATCAGCCGCGAAGAGAGCAAAGCCGGTTGTCTGCCCGAAGAGGTAGCGACACTGGCACGCGAGATTGACGCTCTGCCGGGAGTTACCCTGCGAGGCCTGATGGCGATCCCTAAGGCGACCGACGACGCGGCAGAACAACGCGACGCGTTTGCGCAGATGCAGACGCTGTTCAACACATTGAAAGCTGAACTGCCTTCGTTGGATACGCTCTCCATGGGTATGTCCGGAGATATGGCAGCAGCGATCGCCGAAGGGGCGACTATCGTGCGTATCGGCACCGCGGTATTCGGGCCACGCGATTACAGTAAAAAACAGAATTAAGGACAGTAACCAAGCATGCAACCTACACTGGCATTTATCGGCGCGGGCAACATGGCCCGTGCGATCATCGGCGGTCTGATCAACAACGGTTATCCAGCAGCGAAGATCTGGGCCACAGAACCGAGCATGGCAAACCTGGCAGATCTGGAGATGCAGGGCATCAACACCAGCAGCGACAATGCCGAAGCAGTTAAGCAGGCCGATGTGGTGGTACTGGCGGTTAAACCGCAGATCCTGCACCAGGTCTGCACGGATATTGAAGATGCCGTGCAGTCCCAGCAGCCTCTGATCATCTCTATCGCAGCCGGTATCGTGTCCGACGACATCGACCACTGGCTGGGTACCAGCAACGCCATCGTGCGCTGCATGCCGAATACTCCGGCTCTGGTACAGACCGGCGCCAGCGGCCTGTACGCCAACACCTACGTCAACGACGAGCAGCGTGCGCAGGCGGAAGAGATCCTCAGCTCGGTGGGTATCGCGCTGTGGGTGGATGAGGAATCGCAGCTGGATGCGGTTACCGCAGTTTCCGGTTCCGGTCCGGCCTATTACTTCCTGATGATGGAAGCGATGATCGATGCGGGTAAAAAGCTGGGTCTGAGCGACGAAGTCGCCACGCAGCTTACCCTGCAGACCGCATTGGGCGCAGCAAAGATGGCCAGCAACAGCGATGTGGATCCGGCAGAACTGCGCCGCCGCGTTACGTCTCCGAACGGCACCACTGAACAGGCGATCAAAACCTTCATCGAGGGTGGTCTGCCAGAGCTGGTGGATGACGCCCTGCAGGCCTGCAATGATCGTTCGATCGAGCTGGCGAAGGAGCTGGGCAGCAACTGAGCGGCTGGAAAAACCAGTTACGGCGGTGACATCAAGGTTCAACAAGCCGCCGTTAGGCTCTATACTTCCAGCAATCAGGGTAGAAACCGCTGTGTTTCTATAGGTTTATCAGCGGCATAGCGCCAGTACAGGAATTACGATGGGACAGGATCCGTTAACCCTCATTATCCGCACAGTAGGCGAACTCTACGCGTTTATTGTTATTCTGCGTTTTCTGCTGCAACTGGCCCGGGCCGATTACTACAATCCGATCTCCCAAGCCGTTGTACGCCTGACCAACAAACCACTGGTACCACTGCAGAAGGTTATGCCCCGTGCCGGACGTTTCGATCTGTCCGCGTTGGTACTGGCGGTGGTAGTCAAAGCCGCAACTCTGCTGCTTATCTATCTGGTGCACGAAGCCGCACCGAACATAGCGACCATACTGATCTACTCCGCCGTTGGCGTGTTGGACACTATCCTCACCATCTACTTCTGGGCTGTGCTGGCCTCGGTGATCATCAGCTGGGTGGCACCAGGCAGCTACCATCCGGGTCCACAGCTGATTCAACAGCTGACCGAACCTCTGTTTGAGTTGGCGCGTAAGGTGATTCCACCGATTGGTGGCCTGGACCTGTCGCCGATTCTGATCTTTATCGTGATCCAGATCGTTCAGGCACAGCTGGCTCAGATTCTGGGCTGATGTCCGGCTATCAGTGGCAGGATGGCGACCTGATTCTCAGTTGTCACCTACAACCTAAAGCCGCAAAAGATGAGATCGTGGGCTTACACGGCGACAGTGTTAAAATCCGCATCACTGCGCCCCCGATCGATGGCCGGGCCAACGCCCATCTGGTGAAGTTTCTGGCGAAGCAGTTTGGCGTGACCAAACGTGCCGTAACCATCATCAGTGGTGAACTGGCCCGCCAGAAGCGGGTACGAATTGAACAACCCGGCAAGCTGCCGGATCTGCTTGCTATAGAGAAACACTGAAGTGAACTCAACGATAACTCTGCACCAGCTACAAGCTCTGCTTTTTTACGAGATGTGATGCTCAACGCTTGCTATTGCCCCCTTTAGCCTTTTTGCAGTTGAGTATGAGTTATGCCCGAGATTATTCCTGAAGATTCCGTTGGGATCGTCCAGCCTCAGACTATTGAGTTTGATACCCCTCTGGAGCTGGCCTGCGGACGCGTTCTGAACCAGTACCACCTGATCATCGAGACCTACGGTGAACTGAATGCGGATGCGTCCAACGCGATCCTGATCTGTCACGCGCTTTCCGGCAACCACCACGTGGCCGGATACCACAGCGCCGAAGACAAAAAGCCCGGCTGGTGGGATTCCGCCATCGGCCCCGGCAAGCCGATCGATACCGACAAATTTTTCGTTGTTGGCCTCAACAACCTCGGTGGTTGCCATGGCTCCAGCGGCCCCAACCAGATCAACCCCGACACCGGTAAACCCTACGGCCCAGACTTCCCGCTGATGACGGTACCGGACTGGGTTAACTCCCAGGCACGCCTTGCCGACCATCTGGGTATCCAACAGTGGGCCGCGGTGATCGGCGGCAGTCTCGGTGGCATGCAGGCACTGCAGTGGTCGATCGATTACCCGGAGCGTCTGCGTCACTGTATGGTGATCGCGGCGGCGCCGAAGCTGTCCGCACAGAACATCGCCTTTAACGAGGTGGCGCGTCAGGCAATCAGCAAAGACCCACAGTTCCATGACGGCCACTACTACGAAGAGGATCAGGTGCCTAAAGTCGGCCTGATGCTGGCGCGTATGCTTGGCCATATCACCTACCTGTCTGATGACGGCATGCGTGAGAAATTCGGCCGAGAGCTGCGCGAAGGCAAGATCAGCTTCGACTTCAATCCGCAGTTTGAGGTGGAATCCTACCTGCGTTATCAGGGTGAGCGTTTCTCCACCGCGTTTGACGCCAACACCTACCTGCTGATGACCAAGGCGCTGGACTACTACGATCCCGCCGCGCCGTACGAGCACGATCTGGCAAAAGCTCTTTCTCAAGCCAGCTGTAAGTTTATGGTGATCTCCTTTACCACCGACTGGCGTTTCTCGCCGGAGCGTTCGCGCGAGATTACTGACGCGCTGGTGGAAGCGGAGAAGCAGGTCAGCTATGCCGAGGTGGACTCGCCGCAGGGACACGATGCGTTCCTGATCCCGATCCCCCGTTACATGGAGATCTTCGCGGCCTATATGAATCGGGTTGAAGCTGACATCCCCGCCGGAAACAACGAGGGAGGTGCCTGAGATGCGCGCGGATCTGGAAATCATTAAAAACTGGGTAGAACCGGGCAGTCGGGTTCTCGACGTGGGCTGCGGTGACGGTGCGCTGCTGCAACACCTGCAGCAGCAGAAGAAAGTGCGCGGTTATGGCCTGGAGATCGACCACGACAACATCACCTGCTGTATCGAAAAGGGCGTCAACGTTATCGAAAAGGATATCGAGGCGGGCCTGACCAGTATTAAAAACGACAGCTTTGATACCGTAATCATGACCCAGGCGCTGCAGGCAATGCACCGTCCGGATCAGATCGTCGAAGAACTGCTGCGTATTGGCAAGGAGTGCATCGTAACCTTCCCGAACTTCGGCCACTGGCGTGCACGTGGTTACCTGGCGATTCGCGGCAAAATGCCGGTATCTAAGTTCCTGCCCTATACTTGGTATAACACGCCCAATATCCACTTCTGCACCTTCAAGGATTTTGAACAACTGTGCGTAGAGCGAAACATCTACATCATGGAACGGACCGTTGTGGATAATGAGCACCGCCACCGCTGGTGGATCCACCTCTGGCCGAACATGCTGGGTGAGATCGCCATCTACCGGATTACACGCTAAGAGGCTAAGTAGGTTATGAAAAGAGTGTCTCAATTTATCCTGCGCCTGCTGAGCATTGCATCGATTACCACGCTGTTCTTCGTTGGCTCTGTTCAGGCGGCCCAATTTGTCTCCTACGGTGACTACGAGATCCATTACAACGCATTTAACAGCAGTTTTGTCGAACCAGACGTTGCAAAGTCCTATGGATTGCAGCGCGGCAAACGCCGGGCGATGGTGAACATCTCCGTACTCAGGCTGAACGGTGACGGTAGCAAGAAACCGGTCTCCGCACTGGTCAAAGGTTCTGCCGAGAACCTGCTGCAACAGAAACAGAACATGAACTTTAAGAAAGTAGATGAAGGCAACGCCATCTACTATATCGGTCAGTTTGGCTTCAGTGACGATATGCTGATGCGTATCGCCGTTGAGGTACAACCCGATCCGAACAAGCCGGCGTACAACCTGCAGTTTGAGCAGCGCTTCTACGCCGACTGAACGTCATTCCAACCTTTATCCGGGGTGCCCGGCCTGCTCTCAGGTCGCGCACCTTTTCGTTTTTCTGAGGGGCTATCAATGATCAGTAAAATCGTGCTCGCCAGCGGTAACAAAGGCAAACTGCGGGAGTTTAATCAGGTTCTGGGCGAGATGGACGTGGAGGTTGTCCCGCAGTCCGACTTCAACGTCAGCGACGCTGATGAAACCGGCCTGAGTTTTGTTGAAAACGCGATTCTGAAAGCCCGTCATGCGGCACAGATCACCGGCCTACCTGCCCTGGCCGACGATTCCGGCCTGGAGGTGGACGCACTGAACGGTGCCCCTGGTATCTACTCCGCCCGTTTTGCCGGTGTCGGCAGCAGCGATGCTGACAACAACGCCAAGTTGCTGGAACTGCTGAAAGACCTGCCCGCGGAGAAACGTAGCGCTCGTTTCCGCTGCCTGCTGGTGTTTATGCGCCACGCAGAAGACCCGACACCGCTGATCTGTCAGGGCACCTGGGAGGGCCAGATCCTGACCGAAGCGCAGGGTGACAACGGTTTTGGATACGACCCACTGTTCCTGATTCCGGAACTGGATAAAGCGTCCGCCGAGCTGCCACCGGAGCAGAAAAACAAACTGAGCCACCGCGGCCAGGCGGTCGCCCAGCTGATCGATGCGATCAAACCCTATCTGAAAGGTTAATCATGCTCAGTCCGCTGCCACCACTCAGCCTCTATATCCACATCCCCTGGTGTGTACGTAAGTGTCCCTACTGTGATTTCAACTCGCACGCAGTGCGCGAGGAGATTCCGGAAGAAGCCTATGTGACAGCGCTGATTGATGATCTTGAAGCCGAGCTGGCGAGCGGCGAGAACCGGGATCTGCAAAGCATCTTTATCGGGGGTGGCACACCGTCGCTGTTCTCGGCAGAGATGATCGATTCGCTGCTAAAACAGGTCGAAGCCCGTATCCCCTTTGCCAAGGATATCGAGATCACCATGGAGGCCAATCCCGGTACGTTCGAGCAGGAGAAGTTCCGGGGTTACCGCGCGGCGGGCGTCAATCGCCTCTCCCTCGGCATCCAGAGTTTCCACGATGAACAACTCAAGGCACTGGGACGTATCCACAACCAGGGCGAAGCGATCCATGCAGCACAGCTGGCACGGCAACTGTTCGACACCATTAACCTTGACCTGATGCACGGCCTGCCCGGGCAAAGCACCGAACAGGCACTGACCGATCTGCAACAGGCGATCGACCTGCAACCGGATCATATCTCCTGGTACCAGCTGACCATCGAACCCAATACCGAGTTTCACGCCCGACCACCGTCACTGCCGGTGGATGAAACCCTGTGGGATATCCAGGAGCAGGGACAGCAATTGCTGGCGCAGCACGGCTATCTGCAGTACGAGATCTCCGCTTACGCCCGCGACAAGCGACAGGCCAGACACAACCTGAACTACTGGCAGTTCGGTGACTATATTGGTATCGGGGCGGGCGCCCACGGCAAACTCAGTTATCCCGATGGCCGCATTATGCGTCGCTGGAAACAGAAGCAGCCTAAAGCCTATATGCAGCCGGAGAAGCGGCTCTCTGGCGAGGAAGCAATCGAGGCGGACGCGTTGCCGTTTGAGTTTATGCTCAATGCCCTGCGGCTGGTGGAGGGTGTGGATAGTACTCTGTTTCAGGCCCGTACCGGTCTCAGCCTGGAGACGATGCAAAGCACGCTGAAACGCGCACGCCAGATGGGACTGATGGTGGACGACCCGGCACGGCTGGCCCCGACTCAACAGGGCCGTTTATTCCTGAATAATCTGCTGGAGCTGTTCCTCGAGGAACAATCCGCTAGATCGTAACGCGACTGTCCGCCTCATCGGCGATTGAACGCACCGCAGCGGGAATCTCACTCAGACAGGTCACCGTGCGGGTCGCCGGGACATGCTCTGTTTTACCGTCCAGATTCACCCAGATTGTCCACAAACCCACGTTGTTAGCACCTTCAATGTCATGCACCGGGTTATCACCGATATGGATCACCTGCTCAGGGCGTAAGCCCACGTGGTGCAACATCTGCTCAAACATCAGCGGGTGCGGCTTCTCGGTACCGACCTTGTCGGCACTGAACTGGAAATCAAAGTAGTCGCTCAGTCCTACCCGTTCGATATCGGCATTGCCATTGCTGAGTGCTCCGATACGGTAGCCCTGCCAGTGCAGATCCCGGATCATCGCAATCGCATGCTCAAAGAAAGTCACCTGCTGGCGTGCATCCAGGAACACCTCGAACGCCTGCAGCGCCAGCGCTTCACTCTCAGCTTCGGAGTACCCCGCCAGCTGCAGACCGTGCTCCAGCAGTTTGATGCGGATCTGCGTCACACTGTGCGCGATCTCGGGGTGCTTCTCCAGCACCTCCCGACGCAAGCGGGGAAAGTCACTCAGACCGTGGGTTTGGGTGAAAGCGGCCGCGTTCTGTTGCAGCCACTCGATCAGGGTATGGTTGGCCTGTTCCACCACTGGGTTTACCGCCCAGAGGGTATCGTCCAGGTCGAAGGTTATGCACTTAATCATCTTTTTTATGCGCCCGTGGATGTGCCTTTTCGTACACATCCATTAAATGCTGGAAGTCTAAATGAGTATAGATCTGGGTGGTGGAGATGTCCGCGTGGCCCAGCAACTCCTGCACCGCACGCAGGTCACCGCTGGACTCCAGCATATGGCTGGCAAAGCTGTGACGCAGGCGGTGTGGATAAACATTGCCTTTTACCCCCAAGCGCTTGCCCCAGTACTCAACCCGCTGCTCAACGCCGCGCACACTGATTCGGGTACCGCGTTTACTGACGAACAGTGCGTTCTCGGAAAAATGCGCCAGCTGATCTCGGTCGCGCAACCAGCGATCCAGCGCAGCCAGGGCCTTACCGCCGATTGGCAGCTGCCGCTCTTTGCTGCCCTTACCGGTCACGCGCAAGCTGCGGTCCTGAAACTCAATATCGTACAGATTCAGGCTCACCAGCTCCGAAACACGCAAGCCAGAAGAGTAGATCAGCTCCAGCATGGCGCTATCGCGCGCAGAGATCGGGTCGCTGACCGGGATCTCCAGCAACGCATCCATCTGATCCACATCCAGCGTCTGTGGCAACTTACGGCCGGTTTTCGGTGCTTGCACGCCCAGTGCCGGGTTGTGTTCAACGATCTGTTCGCGGGAGAGGTATTTGTAGAGGGTGCGGATCGCCGACAGGCAACGCTGGATACTGCTGCCACCGAGCCCCCGCCGATGCAGCTGCGCAGCGAACTGGCGTACACCTGCATTGTCCAGATCAGACCAGCGGTTGATATGGCTCTGCTCCATAAACGCCACCAGCTGATCGATATCGCGCTGGTAGTTTTTCAGGGTATGGGGAGAGAGCTGGCGTTCCGTCGCCAGATATCGCAGGAAACGCTCCAGCAACAGACGTTCTGATTCGATCATCGGGCTGCTCCTTAGCGTCCAGCGATACACCCACGCCCCGTGTCAGAGGCGTGGATTTACTTAATTGCCCTGATGCAGAATCCGTGACAGGACGCGGCTCAGTACTTCACCCACGTAGCTCAGGAACACGGTGCCCTGGCTGCTCTGGAAATGATCCGCTTTGTAGCTGCCGACAGCCAGCAGTCCGATCGTCTCACCTTTCACCAGCGGTACAACCGCAGCCGACTGCACACGTACCGCCTTATCGCCAAAGATGAAACTGTTCTGCTCTTCGGTCAGCTGGCCACAGGTAGGCAGATTGCTGACCACCAGCGGCGTCAGGGGACCGTACTGGCGCGGGTCAATGATACTGATGCTGTTGGTGTCGTATTGCTTTTCACTGAACAGCATCAGCACCGTCGCGTCGTTGTGGAACTCGTCACACAGGCTATCTTCCACCGCCACCGACAGATCATCCAGCGTCATGCTCTCCAGCAGGTTGAGCACCATACGGCGGGTTTTCTCAAACTGCTGCTCGTTGTAATGCGCCGCTTCCATCCACTCAGACATACGTTCATTGAGCTTCTGGTTTCTCTCACGCAACAACGAAGTCTGGCGCTCCACCAGCGACACTGCCGTACCGGATGGGTGGGGCACACTCAGCAGGGTCAGTAATCCGCTGTGGCTGTGGAAAAAGTCGGGATGGGCCTCCAGGTAAGCAGCCACGTCAGCGGCGCTGATCTCGTTTGCCATGGATACAACTGCCTCATCACTCATAGGAAGATCTGTCCTTCATATACGGTGGTTGCAGGCCCGGTCATGATCACCGGCGCATCGCCGCCAGCCCACTGGATCTCCAGTTCACCGCCGGGCAGATGCACTTTCACGGTCTCATCCAGTAACCCGCGCAGAATGCCTGCTACAACAGCCGCACAGGCACCGGTGCCACAGGCCTTGGTTTCCCCCGCACCACGTTCGAATACACGCAGGCGGATCTCGTTACGCGCAACGATCTGCATAAAACCGATGTTGGCTTTCGCCGGGAAGCGCTCGTGTTTCTCCAGAATCGGGCCCAGGGTTTCCACCGGTGCAGTGTCGACATCGTCGACCACCAGCACGCCATGCGGGTTACCCATGGACACGGTGGAGATCTCCTGCGTCTGCCCAGCAGCGGTGATCGGGTAGATCACCGCTTCGGCATTCGCCTGAAACGGGATGTCAGCAGGTTTCAGCACCGGCGCGCCCATATCCACCTCAACCTGACGGTCTTCACGGATCTTCAGCAGCGCTTTGCCGTTTGCGGTTTCTACAGTGATCTCGTCTTTGCCAGTGAGGCGCTTATCACGCACAAACTTGGCGAAACAACGCGCACCGTTGCCGCAGTTCTCCACTTCAGAACCGTCTGAATTATAGATACGGTAACGGAAGTCGATATCCGGCGACGATGGCGGTTCAACAATCAGCAGCTGATCGAAACCCACACCGAAGTTGCGGTCGCCCAGTTTACGAACGATCTTCGGATTCAGCTTCACGCGTTGGGTCACCAGGTCGAGCACCATGAAATCGTTGCCCAGCCCGTGCATCTTGGTAAAACGTACCAGCATACGGGCTCCTCAGCAGTGATCGCGCGGAATCAGTTTTTCACCGTGCATCAGATCAGCAATGGACTCACGCTTGCGGATCACGTGGTACTGATTGTCATCCACCATCACCTCCGCCGCACGCGGACGGGTGTTGTAGTTGGATGCCATGGTGAAGCCGTAGGCACCAGCGGAACATACCGCCAGCAGGTCACCTGCTTCGATATTCAACTCACGGTCCTTACCCAGGAAGTCACCAGTCTCGCACACCGGGCCTACCAGATCCCAGCGTTTGCTTTCGCCCTCTTCACGCATCTCTACCGGAATAATTTCCTGGTATGCGCTGTACAGGGATGGACGGATCAGGTCGTTCATCGCGGCGTCAATAATGGCAAAGTTCTTCTCGCCAGTCGGTTTCAGAAACTCGACTTCGGTGACCAGCGCACCGGCGTTAGCGGCAATGGATCGACCCGGCTCAAAGATCAGGCCCAGTTCGCGATCGCCCAGTCGCTCCAGAATCGCTGCGATATATTCCTGTGGTTGTGGCGGTTGCTCGTCGGTGTAGCACACACCCAAACCACCACCCAGGTCGAGATGACGGATACGGATACCTTCTTCAGCCAGACGATCCACCTGCACCAGCAGGCGGTCCAGCGCATCCAGGAAAGGTTCGATCTCGGTCAGCTGGCTGCCGATGTGACAATCCATACCGATCACGTTCAGGTGATCAAGTTCGTCGGCTTTCTTGTAGATACGCACCGCTTCGTCGATATCGACACCGAACTTGTTCTCTTTCAGGCCGGTGGAGATGTACGGGTGCGTGCCCGCATCCACGTCCGGGTTCACGCGCAGAGAAACCGGCGCAACCTTGCCCATCTCCGCCGCCACGGCGTTAATGCGGGACAGCTCCGCTTCAGACTCTACGTTAAAACAGTGAATACCCACTTCCAGCGCACGGGCGATCTCTTCCGGTTTCTTACCTACGCCTGAGAAAACGATCTTATGCGGCTCGCCACCTGCTTTCAGGGCACGCTCCAGCTCACCGATCGACACGATGTCGAAACCAGCACCCAGACGTGCCAGCACATTCAGGACACCGATGTTGGAGTTAGCTTTTACGGCGTAGCACACCAGGGCATCACGCCCTTCCAGCGCCTGTGCATAGTTCAGGTAAGCACGCTCCAGCGCATCGCGGGAGTAGATATATACCGGGGTGCCAACCTCAGCAGCAATACGACCGATCAGCACCTCTTCACAGTGCAGGCGGCCATTGCGGTATTCAAAACTGTCCATCTAAATTCTCGTTATTTCTGCTGTGTTTGTTGTGAGCCGTCTTTAGGCAGGTAAAGCGGACCTTTCTGGCCGCAACCAGCCAGCAACACGCTTACCAGGAGTACAAATCCAATCTGTTTCACGATCTTATCCACAGCCAGTTAGTTAATCGCTCGATTATACCTGTGTGCAGGGTAACCTGCGAATAACTCCGCGACCCTGTTTAAGCGGTGCTTACCGGAACTGAATTTGATGCCCCATCACGCCTGTAAGTCAGATATACTGCCGCTCAGAACTTAAGACAGAACCTGGAGCCAGAGCCGTGACAGAGAGCGAATTTAACGACAAGGTCGATGAAACACTGGAAGCGATTGAGGAAGTGCTGGACGATGCAGAATCCGATCTGGATTACGTCACCTCAGGCGGTGTATTGACCGTGATCTGCGAAAACCGCAGCCAGATCATTTTTACCCGTCAGGGCCCGGTGAAGCAGTTGTGGGTGGCTACCAAGAGCGGTGGTTACCACTTCGATTTTGATGCTGCGCAAGATACCTGGGTACGGGACAGCGATCAGTCGCCAATCTCCCCATTCCTGCAGCAGGCATTTCAGGAGCAGGCGGGGGAAACCTTTAGCTTCGATATCTGAACGCCAGTTCAGCCGTTAAGGCAGACCGACTCTACCTGCTGGTAGAGTCGCTCCAGCGCGCCCTGATTTGCCTTCACAAACGCCGCGCCCTGTTTACCCATCTCCGCCGCACGCGTCTCATCCATCAGCAGTGCGCCAGCCTTCTCGGCTAACTCGACATCATCCTTAACAAGCAACAAGCCACCCGCCTCAGCCAGCGCTTCGCAGATCACTGCGAAATTGAACACATGCTGCCCCATCAGTACCGGTTTTTGCAGACAAGCCGGTTCCAGCGGATTATGACCACCGCGTTCGATAAGACTTCCCCCGACAAATGCCAGATCTGCACAGCCAAAGAGCATCATCAGATCCCCCATGGTATCGCCGAGATAGACCTGCGTCTGCGTATCCGGTGCGATGCCAGAGCTACGGCAACAGAGATCAAACCCCTGCTGCTCCGCCAGTGCCTTAACCGGCGCAAAACGCTCAGGATGACGTGGCACCAGCACCAACAGCAGATCCGGAATCTGCTCACGCAGCTGACTGAACACAGCCAACAGCCGGGCCTCTTCCCCCTCATGAGTACTGCCTGCCACCAGTACCTTGCGGTCCGTCCCCCATTGCGCTTTCAGCGCTTGCGCCTGAGCTTCAAGCTCCGACGGCGGCGTGATATCAAACTTTACGCTACCTGTAACCGTCAGGCGCTCGGCCGACAAACCCAGCTCGACAAAACGCCCGCCATCGACCGGGTTCTGTGCCGCAATCAGACTGATCTGCTGCAACATCGGACGAGTAAGTGTGGAGAACTTTGCGTACCCTTTGGCCGAGCGGGCTGACAGCCGTGCATTGGCCAGCAACACCGGGATATTACGCCCCGCACAACCCGCCACCACATTGGGCCAGAGTTCAGTCTCAACCACCACCAAGGCACGTGGCTGGATACGTTTCAGAAAACGCCCCACCGCATGCGGCAGGTCGTACGGGCAGTAGTGGTGGGTGACCGCATCACCGAACAGTTCCTGCACCCGCGCTGCGCCGGTCGGGGTCATGGTGGTGATCACGATCGGTAGTTCGGGTTGCCGTTCCAGCAACAGTTTTACCAACGGCGCGATCGCAACGGTCTCGCCAACAGAGACAGCATGAATCCATAACGGTTTATCGTTGCGTGGGGTTACGTGGCCGAAGCGTTCCGGCACCCGTTCACCGTAGGCGGGCGCTTTCTTCGCCCGTTTGCGCAGACGCAGCAGCACCAACGGCAGGGCCAGGTACCAGCAGAGGGAGTAGAGGTAGCGCATATCAGTTTTCGTCGCCATGGTATTGCAGCTTGTGCAGGTTGGCGTACGAACCACCTTTCGCGAGCAGTTCTGTATGACTGCCCTTCTCGGCGATACGTCCATTCTCCATCACGACGATCATATCCGCCTTTTCGATTGTGGAGAGACGGTGTGCGATCACCACGGTGGTACGCCCCTGCATAACCGATTCCATTGCATCCTGAATATGGCGCTCCGATTCGGTATCCAACGCCGAAGTAGCCTCATCCAGAATCAGTATCGGCGCATCTTTCAGAATAGCGCGTGCGATCGCGATACGTTGACGCTGACCGCCGGACAGCGACAGACCATTCTCGCCAATAAGCGTATCCAGGCCTTCAGGCAGACGTTCAACAAACTCCATCACATGTGCCGCCTCGGCGGCTGCTTCAACCGCCTCGCGTGAGCAACCTTCCAGCATGCCGTAAGCGATATTGTCTGCAATCGAACCTTCAAACAGCACCACCTGCTGATTGACCAGTGCGATATTGCCACGCAGGCTCTCCAGCTGGATATCACCGAGCGGATCACCATCAATCTCAATCGTGCCGGACTGGTAGTCGTAAAAACGCGGGATCAGGTTCGCCAGCGTGGTTTTACCGCTACCGGATTTACCCACCAGCGCGACCATCTTCCCAGGAGGGATATCGAGTGTAATGCCGTTCAGAATCTTTCCATTCTCCTTACCATAGGAGAACTCCACATCTTTGAACGCCAGATGACCACTGGCCCGCTCGATCTTTTTAGTGCCGTTATCCACTTCAGACGGCATATCCTCCAGCTCAAAGACGCTGATTGCCGCAGCGATACCACTTTGAATAATACTGTTCACGGCGGTGATCTGGCGGAGCGGTTTGGCGATCATACCCGCTGCGGTGATAAAGGCGATGAAACCACCGGTACTCATGTCGGAGAGAATGGCCGGGCTGGTCGCCAGATAAACCAGAATAGACAGCGCGGCGGCAACGATCAGCTGTACCGTTGGCGTATTGATCGCCTGCGTCACCACCATCTTCATAAATTGACGGCGGTTGTACTCACTGGCTGCGACAAACCGGTTCATCTCCCGCTCCTGGCCGCCAAAAATACGCACCACCTCATAGCCTTTTATTGCCTCGGATGCGCTGTGCGCAACGCCACCGATAGAGTTCTGAATACGGCGACTCAATTTGCGAAAGCGCTTCGACGCAAACACCACCACTGCGACGATCACCGGTCCCAGCGCGAGGAACACCAGAGTCAGTTTCCAGTTAAGGTAAAGCAGGTAACCGAACAAGCCCACAATGGTCAGACCTTCACGGATAATGACACGGATCGCGTCAGTAGCGGCCCCTGTGACCTGCTCTACGTTGAAGGTAAAGCGCGCCAGAATCTCTCCAGATGACTCACTACGGTAAAAGGAGGAAGGCATCACCATCAGCTTACTAAACAGATCCACACGGAGTTGATGGACCACCTTACGGCCCACATACGCGATACTGTATTGCCCCAGGAAGGTGCCGATACCACGCACAACGAAGATGGCGATAACAGCCAGTGCTATCAGCTCGCGATTCATCTCTTCCGTAGAGGCGTTGCCCAGGCTGTCGACCAGGTATTCGAGCCACTTGGCAAAAGCTGTTTGCGTGCCTGCATACAAACCAAATCCCAGGAAAGAGACCAGAAACGCGGCCCAGTAGGGCTTCACGTATACCAGCAGGCGTTTATACGCATCCCAGCCTTCGCTGGTCTTAGCAGGTTTGTTCTCTTGCATTCTCGCAGGCCATCAGACTATTCAAAGCGGCGATTATATTACAAACTGCCGGGGTATTGCTGCCATCCAAGGTTTTGCTGCTATGGATTAACGCGCTAAAATGCTCTCCGTTACTGATATTTAGAGCCGGAACACTCCATTGCCACTCAGCACGCAGTTCTTCCATCCACGTTATTGGCCAACCTGGCTACAGCTCGCGCTCATGCGCTTCATCATCTGTTTTCCGATGCGTGTTCAATACGCCCTCGGGCGCACCTTAGGCCGCTTACTTTACCGTTTGGTCAAAAGCCGCCGTCGGGTGGTGGAAACCAATATTGCGCTCTGCTTTCCAGATTATGACGCTGCAGCACAGCGCCAAATGGCGATCGAGGTTTTTGAAAATAACGCCATCGGTTTTCTGGAAACCGCCATGGCCTGGTGGTCACCTGACAGCCGCTTTGAGAACCGGGTCGAGCTAGAAGGCTACGAGCACATCGAGCAGGCGCAGGCCGAGGGCAAAGGCGTGATTCTGGTGGGTGCCCACTACAGCACGCTGGACCTTGGCGGCTTTCTGTTAGGACAAACCCACAAGGTCAGCACCATCTATCGCCCGCATAATAATCCTTTGCTAGATCACTACTTAAGAATCGGCCGCAACCGTTTTACCGACGAGTTGATTGATAACAGAAATACCCGACAGGTGATAAGACTACTAAAAGTGGGTAAGGTTGTCTGGTTGGCACCGGATCAGGATATGGGGCCAACGAACTCAATCTATGCTCCTTTTTTTGGGCTGAGCGCCGCAACCGTACCAACGGTCAGTCGTCTTGCACGCCTCTCTAAAGCTAGAGTAATGATCTTCGGTCAATACCGTACACCGGATAATAATGGCTACAAGCTTACAATATCTGAGCCACTGGAATCCTTTCCCAGTGGCGACGAGCAAGCCGATACCGCACGCATTAACGCGGAGCTGGAACACGCCATCCGTGAATATCCAACGCAGTATATGTGGGTACATCGCCGCTTTAAGACCCACCCGAAAGGTAAAAACCACCTATACAAGCAGGGCCACAACCATTGATACAAAGCTAGCGTGGATTTAGATAAACGTAGAACAAGGGAACTGGCTGATACACTGCGTTGACACTCAAAAACGTCACATAGACGTAAAGCTTAAACAACCGAGGTATTTTGGCTGCGACCATAAACAGCCAAAACACCATACAGGCACTCTACCCAATGGGGGAAAGCAATTATAATGAGGTTCACAAGTAATTAAGGCACCCCAAAATCTCACTGACGATTTTAATGGAATAAAAGATGAAAATACTTGTTACAGGCGGCGCCGGATTTATCGGTAGCGCAGTAATTCGACACATTCTCGACGATACCAACAGTCACGTCATCAATCTTGATGCCCTGACATATGCCGGCAACCTCGAGTCACTGCCTGACGCGAAGCAGAATCCACGCTATCACTTTGAGCAAGTCGATATCTGCAATGCGCAGGAAGTGCAGCGCGTATTTACCGAACATCAGCCGGATATCGTGATGCACCTTGCAGCTGAAAGTCACGTTGATCGCTCTATCGATGGTCCAGGCGCATTTATCCAGACCAACATCATTGGTACCTATAACCTGCTGCAAGCCGCGCGTAGTCTCTGGCAATCGCTTGACGGAGAGAAACACCAGGCGTTCCGCTTTCACCACGTCTCTACGGATGAGGTATACGGCGATCTTGAGGGTACTGAAGACTTATTTACCGAAGAAACCTCGTACGCACCAAGCTCACCTTACTCTGCCAGTAAAGCGAGCTCAGACCACCTGGTTCGTGCATGGGGGCGCACCTTTGGATTGCCAGTCATGATCACCAATTGTTCCAATAACTACGGTCCCTACCACTTCCCGGAGAAACTCATCCCTCATATGATCCTGAACGCCCTACACGGCAAACCTCTACCAGTGTATGGCGATGGCAGCCAGATTCGCGACTGGCTTTACGTGGAAGATCATGCCCGGGCGCTATATCAGGTTGCCACTAAGGGCAAAAACGGGGAAACCTATAACATCGGTGGACACAACGAGAAACGCAACCTCGAAGTGGTAGAAACGATCTGTACACTGCTGGAGGAACTGGCACCGGAGAAACCCGAAGGTATCACCCAGTACCGGGATCTGATCACCTTCGTGAAGGACCGTCCAGGTCACGACGTACGCTATGCGATCGACGCCAGCAAGATTGAGCGGGAACTGGGCTGGACCCCGCTGGAAACCTTCGAAAGTGGTATCCGCAAGACCGTAGAGTGGTATCTGAGCAACACGGACTGGTGGCAGCGTGTACTATCCGGCGCTTACCGTCTGGAACGTATCGGCGATAAAGATTAAATTCATCGACGCAAACAGGAGAACGTAGACGATGAAAAAGTACAAAGGCATTGTGTTAGCAGGAGGCTCCGGCACTCGCCTGCACCCCATCACCCTAGGTGTATCCAAGCAGCTTCTGCCGATCTATGACAAACCGATGATCTATTATCCGCTGTCGGTACTGATGCTGGCTGGTATCAACGATATTCTGGTGATATCCACACCGGAAGACCTGCCGGGTTTCCGGCGTTTGCTGGGAGACGGCGGCCAGTTTGGTGTCAACCTGAGCTACGCAGAACAGCCTTCACCTGACGGTCTGGCGCAAGCCTTTATTATCGGTGAAGAGTTTATTGGCGATGACAACGTCAGTCTGGTGCTGGGTGATAACATCTTTTACGGCCAGCACTTCAGCGATAAACTGAAATCCGCCGTTGCTCGCGATACCGGCGCCAGCGTATTTGGTTACCATGTCAGCGATCCTGAGCGCTTCGGCGTCGTCGAGTTCGACAAAAACGGTAAGGCTCTGAGCATCGAAGAGAAACCGGCACAACCAAAATCCAATTTCGCGGTGACCGGGCTCTACTTCTACGACAACGACGTAATCGATATTGCCAAAGCGGTGAAACCCTCGCCACGTGGCGAGCTGGAGATCACCGACGTTAACAACGCCTATCTGAAGCGGGACAGCCTGAACGTCGAGATGCTGGGCCGCGGATTCGCCTGGTTGGATACCGGTACCCACGATTCCCTGATCGAAGCAGGCATGTTCGTACAGACCATTGAGCACCGCCAGGGCTTCAAAGTGGCATGTCTGGAAGAGATCGCCCACAGCAACGGATGGATCAATGACGACGAACTGCAGGTCCGTGCAAACGCACTTTCAAAAACCCTGTATGGTCAGTATCTAGAAAAGATCCTGAAAGGCTACAAGTAATGAACGTAATCCCGACCAAACTGCAAGATGCAGTGATTATCGAACCTAAAGTGTTTGGTGATGACCGCGGTTTTTTCCTGGAAACCTTCCAGACAGAGCGTTATGCCGAACTGGCGGGCATCACTTTACCTTTCGTTCAGGACAACCACTCGCGCTCAGCCAAGGGCGTATTACGGGGACTGCATTTCCAGAAAACCAAGCCGCAAGGGAAGCTTGTCCGCGTTGTGTGCGGTGAGGTCTTTGATGTCGCGGTCGATATTCGCCCCTCCTCCCCCTCCTTCGGACAGTGGGAAGGCGTCTTACTGAACGAGGACAATAAACGTCAGTTCTGGGTACCACCCGGTTTCGCACACGGCTTCGTGGTGCTGTCTGACAGCGCCGACTTCGAATACAAGTGCACCGACTACTACGACCCAGCCGACGAAGGGGCAATCATCTGGAACGATCCGGATCTGAACATCGACTGGCCGTGCGACAACCCGCAGCCCTCCGGCAAAGATGCGGTAGCGCCATTGTTCAAAGAGCTTTCCCTATGAAAATTCTGATTACTGGCGCCAACGGACAACTCGGACAATGCCTGCAGGATGTGTTGCGTCCAACATCCCATAGCATTGTCGCTCTTGGTAGCGCCGAGCTGGACATCACGAGCGAAGCCGCTGTGCAGGAGCGGTTAGCGGCCGAGCAGCCTGACGTCGTAATCAATGCGGCTGCGTATTCAGCTGTCGACCGCGCGGAAGAGGAAGAAACCCTAGCCTTTGCTGTCAATGCGGACGCCACCGACCACCTCGCCAGTGCCGCTTCCAACGTCGATGCGTTGTTCATTCATGTCTCCACCGACTATGTCTTTGACGGTACCGCTACAGAACCATACAGCGAAGAGGCCACCACCCATCCGCTGAGCGTGTACGGCAAGAGCAAACTGGCGGGAGAGCAGGCTGCCAGCCGTGCTGATAAGCACTATATCGTACGCACTGCCTGGGTATTCAGCGAGTACGGCAACAACTTCCTCAAAACCATGCTTTACCTCGGGGCTGAGCGGGATCGGTTATCGATCGTGAATGACCAGATCGGCACGCCCACCTGTGCCAAGGAGCTTGCTGCGGCACTGGTGCTGCTTGCCGAGCAGAGGGACGCACCTTCCGGGATTTATCATTTCAGCGGCGGCGAAACCTGCAGTTGGTTTGATTTTGCCGACGCGATCTTTGCTGCGGCGAAGGAGCAAGGAACCCTGGCAACAGTACCCGCGCTGACACCGATTCCAAGCTCGGAATACCCCACGCTGGCCCCCCGTCCAGCCTATTCGGTATTGAGCAGCAACAAGCTGGCACAATACATTGGCGTACACGGTAGGGGGGACTGGCGGAAAGCACTGACGCCCGTAGTGCAGACTCTGACAGATTCGAAATAAGACGTAAAACAGAGACCGAACAGCTGGCTGGCTTCAGCCAGCTCACCCCGCTCCGGTTCGGGCCGCAACACAGCGACGGCCACAAACGCGATTCAGGAACAAGTAAATGACCGAAAGCCACGTTAAGGTACCTTTTTACGATCTGCGCGAGCTGAACAGCCCCTACAAGGAGGAGCTTGTTAATGCAACTGCGCGGGTCATTGAATCCGGCTGGTTTATCCTGGGTAAGGAAGTTACCGAGTTCGAACGCAACTACGCAGCTTACTGCGGCGCGAAACACTGCATCGGCGTTGGCAACGGTCTGGACGCGCTCAGACTGGTGTTACAGGCCTGGAAAGAACTCGGCCTCCTCAGTGAAGGAGACGAGATACTGGTCCCTGCCAATACTTACATCGCTTCGTTTCTGGCAATCTCCGACTGTGGGCTGAACATAGTTCCGGTTGAACCGCGGGCTGATACGCTGAATATCTGTCCAGACGCTGCACGTTCGGCGATTACAACACGCACCCGTGCGATTCTGGCGGTACACCTCTACGGTCAGTGCGCACCGATGGACGAGCTGAACTCGCTGGCGCGCGAACACAATCTCAAAGTACTCGAAGACGCCGCCCAGGCGCAGGGGGCAAAGTACAACACCCGTTGCGCCGGAGCATTGGGCGATGCCGCTGGGTTCAGCTTTTATCCGGGAAAGAATCTGGGAGCTCTTGGCGATGCGGGTGCGATAACCACCAACGATGACACCCTCGCTGATACCATCCGCGCACTCAGGAACTACGGTTCAACCGAGAAGTACCGCCACGTGATGAAAGGCTGTAACAGTCGCTTGGACGAGATGCAGGCCGCCCTGCTGCAGGTCAAGCTGAAGTATCTGGACGGCGAGAGCGACAAACGCCGCTGGATTGCGGATCACTACTTTGCAGGGATCGGGAATCCGGCGATTACCCTGCCGACTATCATGGCGGGTAATACCCCTGTCTGGCACCAGTTTATCATCCGCTGTACAGACAGGGATGCTCTCCAGCAGTACCTTCTGGAGGCGGGTATCCAAACGGGTATCCACTACCCGATTCCACCGCACAAGCAGCAGGCCTACAAGGAGCTGGAGTCCCTCTCTCTGCCGGTTACCGAGCAGATCCATCGCGAAGTGCTCAGCCTTCCGATCAGCCCTGCGCTGACCGAAGATCAGGTAATACTGGTGATCAACACAATCAATGAATTCCGGGGACAGTGATGAGCAACACGCCATTAGTATCCATCCTCCTGCCGTGTTACAACCACGAGAACTTTGTACAGGAAAGCATCCAGAGCCTGATCGATCAGAGCTATCGCAACATTGAGCTGATCATTATCAATGATGGCTCCAAGGACAATACTCATAACAAGGTCGAAGAGCTGATTCCCGCATGCGAAGAGCGCTTTGTACGCACGGTTTATATCAACCGGGAGAACAGAGGGTTACTTGCCACCCTGCGAGAGGGACTGGAGCTCTGTCAGGGTGAATACATCTCCACTACGGCCTCTGATGACACCTTCCTGCCGACAAAGATTGAACGCCTGATGGCAGAGTTCAACACGCTGGATTCCAGCTACGCAGTCGTTTGCGGTGACGCCTATTTCATCAACAACGACAGCGAGAAGGTGTATATCGAAGACGAGTCCCACCTCTCCACCGAACAGAAAACGGGCAGCTACGACCGCTTCCTGGCCTACTACTCAAGAGGCCACAAGGGATTCAATCCCGAAACCGATTTCGGCAGCTACGCCTCATTGCTGGAGAGCAACTATGTTCCCTCTCAGGCAGCAATGATAAGAACCGACGTGCTGCGCGGCATCGATCCCTACAAGGATGACATCTCCATTCAGGACCTGGACCAGTGGTTAAGCATCGCCCGTGACCACAACATGAAGTACGTCGACGAACCCTTGGCCTGCTACCGTCTGCACGGGGACAATTCGATCCACTACATGAAGGTGAACCTGCAGGTAGATACCATCAAGCTGTTGCTGCGAGAATTTGCGGTCTGCAAGGAGAAAGGCCTCTACGAGCTGTGGAAAGTGACCCTATTCCGCCTCGTCTGGAAGCTCAAAAAACACCTGTTGAAACAGGATCCGGAGCTATGGAACGAGTGCCGGGCAAAGATAGGATGGCTTTCGTTTATTAAGTTGGCGATTCTCAAAAAAACCAAAATGCTTTGATAGAGAGATCAAGCTATGACGAACAAACTTATCATCATCGGAGCGGGCGAGTTTGCCGAGATTGCCAACGAGTACTTTACCTTCGACTCGGACTACGATGTGATCGCGTTTTCAGTGGACCGCGAATATATCCAGCAGGATACGTTGAACGAACGTCCGGTGATCGCTTATGAAGACTTAAAGGCGCTGCATCCACCCGGCACCGTTACTTTGTTTGTCGCCATCCCAGCCTCTGGCCTCAACAGCTTACGCAAACGTTTCTATCTGGAGCTGAAAGCGCACGGCTATCAGTTTGCGACCTACATCAGCTCTCATGCGTTTTGCTGGCGCAACGCTGAAGTCGGTGAGAACAGTTTTATCTTTGAAAACAACACCATTCAGCCCTTCGTTAAGATCGGTAACAACACGGTACTGTGGAGCGGCAACCATGTGGGTCACCGCTCTGTGATTGGCGATCACTGCTTCGTCTCCTCCCATGTGGTGATCTCCGGTTACTGCACCATCGGCGAGTCCTGCTTTCTCGGCGTCAACTCAACGCTGAATGACCACACCTCCGTGCCAGAACGTTCTATCCTAGCTTCCGGCAGTCTAGTCACCAAAACGCTCACCGAACCGGAAAAGATCTACCACGGCAATCCCGCCAAGGCATTGCCAAAACGCTCCGCCCTGAGCGCAAAACTCTGAGACTGATTGATGAAATGGAATAAACTCGGCCTGGTTTTCAGCGCATCGCAGCTGAATTTAAGCTGGGCGCAAATCTCCGCTTTAACGCCAACACCGTTTGTACTGAACGATGATGTCGTCAGAGTATATGCAGGCTTCCGGGACTCAGAGGGGGTCAGCCGTATCGGTTATGCTGATCTGAACGCCCACAACCCTCAGGAGGTCTTGGGTGTGTCAGAGAACCCGGTACTCGACGTCGGTCGTGCGGGTTGTTTCGACGACAACGGCGTGATTCTAGGTGACGTCATCCGGGTCGATGACAAGATTCGCATGTACTACGTGGGTTTTCAGATCGTCAAAAACGTCAAGTTTCTCGCTTTTACCGGACTTGCCGAAAGCAGCGATAACGGTGAAACCTTCCAGCGGATAAGCGAAGCGCCTGTTCTGGACAGAACCCACGGCGCATCAACGATTCGTGCCATCCATACCATTATGTTCGACGACGGTGTCTGGAAAGCCTGGTACGCCGTGGGCGACGATTGGCAGGAGATCAACGACATCGATTATCCGAAATACAATATCTGGTATACAGAATCAGACGATGGCATTCAGTTCAGTAAACCCGGTGTGTTGTGTATCGACAATGAAGGCGCAGAGTACCGTATAGGTCGCCCTTCCGCGTACAAAACCGAACAGGGTTATCTAATGTTTTACACCAAAGGCAGCACCTCGGGGGAAGATTACTTTCCGGGCGTCGCTTTTTCCGGGGATGGTATCAACTGGACGCGCGATGACAGCAAACTGGGGCTGACACTGTCCGAATCCGGCTTTGATTCCAGACACCTCTGCTACCCTCGCCTGTTCAGCGCCCAGGGTAAAACCTACGCGGTTTACAACGGCAACAATATGGGACTGGATGGTTTTGGCTTGGCGGAGCTGGTTGAATGGTAAGTGTTGAGTGGTACAGCCCTGAGCTGAAGGTCGAGTGGAACCAGTTTGTCAAAGCCGCGAAAAACGGCCTGTTCATGTTCGAGCGCGATTTTCTCGAGTATCATGCGGACCGTTTTCAGGACGCCTCCCTGATTATTCGCAATGACGGTAAGATCGCTGCAGTATTGCCCGCGTCACGTCACGCTGACGAGATATCCTCCCACGGAGGGCTTACTTACGGAGGCCTGGTGCTTGGCTCCCGCACCCGCTCCGCTGAGGTGCTGGATATCTTCCGGGAAATTAAGGCCTTTCTGGGTAACGAGGGCATTAGCCGCGTTATCTACAAGACGATCCCTTACATCTTTCATAAGCAACCGTCCGATGAAGACCTCTACGCCCTGTTTCGTGCCGACGCCACACTGATTCGCCGAGATATCTCCACGGCGATCAACCTGAAGAACAGACTGAAACTCTCCAAGGGCCGCAAGTGGCTGATCAACCGGGCAAAAAAGCACGATATAGTGGTCAGTACAAACACCGATTGGCCAGCGTTCTACACGCTTCTGTCCGAGGTCCTGGAGAAACACAACGCCACGCCAACACACATGCTGAACGAACTCCTGCTGCTGGCAGAGAGATTTCCCAAGAACATTCAGCTGGCAACCGCCTCTCTTGAAGGCAACCTGTTGGCAGGCTGTGTGCTGTTCCGCTTCGACAACGTCGTGCATACCCAGTACATCGCCACGAATGAAGAGGGTAAAAAACTGGGGGCTCTCGACTACCTGCTTGAAAACCTGATCAGCGACGCAGCCGCAACCGGGTACCAATACTTTAATTTCGGGATATCCACCAAAGAGGCAGGCCGATACCTCAATGAAGGCCTGATTGCACAGAAGGAAGGTTGTGGCGGGAGAGCAGTCACATTGGATTTTTATAGCTGGACACTGTGACCACTCCGGGGATCAGACTGCATTCGTCAGTTCTTTAAAGCGATCGTAATCGCGAATGTAGTCTGCCTCATCGTAATGTTCGCTGGCCAATACCAGCAACACACAGTCATCAGAAAAGTCGAACATTTCTCTCCAGATAAGGCCTTTCAACAGCAGGCACTTGTTCGGGGCGTCCAGCAAAACTTCCCGAACCTCAGAACCATCTTCCAGTTTGAAGCGGCAGCTTCCCCGGACACAGATAGCGACTTGCTGCAGTTCGATATGTGCATGAAAACCACGCCGTACTCCCTCTTGGGTGTCAAAGATGTAATACACCCGCTTGATATCAAAGGGCACCTGCTGCATAGCTTCAACGGCAATCAGGCTTCCGCGAGCATCACCAATCACTTTAAATTCAATAAGCTCTGCGTTCACTCATACCACCTAAATAGAACTCGATAAACATAAACAAGGTAAAAACCAAACTGCCCGTTAGGGATATCAGGAAAAACGTAGATACTCGAGTACTGTCCGCACTCGGTGCGCATACGTATGGTCCGCCTGCGCCTTTTCCATACCGGACTTTTCCACAGCGGATGCATCCTGTCCGCCTTTCCGTAGGGAACGCAGAAGTGTATTAATATCCGCAGCCGAATCATAGGTAAGTACATCAGTACCGGCTTGATAATTCAGCGGCAAGTCCCTTACGTTGTCGGTAATCAGCACCGCGCCGCTTGCCGGCGCTTCGAAACAGCGCATATTCAAACCAACGCTGATGTTTTTGGTGTTGATGATATTCAACACATAGCTGTGCTGACGGTAATACTCTGCCGCCTGCTCGATACTGACGTTCCGGCTGACAACCGTATGCCCGGTTTTGCTGAGCTTATCCCAACCCTTGCCGACAATAACCATTGGCTCTTCGATCTGGCGGATAAGTGCTTCCCGGTTATCCGACCAGGCCCCCAGAAAAAGTAGACGTTCGTCTCGTTTCTGTATCGCCTCGGCAGGATAAAAGATGCGAGGGTTGGTCGCCAGCGGCAGATACTCAGCCCGAGGAAAACCCTGTTCGCGTGCACGCTGCAACAGTTCGGTATCGGTGAACAAGAACAGGTCAAAGATCTCCCTAGCCCGCTCTAGGCGTTCGTCAAAGAAATCACCGATCCAGTGCGCCAGCGCGATCTTGCCTTTGAGCTCTGAGAAGAAAGCCAGCATCTGTTCGTCAAAATAAAACAGATCGACCACCAGTATCAGGTCTGGCTGGTACTCGCGCACGGTTTGCGCCAACTTACGCAGCGTATGCTGTTTTTTACGCTCATTCCCCAGCACGCCCAGTAGACGCTTATAGACACGTTCACCAGTCGAATTGTGATTAAGCGCAAACCCTTTGACCTGCACGCCGTCCAAATATCTGTCTGCATCCCCAAGATGCTCAAACCAATGCAAGACTCCTCTACGCTTACCTACAATTAACACTTTATGACACATAAAACATGGCGACCTGACGGCTAAATTTATTCATAAGTGAATTCTGCAGTCTCACTCTTAATCCGAAAAACCATCATTTGGCTGCACTAAGAGAACGCTTGAGCCAAACGACCTTTAGCCATGTGTTTCAAGCGCCGCTTCCGCTTTTGCTCAGACAGAATCGATACTGAAAAAACATCCTCTTCGTAGTCTTTGAGGAGGACAAAGTACTCCTTATCAAAGAAACACTGATCGTACCGGAGTCCATGTTGTTTTGAAGCTGTAAAGTAAACCTTTGCACGCTCAGGCAACGGCAATTCAAGCAATCGACTGTAGACATCCAACCAGATCTGATTGCGACGGGTCAACGACTGTCTCTTGCTTACGCGCAGCAGCTTGTCCCACAATCCCAGTTTTTTCTTCTTGGGTAACGCCAGATTATTGTTGGCGTTCGAGACGTGCATACGGTGTTTGACCAGCTTATCCGCAACAATGCGGATCCCGTTGTGGGTACAAGCTACTAGGGCTAACCACTGGTCGTAGAAAATACCGTCGGCAAAAGGCAGGGCCGACTCGACAATCTCCCGTGAGACCGCAATATTGTGACCGGAAACGCAGTTTCTCTGCGACAAGGCAATGATTGGTTGCCCGGCCAGTGGGGTGACACCATGATACTTAAATTCACTCTCGCGCAGGGTTTCACCCTCTGCGTCGACAATCGCGGCGTCTGAATAGGTCAGGTATCCCGGGCGAAGCGCGGGCATCATCGTCTCAATTTTTTCCGGTAACCATATATCATCCTGGTCACTGAACAGGATGTAATCCCCGCGGGAAAGCGTGCAGGCTTTCTCGAAGTTCTTGTTCACACCCAGGTTTTGCTCGTTCCGATGTAGCTGGATGATATCGTGCTGCTCGGCATAAGCCTGTAACACCTCAACGGTACCGTCCCCGGAACAATCATCGACGATTACAATCTCGTCCGGCAACACCGTCTGCGTAAGAATCGAGTCCAGTTGCTGACGGATATAGGCTTCACCATTATAGGTCGCCATGACAACAGAGAGCCTGCTCGACTCCTGATTCGTATCGTTCAAATTATCTACCTCTGCCTAGGGTGCTATCAGAGTTTTAACACGCTCAACGCTTTGCATGATGACCGTGTTCGAGAAGAAGTTTCCATAGTTCCGGTATGCGTTTTCACCCAGCCCTGGCAGGGCCTGGCGATCTGCTGCCAGCTTGGCCACGGTCTGCGCGATCTGCTGCGCATTTCCCGGATCCACCCAGAAAAGCCCACTCGCCTCATCCACCAACAACTCTTCTGGGTAGGCTCCGTTTTTCGCGGTAATGACCGGCTTTCCGCAGGCCAGCGCCTGATACACCTTGTTGGGTATTACCCGACTGGTTTTATCGCCGGTACCAAACACGCCAAGCAATATATCTGCCTGAGTTATCAGACCGGGCAACTCAATAAAAGGGACCGGGTCCAGAAAGCGCACCTGACCGCCCCCCCCCGCAAATGCCGCAACGATCTGCTCACAGCGCGCACGCTCTGGGCCATCACCGAGGAAAAACCATTCCACTTCCGGCCCCTGATACAGACCAATGGCCTCGGCAATATATTCAGGTCCCTGCAGACCGATAAAACTGCCGAAGAAAAGCACCTGTACTTTGGCATTTTCCGGCCAGCTCTCTGCAGGATAGAAAACCGACTCTTCCGCACCCACCGGGATCACATGCAAAGCGCTCGGATCAACGCTGAGTACATCGGAGAAATATGCCCCATGCGCTGCGGTATCTGCGATCACCAGATCCGCTTTTGCCATCTGCTGCCGCTCACGTTGCAACAGTTTCTGCCCCTTGGCGCTTTCGGCCGTAAACTTGCGACGCTCGTTAACCTGCTTATCAAACGCGCTGATCAACGGATCAAATACCAGCGGCACCTTATGCCGTTTAGCCCAACGCGCGGCTGCATTCAGATCCCGATGGCGGAAACAGGGTACCCAAACCAGATCGAACCGACCGTTTAAGCTGAAAACCGCTTCCAGATCCGCAAGCGCGGACACCTTGGGACGAAACTCCACCACTTCCCAGCCCAGCTCACGCATGCACGCCATGATAGTGCGGTTACGTGGGTAGTTAGGGCCATAGTTTCCGTAACGCCCCCACCATAAAACTCTCATCGTTTCGTCTCCTGTGTCGAACCTACTGCGGACAATAACACCTCTCTTACGCGACGATCCTGTTGCGCAAAGTCCGGCGCAGTCCAGCTTTCCTGCACAGTCAACGCTTCAACCTCGCTCATTTGTACGCGGCTGATATAACCCTTCGCCACATATTGCGCCAGCGCCTGGCTGTCATTGTCATCCGGTGCAGCAATTTCTGGCTGCAAGGTAACAACCGGGCGGTTGGCATAGATCGACTCTGCAACCATCGTCAGGCTATCTTCAGTGCAAAACACTGTATCCGCCTGCTGTAAAAACTTCTGCATGACACGTTCCGGCTTTCGACCATACCAGACAGCCTGCTCAACAATTGCTGTGTCTATCTGCTCACTTAAAACCGACTCGCACAACTCACCACTACGCCGGGAGGTGGTGATCAGCCAGCGGATATTGTGCTTACTTGCGATTGTATTCACAGACTGCGCCAAACGACGCCAATCATCTTCTGAATACCGGTAACCCGCACCGTCACCACCGATCAGCAGCACGTACAAACCACTGCGGGTTTCACCGTTGCTGGCGCCAGGCTCCACATTGGTGGGCGGCAGATCCAGTACTACGTTATTCGGGGCATTTTTCAATGGCACTACTGAAAATACGTTCTGGTAAAGAGATGCGGGGTAACCTTTCAGTGTACCGCTGAAATAGTTTGCCACCAGATACTGGCGTGCCAGAACGGCATTGGCGAACAGAGTATTCCCACCTGCGGACAGAATTATGTCGGGTCTGGATGCGGGAAGCCCGTTCTCCAGGCGGTAAAACAGACGTAGCGCGTTGAGACCGGTCATTGCGGGCATAGCAGTTAACAGCCAACGCATAAGTGGCCGGAGCGGTTTAGATCTTAGACGAACCTCGACAGTTTCCAGCGATATTTCACACTGTTGCTGTAGCGCCCGCATCAAACCGTGACTCTGATTGTAGTGTCCGGGCAATCCATCTGACACTAACCATACATTCAGTTTTTTCATTTGCGCCATCCCCGCTTACCGCCCTTCAACCGCAGACAAAATGCGTAGAGTGATTCTTTCCCACTCACCTTAATCCGCTGTAACTCCAGTCGTTCAGCGTTCACATCTCCAGAGATACCCGCTTCGGTGGTCACCGCCGTAGTGAACCCCGCGCGCTCAACCGCTTCCACATCGCTGCGGTCATAGATACCGAAGGGATAAGCAAAGGAGCGCAACTCGACGCCAAACTGCGCCTGTAACTCACTGCGGGCTTCACCGATCTCAGAGTTTTTTGCGGCATCATCCAATTTAGCGAGATTAGCGTGGGTACGGGTGTGTCCGCCCAACTCCCAGACGCCGGACTCCAGCATGCTACGTACTTGTTCGTCGCTCAGTTTGGGTTCAGCCTTCAGCTCGCCGCTGTCATGATGCGCCTTCTTACTGGTGGACCAGTCGCGGTCGTGACGGTCGATCACCAGATAAAGCGTGGCTTTAGCATCGTACTTTTCCAGTATCGGATGGGCGTTGGTGAAGTTATCCTCAAAGCCATCATCAAAGGTGATCGCGACGGTTTTCGCAGGCAACGTTTCCGGATTTTCCAGTTCTGAGATCGTGGCAAAGTACCAACCGTTTTCCTTAAGCCAGCGGACGTGCTTTTCGAACTCGGCAACCGGCACCCTCAGCTTGTTAAAGCGAGCGTCAGGCAGATGATCCCGCACCATGTGGTACATCAGCACCCTAGGATGTTTGTAATCGGTCGCCGGGCGCCACCACGCATAGCGGGAGCTCAGGACCAGCACAATTACCACGACCAGAGCCAGTAATCCCCATACCATCTCTCTTACCCCTTCTCGGCCGTGGTGGTGTTTTCTGTCTGAACCTGACCACCGAGCAGTTCGTCATACACGGCCAGTGTTTTATCCAGCATGGTGGTTTTCAGGAACACCGGATTGCCTTGCGGCCGCACGCCCGAGGCGAGCACATCGCTTACCGTCTGAATAAGCTTGTCCGCATCCTTGAGTGGCGTTTTTCCCTGCGGATACAGGGCCGCAAGAATCTCGCCAACACCACCATGATCGTAACCCACTACTGGCACGCCCTGTCCGATCGCTTCCGCCACCGTGCGGCCAAAGGATTCAGGCTTGGTGGAGAGGGACAGCACCAGGTCAGACACCGAATAGATATCGCGAATATCCGAGCGTGCACCGGTGAAGGTGATATGTTCGCTCAAGCCCTCTTCATCCACCCGCTTATACAACTCTTCGGCGTACGCTTTGCGCTTGGCATCTTCACCGCCAACGATCAGTGCATGTACCGGCTCACCGTTGGCCACCAGCGCCTTGATCATATCGATCAGGTCGTTATGGCCCTTCAGGCGGGTTAAACGCCCGGCAAGCGTGATCACTTTTTTGCCTGTAAGCTGCGGGAAATCCGCGTGCCACTTTGCCAGCCACTCATCAGACGCCTGATAGTCCAGCGGAAACTCCTGCGGATCGATACCGCGATAGACCAGACGGACGTTATCCACGTCGGTCTCCGGATAGTTATCGCGGATATAGGCTTCCACGGTTTTAGACACCGCAATCACCCGCTCGCCCTTGCACATCACGCCGCTGTATTTGGAGACGGAGTAAAGCCCATGCACGGTGGTCACCAAGCGGGGGCGTTCGTTAGGATTCATCCCTTTCCAGGCAAACCAGGCCACCCAGGCGGGCAGACGGGAGCGTACGTGCAGGATGTCCGGTTTTTCCTTACGCAACCAACGGCGCAAGGCCCAGATATGACGGAAGGTCCAGAGCGATTTAGTACCCAGATCCCAGGTCACATGGCGACTACCCTCTGCTTCCAGCTGCTTGACCATACGGCCACCGGCGGAGATCACGATAGACTCATGACCACGCTTCACCAGCTCTTCCGCCACCTCCAGCGTGCCGCGTTCAACGCCACCGCCGTCCAGATCCGGCAATAACTGTACAACCTTCATGACAACAACCTCTCGCGGACCAGCTCAGCACAGCGTGCGGCTTCATTAAACGGGTTCTTCGGCAGCGCCAAGACACGATTTCCCTGCCAACGGGAAAACGGCGTCACCTTGTGATCATCGATCAGCAGCTGCAAACCCCGGGTGATACGATTACTCGCCTGCGCTGAAAGCTCCAGAATACCGACTGCACAACCTGCGGTCAGAGACTCAAATACCATCGACACGCTGTCACCGCTCACCCAGCACTGCTCAGCCTGCGGCAGATGTTCACCTAACCAGCCGGGGCCGGTTTTCTCAAAAGGCACAATTTTCAGATCAGGCAGCTCCGCTTGTTCAAGCAGCATCAGGAAAGATTCCGGCGTGCGCCTTGAGGTGGTCAGCAGCCACGGGCGGGAACCATCCACAACCGCTTTCAGCTGTTCAATCACCGCCTGGTCATCCCAACCGAAGTGCTTTGACGGCCCTCCGATCAAAATCATCGATTTGCCGCTGCCACGCTGTTCTTCAGGAGGCAGCATACGGTTCAGGGCGCCATCGGTCAGCACCACGTTGCTACGCGCCCCTGGCTCGTCGTGTTTCGGAATCAGACAGAGATCAAACCAGCCCATCGGCAGCGACGGTTTCATCATCACCACAGCAGGCGCACCGGTCGCGCGTTTGTAGGCCAGCAAACTGAGGTGGGTACGGTGCCCGGCACTGATCAGCAGATCCGGCTTTTGATCCACACCACCGAAGCAGAGCGTTTTCAGTGCAGCCAATCGGCTTAATGCGGGTTTGGTTTCGATATGCACATCGGGGAGCAGTCGCTGCAGCGCCTCCGCCAGTCCGAGACTCTGATTCAGGTGTCCCGGTTTTCCATCACTGATGATCCAGATCTGTGTCAAAGCGGACCTGCTTGGCAAACTAAAGGGAGAAAGGAGCGGTCACACCGTGACAGCAACCGTTTATGTTGCGGCAATGATACTAAAAACCCCATAAAACACCCAGTAATCGAACTGGACACATGGTTTTTGTGCATCTGGGAATTCCATTTTTTCCCAAGATGCTTAAAATCAACAGGCTTGGGCGCTTTCTCCCGTTCCGATTCATCTGGAACGTTTTCACCTAACCCGCTTTTTTAGTAGGACGCTTCACATGACAGCATTTGGTTCCGTGTTTATGCCTGAAATGGCAATCTCCTGGTTTGATGGTTCTAACTGGAGCGAGACTGAGGTCGTCTCCAGCGACAGCATCCAGCTGCATCCAGGTGCCCACGTGCTGCACTACTCAAGCACCTGCTTCGAAGGCCTGAAAGCGTTCCGCCACAAAGACGGTTCCATCAAGATCTTCCGCATGGACAAAAACGTGGACCGTTTTGCCCAGAGCTCCGAACTGCTGGGTTTACCGGAGATCGACAAGGACCAGACCTCAAAAATGATCCGCGATATCGTGGCGCGTTTTGCTGACGAGGTACCTGAACCTCCGGGTTCCATGTACATCCGCCCAACCCACTTCGGTACTGAACCGGCGATCGGTAAAGCGGCGGTGCCTTCGCTGACCTCCTGCCAGTACACCCTGCTGTCACCAGTGGGTGACTACTTCGCTGGCGGCGACAAAGCGCTACGCCTGCTGATCGAAGATCAGAACATGCGTTGCCCACCGCACATGGGCATGGTTAAGAGCGGTGGCAACTACGCTGGCGCCCTGCAGCCGATCATGCATGCCCGCGCAGAAGTCCAGGCCGACCAGGTTCTGTTCTGCCCGAACGGCGACGTACAGGAGACCGGCGCAGCCAACTTCCTGCTGATCGACGGTAACGAACTGATCACTAAAGCACTGGACCCGAGCTTCCTGCACGGTGTCACCCGCGATTCCATCCTGACCATCGCCCGAGATCTGGGCATGGATGTACAGGAGCGTGAGCTGAGCGTTGAAGAACTGCTGGAGCGCGCTAAGAAACCGGGCTGTGAAGCAGCCCTGTCTGGCACCGCAGCGGTACTGGCACCGGTTGGCACCCTGATCTACCGCGGTCAGGAGATCGATGTAGGCAACGGCGGCATCGGCGAAACTACCGTTAAGCTGCGTAAAGCCCTGAATGCCATTCAGTGGGGCGAAGCAGAAGACCCATACGGCTGGCTGACCGACGTTTAAGACAACACTGTTTTACAGATATAAAAAAGCCAGCCGCTGAATCAGGGGCTGGCTTTTTTGTTTGCGCGGGCCGGGCGACCTAGTCTTCGCCCCCCAGCATCCGATCCCATACCCTGGCAACGAATTCACGCAGATCGCGCATCTCGTCATTGCCAATCACGTTGGACTGGTCTTTCAGGGTCAGGCGGTGACCAACGGAGCGATAGGTTTTATAAGCTTCGCGCAGACGTTCCGCTTCATCGGCATCCATCAATCCCACCTGTTCCATCCCCTCAAAGATACGGATGTTGTCGGTGAACTCGGTCAACTCAGGGTACTGGTGCGCATACGCCAACACGTTGTACTGAGTCATAAACTCGATATCCACGATCCCCCCGCGATCCTGTTTCAGGTGGAATACCGGATTTTCGGTATTTTCGGTGTTTTTACTGCCGAGGTGATCGCGCATCTTCTGCCGCATCTCTACCACTTCGGTTTTCAGCGTTGTCAGATCACGTTCAGCACTCAGAATCTCGGCGCGTACCGCCTCAAATTCGGATTTCAGGGTGGCATCGCCAGCGACCACGCGGGCACGCACCAGCGCCTGATGTTCCCAGGTCCAGGCTTCCTTCTGCTGGTATTCGGTAAAGGCCTTGAGCGAGCTAACCAACAAACCGGAGTTACCGGACGGACGCAGACGCATATCTACTTCGTATAGCTGGCCAGATGGCGTGAAGGTATTGAGGATATGGATGATGCGCTGACCCAGTCGGGTAAAGAACACGGAGTTGGCGATCTGCTTGTTGCCATCGGTGAACTGGTTCGGATCCACGTTGTGGACAAACACCAGATCCAGGTCGGAGCCGTAGGAAAGTTCGATCCCGCCCACCTTACCGTAACCAACAACGATAAAGTTGCGCTCCACTGGCACACCTTGCGACAGCTGCGGCACACCGTGTTTCTCAGCCAGGTTACGCCATGCGATCTCCAGCACCTCGTCGAGCACCGCCTCGGCAGTCCAGGTGAGGTAATCACTCACTTTCATCAGCGGCAGGGCACCAGTGATCTCTGACGCCGCCACACGCAGGGTGACCGCGTTCTTGAAGTAGCGCAACGCTTCCATCAACTGCTCGGTATCCTCTTCCGGGATACGCAGCAGCTGCTGACGCAGTTCGTTACGGATCTGTTCCTTGTCCGGTGGCGTGTACAGGGTACGCTGATCGATCAGCTCATCCAGCAGAATCGGCTGTTTCGCCAGCTGTTCGGAGAACCAGCCACTGGCGGAGCAGAGTTTCACCAGCTGTTTGAGGGCGATCGGATTTTCAGCCAGCAGCACCAGATAGGCAGAACGGCGCAATACGGCCTGCACCAGCTTAAGCACACGGATCAGGGTTTCGGTGGCGTTGTCCGTCGCAGCTACTTCGGTCAGCAAGGTCGGCAGAACCGCCTTCAGACGCTCAAGTCCAATCTGCTGCAGCATCTGCACGGTACGCGACTGACGGATATCCGCCAGGTGTTTCCAGGCGAGCGGGGCATCATCGAATCCCTGCTCCGTCAGGAACGCGGTGGCCTGTTCATCCTCGAAACCACCGTCCCACAGATCCAGCCATTCAGCAGCGGCGCATTCCGCTTCGGATACTTCCTCCTCTTCTGCTGGCGCGATCACGTCAGCGAAGTGTTTGCGTACCGCTTCACGGTGCTGCTCCAGCTGCTCGCTGAACAGTTCCCAGTTATCGAAACCCATGCTGTATGCGATACGTGCCTGCTCATTGTCATCGCGCGGCAGCTCCTGGGTCTGGCGATCGGCAACCGCCTGGATAGCATGCTCGGCGTTGCGCAGGAATGTATAAGCCTCTACCAGATCGTCTACCGCAGCCTGCGGCATGCCCACAGAGTCGGGAAGCAAAGGCAGGATATTGCAGAGTTCACGCTGCTGCAGGCGGCTATCACGGCCACCACGGATCAGCTGGAACGCCTGCGCGATAAACTCCACCTCACGGATACCGCCGGAACCGAGTTTTACATTCTGCTCGCGCCCCTTACGGCGTACCTCACGATTGATCATCTCCTTCATGTCGCGCAGGGATTCGAAAGCACTGAAGTCGATATACTTGCGATACACAAACGGGCGCAGACGCTCCATCAGGCGGTCACCGGCTTCTTTATCTCCGGCAACGACACGCGCTTTGATCATGGCGTAACGTTCCCAGTCGCGGCCCTGCTCCTGGTAGTAGATCTCCATCGCATCAAAGCTCGCCGCCAGCGGCGAGGCAGAACCGAAAGGACGCAGACGCATATCCACACGGAACACGAATCCGTCCACTGTCAGGTTATCCAGCGCCTGAATCAGCTTCTTGCCCAGACGGATAAAGAACTCCTGATTCTCCAGGCATTTCTTCTCACCGTCGGTCTGTCCGTTCTCAGGGAAGGCAAAGATCAGGTCGATATCGGAGCTGAGGTTAAGCTCAAACGCCCCCAGTTTGCCCATACCGAGCACCACCAGACGCTGCTGCTCTTTGTTGCCATCAGCACCGATGGCATAAGGCACACCCCAGCGCTCGCAAGCTGAGTCGTAGAGCCAGTTCAGCGCGGCGTCGATGCAGGCACCCGCCATCAGAGAAAGGTCACGGGTGGTTTCGCGCATATCCGCGCGGCGGGTCAGGTCACGCCAGATGATGCGTACCTGTTCACGGTTGCGGAACTGGCGCAACACGCGGTGCAAGGCATTTTCATCCTCAACCTCTGCCAGGCGCTCGGCCAGAGCATCGGCATAGTAGGATTCAGGGTAACTCTGTTGCAGGTCACCGGAACCGAGGAGATCGGCCAGCATCGTAGGTGAACGGCCCAGCTGCTCGCTGACGAAGTCACTGCCCGTTGCCACCCGGTGCAGCTCTTCACCCAGCTCCACCGGGACCGACTCCAGTTCATTGAGCTTCTCAGCAAAACGCTGCCAGTTCTGTTCCAGCACCGGCTGCAGTAACGTTGGCACCTGATCAATTTGCGGTGTAACCATAATCCGTTTGTTCTCCTCGGGTAATCCTGCACCGGCCACGCTGGGTATCAACATTCCGCGCGGCCGTGCGCATACCGTCGACGGGCGGATACCGCTGCGCCGCCGACGGTGACAAGACGTTAATCAGCTAAAGCCAGACTAACAGATAGGTCCATTTCGGGTCATGCGCCATATCAGCTGGCGTTGAATAAGCGCTCCGCCCGCTCACGGTGTTCGTCGGTCCAGCGGCGGCGCCAGCGTTTCACCACCATCTGACGGGCGATACGCAGTGCGATCTGGCCAACGGAGACGGTCTGCAACAACACCTCCATCCGCTCCTCACCACGTTTCGCTGCGGCTTCCTGCCAGGCCTGCCCTTTTTCACCCATCAGCTGAGCACTGCGGTGCCACGCATCCACGTCGCGCAACTGGCGGATCAGTTTGGTCAACATCTGGTCCAGTTCACCGTCGGGGTGAGCGGGGATGATCTCATTGAAGCTCTCGTAGAGCGCGCTGATATTACGCAGGGATTCCAGCGCCTGAGTGACAAAGGTCCAGTCGCGACTACGCTGCCAGGCTTCGAGGTATTGCGGCCACAGGGTCAGTTCGCGATGCACCAGGCGGCAGAAAGCGTCCTCCATGGTGTCTTCGTCGGAGTAGGTAACCTCAGGCACTTCAATCTCAAACTGTTCCGGGCGACTCAGACGGTAACCGCGTTCAGCCTTGCTGACATCAGAACTGAGCAGCGGGATCTGCTGCCCCAGCTGCAACGCCACATCGAACAGTTTAACCGGGCGGCCTTCCAGCAGTTCCAGTTCAAGTTCGCGGATCTCGTCGTGTTTGCGGTCGCCGTTATCGTCGATCCAGGCCTGGCCCTGATCCAGCGCAATCTCGATACGCAGCTTCTCGCCCTTATCGTCAAAGCCATCAAACAACCAGGTCTGGCGCATAAAATCGGTGCAGAACACCGGCTCGATCTGCGCCAGCAACTCAGGATCGTTCAGCGCTTCGGGCCATTCGACCGAATTCAGCAGTTCAAAATCCAGTTCCGGGGTGGGTACGGTCCACTCCCACTCCTGACGCTGGTGCAAACCGGCTTCTGAGATGCCGCTGGTTTTCAGCGTCTGGATGTACTGCCCCTCTTTTTCACGGATGCGCAGCGCCACACGGTGCTGCGACAGATGATGCTCCGGGGTATCAAAATAGATATTTTTCAGCGGCTTAGCGCCCAGGTCCGAAATCTGTTTGGAAAGGAACAGAGGCTGCTGCTTCAACGCCTCAACATGGTACCGCCCAACACTTAATTTCAGTTCAATCTCTTTTGCCATAAAACCTTACTTCCTATGTCCAATATCCCCAGTCTACCCCACTCTGAAGTCAACTTTCGATTTATGTCAAATCGGTGACATTTTTATGTCTTTTTGACTACAAACTGATGACAAGCCCCCTTATACTTGCGGCCAAATTTTCAACCCTTACAGGTTAATTTCCAATGGTGACCAACAACCCTATTTTGCAAATGTTTGCACGCTCACCGTTCAAGCCGATGCAGGAACACATTGCCAAAGCGCAAACCTGCGCCGTTGAGTTGATTCCGTTCTTCGACGCTGTTCTGAAAAGCGACTGGGACGAAGCTGCCAAGGTTCAGCAACGCATTGCGGTGCTGGAAGGCGAAGCGGATGCGTTGAAAAAGGAGGTTCGCCAAAACCTGCCTAACAGTATTTTCCTGCCGGTGCCGCGTACCGACCTGCTGGAACTGCTGCGTATGCAGGACAAAATTGCTAACCGCTCCAAGGATATCGCCGGCCTGATGCTGGGTCGCCAGATGGAGATCCCGACCCCGCTGCAGACGCAGGTACAGGATTATGTCCGCGCAGCACTGAGCACCTCCGAGCAGGCGCTGAACGCACTGAACGAGCTGGACGAGCTGGTAACCAGCGGTTTCAGCGGCCGTGAAGTGGACGTGGTCGAAAAGATGATCGGCGAGCTGGACGAGCTGGAACACCGCACGGACGAAATGGAGCGCGAACTGCGTTTCGCCCTGTTCCAGATTGAGAAGGAGATGAACCCGATCGACGTAATGTTCCTCTACCAGATCATCCGTTGGATCGGCGATCTGGCTGACCGTGCACAGCAGGTAGGCAGCCGTCTGCAGCTGCTCGTTGCTCGCTAATTTTCAGATAGTTCAGGATTAATCCTCATGGAAATCATCGCTCAGTATGGTGACACTATTGTCATCCTTGCGTGTATTTTTGGTTTTTTCATGGCGTGGGGTGTCGGCGCAAACGACGTTGCCAACGCTATGGGTACCTCCGTGGGCTCCAAAGCCCTTACCCTGAAACAGGCGATCATCATCGCCATTATGTTCGAATTTGCCGGTGCCTACCTGGCTGGTGGTGCGGTAACCGCAACCATCCGTAAAGGTATCATCGACCCCGCACTGCTCGCGGGCACACCGGAGTTGCTGGTGTTCGGTATGATGGCAGCCCTGCTGGCAGCCGGTACCTGGCTGCTGATCGCAACACACTTTGGCTGGCCGGTCTCCACCACCCACTCTATCGTGGGTGCGATTGTCGGCTTCGCTGCTGTGGGCATCTCCGCCGACGCAGTGAACTGGGGCAAGGTGGCTAAGATTGTCGCTAGCTGGGTGGTATCACCCGTCACGGCCGGTGTCATAGCCTTCTTCCTGTTCCGAACAGTGCAAAAACTGATTCTCGACACCGAAGATCCATTTAAGAACGCTAAAAAGTACATCCCGTACTACATCTTCCTGGTAGGTTTCATCATCGCGATGGTGACCTTTACCAAAGGTCTGAAACACGTTGGTCTGGACCTGAGCTGGGGCCAGAGCGCGCTGATCTCCGTAGTGATCGGTGTCATTACCATGTTTATTGGTATTGCGATGCTGAAGAAGATCCAGCCGAATGCGGACGCGGATCGTGACTACCACTTCTCCAGCGTAGAGAAACTGTTTGGCATCCTGATGATGTTCACCGCCTGTGCGATGGCATTTGCGCACGGCTCCAACGACGTGGCAAACGCGGTAGGTCCGCTGGCGGCGATCGTAGGTGTTGTGTCCGCTGGTGGTGAAGTTCTGCAGAAAACTGCCATGCCTGCATGGATCCTGCTGCTGGGTGGCGGCGGTATCGTTGTCGGTCTGGTAACTTACGGTCACAAGGTTATCGCGACTGTTGGTAACAACATCACCGAACTGACACCAAGCCGTGGTTTCGCCGCTACGCTGGCTGCTGCGACCACCGTAGTAGTGGCGTCCGGTACCGGCCTGCCGATCTCTACCACGCACACACTGGTAGGTGCCGTACTGGGTGTTGGTATCGCCCGTGGTATGGCTGCACTGAACCTGCGCGTCGTAGGTACGATCTTCGTATCCTGGGTTGTTACCCTGCCTGCAGGTGCGGGTCTGGCGATCATGTTCTTCTTCATGTTCAAAGGCATGTTCAGCTAAGCACTGCACTTAAAGCACTTCGGGAGGTGGCACCCGCCACCTCCCTCCTTACTCTTCTCGCCTTCCTTTCTTCCCCACTGTATCCCTCGTACCGACTTTTCGCTTTCGGTTAATGGACCCCACCCGCCGTTGGTAGCACAATAGTATTCATCAATGCGCGTCAGAGAGTTCACCGACCTGTTCGCCATCGACGCACTGCACTCGCATGAACAGGCCATATAACAAGAAAAATGGAGCCTCAATGTCCAGCCAATGTCCTGACATCGTTACTATGCTGGCCGAACTGATCGCCTCGCCATCGGTCAGTTGCACCCACCCTCATCTGGATCAGAGCAACCTCGGCGTGATCGAAAAGCTTGAAACCTGGCTGACCGATCTGGGATTCAAAACCGAAGTGATGCCGATACCCGGCGCACCCAATAAAGCCAACCTGATCGCCACCTTGGGTAGCGGTCCGGGCGGGCTGGTTTTGTCCGGCCATACCGACACAGTGCCCTACAACGACGAGCTCTGGAACAGTGATCCGTTCCGTCTGACCGAAAAAGATAACCGTTTCTACGGCTTGGGCACCTGCGACATGAAAGGCTTTTTCCCGCTGGCGATCGAAGCGGCGAAAAAGTATCTAGATCAACCGCTGCAGCAGCCGCTGATCATTCTCGCCACCGCTGATGAAGAGAGTTCTATGAACGGTGCCCGTGCGCTGGCCGAAGCGGGCCGCCCGAAGGCTCGTTACGCGGTGATTGGCGAACCCACTGGCCTGCGTCCGGTATACATGCACAAAGGCATGATGATGGAGTCGGTGCGCATCAAAGGTAGCGCTGGCCACTCCTCCGACCCATCACTCGGCGCCAACGCGCTGGAGGCGATGCACTCGGTACTGGGCAAGTTGATCGAGTTTCGTGGCGAGCTGCAACAGAACTATCAGAACAGTGCCTTCAAGGTTAGCGTACCGACCCTCAACCTGGGCTGCGTACACGGCGGCGACAACCCCAACCGCATCTGCGGCCACTGCGACCTGGAGTACGATCTCCGCCCGCTGCCAGGCATGGACCTGGATAATCTGCGCGAAGAGGTCGCCCGCCGGGTGAAACCACTGGAACAGGAGTTTGGCGTTCAGATCACCGCGGAATCCCTCTTCCCGGGTATCCCGCCGTTCCAGAACGACGCCAGCTCGGAGCTGGTGAAAACCGCCGAGCAGCTCACCGGCTACAGTGCCCAGAGCGTTGCTTTTGGCACCGAAGCCCCGTTCCTGCAGGGATTGGGCATGGATACTATCGTTATGGGACCTGGATCAATCGATCAGGCCCACCAGCCGGACGAGTATTTGGCTTTTGATCAGATTAAGCCTACAGTAGCCATACTGGAGCAAATGATCGCCAAGTACTGCCTGTGATAGACGATATAAAACAATACGTTAACTGGTTCCGCCTCTCTTCCCCCTACATCAACGCCCACCGTGGCAAAACCTTTGTTCTGATGCTGGGGGGAGAAGCTGTCGCTGATCCCAATTTCGATCACATCGTGCACGACATCGCCCTGCTGAACAGCCTGGGCGTGCGTCTGGTGCTGGTGCACGGTTCCCGTGTGCAGATCGAACGTCGTCTTACCGAACAGGGCCTCAAACCACGCCTGCACCACCACCGCCGTGTGACCGATCAGGACACCCTGCGCTGCGTGATTGAAGCCGCGGCGACTGTGCGTACAGAGATCGAAGCGCGCCTCTCCATGGGGCTCTCCAATACCCCGATGCACGGTGCCCGCATTCGTGTGGTCTCCGGCAACTCGGTGACTGCACGTCCGGTGGGTGTACACGACGGCGTCGATCTGGGTTTCACCGGCGAAGTACGCCGAATCGACAGTGACGCCATCAGTCAGCAGCTGGATCAGGGCAACATCGTCCTGCTCTCCCACCTGGGTTACTCCCCGACCGGAGAGATCTTTAACCTGGCCGTGGAAGATGTCGCGACCCGCACCGCAACCGCGTTGAACGCTGACAAGCTGGTGCTGTTCGGCACAGATAAAGGTGTGCTGGACAGCAAACAGGCGCTACGTAGCGAACTGCTGACCCGTAAGGCGGAACGGCTGGTGCACCATTACCTGTCCAGCCTGGAAGACAGCGATACTCCCCACACCGAACTGTCACGTAATCTGGAAGCGGCGGTCAGCGCCTGCCGCGGCGGAGTCGAACGCTGCCATCTGATCAGCTACAAAGAGGATGGCGCTCTGCTGACCGAACTCTTTACCCGTGATGGCTCCGGCACCATGGTTTTACAGGAGTCCTACGAACAGATCCGTCAGGCCACGATCGAAGATGTGGGCGGCTTGCTGGAGCTGATCCGTCCGATGGAAGAGCAGGGCATTCTGGTACGCCGTTCACGCGAGCGTCTGGAGAGCGAGATCGAACGCTTTACGCTGGTCGAACGCGACAGCGCAATCATCGGCTGCGCCGCGCTCTACCCATTTGCCAAAGAACAGGCCGGAGAACTGGCCTGCGTTGCGATCTCACCTGAATACCGGGGCGGCGAACGGGGTGACCTGCTGTTAGACGCGGTGGAGAAACAAGCCGTTGCGCTGGGCCTGAAACAGATTTTCGTGCTGACGACACGTACTGCACATTGGTTTATCGAACGCGGCTTCGCCGAGATACCGGTCGATGACCTGCCGGGAGAGAAAAAGTCGCTGTACAACCTGCAGCGCAACTCCAAAGTATTTTCTAAACCACTTTGAGCCGCGGGTATCAGGACGATACCCGTTCCTCAAATCATTAAGGATGATGACCTATGAGTGATTCCCATAGCGAACCAGCGGGCGTCGGCTCTGCTGCTGACACCACCGCAACCACTGGCCCTAAAGCCTCCCCTGCCCGACGCCCTGTAGACTTCGAGTTCAGAGGTAGCGGCGGTGAATTTTTCAAAATCTGGATTGTGAACCTCTGCCTGACCATCCTCACACTAGGAATCTACTCCGCGTGGGCAAAGGTCCGCACCAACCAGTATTTCTACGGCCACACGTCGCTGAATAACAGCAGTTTCGAATACACTGCAACGCCGATGCAAATTCTCAAAGGCCGTCTGATCGCCTTTGCGGTGTTCACTGCCTACAACGTAGTCACTCAGATCTATCCGCTGGCCGCATTACCACTTATGTTACTGTTCGCGGGAGCGCTCCCCTGGATCATCACCCGCTCTTTAATCTTCAGCCACTACAATACCCGCTACCGCAATATCCGTTTTGGTTTTAATGGTGGTTACCGCGACGCCTTGATGGCATTTGTCGTGCTGCCTGCGGTCGCGATTCTAAGCCTTGGCATACTCTTCCCGATGGTCGCCTGCCGTCAACAATCCTGGCTGGTGAACAACGCCCGTTTTGGTAATACGGAGTTCAAAGCCAAGCTTAGCGTCGGCGAGTTTTACAGCATCTATGTCTCGGGACTGTTCCTGCTGGGCTCCACTCTGATCATCTTTACACTGGCACATATGTTCGCACCACACCTGGCACCTCTCGTGCCCTTGGTGATGCTGCCATTTTATTATCTGGTCTTTATCTATATCTCAGTGAAAGTGACTAACCTCACACTAAATAGCAGCTCTCTGGGCTCTCACCATTTCGAAAGCCGCTTGCAAACCCTTCCCTATGTGGGAATCCTCCTCACCAATACACTGGCGATTATTCTGACCCTAGGTTTTGCCACCCCGTGGGCCATGATACGGACCGCGCGCTACCGCGCCGGTTGCACCACGGCCTTGGTCGCAGGCGATCTGAACCAATTTGTACAGGCACAACAGGAAACACAAAATGCCTTCGGCGAGGAGCTGGGTGAAGTGTTCGATCTGGAGTTTGGCGTCTGATGCAATTGGAAGCCTTTCTCTATAACGGCCAGACCTCCAAGCGCACACGTTGTGTGCTGGAGATCGGCATGGATGGCCGTTTCCAGCTGCCCAACGGGTTAAGCTGGAAATGGCAGCAGCTCAAAGTCAGCCAGCGCATCGGTCACAGTGCCCGTTTTCTCGACCTGCCCGATGGCAGCTGTCTGGAAACCAGCGACAACGATCTGGTCGACCAACTCTGCACACAGTTCGGACAGGGCGATGATAAGCTTCACATTCTGGAAAGCCGCACCCGTTATGTCCTGGCCTCCATCATCCTGACCGCACTGGCTGGCTGGTGGTTTATCGCCTCAGGCATCCCGGTTATTGCCAATCATGTCGCCCACGCATTGCCCGCAGGTGTCACACAGGAGTTGGGCGATGAAACTCTGAGCTTCCTGGACGAAATACTATTCCATGAAAGCCAGCTAGACGCGTCTCAACAGACGGATATTCGCAGCCAGTTCCAGGCTTTGGCATCACAACAGCACAGCGACTTCCGCTATAAGCTGCACTTTCGTGATGGCGGCGGCATGGCCAACGCCTTTGCCCTACCCTCCGGCGATATCGTGATTACTGATCAGCTGATTGCGCTGGCTGAACATCCCGACGCGGTGATCGGTGTACTGGCACACGAGATCGGTCACGTGGAATACCGCCACATCATCCGCCGCATTTTGCAGGATAGCGTCCTGCCACTGGTGATTACGGCGGTCACCGGAGACGCGACCGTCGCTACGACAGTACTGGCGGGCCTGCCAACCCTGATGGTGGAAGCGCATTATTCGCGTGAGTTCGAAAGCGAAGCGGACCAGTTTGCTATCCAGCAACTGCAAGCCAATGGCCGGAACCCGGCCCACCTGGCTGCGTTACTCTCCCAACTGGAGGCTCATATTCACCCAGACGGCGAAACAGAAGCAGAGGAGAAGAGCAGCATCGGCAGCTGGTTCAGCAGCCACCCGGGCACCGAAGAACGTATTCGCATATTACGTGAATCAGAGGCTTCCACCCGGTAGGGTCACACAGAACAGGGCGCCACCCAGCTCTGATTCGGCCACTTCAAGGCGGCCGTCGTAGGAGCTGATGATATCGACGGCAACTGAGAGCCCGATCCCTTGGCCCTGTATGGAGGTATCCAACCGCGCGCCACGCTCCAGGATCACCTGACGGGCTTCCGGTGATACGCCAGGGCCATCGTCGGCAATGGTCAGGCTCATAGAGCCGTTCTTCACCTCGCCCCGCACATCAACCTGCTGCCGACCGTATTTGTAAGCGTTCTCCAGCAGGTTACCCAGCACCTCCATCAGGTCACGCTCATCGCCGGAAAAGGCCAAACCATCGGGAATCTGCGCTTGTGCCTGCACCCCTTTGTCACGATAGACCTTCTGCAAAGCACCCAGCATCCGTTCGATCACCGGTTTGACCGGCACCGCTTTGGCCAACGTCTGTCCCTGGGATTTCACTGCCCGCGACAGCTGATACTGGACAATCTGATCCATACGCCCGACCTGCTCGTTCACCACCGCATGGTATTCGTTCAGCGCCAGCCCCTCTTCGGCGGCACCACGCATCACAGCCAGCGGCGTTTTCAGGCTGTGTGCCAGATCCCCCAGCGTATTGCGATAGCGCTCACGCTGCTGACGTTCGCTGGTAATCAGACGGTTGAGGTTGTCGGTCACCGGCTGCACTTCGCTTGGGTACACACCCGATAGCTGGGTGGCGTCGCCCTGCTCAATCTCTTTCAGGTCCCGTGCCAGTCCGGTCAGCGGCTGCACCCCCCAGCGCATGATCAGCAGTTGCGCCAGCAGTGCCACACCCAATACCGCGGAGAGCCAGAACATCAACTGATGACTGTAAGCCATGAGGGAATTCTTTACCGTTAGATCGGATTCCATGACGGTGAAGTGCAGCGGTTTCTCCTCACCGTTCTGCTCCCAGACCACGCTGAAGCGGTAACGGTAGAGCCCGACATCGTCGAGATGATCAAAGACGGAGGCGCCCGCCACAAAGAGAGTCACCGGCTGGAAACTGGCCTGGATCTGTTCGTTGGGCAACAGACGGGAGGAAGCAGAACGCCAGAGCAGATTGCCACGCCCATCGTGCACCATACCGTAGAGGCCGGAGCCAATCTGAGCATAACGCGGTTCCTGCAGCGCTTCAGGCAGCATGGCGGCTTCGTCGTCCAGCTCAATACTGCCGAGCAGGAGATACACCTGCAGCTGTAGACGTTCGTTTACGGAGACTTCCAGGCTGTTATGGTAGGCGTTTTTCAGCGCCAGTCCCGCCAGCAGCATCACCACCGGCAAGACCAGCGCCGAAGCCACCAGCAGACGCCCCTGGATGGAGCGAAAGGGCCAGTTTGCGGTCATGCAGATCCTTGTTGACCGGATTTCAGATCAAAGCGGTATCCCATACCGCGCACGGTCACAATCGGCTGCAGCGATTGGTCGGGATCCAGTTTCTGACGCAGGCGGCGCACAAACACCTCGATCACATTGCTGTCGCGGTCGTAATCCTGATGGTAGAGGTGTTCGGTCAGTTCGGTCTTTGAAACCGTCTTACCGGCGTTAAGCACCAGATACTCAAAGGTTTTGTATTCGTAGCTGGTCAGCGCCAACGGTTCGTTGTTGCGATAGACCACCCGGCCGGAGGTATCGATACGCAGCGGGCCATACTCAAACTCCGGTTTGGCGTGACCGGCGGTGCGTCGTAGCAGCGCGTTCAGGCGTGCAGCCAGCTCCTCCATATGGAAAGGTTTCACCAGATAGTCGTCGGCACCGGCTTCCAGCCCCTCCACTTTATCCTGCCAGTCACCGCGGGCGGTAAGGATCAGGATCGGAAACTGTTTCTCATCGGCGCGCCAGCGTTTGATCACCTCAACACCTGAGAGTTTCGGCAGCCCCAGATCCACGATCGCCAGATCGTAGGGGAATTCGCTGCCCAGATAGAGCGCTTCCTCACCGTCTTCGCAATCCTCAACGGTGTACCCCCGCCCTTCCATTGCGCTCACCAACTGGCGACGCAGATCCGGATCATCCTCAACAATCAGCAGTTTCATAACTCTTCCTCTATCGACGGGGCCGCAGCAGCTCACCGCTGGTGGCGTCGACCACAAACTCCCGTACCCGGCCATCACTCATCATGCGGATACGGTAGATCGGGCGTCCCTGGGCCCGGGCGGGTTCAGCTTTCAGTACCTGACCGCCGTAACTTTGTTTCACTTTCGCCACAGCCTGACGCAGGGTGATCTGCTGCTGGGCGAGTTGCATATATTGGATGCGGGGCAGCGGTTCCGCAGCCGACAGTTGAGGCGTTGTCATCATCAGTAGAGACAGGGCACAGCAAAAGCCCTTAATTACGCCTGTCAGCTTGAACATCTTAAACCCCTTAATCGTTGTCAGTGCACCGGACGCACATCCACGTTTACCCGGATGCGTTTACCCGGATGCTGGCGCATGCGTGTCTGATACTCTTTGCCATGGTAGCGGTAGGTGACATGGTATCCGGTAATTTCTTCATGATACTCCACATCATGCTCAACCGCACAACGCTGCTCCTCCTGATAGGAAACGTCGTAACCACGGTGGCGTGGACGGTTCAGGTCGTGCGCAATGGAGGCACCGATCGCCGCACCGATCACCGCCTGCACCTTTTTGTTGGACTTATTGTGGCCAACCGCGTTACCGATTGCACCCCCGATCAGGCCACCGATCAGTTCATCGGTGTAGGACTCGTTACGGTAACCACGTGGGTGCTGCACAGGTACCCGTTCAGTCCAGCAGGTTTCACGTGGGATCCGACGTTCCACACGGTGGGAAATAGGCTCCACGTGTACCACTTTGGCAAAATCCCGATAATGTGGATGTTTATCGTAACCACGCGCTTCAGCCTGGGTCGTCGCCACCAGCCCTACACTCAGCAGGGCTGTTATCATCAACTTTTTCATGGTGTCACTCCGGCCCTGCCGTGCAGGGTATTGTCTCTAGAATGACCTCAGGGTAAGCGAGCGCGTCTGAATCTTGACTGAACTGTAAAGAAACGAACGCCAAACATTATAGTCTGGCGTTCGGGATGGGATGGGCAGGTAAGAGAAGGCGGTTGGGAAAGCGCCGCCTTAGCTGTCGCAGCGTTTACAGGTACTGACACCCAGCACCTTATACAGCGGGCACCAGCCAAAGAGCGCAATCAGAATGACCGGCACACCGATCCAGCCCCAGGCAGTTTGAGGACCAACAAAAACCAGGGCGATCAGCACCAGACCCACCAGAATACGGACAGTTTTATCAAGGCTACCGATATTTTTTTCCATGACGATCTCCTTACAGGACGTTAACTCTATTGATGAGTCCAGTATCCTGCTGCAGAAAGCGATGGTATGTGACTGTGGTCACACAAGGTGATTTTTAAGTGCCTGTGGGTCTCGCAGGGTAACGGTGCCCCGCCCCAGTGTTAACAGGTCCTGTTCGGCCAACACTTTCAGCTTACGGCTGATCACCTCGCGGGCCGTACCCAGCTCGTCGGCGATCATCTGGTGGGATTCCCGCACCACCCCCTGGGTATCGCAACGTTCCAGCAGGTGAGAGACAAGACGCTGTTCGATGTTTTCGAAAGAGACTGACTGCACCAGATGGATCAATCCGGCCAGCCGTTGCGCGTAGGAGTCGAAGATAAAACGACGCAGGACTGGTGAGTTATCCACCGCCTGCTGAAACGCCTGACGTGGTAACAGGTAGGCCACAATGTCGGTTTCGGCGATCCCTTCGGCGGGGTAGGCCTGCTGGCCCAGCAGACAGGAGGTCGTGAGCACACAGGTGCCCTGTTGTTCGATACGGTAGAGCAGCAATTCACGCCCATTGGCTGATCGTGTAAACACCTTCACCTGGCCGGAGACCAGCATTACGAATTGCTCACAACGATCCCCATGGCGGAAGATCACACTGCCCTCGGGCAGCGTTACACGTTGGGCATCGCGCAGCAGAGCGATGCCCGCATCATCCAGTCCAGCCAGTGTCGGGTAACACTGGGCCAGTTCATCCTGAATCACTTCTCTTTATCTTTCTGCGCCTTTACCTGGCGCACCGAGAGAATGACAAAACGGACGTTGTAGATCATACCTATAGCCAGGGCGATCGCCGCGGTAACGATAAACACCTGACCCAGAGCCGGTTCTTTCAACCACCACCCCAGCCATAGACAGATGATACTGACGATAGCAACCGGGATGCCGGTTTTCATAAAACGCTGCATCCAGACATCGGAGCGAATTTCTTTCTTATCAATCGAAGACATCTGATCTCCCCTTAGTTTCGAGGGCATAGGCTCGCCCAATCCCAACGGGCAATCAAGTATTAACCGGCCTTCAATATCTGATCCATTGGTATGAGGGGCAGATCAAACGCCTCCGCCACTCCGGCACAGGTGATCTGCCCCTTGTGGATATTAAGTCCGTCTGCCAGATGCGGATCATCCCACATCGCGTTCAGCCAGCCCTTGGACGCCAGTGCCTGTGCGTAGGGCAAAGTGGCATTTTCCAGCGCCAATGCTGAGGTCCGGGCCACCGCACCTGGCATATTGGCGACGCAGTAGTGCACCACGTGTCCTATCTCAAAGATCGGATCCTGATGGGTGGTCGGCTTGCTGGTTTCAAAGCAACCGCCCTGGTCGATCGCCACATCCACCATCACCGTGCCCGGTTTCATACGCAGCACCATATCGCGTGTCACCAGCTTCGGCGCAGCAGCGCCTGGAATCAGCACGGCGCCAACGATCAGGTCTGCCGCAAGCACAGCGGTCTCAATATTCTCGTGGGTAGAGTAAAGCGTCTGCACACCGCCACCGAACTGCGCATCCAGCTGTTTCAAGCGGGGGATGGAGCGGTCGATGATGGTGACCCGCGCGCCCAACCCCAAGGCCATACGCGCAGCATTTTCACCGACCACACCGCCGCCGATCACCACCACGTTAGCGGGCAATACGCCAGGCACGCCCCCCAGCAGGATACCTTTACCCCCCTGCGCCTTCTCCAGGCAATGGGCACCGGCCTGGATCGACATGCGTCCCGCAACTTCGCTCATCGGCGCCAGCAACGGTAATCCTCCGCCTGGGGCCGTAACGGTTTCGAACGCAACCGCAGTGCACCCGGATTTCAGCAGTGCATCGGTCTGCTGCCGGTCTGCGGCCAGGTGCAGGTAAGCAAACAGCAGCTGACCGTCTGAGAGCAGGTCGCACTCTCTTGGCTGCGGCTCCTTGACCTTGATGATCATCTCCGAGTTGAGATAGACCTCCGCTGCGGTTTCGGCCACCTGAGCCCCGGCTTTGCGGTAATCGTCATCGAGATACCCGATCCCCATACCGGCAAAGGATTCCACCAGAACCTGATGGCCCTGATCGACCAACTCGCGAACACCCGCGGGGGTCAGGCCAACACGGTACTCATGCACTTTGATCTCTTTCGGGATACCGATCTGCATAACTTACCTCCATTCCATGAAATTAAGTCGCCGAACATACAGTCTTACAGTGTAGACACTCTAAGGCGGTCAGATATTCATCAGTTCTGATATACTGCCCGCTCCAATGACATAAAGAACAAGCCTGAAGGATCTTTTCATGCCTCAATATCGCTCCAAGACCTCCACCGCAGGTCGCAACATGGCGGGTGCCCGCGCGCTGTGGCGTGCGACCGGTATGAAGGACGATGACTTTCACAAACCGATCATCGCCGTAGCCAACTCGTTCACCCAGTTCGTACCCGGTCACGTACACCTGAAAGACATGGGTCAGCTGGTCGCTCGTGAAATTGAGAAAGCGGGCGGTGTAGCAAAAGAATTCAACACCATTGCGGTCGATGACGGCATCGCAATGGGTCACGACGGCATGCTTTACTCCCTGCCATCCCGTGACATCATCGCGGACTCCGTTGAGTACATGGTAAATGCCCATTGTGCCGACGCGCTGGTCTGCATCTCCAACTGTGACAAAATCACACCGGGGATGCTTATGGCGGCGATGCGCCTCAATATCCCTGTTATCTTCGTTTCCGGCGGTCCGATGGAAGCGGGTAAAACCAAGCTGTCCGAGCACAAGCTGGATCTGGTAGATGCTATGGTACTGGCAGCCGATCCAAACGCGTCCGACGAGCTGGTTGACGAAGTTGAACGTTCTGCCTGCCCGACCTGCGGTTCCTGCTCCGGTATGTTCACCGCGAACTCCATGAACTGTCTGGCTGAAGCGCTGGGTCTGGCGCTGCCGGGTAACGGCACTATGCTGGCGACTCACGCCGACCGCGAACAGCTGTTCCTGCGCGCCGGTCGCACTATCGTTGAGATGGCGAAGACATACTACGAACAGGACGACGAACGTGTCCTGCCACGCTCCGTAGGCTTCAAAGCATTCGAAAACGCGATCACGCTGGATATCGCCATGGGCGGTTCCACCAACACCATTCTGCACCTGCTGGCGATCGCTCAGGAAGCTGAGATCGAATTCACCATGGACGACATCGACCGCATGTCCCGTATCGTCCCTCAGCTGTGTAAAGTGGCGCCAAACACCCAGAAGTACCACATCGAAGACGTACACCGTGCCGGTGGCATCATGGGTATCCTGGGTGAGCTGGACCGTGCTGGCAACCTGCATACCGACGTACCAACCGTACACGCGCCAACCATGAAAGACGCGCTGGACGAGTGGGATATCATGCGTAACCCATCCGAAGCCGTGATGGAGTTCTACAAAGCCGGTCCTGCAGGCATCCCGACTCAGGTAGCCTTCAGCCAGGCAACACGCTGGCCAACCCTGGACGGCGACCGTGAAAACGGTTGTATCCGTTCCCTGGAACACGCCTTCTCTCTGGAAGGTGGTCTGGCGGTACTGCGCGGTAACATCGCGCTGGACGGTTGCGTGGTTAAGTCCGCCGGTGTGGATGAGTCCATTCTGGTCTTCGAAGGCCCGGCACACATCACTGAATCTCAGGACGAGGCGGTTGCCAACATCCTGGACGACAAGGTGAAAGCGGGTGACGTTGTCATCGTACGTTACGAAGGTCCACGTGGTGGCCCGGGTATGCAAGAGATGCTGTACCCAACCTCTTACATCAAGTCCAAAGGACTGGGTAAAGAGTGTGCACTGCTGACCGACGGCCGTTTCTCCGGCGGTACCTCCGGTCTGTCCATCGGTCACGTGTCTCCGGAAGCGGCGGCAGGTGGTGCGATCGGCCTGGTTCGCAACGGCGACATGATCCGCATCGACATCCCTAACCGCAGCATTGACGTACTACTGTCCGACGAAGAGCTGGCTGCACGCCGCGCTGAACAGGATAAGCTGGGCTGGAAACCGGTTGAAGAGCGTCCACGTAAAGTGTCTGCTGCGCTGAAAGCCTACGCCAAGCTGGCGACCTCTGCCGACAAAGGTGCGGTTCGCGACCTGAGCCAGCTGGATTAATCCACTCTCAGGCATCGCTTTTCTTTAAAAACATCGTGTTACGGAATGGTTTCATGACATTTTCGTGACACGGTGTTTTTTTGTCTTTGCTTACAACGCTAATAGGCTATGATCCTGAAGAAAAACAGTCAGTTAGCAGTTAGCGTTTGAGGAGTTTCACCCATGACTGAACTAGATAGTCTGAATGTATTGTTTATCTGCCGTCATAACGGCGTACGCTCGCAGCTGGCTGAAGTCCTGGCAACCAAGCTGGGTCAGGGCAAAGTAACCGCGCAGAGTGCGGGCCCTGAACCGACGTCTGTGCCTAACGTGATTCAAAGCTGGGCCAACGATCTGATGGGTGAGGTATATCCGCTGGAATGCACGCCGCTGCGTGAAAAGGAAGGTAAGGTCTTTGATCTGGTTGTGACGCTGTGTGACAAGTCCCACGCGTTCCCGGCATCCCTGACCAGTGATTCCGAACACATCCGCTGGGACTTCCCACAGGTAACCAGCATCGATGATCTGCCGCATCTGGAGACAGAGATCGCAGACCGTGTCCGCCTGCTGCTACTCAGCAAGCACCTGATCTGATCAGCCCAGATACGCCGTTGCGGCCTGCCACAGCAGCCGCAACGCAAGCACAGTGATCAACAGGCGAAAGAGCTTTTTAAAGTGCTGCGCCGGAATTCGGTTGAGTAACTTAAGGCCCAGCCAGGTGCCAACAAATCCCGCCAACACCATCGCCACCACCAGTGGCAGCCACTGCCAGAAGGCAAAGCCCACAAAGGAAAACACCAGCATTTTCAGCAGATGCTGAAAGGTCATACAGCAGGCGAACGTCGCCGTAGCAGCAAATTTCTCGTACGTCTGACGGTGCACGTATCCGGCCACCAGCGGTCCCGTGGCTCCGACAAACATTGAGATCAATGTAGTCACGGCTCCCGCAGCCACCCGCCCTTTGGCGCTCACCTCATGTTTGGAGGGTTTCGGCCCCCAGACCAGATAGAGAATAAACAGCGCTACGCTGAACTGGATCAGCTCCAGTGGTAACTGCACCACGATGAAAGATGCGCAGATCGCGCCGCCCAGGGCCCCCAGCAGGAAGAACTTCACCATCGCCCAGTCGATGTGCTGGCGCGTCATCCAGGTACGGCTACCGTTGGAGCCCACCTGCACCAAACCATGCACCGGGATCAACGCCTGAATCGGCATCACCGAAGCCATCAACGCTAACAGCAGCACACCGCCGCCGATACCCACCGCAGCGGTCAGAAAGGAGGTAAAACCCGCCACCAGCACCAGGAAAAGCGCGGTGCCCAGATCGAGGACCCCCGCCCCCAGCAGCTCAACAAAGGTATCCATTCAGTTGCGATCTTCCTTTGCCAGTTCCCGCTTATCTTTACGCTCAGGCGGCGGCAGTAACAGCATAAACTCGTCCAGCGACACCGGGCGGCTGAACAGGTAACCCTGGCCGTAGTCGCAGTGATGCTCTTCCAGAAAGACCTGCTGGATATCGGTTTCGATCCCCTCGGCCACCACCTTCAGGTTGAGGCGGTGCGCCATGGAGATGATCGCCGCGGTGATCTCCATATCGTCCAGATGCTGCGGAATATCCTTGATGAACTCGCGGTCCACTTTGAGCACGTCGATCGGCAGGGTCTTCAGGTAGTTAAAGGAGGAGTACCCGATACCGAAGTCATCGATCGCGATACTCATGCCCAGACTGCGCAACGCCTGCAGCGTGTTGATCGCACGATCCACATCATGCATCAGCAGGGTTTCGGTGATCTCGATCTCCAGCAGATGGGTGTCTACCCCGGCATCCTGCGCAACCTGACCGATCATGCTGATCAGCTGAGGATCGCGGAACTGCCGCGCCGAGAGGTTAATTGCGATACGCAGGTCGTCGTAACCCGCCGCTTTCAGGGCGCGCAACGCCTGACAGGCGTGATACACCACCCAGCGTCCCAACGTGACGATAAAGCCGGTCTCTTCCGCCACCGCGATAAAGTTAGGCGGCGGCACCAGTCCCAGTTCCGGATGCTGCCAGCGGATCAGGGCCTCGGCACCTATGATCCGACCCGTGTTCAGATCGACCTGGGGCTGGAAGTTCAGCACAAACTCACCCCGATCCAGCGCCACCGGCATCTCCCGGGTAAAGCGGATGTAGGTCTGCAACTGCTCGTGCAGGCTCTCAGTAAAGAAGCGGTATTGGTTACGTCCCTTCTCTTTCGCCTGGTACATCGCCAGGTCGGCATGTTTCAGCAAGCTGTCAGGTTCTTCACCGTCTTTCGGTATCAGGGCAATACCCAGACTGGTGGTCACCTGCAGCTCGGTATCATCGATCAGGAAAGGACGCGACAAAGCCTGCAGTATCCGCTCGGCGATCGGCTCCACACTCTCCTTGCCGTCGATCGGGCTCAGCAACAGTGCAAACTCATCGCCCCCGAGACGGGCCGCCACATCCTGCTCTTTCAGGGAATTACTTAAGCGCTTAGCAACGGCTTTAAGCAGTTCGTCACCGATCTGGTGACCACGGGTATCGTTGATGGTCTTGAAGAAATCCAGGTCCAACAGCATCACCGCCCCACCACAACAGAGACCCTGATCCACCTGATCCAGCAACTGACGCAACTGGGTGTAGAACAAACGGCGATTGGCCAAGCCTGTCAGCTCGTCGTAGAGCGCCAGCTGCTCCATACGGGCGTGGGCGTTTTTCAGCTCTGTGACATCCTCCAGCACAATGACAAAGTGAGTCAGTTCGCTGAATTCGTTCTTGATCGGCGAGATGGAGACCAGCGACCAGAAGGTCGAACCATCCTTACACAGGCTCTGCAGTTCACCACGCCAGTTACGGCCATCCAGGATGGACTTCCAGAGGTCATCGTACTTATCCGGTGCCATCCATTTACGACTGAGGATTTCCGGCTGCTCACCCAACAGTTCATGCAGTTGGAAACCGGTCGCTTCGGTGTACTTCGGATTGACGTATTCGATGGTGCCGACAATATCGGTGATCATCACCGATGAGCCGCTGTAGGTGATCGCGCTGGAGAGCTTGCGCAGGGAGCTTTCAATATCCTTACGGTCGGTTACGTCCTGACAGGTGCCAAAGGTACGTCCAGACTCCCAGTCGTGCTGCCCAATCATATTGACGTACTTGAGGCCATCCGGCGTGTTAACGCGGAACTCCGCTTCAAAGGCGCCGCCCTTCTTCTGGATGCGCTCAAAATCCCGTTTCACCTTGCCCGCATCGGTCGGGTGGATATGGCTGAAAAAACCGTCGCGCCCGAACGCTTCATCGTCGGCGAGGTGCATGATCGGCAGCAGGCTGTCGGAACACCAGAAGCTTTCTGTCAGCGGATTCCACTCCCAACAGCCCAGCCGCGCAACACGCTGGGAATCGTTGAGGCGGCGCTCAGCCACCTGCCGCTCTTCAATCTGTTCCGCGATCGATTCGCGCATCACACGGAAAGCCTGGAAGAACTCACCCACCCCACGTTCATGGGTTTTCTTCGTTGGAATGGGCGAGTAGAAGTCGCCTTGGGCGATGGAGTGTGCCACGTCGGCCAGATTGTCGATCGGGCCCAGCACCAGGTGTTTCTGCATCCAGCCGATCAGGAGCGCTGCCAGCAACGCCACCGACAACAGGATAAGCTCCAGCATATTGATACGCGCGCGCTCTTCGGCCAGGAAGGCGTCCAGATCAAGCAGCACCCGCAGCTGTGCCAGCTGGTCCCCCTCGAACTCCACCGCCGCAGTCACCCAGTAGGCGCTGTCCACCAAGGTTTCCGTAGAGCCGATCGGGTAAAGTACCAATCCGTCGCTGCGGGTCAGCAGCAGCGTATCCCACTGTGTTTTCTCTACGGCCAGCTGATCCAGCACATCGTAGATCGCTGCCATATCGCTGGCCTGCAGGGGATTACGCAGCACCGCCCCCAACAGTTGCAGGTACTCCTGCTCCTGCTGCAGATGCTCCTCAATCAGCTGTGTCTCCCAGTTCGGCAGCCAATAGAGTTCCATAAATGCTCCGATGGAGAGCACCAGCAATATCAACGGCAGGAGTAGTTTTGTACGAAAACCCTGCATTATTCGCGTCCATCCTCGTAGTAGGCATCCAATCCCAACTGCTGCAACGACCGGTAATCGTCAAATGACACAGGGGCCAAAGTTTTAATCGGTACTTTCTTTAATAACGCCTGACCAATATCCGTCGCGGCCAGCGCAAGAAATGCGTTTTGTACTGCCAGTGTTACTTGTGCATCCACTCTGGGATGTACCACCAGCGGATGCGAGGGTACCGTTTCGGTGCGGTAGATCACCTGCAGGTGCTCGCGGATATGGGCAGGCTGGCGCGCCAGGGTCTTCTGTACCCCTCCACCCGCTTTTGCCAGCCCCAATGCCACATTCAGATACACCGAGGAGTGGCTGTGCACATACTGCGACTGGAACGGGATCTTCAGTTTCTCCTGCAGATCACGCCGGATCAGCAGGGAGGCTCCCAGGGCATTAGGCGCCGGAAACGCCAGCTCCTGATTGGTCAGCTGCTTAACCTGATCAATACCACTGCCTTTCTTGCTGACCAGAATGCCGTAGATCGCGCTATCCGGGTCGCTCAGTATCGGTTGATACCCTTGCTGTGCATGCAGCGTTAGCAGGTGATAGGGATTTACGTAGGCGAAGTCGTAATTTCCACTCTCACACTTGTCCTCAAAAGCGGCGATATCCGCAGCGGTGTGCAGCTGTAAACGAAACGGCAACTGAGTATTGAGCTGAGCCACCAGCGGCCCCCAGATACGGTGGATATCTCCCGGAGAGAACTGCGGCACCACGCCCAACCGATAGACCGTTTCCGCCGTTGCGCCTGTGGAAAACAGCACAACGAACAACAACGTTGTTAAGGTCCGGCGTCTGAATCTGTGTACTAACCACTGCATCAGTCTGTCCTTTTCGCTACTTCATCGGCTTCCGACCGATAGGCTACAGGCACGCCCTATTCGCGGCATCAGAACTGTTAAGATACCCCCACGCAAGGCAATCTTCAAACCAGCGTTTGCCGCGCTTTCCGGCAAACTATTTCAAGACTGTATAAATGGGCGTCAGACGCCTGAAAGGGCCGCAGCAAAGCGGCTGGAAGGGACTATCACAACCCTATGCACCGGGTTATACACAGAATCTGTGCACAACCCCGGTGGCAAGGTTCTGCGGTGATCAGGAGGAAGTCTGGACCGCCCTGCGCGCCACCGGCCGGTTCACCAGGAAGATGCCCGCTGCTACCAGCAACAGCGCCAGAACAAACGTCAGACTGAGCGCTTCATCCAGCAGCAGGTAACCAAACAACACGCCAAACATCGGTGAGATAAAACCAAAGGATGCGATACGCGACGCCGGGTAGTGATGAATCAGCCAATACCACGCGAGGTAAGAGATAAACGCTACAACCACGGCCTGGAACGCCAGCGATGCCCACACCAGCGGGGTTGGATCGGTAATCCCGCTTTCACCGCTCAACACCGATCCCAACGGCAGCAGCAGTGCAGACACACCCAACTGGTAGAGCAACACCCGTTCGGCCTTCAGTGTGCGCTGCGGTGAGGCCTTCACCACCACGGTGGTTGCACCCCAGAAGATCGCCGCGCCGATCGCCATCATATCCCCGATCCAGGCACCGTCCGGCAGTTCACCCTCTTCGCCAAAAGCGATCACGATTCCGCTGAAGGCACAGCACAAACCGATCACCTGAGTCAGCCCCAGTTTCTCGCCGGGTACAAACAGATGCACACCCAACGCTACAACAAACGGCGAGGTATAGAGGAACACCGTACTGCGCGATGCGGTGGTGTACTCCAGCGCCCAGTAGAGCAGCATAAACTCAAGACTAAACAACATACCCGCCAGCAAACCCCACCACTCGGCACCGTCACGCTCAAAAACCCGCATCCCTTTCCAACGCATCCAGCCACAAAGAAGCAACACCGCCACCAGCGATCGCAGGCCGGCCTGCATCAGCGGCGATACTGAGTCCAGCGCCACCTTGATCGCCACCTGCTGCATGCCCCACATCACGCACAACACCAGCAGCAGGGTGATGGCAAATCTATCAACGTTCTGTTTTGTCATGATGCTTTGCATGTCCTATCGCAGTTGGGGCAGGAAATACTACGGCAACATACTCCCTGACCGAAAGAAACTATCTATATGAGTATCTATATGAATATCTATCTGGTTCGATTGTGATCGGGGGCCATAGAAAGTGACGCCCCCTAAAAAGAGGCCAAAAAACGCGGGCATTGAACAGGCAATAACCGCGTCAGCTGAAACCTATGCAGACTGGCTAAAAGCACACCAGAAAGCATTCAGGCCCACACCATCACCGCAGCAGCGATCTACCCCAAAGTCACTCACACGGTTATCCACATTTATACTGGATAACTCAATCTTTGCGATACGTCATCAGGCTGTCACACACCGCCTTTAAAGTAGTCCCCAGACCGATCAGGACACGTATCGGCAGGGAACAGCCAAGGCAGGCACTTCCCCGATCCCTTCAGCCGTATATGGATTCAGCGGCGCGCACGTACACACAGATCCTCCTGTTTACCGGAAAGCGGCTGCGTGACAGCTCAGCTGTTCCAAGCGCTACAGATATCATCAACACAGTCATCTATCTCTTTTTTCATCAGCACACATTGGCGATTACAACGCCTTATTGCTAGTCTGCTACCCACTTCCCGGAGACTAGATGCGTTGTTGGTAACGGAATGAGTGTTGAGGACCCACAGGTATTGATGGTGCGTAAGCCGATCTTCGATCGTCGGCTGAAAATCGTCGCCTATCAACTGCGTTACCAAGCCTCCGAAACCCTCGAAGAAAGCCTGTTCGATCCCGAAACCGAAGGCTCTCTGCTGGTACTGCACACCTTCACCAGCCTGTTCCAGGACGGCCAGATCCACAAGGTGCCGATCTTTCTCCCCTTCCCCAATTCAATGCTACACAGCGAAACGCCCCTGTTGCTGCCCAAGAAGGGACTGGTGCTGGAGATTCATCCTTCCATTGAGGTCACCAAGGCGTTGATCCAACACCTGAAAGTCCTGAAAAAACAGGGTTACCGCTTAGCACTGGATAACTTTGCCATGCAGCCACACCTGATGCCGCTGGTGAAGTTGATGAATATCATTAAGGTCGATTTCAGCCTGATGCAACGCAACACCATCATTCGGCTGGTAAAGGCGTTACGTAAGGCCCAGATCACAGTGCTGGCGCAAAACGTTGACGACTTTGAAACCCTGATGTTCTGCAAGAAAGTGGGCTTCAAACTGTTTCAGGGGCCTTTTATCAGCCGCCCCGCCAAAGTACTAGGCAAAGAGGTTCCCGGCCACAGCGCGGCCCTGCTGCAACTGCTCCAGCAACTGCAGCAACCCAACATCACCCCGGCCGAGATCGAAGAGCTGGTCATCATGGACCCCAAACTCAGTTTCAAGATGCTCAAGGTGGTCAACTCCGCCGCCTATCAGCTCAGCCGCCCCATCGACTCCATGCAACAGGCGGTGGTTCTGCTCGGCCACGATCAGATCCGCAAGTGGGCCACCCTCATCACACTCGCGGAAAATACCGATAAACCAGAAGAACTCACCCGCAACCTGCTTACCCGCGCCCGCATGTGCGAGCTACTGGCCGAAACCTCCGGCGCCAGGCAGAAAGACAGCGCGTTTATGGTCGGCATGATCTCGCTGCTGGACCTGTTGCTGGATGTAGAGATGGACGAGATCCTGCGCCAGACACCGCTCGATAACAGCATCAAAGCAGCAATCAAAAGCTACGAAGGGGAGCTGGGCCAACTCCTGCGTGAAACCATCACTTACGAACAAGCAGATTGGCGTACCGTACTGAACTCCAGCCAGGACCAGAACCTGTTTGATGTGGCGTACAAACACAGCCTGCACTGGGCGGAACAGGCGATGGCAGCGTTAAGTGAGACGGGCTAAATCGGTGCACAAAAACAGCTTGGAGCTGAACCTTGTTGCGCCCGGACAAACCTCTCAAGATTCCTATATTGAGCGATTTAATCGCACTTCTCGTACAGGGGATCTGAGCTTCTATTCTTCAGGACGTTACCGGATGTGGGAGAGATTACTGATGGAAGGGGAGGATGGTCGAACACAAGGATGAGCGACCCCAGGCGTCACTCGATAATTGATCACCCTGGGCCGACTGGCCGCAATGCTGTAGCAGGATGAATGCTAATAATGGTTGGCAGTACGAAAGGGGAACCTGGCGCCAGTAGCTGACGCCAGGTGTCTCTATTAGGTATTCGCGGCGATAATATCGCGCAACACCATCGGCAAGATGCCTTTGTGACGGATCTGATCCAGCTCGGATGAGGTATCAACACGCGAAGCCAGTTCAATCTGCTGTGATGAGCCATCCGCTCTGTGAATGGTCAGCTCAACAGAACCGCGTGGCTCAAGCGTATCAATGCCATTCAGATCGAACGTTTCCGTGCCATCCAGGTTGAGAGAAGCGCGCGTTACGCCTTCTGGCAATTGCAGCGGCAGAACACCCATCCCTACCAGGTTGGATTTGTGAATACGCTCAAAGCTTTCAGCAATGATCGCTCGAACACCCAGCAGGGCAGGCCCTTTCGCAGCCCAGTCACGGGATGATCCTGTGCCGTACAGTTTGCCGCCGAATACAACGGTGGAGGTGTCTTCTTCACGGTAACGCGCTGCGGCATCGTAAATAGACATTTCCGTTGGGGTACTGTCAGACGAGTAATAGTTTGTCACTGCACCCGTAGTGCCAGGCAGCATCAGGTTTCTGGCTTTAACGTTGCCGAAGATACTGCGCAACATCACGTGGTGGTTACCACGACGTGCACCCAGAGATGTCATGTCGCCGTCTGCCACACCCTGTGAGCTCAGGTATTCGCCTGGAGGAGAATCCGGGCGGATACGGCTTACCGGGGAGATATGGTCAGTCGTGGTGTTGTCATCACACATCACCAGCATGCGCGCACCAGCGATGTTGTTCAGTGCGTCTTTTGGGGTCTCCAGAGAGAAACCGTCGAAGAAAGAGATCTCCTGGATGTAGGTGGAATCCGCATCCCAGTCGTACACAGGGCCAGTCGGAGATTCCAGGTTCTGCCAGGTTTCCGGGCCGTCGAGAGAGTTCTCATAGGTTTCTCGGAACGCTTTCGGATCCATACACTCATTCATGGTCTGAGTGATTTCAGCGTTGCTTGGCCAGATATCTTTCAGGAAGACATCGTTGCCGTTGGCATCCTGACCCAGTGGATGAGTGGTCACGTCAATGTTCACGTTGCCCGCCATCGCCATCGCAACGACCAGCGGTGGTGACATCAGGAAGTTGGCATCCACATCCGGGTGTACACGACCTTCAAAGTTACGGTTACCGGACAAAACAGACGCCGCGATAATGTCGTGGTTTTGCAACGCTTCTTCGATGCTTGGTGCCAGAGGACCAGAGTTACCCACACAGGTGGTACAGCCGTAACCCGCGGTATTGAAGCCCAGTGCATCCAGGTGTTCTTGCAGTCCTGCTTTGGTCAGGAAGTCGGTCGCAACCGGTGACCCTGGAGCCAGAGATGTTTTGACACCATCCGGTACTTTCATGCCCAGCTCATTGGCTTTCTTAGCCAGCAAGCCAGCCGCAATCAGCAAGCCAGGGTTGGATGTATTGGTGCAGGCGGTGATCGCCGCAATCACGATATCGCCGTCTTTTAGTTCCCGTTCAGGCAGAGGCGCAAAAATACCCGCTTCGTCTGCTTTCATTGGGGTAACAGTCGCAACTTCAGGGTTACGCTCACCTTCAGCTGCTGCTTTTTTGAATACGTTGCCGATCTCAGCCAGAGGCAGTCGATCCTGAGGTCGTTTCGGACCTGCTACAGAAGGTTCAACAGTGGACAGATCCAGCTGCAGAAGATCGGTATATTTCGGCAGTGCCTGACCCGGCGTCCACGCCATATTCTGTGCTTTGTAATACGCCAGTGGCAGATCGCCGTCTCGTCCGGTAGCTCTCATGTACTCGGCAGAGACTTCATCAAACGGGAAGAAGCCCATGGTTGCGCCGTATTCAGGCGACATATTAGCGATGGTCGCACGGTCAGGCAGGGATAGGTTGGCACAACCCTCACCGACGTACTCAACAAACTTACCAACAACGCCACCTGGGTAGTTACGCAGCATTTCGGTGATTGTCAGTACCAGGTCAGTCGCGGTAACACCTTCTCGCAGTGCACCGGTCAACTCAACGCCGACAACTTCCGGAGCCAGCATCTGCATCGGTTGGCCAAGCATAGACGCACCGGCTTCGATGCCGCCAACACCCCAGCCCACAATACCCAGCGCGTTTGCCATTGGCGTATGGCTGTCCATACCAATGAGGGTATCCGGAATCATCAGGCCATTCATATTGAGATAGCCCTGTGCCAGATATTCCAGGTTAACCTGGTGAACGATACCGGTCTGAGGTGGGATAATTCGGATGGTTTCGAATGCCTGCGCACCCCATTTCAGGAATGCGTAGCGCTCTTTATTCCTTTCGGCTTCCAGTTCGCCATTGATTCGGAGAGACGCCGGGCTACCGGTATTGTCCATGGTAACCGTGTGGTCGATAACCAGATCGGCGCGTACCAGCGGTTCGATGATCGCAGGGTCCAGGTCCATACGCTGAACCGCAGAACGCATAGCTGCAAAGTCCACAATCGCTGGTGTACCACTCAGGTCGTGCATAATGACACGGCCAGCGGTAAACGGAATTTCGACCGGCTGTTTGCCCTGATGCTCTGTCCAGCCGCCAAGCGCCTGAACCTGCTCAGCAGTTACGCCGTTTTGACCAACATTTCGGGCGATACCTTCCAGGATAGGGCGAAGAGAGAAAGGTAATTCATCAAGCTTGATACCAAACAGCTCAGCAGTAGCTGGAAGGCTGTGATAGCTGTTTGCTGTTCCGGGGAGTGTTCTAACAGAACTGGATGGATCGAAATCGATAGGACTTGTCATCTTCTATACCTTACGCAGAGAGGGCGTTTCTGAACCTGATTTTGCACGAGCCGCCGGCCATTATTGGAGCAGCTCGATCTCCTGGTCAGTCATTTTTTCAGCCGTCAAACGAACCGCTATTTCCTGCAATAGAAATTATTATCTTGTCAGGATTGTCGACAATGTTAGCTATGAGACGCCTTAAATCAAGTTTTATTGGCTTTTTTTTGTCCAAATTACATACAATCTAAGACTATTTGATAGTGCATAGAACTCTTTTTGAACAATTTTGAAGGGGGTTCGGTCTCTTTTGTTACAACGCAGAAATGACCGCAGAGCGGCTTTATCGAAAGAGCCAAGTCTCAAGGGTGTGAATCGTCACCCGTACTCCGGACTTAGATACGCCTTTATCGCTGAACATCGCAGAACTGGCTCACTACGCTGACTAAGCAGGCTATTTGCTGCTCAGAACGAGGACCAAGTCCCGAAACAAGCCCTCACATCGAAACGGCAACTCAAAGATGTGCTTATCACGACAGCATCGAGCCGGTGTTGGCAGTGTCACAAAGCGATGCTTTAAAAAGACCGCGGTGTGTGGATTTTCGAGAGGAAGAAATGCCCGGCCAAATCACAGTCCAGCACCTTTAACCTTGGAAGCCGCGCTTAAAGCTGGCCAAGAACCAAGTATCATTCCGAGCGCCTTACCGGCCGACTAAATCAGGAATAGACAAAATAGTCAGTGAAGCAACCGTACAATAAAAAGATAAACGGCTGACTTGGTCAAACCTAATAAACTAAGCGACTAACCAAGCAAATATAATAATGATTATTATTTGCAACAAATATGAAATCCTCACCTGCTTTATGAAAATATTCATATATTTCAGTCAATTAGCACCACAAAAGACACATTAACCTCAGTACTATTTTTGTGGTTTATATCGACTATTTTTTTGGCTTATATCGGCTATTAGTTTCATTTAGGTAGTTTTCGTTGAGCTGTTTGCAGCTTTTTTTTTATAATCCGTCAGTAAATCATAACTAGATTTAAGTGAGACGCGGGAGCCTATGAGTTACTATTCTGACTACCTAGAAGAAATTGAGGTTCGTAAAAAGGACCTGGGTCTAAACCCAAAACCAATCGATAGCGCAGACTTGCTGTCTGAAATCATTGCCCAGATCAAAGACACTGGCAATGCAGAGCGCGAAGCTTCTCTAAACTTCTTCATCTACAACACTCTGCCTGGTACCACTCCAGCAGCTGGCGTTAAAGCGGCTTTCCTGAAAGACATCGCACTGGGTAACGAAACTGTTGCAGAGATCTCTCCTGAGTTCGCACTAGAGCAGCTGTCTCACATGAAAGGTGGTCCTTCTGTTGAAGCACTGCTGGACATCGCTCTGTCTGACGACGCTCAGGCTGCTGCTGCAGGCGAAGTTCTGAAGTCTCAGGTGTTCCTGTACGACGCAGACACTACTCGTCTGGCTGACGCTTTCAAAGCGGGCAATGCCATCGCTAAAGAGATCCTGGAAAGCTACGCTAAAGCAGAGTTCTTCACCAAGCTGGACGATATCCCAGAGAAGATCAAAGTTATCACCTACATCGCTGCAGAAGGTGATATCTCCACTGACCTGCTGTCTCCGGGTAACCAGTCTCACTCCCGTGCTGACCGTGAACTGCACGGCAAGTGCATGATCTCTCCAGAAGCTCAGCAGGAAATCGCTGAGATGGGCAAAGCTAACCCAGATGCTAAAGTGATGCTGATCGCTGAAAAAGGCACCATGGGTGTAGGTTCTTCCCGTATGTCTGGTGTGAACAACGTTGCACTGTGGGCAGGTGAGCCAACTTCTCCATACATCCCATTCGTTAACAACAAGCCTGTTGTTGCGGGTACTAACGGTATCGCACCTATCTTCCTGACGACTGTTGGTGTAACCGGCGGTATCGGTCTGGACCTGAAAAACTGGGTTAAGAAAACCGACGAAAACGGCGAAGTTGTACGTGACGCAAACGGCGATCCAGTACTGGAAGAAGCATACTCCGTTGCTACCGGTACCGTTCTGACCATCGATACTAAAGCTAAGAAGCTGTACAACGGCGACGAAGAGCTGGCTGATATCTCAGACGCTTTCACACCACAGAAAGTGGAATTCATGAAAGCTGGCGGTTCTTACGCGGTAACCTTCGGTAAGAAACTGCAGACGTTTGCTGCTGAAACTCTGGGCGTTGAAGCTCCAGCGGTATACGCTCAGTCCAAAGAGATTTCTCATGAAGGTCAGGGCCTGACTGCGGTTGAGAAAATCTTCAACCGTAACGCAGTAGGTGTTGCTTCCGAGACTCCTCTGCACACCGGTTCCGACGTTCGCGTTAAAGTGAACATCGTAGGTTCTCAGGACACTACCGGTCCTATGACCTGTCAGGAACTGGAAGCAATGGCTGCTTCTAAAATCTCACCAAGCGTTGACGGTGCTTTCCAGTCTGGTTGTCACACTGCGTCTGTATGGGATAACAAAGCTAAGGCAAACACGCCTAAGCTGATGGCGTTCATGAACGCGTTCGGTGTAATCACTGCACGTGACCCGAAACACGTTTACCACTCCATGACTGACGTTATTCACAAAGTACTGAATGACATCACAGTTGACGACCGCGCAATCATCATCGGTGGTGACTCTCACACCCGTATGTCTAAAGGTGTAGCGTTCGGTGCTGACTCCGGTACCGTTGCGATCGCACTGGCGACTGGTGAAGCGGCAATGCCAATCCCTGAGTCTGTAAAAGTTACCTTCAAAGGTAGCATGAAGCCTCACATGGACTTCCGTGACATCGTACACGCGACTCAGCAGCAGATGCTGAAGAAGTTCGCTGGCGAAAACGTCTTCCAGGGTCGTGTAATCGAAGTACAGATCGGTACGCTGCTGGCTGACCAGGCCTTCACCTTCACCGACTGGACTGCAGAGATGAAAGCGAAAGCTTCTATCTGTATCTCTACCGATGAGACGCTGATCCAGTCTCTGGAGCTGGCTAAGTCCCGTATCCAGATCATGATCAACAAAGGCATGGAAAACGAAGCGGGCATGCTGCAGGGTCTGATCGACCTGGCTGACAAGCGCATCGCTGAAGTTAAATCCGGCGAAGCGCCTGCTCTGGCTCCGGACGACAACGCTAAGTACTACGCTGAGCTGGTTGTTGACCTGGACGCAATCGACGAGCCAATGATTGCTGACCCAGACGTAAACAACGAAGACATCTCCAAGCGTTACACCCACGACGTGATCCGTCCTGCTTCTTACTACGATGGCCGTCAGGTAGACCTGGGCTTCGTTGGTTCTTGCATGGTTCACAAAGGCGATATGCAGATCATCGCTGCGATGCTGCGTAACCTGGAGAAGAAAGGTCCTATCACCTTTAACGCGCCACTGGTTGTTGCGCCACCAACTTACAACATCGTTGATGAGTTGAAAGCGGAAGGCGACTGGGAGCTGCTGGAGAAATACGCTGGCTTCGAATTCTCTGATGAGAATCCAAAAGAAGAAGCACGCACCAAGTACGAAAACATTCTGTACCTGGAGCGTCCTGGATGTAACCTGTGCATGGGTAACCAGGAAAAAGCAGAAGCGGGTGACACCGTACTGGCAACTTCTACCCGTCTGTTCCAGGGCCGCGTTGTAGAAGATACTCCAGAGAAGAAAGGTGAGTCCCTGCTGGGCTCTACCCCAATGGTTGTTCTGTCTTGTATCCTGGGTCGCTTCCCGACTCTGGAAGAGTACAAAGAAGCCGTTGAAGGTATCAACCTGACGTCTTTCGCTCCACCTAGCGAAGACCTGAGCGTTGCACCTACTGCTATCCCAGCTGCACGTATCTAATCGCTGATAACGTGACTAACAAAAAGCCCTGATTATTCAGGGCTTTTTTTATGTTTGCAGGTTAGTTCTTCATTCTGAACAACGGTATCTGAAATATCGTAAACCGCTCTTTTCGCCAATCGTACTGCGGCATGAATACCTGCTCCAGTCATCGCCTTTCCTCTGTGCTTGTGGGGCTACCCATCAAGCGAACCTCGTTAGTTATACGCATCTGGACTTCCTTCAATTCGACGCTCTTCTCCAGAAATTAGCCAAAAACAAGCAAACAACTGATAACACCAATTAACGTAATTAAAATACGTTGGGCCGTATCCCCCGGAGACCGCTCTACAGACACTCAGAGCATCTTCCTCCGGTACTCGTGCGCTATCCCTACAGCGCCTCATAAACGCTGCCTTTGCGCCTGTGGCTTATTTGGATGAGGGGGGGGGGGAGCAGACTACGCTTGGAAACAAACACCCAGGAAAAGAAAAGGTGGCGCGCCTGGAGGGATTCCCCAAACAATAGGTTAACGGTCTACTGCTCCACCAACTGAACGACTGTGGCACCACAGAGATAACCTCCCCACCCACACGCATAGGTAGCGCCAACACCTTCGTTAACATGCAGCCGTTCAGGGCAAGCACCAGCACAGCAAAAATCATCGGCTTAAACATGGCTAAATACCTTGTTCGAAAAAGCACGATGACCGCATGAGGTGTGGGTTAAGAGAAAGGAAAATGGTGCCGCCACCAAGAGCCGAACTCAGGACCAACTGATTACAAGTCAGTTGCTCTACCAGCTGTAGCTATAGCGACTAATAGATGTGAGGGCATGGCTTAAAGCCACCACCCAGCTCCTGATGAAAGAAGATAAGTATCGAACGTTCTCTTCACCAGAAGATTGGCTCCTCGAGCTGGACTCGAACCAGCGACCAATAGATTAACAGTCTACTGCTCTACCAACTGAGCTATCGAGGAACACAGTGCAAATGGTGCCGCCACCAAGAGTCGAACTCGGGACCTACTGATTACAAGTCAGTTGCTCTACCAACTGAGCTATAGCGGCACTGTGACCAGAATGTGACCGGTGCCCCTTCAGCGCCTTGCAAACGCGTCCTTTTCGCCAGTGGCTAAAAGGGATGGGTAGCACAATCTGATTTGGTAACAAACACTTAGGAATTGAAAAAGTGGCGCGCCTGGAGGGATTCGAACCCCCGACCAACAGGATCGGAACCTGCTACTCTATCCAGCTGAGCTACAGGCGCAAAGGAAGTGTTTGCAGGGCGCTAATCTTACGTATCTGAAGGGGTTTTGCCAAGCCCTGATTCCCGCGTTTGCGCGCTGAGCGCCTTTGTTGATCGCCACTGATTATCCGCTGAACAGCGAACAAAAGCGGACGATGTCCTGAACCGAGATCAATTCCGGGCTAAAAAGCGCGATTCATGTCGCGATTTCCGCCGATTCCCCTTATACCTTTGACAAAGCCCCGTTTCCGTTAAGTCTATTTCCCAGTATAATGCCCGCCGATCAAGCTTTGCGCAGTCGCGTCTGCATTCGCTCGTGAGGGGCATCCAGACAGGCCGAGCTGCCGAAAATTTTAATTTTAGGATGATTGTGAGGTCGTAACTGTGAAGAAAATTGCTTCTATGCTGTGCGCTCTGGGGCTGGGCTTCGTACTGGCTACTTCCGCTCAGGCGGCTACTGAAGAAGAAAAAATTGTTGAGCGTATCAAAGCGGTTGGCTCTGTATGCGTAGAAGGCGATGACACCTGTGGCGGTGCTCCAGCACCAGCAGCTGCAGGCGGTGCACGCTCCGCTGCTGACGTTTACACTGCTAGCTGTGCAAGCTGCCACGCTTCTGGCGTCTTGGGCGCTCCTAAGTTCGGCACTGCTGAGTGGACCGACCGCGCAGCTAAAGGCATGGAAACCCTGCTGGCTAACGCTATCAACGGTATCAACGCAATGCCTCCTCGTGGCGCATGTGCGACCTGTTCCGACGAAGATCTGGAAGGTGCTATTCAGCACATGATCGACAGCGCTAAATAAGCAGCGCACCGGAACAAAAAAACCCGCTACTCAGCGGGTTTTTTTATGCCTGTTTTTCACACCAGCTAATACATGCTCTGATTGTCCTCACCGCAATAACACACAGCGCCCAGTTATCCACTGCATAGGCTGGCTATCACGTTGCGATGCCCAACAGATCTGATCCCTGACTTACAGGCAAAAAAATACCCGCATCCGAAGAGGCGGGTATCTTACCCGGCGGTTAAACCGGGTGATGATCAGTTAGAAAAAGAGATTAGTTCTTCTCTTTGTCTACGATCTTGCTTGCAGCGATCCAAGGCATCATCGCACGCAGCTTCTCACCAGTCTCTTCGATTGGGTGCGCAGCGTTGTTACGACGACGAGCAGTCATGGATGGGTAGTTAGTCTGGCCTTCAGCGATGAACATCTTCGCGTACTCACCGTCCTGGATGCGTTTCAGAGCGTTACGCATAGCTTCGCGAGACTGTTCGTTGATTACTTCTGGACCAGTCACGTACTCACCGTACTCCGCATTGTTGGAGATGGAGTAGTTCATGTTCGCGATGCCGCCTTCGTACATCAGGTCAACGATCAGTTTCAGCTCGTGCAGACACTCGAAGTAAGCCATTTCTGGAGCGTAACCCGCTTCAGTCAGGGTCTCGAAGCCCATCTTAACCAGCTCAACCGCGCCACCACACAGTACAGCCTGCTCACCGAACAGGTCAGTTTCAGTCTCATCTTTGAAAGTAGTTTCGATGATACCGGAACGGCCGCCACCAACGCCCATTGCGTAGGACAGAGCCAGCTCTTTAGCGTTGCCGGAAACGTCGCGGAAGATCGCGATCAGGTCAGGGATACCACCGCCGTTTACGAATTCGTTACGTACAGTGTGACCAGGTGCTTTAGGAGCAACCATGATTACGTCCAGGTCTGCACGTGGCTCAACCTGGTTGTAGTGGATGGAGAAACCGTGAGCGAATGCCAGGGTAGCGCCCTGCTTGATGTTCGGCTCGATCTCTTCTTTGTACAGCTGGCCCTGGAACTCGTCCGGAGTCAGGATCATTACCAGGTCAGCGGAAGCAACAGCGTCAGCAACGTCAGCAACTTTCAGGCCGTGAGCTTCTGCTTTAGCACGGGAAGAAGAGCTAGCGCGCAGGCCAACAGTTACGTCTACACCGGAATCCTGCAGGTTGCACGCGTGCGCGTGGCCCTGAGAACCGTAACCGATGATGGAAACTTTTTTGCCCTGGATGATAGAAAGATCGCAATCTTTATCGTAATAAACCTGCATGGTAAATCACCTGAAATAATTGGGTTAAATAGGGGACCCGGTACAACGGCACCACAGCGAATCCATGCATGCCCCGAATCGATGCGCCTACTTTAGGCGAATAAAAGCATTGCGTAAACTGATATATATGCAATATTACATGCCGTTTTATGCAATACTTTTGAAATATGGATACGCGCCTTCTGAAACTCTTTCTCAGCCTCGCCGACACCCTGCATTTTGGCCGGGCCAGCGAGCTGAACCACATCAGCCCCTCTGCCCTCTCGCGCAGCATTAAGCAGCTGGAAGATGAGGTCGGCGTAGACCTGTTCGAGCGCAACAACCGCACCGTCACCCTCACCCACGAAGGTGAACTGTTCCGTGACTATGCACGCGAAGCGCTGCTGCAGTGGGATGTGATCCGCGATGCGCTGATGGAGGAAGCGGAAGAGCTGCACGGCGAGATCAGCGTGTACTGCTCCGTCACCGCCAGCTACAGCTTCCTTTATGACATCCTCAGCCAGTTCCGCCTCAACCACCCCGGCGTTGAGATCAAACTGCACACCGGCGACCCGGAGCACGCCATCGGCCATATTCTCTCCGGCAGCGAAGATATCACCATCGCCGCCAAACCCGATCCGCTACCGGCGGGTATCGCCTTTAAACCGATCACCATGTCACCGCTGGTCTTTATCGCACCGACCGAACAAGGTGCCCTGCAGCCTCTGATCGACCAACAGGACTGGGCACAGATCCCGATGATCCTGCCCGAAAGCGGCGTTGGCCGAAAACGTGTCGATGACTGGTTTGAACAGCGCAACCTGACACCCACCATCTACGCGCAAGTGGCGGGTAACGAAGCGATCGTATCCATGGTGAGTCTGGGTTTTGGTGTCGGTGTGGTGCCACGTATCGTGCTGGATAACAGCCCGCTGGCGGAGAAGGTGCAGGTGCTGGATGTTAAACCGCAGCTAGCCGACTACGACGTGGGCCTGTTTGCGCTGGAGAAGAAACTCAAAAGCCCGCTGATACGGGCTTTTTGGGAGCAGCTGAAAGGTTGAACCTGACTTGCAGCTGTCTATGATCACTGCTGAGATTGAAGAAATGCCGTAACCCCTGCGTAGGTTGGCCACCGCGAAGCGGTGCCCAACACGTTAGGCATCGCGTTGCGATGGCTAACCTACACGGAACTTGGACGTTTCACAGTCACCCTTGCAGCACGCTGCAACATACCTGTTATTCTTCGAAGAGAGATTCCAGCTCTGGCGAGAGATACGGACGACCCCGCTCATTCAGCGCGGTACCGGTTACCAATCCTTCTACACACACCTTCTCATCAGAGAGACGAATTACGCGCTGACGGAAGCCGAATTTCACTTTACTCAGGCGCTCCACCTTCACCTCCACCACAAAGCGGTCACCGCTTTTCAGGGAGGCTTTGTAGTCCAGCTCGGAGCGGATCACCACCAAGTGGATGCCCTGCTCAGCCAGTGCAGCGAAGTCCACGCCCTTCTCCAGCAGGAACTCGTGGCGGGCATGTTCCAGATAGTTGAAGTACACACCGTTATTGACGATGCCCTGCATATCCAGTTCGTAGTCGCGGACTTTCAGTTCCAGTCGAAACGGGGTGCTCATTGTGCGGGATTCCTCGATAGGTTGGATCTTAATAAGGGCGTCAGTTTACACCGACTTTACAGCTGCTGTCTGATCCAGGCGTGCGCCGCACTCAGGTCAGGCACTTCTACCACCGCTGTGGAAAAGTCATGGCTGGCAGAGAACTGATTGCGGATCGCTACGGTCGCTATACCGGCTGCGCTGGCAGCTCTCACACCGCTTTGCGTGTCTTCCACCGCTACACACTCATCGGCACGTAAGCCCATCAGATCCATGACGGTGAGGTAGCTGGTTGGGTCCGGTTTATTCACTGGGACGTCATCGCCAGTTACGACGTGCTCAAACAAACCTTTCCAGCCGTGGCCGTAGAGGGAGGCTTCAACGCAAACGCGCTGTGCGCCACTGACTAAACTCAGGCGCAAGCATTCGGCCAGATCCCGCACGATAAAGTCGGCGCCGTCTATCTGGGGGAAACAACTGGAGGCAAGGAATTGGTCGGTGTGATGTAACTTGGCTTCCACTAACGTTTCGACGCTGATATCCAGGTTACGCAGCTGGATGATCAGTTCGGCATTCTGTTCGCAGGGCACGCCCAGCAGCTGCTGCCAGTACTCATCATCGGAGATGTGGCCACCAAGGGGTTCCACCGCCTTGCGCCACAGCGCCATATGGGTGGTTTCAGAGTCGACCAGGGTGCCGTCGTGGTCGAAGAGTACAGCTTTGAGTGACATGAAGGTCTCCGGGTTAGTGTCCTGTGGATACTTTACCGGATAAACACGACAGATATGCGAAATGATGGGATCGGCTGGGAGGGGCTACCCGATACTCAACAGCCAATAGCGATACTGTGTTGGGCAATGCTGCGCATTGGCCAACCTACTCGCATTGTAGGCTGGTTGTCGCGCAGCGAGGCCCAACAGAGGGATCAGTGCGTAGCGCGCAGGGGTTTGAGCTGCTGCGGAGCCAGGGTTTCGATCAGCTTGAGCAACTCCTGGATACCGTGCTCCAGATCCGCGTTGTTATCAACCTTCACAATGCTGTCCGGCAGGGTCGCAACGATCTGCTCATGGCGATCAAGGCGGCGACGGATCTCCTCCTCATCCTCGCGACCGCGCTGTTTCAGACGCTCGTAAAGGCAGTCCGGGTCAACTTCCACCAGCACCGGGATCAAGTTGGGGTAGCTGGCCATGGCGATCTGCAGGTATTCGCGCGAGCCGTTGATCACGACGTTCACGCCTTTTGATAGCCAGTCGTCCACTTCCGAGCCGATGCCATAGCTGTTGCCGTGGGAGTACCACTGCATGGCAAACATGCCCATGTTGGCACGCATGTCGAACTCTTCAGACGAGAGGTGAATATGGTTTTCCCCGCCGACGTTCGCGGCACGGGTGATGTAGCGGTGGGCAACAAAACAACCATGGTGCGGTTGCAGGCGTTTGCGGCAACCTTCCAGCAGGCTGTCCTTACCGCTGCCGGACGCACCTACCAGATAGAGGAGCTTTCCATTCATGTAGTGCAGATCTCTTGGGATCGGATAATGTTCATCCAAGAGTAATCCCAGAATCCCTGAAAAACCAGAGGTCAAAAGTGCAACATCGGCCCGGAACAGGACAAAGGACAAATTCCAGACACAAAAAAGCCGCTCAAAAGAGCGGCTTTTCGAACACAAGGTACGGTTACAGACTCAGCACTTTCTCGCCGCGAGCCACGCCGGATACACCGGAGCGAACCACTTCAAGGATGCTGGCACCGGACAGCGCTTCGATGAAGGCATCCAGTTTGCTGCTGGAACCCACCAGCTGCACGGTGAAGGTGTTCTGTGTTGCGTCGATGATCTGACCACGGAAGATATCCGAAGTACGCTTGATCTCTGCACGAACAGTACCGTTGTTGGCCTTCAGCTTGATCATCATCAGCTCACGCTCGATGTGCTCGCCTTCAGTCAGGTCAACAACCTTCACCACGTCGATCAGCTTGTTCAGCTGCTTGGTGATCTGCTCAACAACACGGTCGTCGCCGATGGTGGTCACGGTCAGACGAGACAGGGTCTCGTCGTCGGTTGGCGCCACGGTCAAAGACTCGATGTTGAAGTTACGCTGAGAGAACAGCCCCACTACGCGGGACAATGCACCCGGTTCGTTTTCCAGAAGTACAGAAATAATATGGCGCATGATTAAGTTCTCTCCGTCTTGCTCAACCACATATCACGCATGGCGCCACGTGGTACCTGCATCGGGTATACGTGCTCATACGGATCAACCGCGATATCCATAAATACCAGACGATCTTTCATCGCAAACGCTTCGCGCATCGCACCTTCCAGATCGGAGTACTTATCCACCTTCATACCCACGTGGCCGTAGGATTCAGCCAGCTTCACGAAATCTGGCAGGGACTTCATATAGGACTGAGAGTGACGGGACTCGTAGTTCATGTCCTGCCACTGGCGAACCATACCCAGAGACTGGTTGTTCAGGCAGATGATCTTCACCGGAATATCGTACTGGCTACAGGTAGACAGCTCCTGGATGTTCATCTGGATACTGCCCTCACCGGTAACACAAGCTACGTCTGCATCCGGGAAGTTCATTTTCACACCCATCGCCGCTGGCAGACCAAAGCCCATGGTGCCCAGACCACCGGAGTTGATCCAACGGTTCGGGTGATTGAACTTGTAGTACTGCGCCGCGTACATCTGGTGCTGACCTACGTCGGAACATACGTACGCATCACCGTTGGTGATGGTGTCCAGCATCTCGATAACCTGCTGCGGTTTCATCAGCTCGGAATCGTCTGTGCGGTAACGACCGCCGTGACGTCCACGCCACTCGTCGATCTGCTCCCACCAGGATTTCATCGCTTCCGCATCCAGCTGTTTCTTGGATGCTTTGAGGATGCTCAGCATCTCTTCCAGAACGTTTTTCGCCGGACCTACAATCGGAATGTCCGCACGGATTGTTTTGGAGATGGACGCCGGATCTATATCCACGTGGATGATCTTCGCGGTCGGACAGAACTTGTCTGTGCCGTTGGTTACACGGTCATCAAAACGCGCACCGATGTTCAGGATCACATCCGCGTGGTGCATCGCCATGTTGGCTTCGTAAGAACCGTGCATACCCAGCATGCCCAGGTTGTGCTTGTCACGACCTGCCAGCGCACCCAGTGCCATCAGCGTGTTAGTGGTTGGTACGTTAACCAGGTTAACCAGCTCACGCAGCTCTTCAGATGCGTGACCGATAACCACACCACCACCGGCCAAAATCACCGGACGCTTCGCGCCCAGGAACAGGTCCATCGCTTTCTTGATCTGACCTGAGTGACCACGGCTAACCGGGTTGTAAGAACGCAGTTTAACGTTCTTCGGATATTCGTATTCGAAGCGGTCGGTCGGCGTCGTCATATCCTTAGGGATATCGACAACAACAGGGCCTGGACGACCGGTCTGTGCAATGTGGAACGCCTTCTTGATGATCGTAGGGATCTCTTCCGGACGCTGGACACTGAAGTTGTGTTTCACGACCGGACGGGAGATACCGACCATGTCGGTTTCCTGGAACGCGTCCTCACCAATCAGATGGCTCATTACCTGACCAGTAATAACAACCATCGGAATAGAATCCATATAAGCAGTCGCAATACCGGTTACGGCATTGGTCGCACCCGGGCCGGACGTTACCAGCGCGACGCCGGCCTTGCCGGTAGCACGCGCGTACGCATCCGCCATATGAGTTGCAGCTTGTTCATGACGCACCAGCACGTGTTTGACGTCTTCCTGCTGGAATAAGGCATCGTACAGGTGCAGCACGGAGCCACCCGGATAACCGTAGATGTGCTCAACACCCTCATCTTTAAGGGCGCGTACCACCATTTCTGCGCCTGAAAGTAATTCCACTGTTTCACCCTCTCACTGCGTCGGTTTCATACCGACAAACTTAATTTCTGCAACGAATGAACGAAGCCTGCCCATCAGACGATGGTGACGCCCTAGATAGGTAAACTTATAAATAACCGTTCCTGATAAACGAGACACAAGCGGCTCACGTTCGGGTGCTCGCCAAGTCTGAGGATCTCTCAGCTGGCAGACCTTCAGGAAGTTAAGCGGCATACTTAACTCCGCCGGGGCGTTCGGGGTGGCCTAGTAACCCAAGGTCGGAAGAAAATTGGCCGTAATTCTCGCATTTAGCCGCCGTTTGATCAACCGGCAGCCAGCGAAAAACGGATAATGCAGAGAGTTCTGGATCGGGTTATAGTGATGAAAAACCACAGATTTTTAAGTTTGGTTTACAACTGTGGTTCAGAACATCAGATTATCTAAGGAGCGCGTCGATGAGCGTTGCAGAAATTAAGAATAAAGACCGCGTAATTAACGAGTTAATGCTCTTTATCCGTAAAGTCCTGGCGGAACCGGAGATCTGCGAAAAAGCGATCGAGATCGCGCGTAAGCACATCAACGATCCAAACGCTGACGTGCTGATTGCTGACGAGCTCTCTTCCGCCACCAACGTCAAGATTCCGGTGGAGCACAGCGATGCTGACACCCTGTTCCTGCAGGTACTGAAAGACGTGGTACGCGACGAGACCGCACTGTACTAACCGCACGGTACTTTAAGGTACGTCACGTCCCTCATTCTGCAGAGGCTAGCCTGCCTCTGCTACTTCCCTTTCCGCCTGAACGGCACCCACAATACTCCCGGTAACCACTGGGTTACCTTCGGATCATCAAATCCCTCTACACCAATTTTCATGCCCCGCTGACCGGCGTCCGGCTGTGCTTTATAGGTGCCGAAGATGCGATCCCACCAAGGCAGGTTAAAACCAAAGTTACTGTTGGTTTCATCCAGTTGGCGAGAGTGATGTACCCGGTGCATATCCGGTGTGACCAGCACCAGCCGCAGATAACGATCCAGCGTGGCTGGCAGACGGATATTGCCGTGGTTGAACATCGCCGCACCGTTCAGTATCACTTCAAACAGGATCACCGCCAGCGGGGATATACCTAATACGCAGATAAGCGCAAACTTGATCAGCATGGAGAGAATTATTTCGATCGGGTGGAAACGCGCGCCGGTGGTCACGTCGTAATCCAGGTCCACGTGGTGCACCCGGTGCAAACGCCACAGGATCGGAACATGATGAAAGATCACATGCTGGGTATAGATCGCCAGATCCATCAACAATAGGTTCAGTATCAGGCTGGCAACCAGTGGCAACTCGATCAGGTTGAACAGTCCCCAGCCACTGTCTTGTGCCCATACGGCCACACCCACCGCAGCCGCCGGAAATAGCAGTCGCAGAATAAAGCTGTTGAGAAACACCAGTCCCAGGTTGTTGCTCCAGCGCAGCAGCTTAGATACGCGCAGCTCGCGTCGTGGCGCCAGCAGCTCCCAACAGGCCACCAGCGACAGAATGCCGAAGAAACAGCTCAGGCGGATGGTGGTTTCGTGGGTGGTGATAAAGGTGGCGAGGTCCATGGCGACGTCCGGCATTAACAGTGATACTCCTTCTACGACTGTAACGCGGAAACTGATGGATGAGAACTGGATCGCTGTTGGGCATCGCTGCGCGATGGCCAACCTACCTGACCTGTAGGTTGGCGACGAGCGCAGCGACTCCCAACGCGACACTCTCCGGCCACCTATTGGGTGACGCCGCATTTAACCCCATCAGAAAACTGCCGCTTCAAGAAATCATGTCTCTATCCGACCTGCGAGGTAGCCGACTTACGTGTGGTGTAGGTTGGTCTGAGCGCAGCGAAGCCCAACACTGTGGTGGCGCATAGGTTGTAGAATAACACGGCAACACAAAAACCACCGTCGGGCATCGCTGCGCGATGGCCGACCTACCTGACCTGTAGGTTGGTGACGAGCGCAGCGACTCCCAACATCAGACATTCGATTTGTATTGCGCAGAAACAAAAAAGCCCCGGCGGAATGCTCTCCCGCCGGGGCTTTTACTAAATCCGCTTAGCTATCAGGCTTCAGCTTTAGCGCGTTCACCTCGGGCGTGGAAGACGTACCCGATCAGATTCATCAGAACCTGTGCCGCCAGGATACTGGTCGAGCCGGTCTGATCGTAATCCGGTGCCACTTCACACAGATCGATACCCACAACTTCACCCTGTTTGGCAACACCCTGCAGCACTTCCATCACCTCGTAGTAGGTGAAACCGCCGTGGCTTGGCGTACCGGTGCCCGGCGCGATGGACGGATCAAAACCGTCGATATCGATGGTGATGTAGTAGTTCACCCCTTTCGGGATCAGTGCCAGCACACCTTCAGGGCCCAAGCGACGCACATCACGTACGGACAGTACGGTGGAACCCGCGTTTTCCGCAGCTTGGTGGTCGGTACGGTTGGAGGAGGAGACGTTGCGGATACCCAGCTGGGTCATGCCAGTAACAAACTCTTTCTCGGACGCACGACGAATCGGGTTACCGTGGCCGAAGCGCACACCGTGACGCTCGTCCACGAAATCCAGGTGGGCGTCGATCTGGATGATGTGCAGCGGGCCTTGCTCTTCGAACGCGCGGATGATCGGTGCGTTCACGGAGTGGTCTCCACCTACAACCACCGGCAGCGCACCCGCATCCAGAATCTTGCGTACGCCGTATTCGATGTTGGCGTGGCTCTTCTCGGTGTTGGTGTGCACCATGTCGGCGTCGCCGATGTCGACGATATCCACACCTTCCAGATACATCACATCATCTTCGTGATCGTAGGCACCGCTGTGACCGAAGGAGAACAGGGTGGAGGCTTCACGCACCGCGCGTGGGCCCATACGGGCACCGGAGCGCCACTGTGTACCGCAATCGAACGGCGCGCCCATAAACGCGACGTCGGCGTTGATGTTATCCCAGTCTTCACAGGTACGGCTTTTGGCAAAGGTACAAAAGCCAACAAAAGGCAGATTCAAGCGGCCTTTTTCGTAAGCGTTATCACTCATATTTCTGCAACCTTACTTTTTATTCTTCGCCCGGCGCGGGTGGCCGGTCGCGAGTTAACTGAACGCCTGTGCGCCAACATTGAGACGGCTATCGGTTTTGGCTCACAGCGAGATCAGTATTGCAAAAGCACTTACTTCCAAAAATATAAAACTTGAAATGTTCACATCACAAAATTCTATATAAGTACTTTTACCAGCAAGGTTTCAGATCGGATAAAGCCCTATAAAAACAAAGGGATAAATACCACTTTACCAAGGCGTGGCAACAACCTGAAATCAGCGTTTAGAAAGGGCCTTGATGGAGGCTTCAATATCCTCCACAAACACCCGGGTGATGTTTTTCGGCGCCGGTGAGGAACGAACCGCCAGCTGGAAATCGGAACTCCAGTTAAGACCCAAGTGTTCGAGCGCCCGCATCTCACCGCGCTCCACCCACTGTTGGGCGTAGTGCACGGGCAGGAAACCCATAAAACTGCCGCTGGTGATCAGGATCGCCTGCGCCTCCATGTTGGAGACCGACGCGGTGTTGTGGTTCTTGCGGAAATACTGCAGGTCCGCCTGCTGCAGGTAGGTACGCGATGAGATCGGATGTTTGCGCAGGGTTTCCATGGTGATCTCTTCGTCGGGCAGGTCGAAGAGCGGGTGTCCCTTACCGCAGTAGAACTTATGCGCTTCGGTATAGAGGTGGCGGTAACGGATGGCGCTATGGCGGTTGGTAAAGATGCCGATCGCCAGATGGATGTTGCCGCTGAGCAGTTCACGCTCCAGGTCCTCCGGCGACAGCACCGTCAGTGACAGAGAGACGTCGTTATCCCGACTGTAGAAGCGATTGATCGCCGCCGGGATCGGAAACTCGTGGTTGGTCACCGTATTGTCGATCAGCCCCACGCGCAGCACCCCGGTGAGTTTATTGCGCAGCTCACCCAGGTCCGCATCAAAGTCGTTGATCATGTTCAGCATCTCTCGGCACTTACGGTAGGTAATCTCCCCTTTTTCCGTCAGCCGGAAACCACTGCGGCCACGGTGGCACAGCTGAAAACCGAGGCGGATCTCGAAGTCACGGATATGGGTACTGATGGCGGGCTGACTCATCCCCAACGACGCCTGAGCACCGACAAAACCGCCGTATTCCACCACGGTACAAAAGGTTTTCATATGTTTGATGGAATGCATAAACGCTACCCTCTCAGTCGCTACGGTGTTCCTACAGTCACCCGTCAATCAGCCCACTTTGCGGTTCTAGCCACAGCGAACGCCGACGTAACTGTTCAATACTTGATCAGAATTTACATTACATTACGTAATGCAAACATAGCAACTTTTATATTTTTTAATGAAATACCCTTTGCAATACTCAAATCAGTCCCGAACGACTTGAACTAAAATAACTACAAAAGGTAATTCACCATGCCAACCCTGAAAAACGTGTTTAAAGGCGTCGCCTTATCCACCGCATTGATGATGAGCAGCGGAGCTGCACTGGCAGAAGAATGGAAGTTTGCGATTGAAGAAATTCCTGGCTCCATCATGGATGCGTACGCTCAGGAGTTTAAGAAAAAGATAGAGAGCAAAACCAACGGCGACGTCACCGTGAAGATCTATCCACTCGGCTCACTGGGTACCCCCACCGAGCTGGTCGAGCAGGTCGCCGATGGCGTGGTCCAGTTCACCAACGTATCGGTTGGTAACCTCGGCACCATCGTGCCGGAATCCCAGCTCTTTATGCTGCCCTACACCCTCCCAACCGATAACAAAGCCACCTCCGAATTCCTCAGCTCCAGCGACACCATCTATAACCACCTCACACAGGATTTTGAATCCAAAGGGCTGAAGCTACACACCATGTACTCCGAAGGTGAGCAGGTGTGGACCACCAACCGTCCGGTACGCAACCCGGATGACTTCGACAACTTCAAGATGCGGGTGATGGTCTCCCCGATCCTGCTGCGTGCTTATGAAGATCTGGGTGCGAGCCCAACCCCGCTGCCGTTCGGTGAAGTGTACGGCGCCTTGCAGCTGAAACAGGTGGACGGTCAGGTGAACCCGGCCGCAACCATCGAAGAGATGAAGTTCTACGAAGTGACCGACTACCTGATCTGGGCCGGTGAGCAGCAGCACCTGACCACCGTGATGTCCGGTACTGACTGGTACGACACCCTGTCTGCGGATCGCAAGAAACTGATCCGTGAGACCATGGCCGAGCTGGACGGATTCATCTTCGATGTGGTGGAACGCTTCAATGCAGAGAAGCTGGAGAAGATCAAAGCAGCGAAACCGGGCATCAACCTGATCCGCCTGACTGACGCCGAAAAGGCGGTGTTCCAGGAACGTAGCGCCAACACCCGCGGTGCTTACACTAAGATTGCCGGCGAACGTGGCGAAGAGCTGCTGAGCGCCCTGCTGAACGAGCTGGGCATCAAGTAAGCTCAAGCACGTCAGGCTGTGCAGGTTGTGAGGGCCTGCACAGCATTCTCCCGGCGCAGGTTCGCAACCTTGCAGAGCTACGCCCTCTCAGCACACCCCGATCCACCGGGAATCAACTAGCTTTAACTATAAAAACAATAAGGTGGAAGCAATGTCTTCATCGACTTCAACAGGTGCGACGCCACAGCGCTGGCTGTCGACACTGGACCGGTTTGTCGACCGCGCCGAGGCGTTCATTCTGGGTTGGGGTGTCATCATCATGGCAGCCAACACCATCGCCAACGTTTTTGGCCGTTACGTCTTTTCACAAAGTATCTATTTCACCGAGGAGCTGAACGAGTTCCTGATTATCATCATCACCTTTATGGGGCTGGGATACGTCACCCGTAAGGGGCGCCACATCCGTATGTCCGCCTTCTACGACATGCTGCCTGCACGCAGCAAGAAGCTGATGATGATCCTGATCGCCAGCACTACCGCGATCGCGATGTTCATCCTCGCCTGGTACGCCTTCGAATACGTAGCCAAGATCGCCCGTCGCGGCCGGGTGACCCCATCGCTGCAGGTACCGCTCTACATGACCTACGTGTGGGTGGTGGTCGGCTTCGCCCTCACCGGCATCCAGTACGTACTCACGGTGGTGAAGAACCTGAATCTGGCGGACGAGAACGTCTACATCTCCTACACCACGGTGGATCAGTATGAAGATCCTGAGATCAGCGAGGTAATGCATCTCTACCAGCAGGACCACGAGCTGGAGAGCGACCCCGTAACACCCGATGCAGCACCCGACAGCACCCCAGCCAACGTACAGGAGAGCAAGTCATGACCTGGATGATGTTAGCCGTAATGATCCTGCTGCTGGCGGCGGGTTTCCCGATGATGATGCCGCTGCTGGCGGCGACCCTGCTGGCATTCTTTATCTTCCTGCCGGACCTCAATATCCAGCTGGTCGCACAGCAGATGATCGGTGGCGTAAAACCGGCGGCGCTGATCGCCATCCCGATGTTTATCCTGGCCGCAGATATCATCACCCGTGGCCACTCCGCCGACCGTCTAGTCGATCTGGTGATGCGTTTTATGGGCCATATCCGTGGCGGGATGGCGGTCTCCGTGACAGCCGCCTGTGCGCTGTTTGGTGCGGTCTGCGGTTCCACCCAGGCCACCGTGGTGGCGGTAGGGGGCGCGATGCGCCCACGGATGCTGAAAGCAGGGTATAACGACTCCTTCGCCATGGGCCTGATCATCAACGCCGCCGACCTCGCCTACCTGATCCCGCCGTCCATCGGCATGATCATCTACGGCGTGATCTCCGGCACCTCGATCTCCGAGCTGTTTATCGCCGGCCTCGGTCCGGGCCTGCTGATCATCGTGCTGTTCTCCATGTACTGCATCTACTATGCGAAGAAGCACAACATCCCGGTGGAACCACGCGCCAACTGGAAGGAACGTTTCACCGCCCTGCGCCGCGCCATGTGGCCACTGGGTTTCCCGGCGATCATCGTCGGAGGTATCTACGGTGGCGTGTTCAGCCCAACGGAAGCGGCAGCGATCTGCGTGCTCTATGCATTAGTACTGGAAGCACTGGTGTTCCGTTCCATCAAAATGCGTGATGTATTCGACATCGCCCTGTCGACCGGTGCGATCACCTCGGTGGTGTTCATCCTGATCGCAGCGGGCGCGGCCTTCTCCTGGGTGCTGTCGTTTGCGCAGATTCCGCAGCAGATCATCGCCGCCATCGGCCTGGAAGGTGCAGGCCCGATCATGACGCTGATCGCCATCAACATCGCCTTCTTTGTGGGCTGCATGTTTGTGGATTCGATCGTGGTGATTCTGATTCTGGTGCCGATCTTCGCACCGCTGGTGAAAGCAGCAGGCCTCGATCCGGTTTTGGTGGGTGTACTGATTACATTGCAGGTAGCGATTGGTGCAGCGACACCACCATTCGGCTGCAACATCTTCACCGCCGTGGCGGTGTTCCGCCGACCGTTTATCGACGTGATCCGCGGGGTACCGGCCTTCCTGGTGATCCTGATGATCGCCACGGTACTGCTGGTGCTCTTCCCCGAGATCTCACTCAGCTTGCGCGATCTCGCCTTCCGCTGATCCCTGCGTAAGGTGCAACGAATCTGACATTGATACCTCCCTAATTGTCATGTCAGTCTGGGGGCATGCTCCCACTTTATGACGGCCCGCTTGCGGGCCGTTTTTTTGTGGATAAGGCGTTAGTCTGTTCGGGGTATTAGCGGAAGGTAAACTCGCCCTCTTCCACATCCACCGCGATCTCATCCCCCGAGGCAAACTGCCCGGCAAGCAGCGCCTGTGCCAGTGGGTTCTCGATATACTGCTGGATCGCACGTTTGAGCGGACGGGCACCGTAGATCGGTTCGAAGCCCTGCTCCACCAGCTTGTCCATTGCAGTGCTGGTGAACGTCATGGTCAGTTCGCGTTCGGCCAGACGGGCGCGCAGACGGTTAAGCTGGATCTCGGCGATTCCGGCTACCTGCTCTTTCTTCAGGCTGTGGAACACCACCACCTCGTCGATACGGTTGATCACCTCCGGGCGGAAATGTCCGCCAACCGCTTCCATCACCGCCGCACGCATCAGATCGTAGTCATCATCGTCGCTGAAGTTCTGGATCAGGTCGGACCCCAGGTTGGAGGTCATCACCACGATGGTGTTGCGGAAGTCCACGGTACGGCCCTGGCCATCGGTGAGGCGACCGTCTTCCAGCACCTGCAACAGGATATTGAACACATCCGGGTGGGCTTTCTCCACCTCGTCCAGCAGCAGGACGGAGTACGGTTTGCGACGCACCGCTTCGGTCAGGTAACCCCCCTCTTCGTAACCAACGTAACCCGGAGGTGCACCGATCAGACGAGCGACGGAGTGTTTCTCCATAAACTCGGACATATCGATCCGCACCATCGCCTCTTCGGTATCAAAGAGGAATCCGGCCAGCGCCTTACATAGCTCGGTTTTACCCACCCCGGTCGGGCCGAGGAACAGGAAGGAACCGTGCGGACGGTTCGGGTCGGACAGGCCTGCGCGGGAGCGACGCACCGCGTTGGAGACGGCCACGACCGCTTCCTCCTGCCCCATCACGCGTTTGTGCAGTTCAGCTTCCATGCGCAGCAGTTTCTCACGCTCACCCTCCAGCATCTTGCTGATCGGGATACCGGTCCAGCGGGACACCACTTCAGCCACCTCTTCCTCGGTGACTTTGTTGCGCAGCAACTTGTTCTTACTTTCGCTTTCGTTCTGCTCTGCTTCAGCGGCCTGCGCCAGCTGTTTCTCCAGCTCAGGGATACGGCCGTACTGCAGCTCTGACATTCTGGAAAGGTCACCGTCACGGCGCGCTTTTTCCATCTCTACGCGCACCTGATCCAGCTCCTCTTTCACCTTCTGGGAACCCTGTAGAGCAACCTTCTCGGCCTTCCAGATCTCGTCCAGATCAGCGAACTCCCGCTCCAGCTTGCCGATATGCTCTTCCAATTCAGCCAGGCGTTTTTTAGCAGCGGCGTCTTTCTCTTTCTTCAGCGCCTCACGTTCCATTTTTAACTGGATCAGGCGGCGTTCGAGGCGATCCATATCCTCCGGTTTGGAGTCCATCTCCATACGGATACGGCTCGCTGCCTCGTCGATCAGGTCGATTGCTTTGTCCGGCAGCTGACGGTCTGTGATGTACCGCTGGGATAACTTAGCCGCAGCAATGATCGCGGAGTCGGTGATATCCACGCCGTGGTGCACTTCGTAGCGCTCTTTCAGGCCACGCAGGATCGCCACGGTATCCTCTTCGTTTGGTTCATCCACCAGCACCTTCTGGAAACGGCGCTCCAGCGCGGCGTCTTTCTCCACGTACTGACGGTATTCATCCAGCGTGGTTGCACCTACGCAGTGCAGTTCACCGCGCGCCAGTGCAGGTTTCAGCATATTGCCCGCGTCCATCGCGCCGTCGGCTTTACCCGCGCCGACCATGGTGTGCAGCTCATCGATAAACAGGATGATTTGACCTTCCTGTTTCGACAATTCGTTCAATACCGCTTTCAGGCGTTCTTCAAACTCACCACGGAACTTGGCGCCGGCGATCAGCGCACCCATATCCAGCGACAGTACACGCTTGCGCTTGAGGCCTTCCGGCACCTCACCGTTAACGATACGTTGCGCCAGCCCTTCGACAATAGCGGTCTTGCCCACCCCCGGTTCACCGATCAGCACCGGGTTGTTCTTGGTACGACGCTGCAACACCTGGATGGCACGGCGGATCTCGTCGTCACGTCCGATCACTGGGTCCAGTTTGCCGCTCTCGGCGCGGGCGGTCAGGTCGACACAGTATTTATCCAGCGCCTGACGGTTACCTTCGGCATTGGGATCGTTTACGTTTTCACCACCACGCATCTGATTGATCACTCCTTCCAGACGTTGTTTGTTTACACCGGTATCGCGTAACAGTTTTCCAGCCGGGGATTTGTCGTCCACCAGCGCCAGCAGTACCAGCTCGCTGGCGATATACTCATCGCCACGCTGCTGCGATAACTTATCCACAAGGTTGAAGATGCGGCCGGTATCGGGCGAGATACGGATCTCTCCGTCGGCGTTGGCCACACGCGGCAGGTCGCTCAGCGCCTGCGCCACTTTCTGTCGCAATGCGTTGATATCGGCACCGGCCTGCGCCAGCAGTTGCGGGGTGGAACCCTGCTGCTGATCCAGCAAGGCGCTGAGCAGGTGCATCGGTTCGATGTAGTTGTGATCACGGCCTACAGCAAGGGATTGCGCGTCAGCCAGTGCTTCCTGGAGTTTGGCGGTAAATTTATCAGGTCTCATTTTGTCTCCTTACACAGCCATCAGGCCTGTGTGGGTTTGAGCGCTCCTGCGCCGACACCGGGTCAGCCGCAACAGCATCTCTGCACTCCCTTCACTCAGGCAAGTGCGGTGAAACAACTCCGGCAGCATCTGCCAGAGAGTCTTACGTAAATAACGCTTTCCTAATGTATGGGGCCAGAAGGTTTGGGTTTCAAGATAGGTCATTAATTAGTCACCCTAACCCTAAGCATTAGAAAACCTAATGAAGTCACTAAAAAACCTGTAGGCTTAAACAAAACCTCAACAAAACCGTCACCAGCCTGTTATGCGAACCGTCTAAAACTCTGTCCCCATATAACTAAACCTCAACGAGACTCGTGAGATGCTTAAGAATCGACTTCAGGGTGACGCGGATCGCCTGCAGGATAACGCTTCCGATCTGGAAACTATCGTAGACAAAGCAGTAAGCCGTCGTGGTTTCCTGCGTGGTGGTGCTGCGGCAATGGGCCTGTTCCTGGCTGCTAACCCGCTGGCACAGGCGGTTGCTGCGGCAACCAAGCCTGCTGCAAGCAAACTGCTGGGTTTCTCTGCAATTCCAGCCAGCACCGCTGACACCTTTGTTGTACCTGAAGGCTACAACGCTCAGCCACTGATCTCCTGGGGTGACCCAATCCTGCGTGGCGCACCAGCATTTGACGAGTCCGGTACGCAGAACTCCGCGGCTCAGGCGGCCCAGTTCGGCGACAACACCGACGGCATGAGCCTGTTCCCACTGTCTGAAGATCGCGCACTGCTGGCGGTAAACAACGAATACACCAACTACAAACTGTTGTTCGATCACAAAGGTAAGGCGATGACCGCCGACGATGTGAAAAAAGCACAGGCAGCACACGGTGTATCCGTATTCGAGATCAAGCAGAACGCTGACGGCAGCTGGAGCTACCTGAAAGATTCTGCGTACAACCGCCGAATCACCGCCAACACTGAGATGGAGCTGACCGGTCCTGCGGCTGGCCACGATCTGGTGAAAACCAAGGCTGACCCAACCGGCAGGAAAGTGCTGGGTACCTTCAACAACTGCGCCAACGGCCAGACCCCTTGGGGCACTTACCTGACCTGTGAAGAGAACTTCAACGGTTACTTCTCCTCCACCGACGCGGACATCAAACTGGACAAACACCAGAAGCGTTACGGCATCAAAGCGAAGGACAAGGGTTACCAGTGGTCCTCTTTTGATGAGCGTTTCGACCTGTCCAAAGAGTCTCAGGAAGCGAACCGTCACGGCTGGGTTGTTGAGATCGATCCATTCGATCCAACCTCCACGCCGAAGAAACGCACTGCGCTGGGCCGTTTCAAGCATGAGAACGCGGCCCTGACCATCGATGACAACGGTCACGTAGTGGTTTACTTGGGTGACGACGAGCGTGGCGAGCACCTGTACAAGTTCGTATCCAAAGGCAAATACAACGCCAACGATATGAAAGCGAACCGTGAACTGCTGGAAGAGGGTACCCTGTACGTGGCGCGCTTCAATGCAGCGGAAGGTGAGCTGAAGGGCAAAGGTGAGTGGGTTGAACTGACCCACGGCAAAAACGGCCTGACCAAAGCCAACGGTTTCGAAGATCAGGCGTCTGTGATGATCTTTGCCCGTGAAGCAGCGACTCAGGTTGGCGCGACCACTATGGACCGCCCTGAGTGGGTTGCGGTACACCCGAACAACAAAGTTGTTTGCTGCACCCTGACCAATAACAAACACCGCGGCAAGAAAGAGGGCCAGCCGGTGGGTGGTCCTAACCCTCGCATCAACAACAAATACGGTCAGATCGTGCGTTGGTGGCCAGCTAACGGTAACCACACCGCCGCTGAATTCGATTGGGATCTACTGGTCGTTGCCGGTAACCCAAGCGTTCACTCCGGTAACCTGTACGCAGGTTCCAGCAACATTAGCGACGAGAACATGTTCAACAGCCCGGACGGCATCGGCTTCGACCAGGCAGGTCGTCTGTGGATTCAGACCGACGGTAACTACTCCAACGCGAAGGACTTCGCGGGCATGGGCAACAACCAGATGCTGTGTGCTGACCCACAGACCGGCGAGATCCGCCGCTTCGCAACCGGCCCGGTTGCCTGTGAGATCACCGGCCTGACCTTCTCCCCTGACCAGCGCACCATGTTCGTGGGCATCCAGCACCCAGGCGAGAAAGACAAGCCATCCCACTTCCCTGCGGGCGGTAACAGCAAACCACGCTCCACCATCATGGTGGTACGTCGCAACGACGGTGGCATCATCGGCGCTTAAGCCGAAACCACTGCCTGATTAAAGGCGCCTGCGGGCGCCTTTTTATTGTGCGTTTTGTTAGGCTTCAGACAGAACATCCGGGTACTGCAGGTCTTCAGGTAGGTTGGCCATTGCGCAGCAATACCCAACATTCCACACCGATATGTCTGATGTGAGTACGGGATAAACAGAGCGGCAACTGGTCTACATAACGCAGGTGTTGGGAGTCGCTTCGCTCGTCACCAACCTACAGAGACGGGATACTTAGCGATACCACTCGCGCATAATCATATGGGTTTTGATGCGGGCGCCGTTGGGTTTCAGAGCATCGATCTCAGCGAGCAGATCGTGCAGGCGCTGCATGTTGGGCACCTCCACGTAGATCAGCACATCCACCTCACCGCTGGTACCGTGACAACGCTGCACCTCGGGAAATTTCATCACCTCCTGCACAAAAGGCGCGCATTCGAAACCACCGTGGCTGACTTCAAAATACGCCTTCAAGCTGCCGGATTCCTCCGGCGCTGCGGTCAATACCCGATAGCCGAGGATCTCGCCGGAGGCTTCCATCCGTCTGATCCGTTCCGACACAGCGGTGCGGGAGAGATTCACCTGCTCGGCGATGCTCGACACACTCTGGCGCGCATTCTCCCTGAGCGCTGCGATTATTTTCTGATCAAAGCTGTCCATCTGAAACCTGTGCCTGCAAAACGTCGGAATACCTTGGGAAAAGCTGCAGATTGAAAGCGGATCGCGACGCCTTGTTCTGGCGATGATCCGTACACTGATGTTTTCGATCTGGAGCTTGGGGATGACAAGGCTAAATCAAACAATTACGCGCTGGCAAGGCATGGGACTTATCGCCACCACCCTGCTGGGTACCGGCGTGTTTATCATCCCGCAACTCACCATCCAGCATGCGGGTGACAACGCCATCTGGGCCTGGCTGATTCTGTTGCTCGGCATACTGCCGTTGGCTTATATCTTTTCCGAGCTGGGGCGCAAGTACACCCATGCAGCCGGTCCTGCCTACTTTGTCAGTAAAGCGTTTGGTGTCACCGCCGGACGACTGATCGGCCTGCTGTTCCTGTTTGCGGTCCCACCCGGTGCCGCCGCTGCGCTGATCATGACCTTTAAGTTTCTCGATCCACTGATCACTCTCAGTGCGCACCAGTTGCTGGGGGCGGAACTGGCGGTTTTTCTGCTGCTGTTTTTTATCAACCGCCGGGGCTTGCAGCTTTCCGGGCGTATCCAACTGGGTCTGGCATTAACGATTGTGGCGGTGGTGAGTTTGATGCTGGTTGTCGCGCTTTTCGACCAAGCCGAACCTGTCGCTGTTCAGCAGGGTGACGGTGATGCGGTGTTGGCCGCCATCGGGCTGGCGATCTGGAGTTTTCTGGGAATTGAGGCGATCACCCACCTAGCCACCGAGTTCAGGGACGTAAAACGGGATTTTATACCCGCGACCGTCGGCGGCATTACCCTGGTTGGGCTGATCTTTATGGGCTGTACCTACCTGTCGCTGCTGGCACCGGATCACAGCCTGGCGATGGTGGGAGCCTTTGAGCTTTTGCTCGGTGAGAGCGGCCGCTGGATCATCGGCATCCTCGGGTTGATCAGCGGGCTGGCGACCATCAACGTCTACTTCGCCAGCCTGTCGCGACTGGCCTGGAGTTTCAGTAACGAAGGCGTACTGCCTGCACAACTCAAACCGCTGAATAAACATCAGGTACCGGCGGTCGCCTTGCTGGTGTTTATCCTGATCTCCGCTTTGATGCTGCTGCTCAGTTTTATCGCCGAGCTGGATTTTACCGCCCTGGCGCACTGGGTGAACGGAGCTTTTGTATTGATCTACACCGCCTCCCTGCTCGCAGCGTGGAAACTGCTGTCGAGCCGACACCGCCCCGCAATCCTGGTCGGTCTTAGCGCCTGTGGATTATTTATCTACTGTCTGGGCAACGCCATGTTGTATGCCCTGCTCCTGGCGGCCGCTATCACAATTGGCCTGCACGCCCAGCGGTTATGGCAAAAGCGGCATCCGGATCTGGAAGTTGAAACCAGCCGTTAACGCCGAGCCTTCACTTGTCAGCTATTTCCCCGTTGCCTATGTTTATTACCTAAGGATGTAAAAAAATCCACGAGTAAAAGGCCCCCCAATGGTTACTCGCATCCGTATGTTTACGCTGCTTTTCAGCGTCATCTGGCTCACGGGTTGTATGACGCAATCTATCCACAGCGAACGTCATCAGGCGTTATCCACCTACAAACTTCCTGCAGGTACCAGCAAAGCCTTACTGCTCCCCATCGATATCACCGTGCATGAACTGCACGTGAGTGGCAGTGAAGAGGTGCCCGCCTGGACAGCGAAAGGCACCCAAAAGGTTGGAGCTGCGGTCCGTAACCGCCTTGCCCGCTACGGCAAGCTGCGCATTATGGAAACAGATCACCTGGATGAAAGCGCCCAGAAAGCTATCGACCAACACCTCGCGCTCTACTACCCCGTGTTGTTTACGCAGATGATGTACCGCAACGAGAAAGCCTGGCAACACAAGCTCTCTCAAGTCGACAGCACGCTGGGGCCTGGCCTGGCTTTTCTGCAACAACAAACCGGTGCGAGTCTAGCTATCGTGGTCAGCGGAGCCGATTACATCTCCACCAGCGGCCGCAAAATGACCAGTTTTCTGGCGGCCGCATTCGGTGTCGTAGTGCCGATGGGGCAGTCGTTCCTCAACATTGGGATCATCGACCTGAAAACGGGCAACCTGTTGTGGAACAACACAACGCTGTCGGCCTCGCTCGGCTTCCTGGAAGACAAGGACGTTAACGAAGCGCTGGAACATCTGTTCGCAACCTTCCCCGCGTTCCGGCGGGCTCAACCATAGGCAAAGTAAGGTAAGGGAATGAGAATCAAAGCCCTGCTGCTCATACTGCTCAGCCAACTGCTGCTGGCCTGTGAAAGCACTCAGTTCAGGTCCTTTCAGCAGGATCAGGCGGTTGAACCCACCAGCGAGGGCGAACAACGCCTGTGGCTTGCATCGGAGAAATTTGAAACCGCATTGCGCCGTGGAGAGATGATCTACACCGATCCGGAACTGGATCGCTACCTGCAGGGGATACTTGATCGCCTCTTCCCGGAATTCAAAGGCGTGATGCGCGTGCATGTCCACCGGGCACCGGTACTCAATGCGTTCGCACTCGCCAACGGCTCGATCTACGTGAATCTCGGGCTGATCGGCACATTGGAGAACGAAGCGCAGCTAGCCACCGTACTCGCCCACGAAGGCATTCACTTTCTACAGAAACACAGTGCGAAACAACGCGCCCACGTGTATAACAGCAACACTCTGGCGATTGCCGTGGGAATGCTGGGCATCCCTTTGGCGGGGAATATCATCGCGGCAAATGCGATCAGTGGTTACTCTCAGGAACATGAGCTGGAAGCCGATACGCTGGGTTATCAACGTCTGATTCGGGCAGGTTACGCCCGCAGCGAATCTACCCGGGCCTTTGAAGCACTGGCGCGCGAGGCCAAAGCTAATGAGATCAAACATCCCTTCTTTTTCGCCTCACACCCCAAGCTACAGACTCGCATCCAGAACTACCAGCAGCTGAACGCAGCACACAACGCTCAGTCCAACGGCACCGTAGGCCCCGAGCGTTATCAGCAAAACATTGAACCGGTACGTGAAGAGGTGCTTCAGGGCAAACTCCAGCTGGGACAATACAGTGCGGTGATCGTCAATCTGGAGCAAGATAACGCTGCCCGACTCTATCCCGTGTATGGCGGTTACTACCTGGGAAAAGCGCTCTCACTGCGCAACGGACCGGACGATCAGGCACGTGCCATCACACACCTAAAAGCGACACTAAAGGCGTTCCCCAACTACAGTATGCCCCACCGCGCACTCGGTCTGATCTATCTGAAACAGAACAACCTAGTGCTGGCCAAGTCCCACCTGAGCCAATACCTCAACCGTAGCCCGCAGGCTGACGATCGCGCGTTTATAGAACTCTATCTGCAACAGATAGAACAACAGATAGAACAACAGATCGAGCAACGGCAACCTAAGGAGTAAAAACCGATGCGTAACCAGATAATCCGCCCGCTGTTTTTACTCATTCTGCCACTGCTGATGCTCAGCGGTTGCGTCACCACCTGGACGCGTGTCGAACAGGGGCAAAACCAGCAATTGGATACCAACCGCAGTTTCAGCGTGGTGATTCCCACCCAATGGGTTCGCCTGACAAACACGATGAACAACATCTCGGTGACCCGGGACGGCACTATGCTGCAGTGGATTGAAGTAAAGCGGCGCAATAAAGAGAAACCGTTCGCCAGCCTGGACAAGGCACTTCCGTCACAGCCCCTGGTGACCGAACTCGCTGAATACTATCTGGCTGATACGAAAAAGCAGGCGGCGAATATCCACATTGAGCAGCTGGACCTTCAACCGGTCAGCATTGCCGAACAGACCGGTTTTCGTATGACCCTGAAACTGGTCAATTCACGGGGACTTGAGGTCCACATGATCACCTATGGCGTCTGGGTCGAGGGATGGTTTTATCAGCTCTCCTACCAGGCACCGAAGCTGTATTACTTTGAGCGGGACCTGCCCGCTTTTGAACAGATCGTGGGCACCTTCACCCTGAGGCCTTAGGTTTCGATCTGCCCACCTTTAGAACCGGGATTAACCAGATCAAATCGTCGCAAAGACGGTTTCCAATGCCTCGTCGCTCAACTGGCTGGCCGGGGTCAGGGTACGACGCTGCCAGGGGATAAAACCGAAATACCAGGCCCGCCAAAACCCCACCGACGCTTGCGGGTTCTGCTCCAGCAACACCTCCAGGGTTTCCACCTTGCCCAGCTTGATCCCTAGCCCGTCACGGAAACATTCGTGGACAAACTTGGAGCAGAACTGACGCTCGGAATCATACTTAAATCCCAGGTGGTACAAACGTCCCATCCGCTTATCCGCTTCCGCTTTCAGTCGCTCGATCTGGTCAGGCACCAGGCCGGATTTCAGGCGGCGGATCGCCACCTCGTTATTGCAGGTTTTCGAAAGAAACTTACGCAGTGGGCTGCGCCTTACCACCGGCACCGCGCTCTCCAGCACAAACCACTCTCCCTGCTCCTGCACCGCGAAACCCACGTGGGAGCACCAGCTACCGGTCCCCTGCGCCACCTGCTTGTAGAGAAAGCTGTTGATGGAGATAAAGAGGATATCCCCCTCTTTGAGAGAATCGCTTACCTGTTGTTCCAGCTGATCCAGACGTGAGCGTGCGGTCATTGTTTTGCCTCCTGTGCGGTTGATGGGAGGCAGTATTGATAAACGGGACTGTAAGCTGAAGTGTTGCCTGTCAGGTAGCACACTATGCTACCTGACGTTGCACGGCGGTTCAGGAAGGAGGGGTATTGTCAGACTGAGCGGGGGGAGTATCACACCCAGAGCATCCGGCACAGCCGCCCGATTTTCCGCAGCCCGCTTTCAGGCTGCGGCGGATAAAACGGGCAAACCAGATCAGGATGGTGGCGATCACCACCGCGAGTACGATCCAATCGAGCCAACCCATTTCACTCACAACCAGAGACTCCCCAGCTTATAGGTGATAAAGGCGCCCACCCAAGCCAATACAAGGCCCAGCAGGATCGACAGCAGCGCCCAGCGCCAGCTGCCAGTCTCACGGCGGATCACCGCGATGGTCGCCAGACAGGGCATATAGAGCAGTGTAAACACCATCAGCGCCAACCCTGCTGCCGGTGCCAATCCAGCCAGTAGTGCCGCCTGCAATCCGGCCATGTCGTGTTCACCCATCTGGTAAACCACCGCCAATGTGGCAGCGATTACCTCTTTGGCGATAAACCCGGAGAGCAACGCGACAGTCTCCTGCCAGCCCAGTCCCAGCGGCGCAAACAACGGCGCCAGCAGATGGCCCAGCTGCTCCAGATAGGACTGATCAGCGTTCTGCGGAAAGGTCTGCAACAGCCAGATCAGCAGAGAACCAACCAGAATGACACCACCGATCTTAGACAGGAAATCCCCCGCCTTATCCCAAACGTGCAGCAGCAGGGAACGCAAGGTGGGGATGCGCCAGGGCGGCAACTCCATGATGAAGGATTCATCGTGTTGTGTGGGCAACGTACGAGAGAGGATCGCCGCGACGGTAAACGCCATCAGGATTCCCAGCATATAGATCCCGAACATCACCGTACCGGCGCGGTCGGCAAAGAAGATCCCCGCCAGCAACACGTATACCGGCAAACGCGCCGAACAACTCATAAAGGGATTGATCAGAATGGTGATCAGCCGCGCACGCGGCTCCTCGATCGTCCGCGTCGCCATGATCGCCGGCACGTTGCAGCCAAACCCCATCACCAGCGGCACAAAGGCTTTGCCGTGCAACCCCACCCGGCTCATCAAACGGTCGGTGAGGAACGCGGCCCGTGCCATATAGCCGGACTGCTCCATGATGGCGATAAAGGTAAACAGCAGCACCACATTGGGCAGGAACACCAGCACCCCGCCAACGCCGGCGATCAGGCCATCCACCAGCACATCGCGCAACAACCCCTCGGGCAGCGCATTCGCCAGCCACTGTCCAAGCCCTGACACCGTGGCATCGATCCAGTCGGCGGGATAAGCGCCCAGGGTGAAGGTGGATTCAAACATCAGCCAGAGCAGGCAGACAAAAACCGGGAATCCCAACCAGCGGTTCAGCACCAGCGAATCCAGCCAGTGCTCCGCGAAGGAGATCTCATCGTGGTCGCTGCCGCTGTTATGCATCAGACCGTGGATAAAACCGTACCGTCCCTCGGCGATCAGCTGCGCTGCGCTGTCGTCGTGGTAACTCTCCAGCTGTTTGATCTCCTGCTGTAAAAGCGTCTGCTGCTCATCGTAAAGTACAAATGCCACGTCGCCGCCCGACTCCAGTGCCTGCACCGCTTGCCAGCGTTTCAGGCCGGTTTCGGACAGACGGGTCAGAGCGCCCTCCACGTGTTTCTCGTAGCCGATCTCCAGCGCCTGCGCCGGTGCACACAAGTGCAGATGATCCACAATCGTATCGAGCAGCAGATCGAGGTAACGCGGTTTTCGGCCGTCGCTGGGCAGGACCGGTACATCCAGCAGCTTCGCCAGGCTGTCGCAGTCCAGGGTTATACCCTGGGCTTCCGCTTCGTCCAGCATATTCACTGCGATCAGGCTGGGGAGCTGCTGTTCCAGTAGCTGGGTGGTCAACGCCAGGTTACGCGCGAGGTTGCCCGCATCCAGCACGTTGAGCACCAGATCGGGTGGCGTCTCAAACAGGTAATCGCGCGCGACACGTTCCTCCACCCGGTTGTGGCTGAGCGAGTAGATACCCGGCAGATCGACAAAACGCAGCGTCACACCCCGATGTTCACGCTCCCCCTCCCGGCCGGTGACAGTTACGCCCGCCATATTACCGGTACGCTGGCGCGAGCCGGTCAGCAGGTTGAAGAGGGAGGTTTTGCCACAGTTGGGATTGCCCAGCAGCGCGATGGTAAAGACCTGATCAGTCATCACACGGCTCCACTTCTACCATGCAGGCATCTTCATTACGCAGGCAGATCTGCTGCCGACCGATAGCGTAGGTGCGGGGGTTACCCCAGAGGGTGCTGGCGCTGAGGCGTACTTTCTGACCGCGCATGACGCCCAACGCGGTGAGGCGCTGGCGCAGTGCATCCGGGCCGCTGATAGCACGGATGCGACAGGTTTGTTTCTTGGTGACGTCGGTAAGTGTCATGGTTTGTAAGACCGGGCAGGAGAATGCGAATGATTATCCTATACGCTCGCAATTAAACCTATGACAAATATCAACATTTTCTAATATTAGGGGTGTCAGGCCTGAATCGGGAAGTCGAAACAGGTATCCGGGTAGGGTTCGTCCTGCAGCGTGAAGTGCCACCATTCATGATGGAACGGCACAAAGCCGTGCTGCACCATCACATGTTGCAGCAACATCCGGTTGGCGCGCGCCTGTGCAGAGATCGTCTGGCAGTCGATCCAGCTTTCGGGACCAAAGAAGTCAAAGCGGGTGCCCATCTCCAGCTCTGCTGCGGTTTCCAGATCAATGATGGTGAGGTCAACGGTACTGCCACGTGAGTGGCTGGAGTGCTGTACCAGATAACCTTTGCTGAACAACTCCGGTTTCTCCAGCGCCGGGTAGTAGTCCGCCTTGTGACGCACGTCAGCGTGGTCCTCCGACCAGCGTAGAAAATGGTCCACAGAACGCTGCGGACGGTAGGCGTCAAACACCTTCAGTCCCAAGCCAAACTCGCGCAACGCCTGCTGTACCCGCAAGAGTGCGTTCGCCGCCGGGCGCGTAATCTGGCAGAGTTCGGCGTCGTAACCCTCGATACGGTCACCGACAAAGTTGTCGCCATTCAGGTATTTCAGGTCCAGCTGGATATCGGGCGCGACAGAGAGCAGGTCAACAAAGAGGTCGGGACGTTGTTGCGGGTTCAGTGGTGGATTCAAGGTCTTGTCCTTACACGCGGTTATACCTTTCAGGGTAATGGTGCCTGCTCCATTTCGCTACTGCAAAATTCCGCAACGCAGTGGGAGATCAACGGAAATCCCGCGATTTCACCTTCAGTGCATCCCACTGGAAGCTGATATCCTGCAGTCGCCCCGCCACCACGTGGATCACGTCACCTTCGCGTTCCAGTACGCCGGAGACCTGCAGGATATTGGCTGCCAGCAAAGCACGGCGTTGCGCCTTGGCGGTGGCTTGCCAGACCACCAGATTGATCTGGCCGGTTTCATCCTCCAGGGTCACAAAAGTCACACCACTCGCCGTGCCGGGACGTTGGCGGTTGGTCACCAGTCCAGCCACATGCACCAACTGGCCGTGGCGGCAGTCACTCAGCTGCGCAGCGCTGAGGCAGCGCGGCAGAATGCCCTGTTCACGCATCATCGCCAGCGGGTGGCGACCGAGACTAAGACCGGTATTGCGGTAGTCCTCCTCCAGATCGGACTGCTCATCGGGTGCAGCCAGCCGTACCGGTTCATCACGTACTTCATTAACCGGTTCCGGGTCCAGTTCCAGCCAGGGCGTTTCCGCCAGCAACTCCCAACGCGCCTGATAGCGGTGTTCAGACACCGCATTCATCGCCCCGGCGGCGGCCAACGCATCCCAGTCGGAGCGGGATAAACGACAGCGCTGCCGTGCCTGTGACACCGACGTGAAACCATCTACTGGCCGCGCTGCCAGCAGCGTTTCCGCACCCTGCTTCGACAACCCTTTGATCAACCGCATCCCCAACCGCAGCGCCCAACGGTCAGGCTGATCCTGTTGCCGCTCCAGACTGTGATCCCAACCACTGGCATTCAGATCGATCGGCAGAACCGTCACCCCATGTTGACGCACATCCTGTACCAGCTGCGCTGCGGAGTAGAACCCCATCGGCTGGCTATTGAGCAGTGAGCAGCAGAACGCCGCCGGGTGGTGGCACTTAAGCCAGGCGGAGATATACACCAGCAGGGCAAAACTGGCGGCGTGGGATTCAGGAAAACCGTATTCGCCAAACCCTTCGATCTGGCGGCAGATGCGCTGCGCAAACTCAAGTTCGTAACCACGCGACAGCATGCCGTCCACCAGCTTCTGCTGGTATTTCTGGATATGACCGCTGCGCCGCCACGCCGCCATCGCCCGGCGCAGCTGATCCGCCTCGCCGCCGCTGAAACCGGCCGCCACCATCGCCAGCTTGATCACCTGCTCCTGAAAGATCGGTACACCTAAGGTACGTTCCAGCACCTCCCGCACCGCCTCGCTGGGATACTCCACCGGCTCCAGCCCGTCACGACGCCGCAGGTAGGGGTGCACCATATCGCCCTGGATCGGCCCGGGACGCACGATCGCCACTTCGATCACCAGATCGTAGAACTTATTCGGTTTAAGACGCGGCAACATGCTCATCTGCGCCCGCGACTCCACCTGAAACACGCCAATGCTGTCCGCCTTGCTGAGCATGGCATACACCGCCGGATCTTCACGTGGAATATCCTGCACCCGCATCGGACTGTCCTGCTGTTCGGAGAGCAGGTCCAGGGTTTTGCGGATCGCAGTGAGCATACCCAGCGAGAGTACATCTACCTTCAACAGACCCAGCGCTTCCAGATCGTCCTTGTTCCACTGGATCACGGTACGGTCCTGCATCGCCGCGTTTTCCACCGGCACCAGTTCGGACAACGGCCCGGCGGAGATCACAAAGCCGCCCACGTGCTGGGAGAGGTGGCGCGGGAAGTTGAGAATCTGCGCCACCAGCTCAACAAACTGACGGTAGATCGGTGCTGGATTATCGCCCCCCATCCCCGCCAGCTGCTTCAGCCAGGGGTTACTGCGGTCGCGCCGGTCGAGACGGCTGATCAACCAACTGAGGTAACTCTCGTCCATGCCCAGCGCTTTGCCCACGTCGCGGATCGCACTCTTGGCGCGGTAGCTGATCACTGTGGCCGCCAATCCGGCCCGCTCACGGCCGTAACGCTGGTAGATATACTGGATCACCTCCTCGCGCCGCTCATGCTCGAAGTCCACGTCGATATCGGGTGGTTCGTTACGCTCTTTGGAGATAAAGCGTTCGAACAGCAGGTTCACCTGGGTCGGGTCCACCTCGGTGATATGCAGGCAGTAGCAGACCACCGAGTTGGCCGCCGAACCGCGTCCCTGACAGAGGATCTGCTGCTCGCGAGCAAAACGTACGATGTCGTGGATGGTGAGGAAGTAATGCTCGTAGTGCAGCTCGGCGATCACCCGCAGCTCGTAATTGATCTGCCGCTGGACCTTGTCCGGCACGCCCTGTGGATAACGCAACTGTTTGCCTGTATCCACCAGCTCCAGCAGGTGTTGCCCGGCCGTTTTCCCCTCCGGCACCAGCTCTGAAGGATATTCGTAGCGCAGCTCTTTCAGATCAAACTGGCAGCGCTCGGCGATGTTGATTGTTTCGCTCAACAGCGCCTCAGAGTACAGGTGCTGCAGTTTGCGAAAGGAACGCAGATGGCGCTCGGCGTTGGCAGCCAGCTCAAAGCCCGCGCGCTGCACGCTGGTGCGCAGACGGATGGCGGTGAGCACGTCCTGCAAGCGCTGGCGATCCGGGTGATGCATATGCACGTCGTTGCCGCATACGGCGGGGATATCCAGCATCCGCGCCTGCCGCTGCTGTTGCTTAAAACGGGTTTCATCACCGTTATCCAGCAAACGCTCTAGCAGCCACCAGCAACGGCCCTCAAACCAAACCTTGAGTTGTTTGCCGCGGTAAAGGGCATCGTGTTCGTCATCTCCCGGGCGAAACAGCAGCAGGCAACCGCCCACACCGTCGGCCAGATCATCCCAAAACAGTTGATACTTGCCCTTTTCACTGCGACGGCGGCTGGTGGAGATCAACGCGCACAGTGCGGCGTAGGCGGTCCGGTCCGGTGCCAGCAGCACTAGGCAGTGGCCGTCGAGATTAAACTCTGCGCCGACGATCAGTTTCAGCGGCAGTCCTCGACAGGCTTCCCAGGCACGCACCACCCCGGCAACGGAGCATTCGTCGGTGATCGCCAGCGCGCGGTACCCCAATTCATGGGCACGCTGCACCAGTTCATCCGGGTGGGAGGCCCCACGTAGAAAACTGAAGTTGCTAAGGCAGTGCAGTTCGGCGTAATCCACAAGCCACCTCCTCAGCCAAACCAGCCGTGCAGGTACCAGCCGCCGCGTGCATCACGGAACAACCAACCGCAACGTCCGTCACGCCAGCGACCGACGTAATAATCCCTCCGGACCTGAGTTTCATCCCACCAGCCGCTGCTGATCCGCTCGGGTCCGGCCAGCAGCTCAATATGCGGCGGTAGCTGTTGCTCGGCGATTATCTGCGGCACCTGTAATAGCCAGCCGGGACGGCCCTTAGGCAAGACCTTATCCACAACACAAGACCTGCCGGGCAGGCCCTGCCAACCCAGTTCGGGGCGGTGATCGGGACTCAATGCCAATGGCTGTACAGCGGTTTCACCCAGCCGCACACGCAAACGGCTAAGCAAATCCATCGGATCTTCCGCCTGTTTGCGGCGCTCGAACAGGTCGTAGCTCTGTTGCTGCTGACCTTTAAACCGTTCCACCTCCAGCTGCAGCGCCAATATCGGTTTCTCCAGCTTCACCTGTTCCAGCCGCAGCTTGCACAACGCCAGCCAGACCTCCGCATCGGCCGCCCCGGCGGCATGTCCCAAGCTATGCTGCTGGTGACCGCCATCGCGCTCCACCAGAATCAGCTCCAGCTGCTGCGCCAACAGATCACGCTGACGCAGATAACCGGCCAGCGCCTCCAGCATCCGGCGCAGGGGAAACAGCAACGCCAGACTGTTCTCCACCTCGCGGGAGAACTCATGAAACTGCTGGAACAGCGGCGGCGGTTCAAAGCAGACTTGCGGGTCGGGCCGTTGGCCGCTAATACGGTCCAGGTAGTTGAGTAGTTGCGTCCCGAAACGGCTGCTGATCGCTTCGCGCGGCAACGCCTGCAGTTGCTCCAGCCGTAATAATCCCATGCCGCGCAGCTGATCCTGCTGCTTGGCGGGTAACTCCAGCTGCTGAATAGGCAACAGCTGCAGCACCTGCAGGTGCGCCTGTTTGCCTTCGATACAGAGCGAACGCCCACCCCGCGCCAGTAAGCGTGCTGCCAACGGTGTATGACCGGTAGCGTAGCGGATATGGAAACCAAGCGTGCGCAGGCTGCTCTGCATCCGCTGCCAGAGCGGTGGCAGGCCGTCGAAGTAGTGCAGCATAGAAGCAACTTCCAACAGCAGTCCTTCCGGTGGGCAGAGCACCACCTGCGCGCTGTAGCTGCCCGCCCAGAGCGCCAGCGATTCCAGTTGCTGCTGCAGCCGTTCCGGGTTGGGATGGAAGAGTTCGATCTCCGGGCAGATGCTGAACGCAGTGGCGATCGCCATTCCCGGTTCCAGCCCTTCCTGCCCCGCTTCGTAACTGCACAGTGCTAACTTCTGACCACGTTCATCCAGCAACCCCGCGATCCCTTTTTCCAGCAGCTGGGCTTCCAGCGCCAGCAGGGGAAAGTGCAGGTAGAGCCAGAGGGGATCGCGTTCAGTGGGAGGCGCTGTCTGCTTCATCTCTGCTGCCCACCAATCGTAGCTGTGGTCGTGTACGCTTTGGTTTTCTCTCTTCTGCCGCTACTACCGCAGGCGCCGCTGACTGCACCGGTACCAGCCGGGGTGGCAGCGGCCAGCCGCCGCGCCGTTTCAACGCGCTGACGGTCACGCCTTCGGGATGGGGTTCCAGCAGCAGGCGACAGGGCGCAGCGGAGTGCTGATCCTGACAGCGACTGTGGCGGAACAGAAACCCGCGACAGTCACCTTCGTTGGCAGCCACCTGCAGACGGCGGATTGCTTTCTCCTGCCCAGTAGGCAGCCAGCCCAGCACCGCACTGCAGCAGCCACTTTTCAGGCTCTGCTCCAAACACCAGAGCCGATCACGGCGACTGTTGCTGCGCACCACCTGCACCCGATCCAGATTCACCCCCGCATCACGCAATGCCGGTGCGTAGGGGATATGGGGCGGGTCGACCCAGAGCAACCAGCGCTCCTGTTGCGACAGTTCAGCCAGCAGCGGCAGCAGCAATCCCAGCTCACCGCTGCCCTCTTCGCGATAGAGCAGCTCAACCAGTTGGGAGGCGGGCCAGCCCTGCCCCGGTAACAGCGCATCCAGCTGAGGATAACCGCTACTCAGACATTGGGGACGAGACTGACCTTCCGTCTGCCGCCCACGCCAGAGGGTGCCTTTGTTGAACAATGTGTGCAGAGAACCGGATTCTGTAGACATAACCAAGCCACAAATACTGTATGTATATACAGTATATTATGACGTAAAAATCCCGTGTGGCAATAAGAGGATCATGCGGTCACGCTGAATAGCTCGTCAGACGATCAGGAAACAGACACAAAAAAGGGGCCGGATGGCCCCTTTGATCAATAGAAAAATCAGTCCAGCCAGATAATGCTGGCCATACGTCCGGTCACGCCGTCACGGCGGTAGGAGTAGAAGTTATCTGCATCGCTAAAGGTGCAGTGATCACCTCCGCTGATCGCGGTGACACCGGCCGCGTTAAGGCTCAGACGCGCCAATTGGTAGATATCCGCCAGCCACTTATCCTCAGCCTCTTTACCCACAACCGGTTTGAACGCTTGCTCCGACGCAGGCAACTGATCGCAGAACTGAGTACGCACTTCACCGCCCACTTCAAAAGCGTCAGGTCCGATCGCCGGGCCCAACCAGCAGAGCACGTCTGCAGGGTCATCAAAACAGTTCAGCGTCTGCTCCAGAATGCCATCGGCCAGTCCGCGCCAGCCCGCGTGGGCCACCGCAACTTTGCTGCCCTGACGGTCGGTAAAAAACACCGGCAGGCAGTCAGCAGTCATCACAATGCAGGCCTGACCGGCCTGATCGCTCCAGCAGGCATCCGCTTCGGGTACCTGACCGTCAGATTGCGCCTGAACCACCTGCACGCCGTGCACCTGTTGCAACCACTGGGGTGGGGTTTGCAGGCCCAGCTCATCGATCAGCTGCTGTCGATTTGTCGCTACGGCAGCAGGGTCATCGGCCACATGGTCACCCAGGTTAAGTCCGGCGTAGGGCGCAACGCTGACGCCGCCCTTGCGGGTGGTGGTCAGCGCATGAACGTTGGCCGGTGCGGCCCAATCGGCGAAGATTCGGGTCATAAGCGTGCTCGCTCGAATTACGTCCTGATTTAAAGGTCAGCTTCGTGTTCAGCGGTGTCCTGCTGCAAGGCATCGATCAGCTGCTGCATATCCGCAGGCAGGTCTACCTCCCAGGACATCAGCTCACCGGTACGTGGATGCCACAGCTCCAGTTTTTTGGCGTGCAGCGCCTGGCGCTTGAAGCCACGCAGAATCGCATTCAGCTCGTCGCTGGTACCCTTCGGCTGGCGGAAACGGCCGCCATAGAGCGGGTCACCGATCAGTGGGTAGTTGATGTAGGACATGTGCACACGGATCTGGTGCGTACGGCCGGTTTCCAGCTTAAGGCGGATATGGGTATGGGCGCGGAACTTCTCCAGGACACGGTAGTGAGTGATCGCTTCCTTACCTACACCGACCACCGCCATCTTCTGGCGGTTCTGGGAGTGACGTCCCATCGGCTCGTCCACGGTACCGCCACCGGTCATCACCCGGTTAACCACCGCTTCGTACTCACGCCCCATCGCACGTTCCTGCAGCTGTTCCACCAGCTCAGTCTGTGCCTGGATGGTCTTGGCGACCACCATCAGGCCGGTGGTGTCCATATCCAGGCGGTGCACGATACCGGCACGCGGTACCTGATTGATATCCGGGAAGTGGTGCAAAAGTGCGTTCAGTAGGGTGCCATCGGCGTGGCCCGCTGCAGGATGTACTACCAACCCGGCAGGTTTATTCACCACCAGAATATCGTCATCTTCGTAGACGATCTCCAGCGGAATATCCTGACCAACGTGTTCAGCAATCACGTCCAGTACGGCATCCACCTTCACCAGCTCACCGCCCATGAGTTTGTCGCGGATACGCTTTACGTCGCCATCTACGGTCAGGGAGCCATCTTTAATCCAGCCCTGCAGGCGGGAACGGGAGTAGTCCGGAAACAGCTGAGCGACAGCCTGATCCAGTCGTTTGCCAACCAGTTCGTCCGGTACCTGAGCTTCAAGTTTGATCTGTTCTGACATCTAAATCTTGTCTGTTAAACCCCTGAGTCAACATTAAGCAGCATCGGCCCTTTGGCTTGGATAGGGGTTGTGTTTAAATAGGCCGTTATTCGTTTATCAATTAGCCAACCAGTATAACTGGTTACGGCTCAGGACTACATCGAGATTCAACCGGATGCGTATCACTAAGATATTCGCTGTCGCAGCCCTCTGTGTACTGGCTTCAGCTTGTTCCACCGATCCCAAGGAAATTCCGGACCTCCCCGAGCAGGAGATCTACGAGGACGCGCTGGCGGCACTGGAGCTTGAAAACTACGTGATGGCGATTGAGAAGCTGCAGCTTTTGGAAGCCCGTTATCCGTTTGGCCGTTACTCCGAACAGGCGCAGCTGGAACTGACCTACGCCTACTTCAAGAACTACGAGCCAGAAGCGGCCCGTGCGTCTGCCGACCGCTTTATCCGTCTGCATCCGAACCACGATAACATCGATTACGCCTACTACCTGAAAGGCCTGACGGCCTTTGAGCAGGACCGCACCTTCTTTATCAAATACCTGCCGCTGGATGAGTCTAAGCGTGACCCGGGTGCCGCACTTGACGGCTTTGAAAGTTTCCGCACCCTGCTGAATGAGTACCCGGACAGCGAATACGCACCGGATGCCCGTAAGCGTATGGTGCACCTGAAAAACCGTCTGGGTGCCTACGAAGTGCACGTGGCGCAGTACTATATCCAGCGTGGCGCCTACCTCGCGGCGGCCAACCGTGCCCGCTACGTGGTCGAAAACCTGCAGCAGACCCCTGCGGTACCGGCAGCACTGTCAGCGATGATTGAAGCCTATACGCTGCTGGATATGCCAGATCTGGCAAATGATGCAATGTCCGTACTCAAGGCCAACTACCCGAACTACGAGTACCGCCCGGTGAAAGAGTCTGAGAAGACACTGCTGGATGCGGCGACATTCGACCTGCTGCGCGGCGAACCTGAGCAACCAAAACCGGTCCTGAGCACTCTCTCCTCTGAAGAGGAGGTTCAGAAACCCAAGCGCTCCTTCCTGAACATCATCACCTTCGGCCTGTTTGGCGAAGACGGTGAAGAGGAAAACGGCGAGAAGTAAGCGCTGATTCAGAACGTAAAAAGCCCGGCAATGCCGGGCTTTTTTATGTCTCATCGTCAGCGTAGAGAGCTTGGGAGCCCTGCGCCCTGACCGGTGACTACGGAAAGCTTGCTAACGTTGGGAGTCGCTTCGCTCGTCACCAACCTACCCGCTATCTTAAAACCGTAGGTTGGTGACGAGCGTCAGCGACTGCCAACAACAAAACAGATCAGACGGTCTTTACCCGGCCGTCCAACAGGTAAGGTGTTGGGTCGATAATCGGTTTACGCCCCAGCAAGGTATCCGCCAGCAGACGGGTAGAGGCTGGAGCCAGTACCAGACCATTACGGAAGTGGCCCGCGTTCACGTACAGACCTTCGTAACCCGGCACCGCACCGATATACGGTACACCTTCCGGGGAGCCTGGACGCAGACCGGACCAGTGGTGCTCAACCTTATACTCAGCCAGCTCAGGCACGATATTTACCGCAGTCTGATGCAGCGCCGCATAGGCGTCTTCGGTGGTACGTTTTTCGTATCCGATATACTCCAGCGTACTGCCCACCAGCACACGGCCGTCATTGCGCGGAATCACGTAGCGGCCGTCAGCCAGCACCACGCGGTTCACCAGGCCAACCGGCGCCTTGAACAGCATCATCTGACCGTGCACCGGTTCCACCGGCATCTCCACACCCAGCGGTTTCAGCAGGTCGCCGCTCCATGCGCCTGTGGCCAGAATGGTTTTATCGGCCAGCACGGGGCCTTTGGCAGTGTTGATCCCTTTCACCTGACCGTTCTCGATGATCAGTTCTTCCAGCCCCTGACGTTCCAGCACGGTAATGTTGTCACGTACTTCCAAACTCTGGCGCAAAGAGCGCCCCAGACGTGGATTACGGATACTCGCGACTTCCGGCATCCAGAGCGCCTGCTTAAAGCCCGGTTTCAGGTGCGGTTCTTTCTGATAGAGGAAGTCAGCGTCCACGGTGGTCATCGGGCGATGGTTCTGCTCCGCCCAGAGGATCGCGTCGTCCGCATCCTCCACCGAGACCATAAACATGCCCTTCTGACGCAGCTCGGGGTCGTAACCGGTCTCTTCGATCAACTCCTGTGCCAGATGGACGTAGCTGCTCTGGGACCAGGTCGCCAACGCTGTGACCGGCGTTTTGTAGCGCCACGGATAGAGAGGAGAGACGATGCCGCCACCGGCCCAGGAGGACTCCTGCGCGCATGCACTCTTATCCACCAGCGTCACCTGTGCGCCTGACGTTGCCAGCTCACGCGCCAGCATCATGCCGATCACACCACCACCGACGACCAGAAAATCGGACATACCTTACCTCTATCTCTCAAACCAAGCGGAAGTCATCTATTGTCCAGATATTTCTGCAGACTTTCCACTTCCTCTAAAGTAATAGACGCCTGCCGCACACGCCCGGTGTTCTGCGCCACCAATCGGGTACCGCTGCCCAGTTCAGCGGGATCAACCACGTAAAAGGAACCGTTGGCACCACCCAGCAGACTGCCGTCGCCTTTAAATGCGGTGGATTCACCCCGGTTCCAGATCACCATAATACCCTCAGTGAGATCGACCACCCGTATCCGGGTTTCACCCTCATCAAAGACCCGGTCAAGGTCATCGTCCTGAAACAGCAAAGCACTCTGCCAGATCTTTTTACCACTGCGCGACGCTCCACTGCAGGTGTACTGATCCAGGGTGCGGCACACAGCTATCCGTTCGCCCCGGCGAACCGCTTCGCTGCGCGCCAGCGACATCATCGAGCGCAGTTTATTGGTGGCGGTTTCAATACGGGTTTTGCTGACCCAGGTGCCATACCCCGGCACAGCTACAAGCAGCAAAATGGAAAGAATGGCCAGAACGACCATCAGTTCGATCAGGGTAAAACCCCTATAGGAAGAGACAGACAGGCCAGAGCCTGCCGATACGCGGCATACATCCCTGTGCATAAGATAACTCCCACAATTCCGTTGCAGGTTGGTTTTTCAATCCCCCCGCCGCGATCGTCCTGATCAACGGCGAGGTTCGGTTAAGCGTTTATTTGAGTTGGATCCAAGATTGGCGGCCGTAAGCATCACCACCATCAGCAGTATTTTTGATGATACCGGTATCCTCACCGGTATCTTCACTGGAGTCACCTCCAGAAGCGGTTGATCCATAGATATGCAGATCGGATGCACCCTGAATATAGGTTGAACCACCTACAATGCCGCCGGAGCTTTTACCTGAAACACTCTGCTGACCACCACCCACGGTAATCTGGTCATCGGTTGTGATATCGGAATCGCCAGTAATATCCAACACCGGAGAGGTTGTACGAGCACCGGTTTTCGCATCGACAAACATGAACCAACCGGTTCCGCCTGTACCACAGGAGCTCTGCGTCGGAATCAGGGTATTAAAGAACACAACACCGTTACGCACGTTAACACGGGTCACCACCCGCTCCCCTTCATAATTAGCCGAGGAACCCGATTCAGGCTGCACGTAAAGATCCATATACCAACCCAATTTGCTGTCATAGTCCACATCATTCTGAGATGTCAGCCGGTAGGTGCCCGCTATAACATCGTCGGACGAAGAAGAATAAGGCACCTCCGATAGGATCTGTTGCTCCTGAAGGTCCGAGCGTTCCACTTCTGATCCCGTATCCTTAATGCCATAAACCGTTTGCACCTGCTTATCACTAAGATCGGAGAGTTCATTATATTTGCCAGTACCAAACAGGATCATCGAGCTGGCTTTTACGTACTCGGGTTGCGCGGTAATCGGCTGTGCATTACAAGAACTGGAGTTAGAGTCGCAAGCTGTAAATACAGGTTTGGGAGTAGAACCATGCTTCAGTGACAAGCCCCATTTGCTGCGACTTGAATCGCTCAGATCGAACTTCCATAGGTTCCCTTTCAGGTCCCCTGCCAACACCGTATCTGCCATATTATTGCCGTCCAGGTCCAGCACCAACGGGGTGGACAATCCATTAGGAACCGACGAGGTACCATCCGCCTCGGTATCGATAAATACGTAATCTGACGGATTGGCGAGATTCACAATATAGAGACCCGCTTTATAGTTTGCACTCTCGTAACCGTTGCTGAATACTGCCGCCCAGGTTCCGTCTTCCATCTTAACCACTGCCGGTCGGGTTACGGTATAACCCAGCTCGGTCAGATCCGTGCTGTCCAGATCCCAGAGCACATCCTTCTCGGAAAAGTTCAGCGGATCAGATACGTCCAACGCAAAGATCCCCTTACCACCGGCACCTAAAGTCCCCAACAGCACAGAGCCCCAGCGCAGAGAGGTGTCACTACCATTGTCCTTATAATCGATATAGGCGTCCCCCACCCTTAAAGGACCATCTACATAATAGCGATGAGAGTACTCGGTATCAGTCAGCTCGCTTAGATTGCTTTGCACACCTTTAGGAATATAAGCAAAGATCTCTGCACCGGGACAGTCTTTCTCTGACACCCCACAGGAAGTTGAACCGGTAGCGCGAATTCCGTGCAACATCCCGTCATTCGACCCAACGTAAACCATCGCCTGACGATCTACTTTATTGGTAGCGGTATTTACACTGTCATCACTTAGGTAGTCGTAGTAGCTGGTTGTTTCCAAATTGTAGTAATAAAAGTTGCCACTACCTGAGTACACGGGCGCTGAGTTAACAATATCTCCCATCAGGGATTCTCGCGTACGGAAATCTGTGCCTTCCTTACTGCGATCGCCACTCAGGTAGTTAAGGCGGTCCTGCCCCTTGGTATCAGTCTGCCCGTTCAAAGTGTTTAGCTTACCTTGCAGATCAGTGCCAATATCGCTCCATGCAAAGGCTACTCCGGCTGCACTGTTAGTACTGTAAGTGTAGATAGAACGAAACTCTTTAGCAGGGATACGCTCTGCTGCTTCCCATTCCGCGCTTTGGACAGCGCCACTGGTGCTATTCAACGGGTACGCCTTCAGGTTTCCTTTCCAGCTGCCGGTCTCATACTCTGCACGATACAGGTAGGTTCCGGTAATCAGGCGGGAGGAACTGGCAGCCAGAGAGATCGCACTGCCCGATTTTTTGGTTACATCGGACAACGCCGACTTCAACGCCTGTGACAGCTCCTCCGCGTTATACGCGCTCAGGAACAATCCTCGACCGTTCCAGGCCGCGTGGCGCATGTCATCAATCTTATAGGCGTTACTGGCATACGCATTCGGCCAAGAAAAAGCTTCTGTGCGGCTTGTAGGGTTTTCAGTCAGACTGCCCGTCACACCAAATCCCACAGTGTAGGTCAGCAGATGCTGAGCCGGATTGGGATCATCGGCGGTTGTTGCCAGATCGTCGGGCAAAGACGGCGCAAGATCCCGCTCGTAATAATACATTGCCACATCTGCCAGCGTGGTCCAGCTTTCATCAGCATGAGAGCCACCATCGTAATCGGAGCTGTCATCCGCATCTTCATTCAGAATGCCACTGGGTTTTCCGCCATTCCAGTATCCATCACTCATCAACACCGCAAAGTTCTTACGGCACGCCCCGGCTGTTGTGTCATCCAGAATTGGGGAACCCGGCACTGCATCACTGGAGGAGAGACCGAACAAGTCCCGGATATCCGAAGCGTCATCGGATTTACCCATCAGGTATTTACCGGTACGGTCCAGTGCCTTACGCAGCGGAGTGGGTGGGTCTTCCCAAGTGTCAGACTTATAGAGCACATCCAACAATGCTTTTTTATTAGATTGAGCAGTGGTATCCAACGGCAGGGAGATATCATCCACATCCTTGATAGCGACACCGCCGTTATAGTTACCGTTGATCATCGCCAGACCTACGCGAGCCTGCAGATCTTGAATCACCCGCCCCATGGCGGCTTTGGCAACGTACTCACGCTTACGGTAGTAAGTAAACCAGTTGGCAAAATTTTTCTGTTGCGCCTCTGACAATTTAGCTATAGAGATACAACCTTCATATCCAGATTCACCGTCATAACACATCTGTTCAAGAGTTTTACTGTACGGAGGCGTAGGACACTCACCAGAATCATATTCGCCGTCATTATCTGCATCGTTCCATTCCATGTAGAAGAACTTCTTGGCGATGAGATCAACACTGTTGGTTAAGGTTTGTCGTTTGTAGTTGGGATAGCTGGCGGTTGAAGATAGATAGGGATCATAGCGTGCAGCTGTAGGATCCTGGTCAGCAAAGGTATTACCTTCAGAATCCGTCCCTACCCATGGGGTATAGGATTGGGAGGGATTATAAGCAAGCTTATTATAACCTACGCAGTGGTACTCCATATGCTCATCAGTATAAGGTTCAACACGTTCCTCACCACCGTTATCCTTACCAAAACTCAGGTAGGTGTAGTTCCGCTCCCGAACTTGAGACATAACCTCCCAGTCCATACTGCCGGAATCATCCATCAGGAACATAATATTCGGCTGTACAGTATTACTCTGCACCAGGGGTGTTTGCGCCAACTCAGCATACGGACTGGAAACGTACAAAGACAAACCGGCAACCGCAGAAGCCACCAATGACTTTTTCATCTTTAAACTAAGCCATTGCTTCATAACAGCCCCCTGAGCGTTGAAAAGTTCCATTTAATAAACCAGATGACTGAAAAAATATCGGACTCGAATTCCATGAATTCGCAAGATAGTTAGCGATATTGGAGCAGGGTGATAGACGCAGTTGAGCAGGTAAACTGGCGCGGGATGATGCCAGGGGAGGTATAACACAGCTTTCTGAATATGCGTCCATGCTTAAGCCTTCACTTAATTTAGATGCGCCAAACTGTTTAGATGCAGAAGGCTAAATAGTATACAGGAAAAATCCTTTTTCCATGATTTAAATACGCATGCTGATCGGTTTAACCGATCAGCATTAAATTACGACGCAGATTTAATCCCAGCAGTCGCCAGAACCGGACGCTGTTTTCACGCCCACATTGGTAATGGTCAGGGTGCCGCACTCATCACTATTCTGACCGCCATTTGTGGTCGGTGCCGCCTGCAGGGTAAAACTGGAGGTGGTGTTAGCCGAGATGGTCAGGTTGTAATACGCAGTTCCTGAACGCGGTGAGGTTGTAAATGGCAGCGTGCGTTTAGTGGTGCCCGAATCAGCCGTATAACGCCCATCCACTGTGAACTGACGCTCCATCCACTGGGACAGTTCCAGCAGGTCACCCATCGCTTCTGCACGACGCCCTTCGCGAACATAATCGGTATACGCCGGATACGCAATCGCTATCAATATTCCCAGAATCGCGACGGTGATCATCAGCTCGATTAAAGTAAAACCCTTTTGCTTCATGCTCTCTTCCTTAATGTATTTGCAGCCAGGACTGACGCCCCATATTATCACTGCGAGATTCCAGAACGGTTTCAACGTTACCGGATGACCCAGAGAAGTATTTTATCTCTTTTGTACCTGCGGCAATAACCGCTGGTGTTTTTACCACACCTACGGTGGATTTTCGGCCGGAAACCATCAATGAAACCTCAGTGTCCACGCTATCGGCGGAGGTCAGCGTCACGGTAATGGCATCTTTTGCATCAATAGCGGTATCACCATTCACGTCAAATGGCGACATATCCAAACGCGAGCCATTTACCGCATCCAATTCGATAAGCCAGCCACTCCCGCCAAATTCACAAGGATCAGCGTCAGGCGCCAACGTGGTAAATATGATACGCCCACCACGCACCACAGGCTTGGCCACCACACGTTCGCCGGGATAACCACTGGAGTTAAGGTCCAGATACCATCCCTGTTTTACGCTGTAATCGACAACCGTATCGGTTGTAATTCGGTAGTCGGTATCACTTGCTGAAACATATAGTTCTTTGAGGATGGTTTGCTGCTGTAGTGCTGAGCGATTACTCACTACCGCATTGAGATCCCGAATGCCATATAGGGTCTGCATTTGGGTAACCGCGGCATCGCCGGTTGCGTAGTAGCTACCCGTGCCGAACATAACCATCATCCCTCCCTGCGGATGTGGCATAGCATCAGGCCTGGAAGTGATCGGCTGCGGGCTGCTGCAATCGTCTGTGGTACAGGCGCGATACAGAGGCACCTTGGTATTACCCGACTTCAGGGCTACATCCCATTTACGTCGATCCGTGTCGCTTATATCAAACTTCCAAAGGTTACCCTGCAGATCACCGGCATACACCACATCGGCGATGTTATCGCCGTTACTATCAACCGGTACCGGCGATGACAGTCCATTCGTGTTGCCGCTGCTGCCATTCGTTTCTGTATCGATAAAGATCACATCGGTCGGATCTTCCAGATTAACGATGTACAACCCCGCCTTGTGGTTGGTGCTCTCATAACCATTACCAAACAGCACGCCCCAAGTGCCATCCGCCATCTTCACCACTGACGAACTGCCGAAGCTGTAGCCCAACTCGGGAAGGTCGCTACTATCCAGATCCCAGAGCACATCACGGGTACCAAAGTTAAACGGATCAGATACATCCAGGGCATATACTCCTGCTCCGCCAGCGCCCAGCATACCCACCAGCACTGATCCCCAGCGATAAGTATCGGAGATGCCACTGTCGTTATAACGGATATAGGCATCCGCCACACGCACCGAACCGTCTACATAGTAGGTATGTTCATAGTCTGGCGAGGTAAGCTGACTCAGTTTGCTGTACAGCGCCTTAGGTACGTAGGCAAATACCTCTTCGCCTTCACAGGCTGCAAAATCCGGATTGCAGGGCGAACTTGAGGTTCCAACGGTCCCCTCCGCCCGCATGGCGTGCAGCATACCGTCATTCGCTCCTACATAAACCATAGGTTCTCGGCTTGCCTTGTTGGTGGCAGAGGTTGCATCTGTGAGATAGAGATAATAGCTATCTACCGCAATGCCATCCTGAAGGACGGTAGGCTCCAGATTGTAGTAACTGAAGGTTTCTGAAGCCGCATACACCGGGTCGGAGTTTACGATGTCTCCCAATTTGCCTGTGCGTGAGCGGAACAGGCTGCCCTCCTGGCTGCTATCCCCTCGAAGATAACTGATACGATCCCGCCCCCGGTTATCCACAACACTGTTCAGCGTATTCAACGCGCTCATCTGGCTGCTGCTGAAATCACCCGCATCCCACGCTGCGGTCGTAAACTCGATACCCCCCGCGTTATAGCTGAAGATATTGCGGAAGTTATGAGAAGGGATCATATCGGCCCCATCCCATTTCAGTTCGCCAACATCACCCGTTGTCGAACTCACCTGATAGGCCCGGAACTGACCACTCCAGTCTCCGCTGTTAAAACGCGCCTGATAGATCTTGGAGTTGGTATCTAATCGTGTCGAGTTGGTTGCGATCGCAGCCGCACTGGAGGTACGTGCTTCAATACTGGTGAGAGCTGCCGAGAATGCATTCAGCAGCGCTTGTGGATCGTTCGCACTGAGAAACTCTCCCCGCCCATTAAATGCGGCGTGGCGCATGTCATCGATCGTCGTATTCTGATTACTGACCGGCGTTGGCCAGTTAAAGCTGGTTGCATCCTCTGCGGGGTTTGCACTCAGCGTACCGTTTACACCAAAAGCCACCGTATAGGTCACCAGATGCTGCTGAGTATTACTGTCTTCCGGTGAGCCGGGTACTTTATTGTCCAGTGTGCTTAGATCCGTCTCGTAGTAATGCATCGCCACATCAGCGAGGGTATCGCGGACCCCTGTATACTGGTCCGCATAAACGCCACCGTCGTATTCCGTGTCGTTCTGGTCAAAATCGCTGGTCGAACCACTATCGGCGTTACCAACGGAGGGGGCGCTTCCGTTCCAGTAACCATCGGACATCACTACCGCAAAGTTTTGCTGGCATGAGCCACCTGAAGCTTCACTGAGCACTGGCGTGCCTTGGGTAGTACCTAAAAGCGATATATCGGTTGTACCCTTAAAGTACTCACCCACTTGCGCCAGTTTGGAGCGCAGTGGCGTATCACCGTTAGAGTCGATATTAGAGATCTGCGACAGCATAAGACTTCGGTTGCTACCCGCCGTGATATCTGCGACCGGGAAGTTCACACTGCTGTTCCGGTTAAGCGTCCCCAATCCCAATCGCATCTCTGAATTATTCACAATGCTGAGCAACGCTGCTTTGATTACATATTCACGTTTGCGGTAATAGGTGTACCAGTTGGCAAAGTTGGTTTTCTGCTCTGCGGTCATCACCGTATTTACGCCCAGGCCACTGGTGGTAGCAACGAACTGGTTAGCGTAGTCGTAACCGGACAATCCCGGATCAGGGCACTCCCCCTGCTCAAAGACGCCATCTCCATCATCCGTCCACACCATATAACCCGGTGAATCACCAAATCCTTCATCGTCTGTCAGATCAGTGGTTCCGCCATCTGCATCATAGGGATTCAGCAGCGCTGCGGTAATAGTTTGATCGGTATAGGGATTGCCGTTCTCATCTACCCCTGCCCAAGGTGTATAGGTCTTGGTTGGATCGTAATAGAGCACGTTATAACCCGCGCATGACTCAAGAATCTCATCACGGTCTTCACGGGTGGGAGTAATATCGATATTGCCGCTGTTGGGATATAGCTGATAGGTCGAATCACTGCTGGCACCGGTCGACTGCAGCACCTCCCAGTCCATGCTTCCGGAGTCATCCACCAGAAAGAAGATGTTGGGTTTGACAGCGGTTGTCAGGTAGAGGGGCGTTTGCGCTACGTCTGCCTGAGCCTGCGTTGGCAGAATCAGAATGGAGGGAATAATCAGATGCGCTAAACGAGGAAACCAGGCTGTCTTCATCGCCAGACTCCTTTCATGGGGAGTTAATATCAGATACCGGCTTTAAATACCGATTGCAGAATCACGACACTTGATGAGGTCTGTCCCTGTGCCCGCGCAGTAATGCGGTAATAATGTCCCTTGTCTTTTGTCACCCCGATCTCTCCGGAGCCGTCAGTGTCAAAGTCTGTAACTTGTTCGATGATATAGGTGGCATATGCAGAGAGCTGACCGAACCCCTGTTTACTTGAGGCCACTTCAGACCTCATGGTGCGCACGTTGCTGCCCAGCGCAGCCCAATCATCCCAATGGTTGGTACCATCGGTTTTCGGCAGATAAAATCCACCAGTACCCGCAGTTGTGAACGCTGGCGCAATCAGCAAAGAATCTAGATATGCTTCTCCATCAAGCAACGCAGCTTCCGCCGCTTCAAACGCCATCTGGCGGTCACGCATATTACCCGCCATGCGCTCTTCCAAGCCTGTGACTTCAATGCCCGCCGTGCCAATCATCGTCATGATCAACAGGAAGATCATGGTGACGATCAGTACCGAACCCTTTTGCTTCTTCATAACCACCTCACAACACCCTGTTTCGCAGGGTTATGGTTGAGGTAAACACTTTACGTAAACGCGTATCCGTTGCCGTCACCGACGCACCGTTGTAGCTGTAGGTCTGCGCCGAGTCGACGATCCCATTTTCAATACTGCGCATCAGCAGGCTGATTCGAATCGCCACGATTTGGCTGGAAGTCAGGTCTTCGGTGCCGTTTCCATCAGTATCTGCGGCCACGTAATAGTCCGCATCACCGTCATCGTCACTGTCCACACCGTAGGTGATCTGCATGTTCTCGACACCTTCCACCAGCTCCTGGCGCTGTAGGCCTGCAGTACCACTGCTTAGATTAATACCTGAACGGTACAATGCCGGTGAGCCAAAATCGTTATCATCGATGTAATAGGTGTAATTACGGAACAACTGTACCGTAGCCCCTTGTTTGAAGGTGTAAGCGATTCCGTTCGTTGTTGCGCAAGTTACCGGTGTACCAAAACCTTTGGTGCAATTTCCTGGTACTGCTTGACCCGTATTATGGTTTACCTGTTTGGTCTGGCTGCCGGTATTTACCGTATTACTCTGCTGGAATACCGCTGCGTGCGAGCAATCTGAGATCAGCAGCACCTGCCCTTTCTGATAGTCGTGATTGGCATAACAGTGAATCGTGGCTGATTCCGCATCGTGCTTATCAACCGTACAGGAGCCTTCACCATCGGCAAACTTTACGCTCACGATATCTGTGCCAGGGGTAGGAGATGCACTCGTCGGCAGCGGAATAGAAGTGCCACTGGTCGCGTTATAGTTATCCTCAAACGATAGCGGATTGGTCATATCGAATTGGGAGTAGATTGAGTCGCCATTTGTACTATCCCTTAACGTAATAGCCAGATCTTCGACATCCTGAGTACACCCAATATATCCCGCTCGACGCAGATCCCGTGCCAGAAATTCCACCGCAAAGCGCGCATTTTCCTGCATCTTGGCCAGCGCACTCTGCATGCTGTAGGTGGTTTTACTGCCGACAAACATCTGCAAGACAGCCGCGGTCAGAAGCAGCCCGATTACCATCGCCACCATCAGCTCGATCATCGACAGACCCTGCTGATAGTTGCGCTTATTGAATGCTTTCATACTCATATACTCGCACTCACCGCCAGGCGGGTTGATACGCTGGTCCCTGTTCGTTCATCGTTCCACCAGACATACACCACCACCGGCAGATCGGCATCACTGGAGGAGCCGCATACCGGTTTGGTCAGATCACTGCTGGTACTGTCTTCTGTATTGGTATCGCGACACACCTGCCCACCGCCGGACGGCAGCTCCTCTGCCAGACGCGCCTGCCAGCGGGCCACATCATGAGAGGCCATTTCGGAATCGGTGCAGCCACTGGTAGATTCACAGTCGCTATCAACCGTACCGGACGTAATAAAGTAATTGCCGTCCTGTGCAGAGACCGCATTGGCACGCATCCGATCGATAATGTCGTACGCCAGGATGGTTGCCTGGCTACGCATGTAGGCACTCTGATTCTGCTTAAGAGAGGTCACCTGCAAGCCCGCCATCCCTAATAAGCCAATGGAGATAATGACCAGCGAGATCAGAATCTCAAGTAAGCTGAAACCCTGTTCAGCTGCCGCAGACCGAATCATCTGTCGCTCCGTCCCAGGCCCGAATCCGACCAAATTGAGTTACCTGTATATAACGTACCTCTGTGCTGCTATCCCCATCGTCCACGGAGAAACACACATCACTGCCACCGCTCATCAGTCCGGAGCTTTCAAACGTGATCGATGATCCGGTCAATGTCACCTGCGCTGAAGGTGCATCCCCCACACGCAGTGCAGCACTGTTCGCGATCACCGCCCAGCCGTTTGCCCAGCTCGTGCCACAGCTGTTGACGTTGCTGGTATTACGCGCGCACACAGTGACATTGACGTCCTGACGGATCGACTCTGCACGCGCCAGCGAAATACTGGCTACCAGCCCATTCTGTATTGAATCCATGCGGTTGGTTTGCACGAATGGGCCAAAATTGGGTACAGCGACGGTGAGCAGAATTGCCAGTATCGCCACCACAATCATCAGCTCAATCAATGTAAATCCGCGATCTTTTCCCATGATCAGTTACAGCTCAAACTAATACTTTTTTCGTAGTGGATACAGTGTAGACGCTGACCCTTTTCGGTGCCAGAGGTCACATCAACAAATCAAACGATGGTTTAGCCCGCGTCAAACAGACGAAAAAAAACCGATGCGTTGGCATCGGCTTTTCAGATCTTATCCAGCGTCGGCGACGGCCAGTATGGAGACTTCGAAGCGCAGGTTATGCCCGGCGAGCGGATGGTTGAAGTCCACGTGCACTGCATTCTCATCGAAGCGATCAACCACGCCCGGTAACTCACCCTGATTCGGGTCCTGGAAGGAGATCACCAGACCTTTCTCCAGCTGCATATCCTGAAACTGGCTACGCGGGAAACGCTGTATATTGCTTGGGTTCTTCATACCGAAGGCGTTTTCAGGCGCGACATTCAGCTCTTCGCGATCCCCCTCTTTCAGGCCGAACAGCGTCTGTTCAAAACCTTCCGGGATATTGCCATCGCCAATGGTAAAAGTCGCAGGTTCGACTTCGAAATTGGAATCCACGATCTGGCCATCTTCCAGCTTGATCGCAAAGTGCAGGGTTACGGTCTTACCGGGACCAATGGTTTGTTCGCTCATGCATCACCTTCTGTTTCGTTTCTGTCCCGGACTTTCCCCTCCAGAAACAGCATATCAATGATCAATAGGGTCGCGCCGACCGAGATCGCCACGTCGGCCAGATTAAAGACCGCAAAGTAATATTCGCCGTAGTGCAGGGAGATAAAGTCGACCACATAGCCGTGCACGATACGGTCGTAAAGATTCCCCAGTGCACCGCCCAGCACCAATGCCTGAGCTACACCAACCCACCATTGCCAGCGCGGGGTGCGTTTCATCCACACCACCAGCATTACGCTGACAACGATACCCACCGCAGCAAAGAACCAGCGCTGCAGACCACCGGCGTCGGCCAGAAAGCTGAACGCGGCACCGGTGTTGTAGGAGAGACGCAGGTCGAACACCGGCAGGACCTCTACCGGCACACCGTAAGTCAGGCTACTGTTGGTAACGAACTTGGACCAGAGATCCAGTACCACCACCAGCACGCTGAGCCAGAGCCAGATCAGCGATCCTTTTTCGCTTGTGTTCGACACTGAACGCTAATCCTTATGCGAAGCTGCGGCTTTCGCCTTCGCCTGCTACGTTTTCAACACAACGGCCACAAAGCGCTTCGTGTTCGCTGTTCGCACCCACATCTTCACGGTGGTGCCAGCAGCGCTCACACTTCTCGTGTGCAGTTTTCGCAACAGCAACCTGCAGACCTTCCACGTCAGTTGCCTGCGCATCGGTTGCATCTGCCTGCGGTGCTACCGCCGCTTTGGAGGTCAGCAGTACGAAGCGCAGCTCATCGCCCAGCTGATCCAGCTGTGCTTTCAGTGCGTCGTCGCAGTACAGGGTCACTTCCGCTTCCAGGCTGGAACCGATCAGACCTTCGGTACGGCGGCTTTCCAGCTCTTTGTTAACTGCAGTCTTCACGGTCATCACCTGATCCCAGAACGCCACACCCATCTGCTCATCGTCAGACAGACGCGCCAGGTTTTCGTACCAGGTACCCAGCAGTACGGATTCGTCATGCTCACCCGGGATCTGTTCCAGAATCTCATCAGCGGTGAAGCTCAGGATCGGAGCGATCCAACGGGTCAGCGCTTCAACGATGTGGTACAGCGCAGTCTGACAGGAGCGACGAGCGACGCCCTCAGTTGCCGCGGTATACTGACGGTCCTTGATGATATCCAGGTAGAAACCACCCATCTCCTGCGAACAGAAGTGGGAGATCTTCTGGTAAACGTTCAGGAACTCATACTTGTCGTAGTGACCGATCAGTTCGTCCTGCAGACGTGCAGCGCGGTCTACCGCCCAGCGGTCCAGTGCAACCATCTCATCTGCAGCCACCAGATCAGTCTCAGGATTGAAACCGTTCAGGTTCGCCAACAGGAAACGCGCGGTGTTACGGATACGACGGTACGCATCAGCAGCACGTTTCAGGATTTCGTCAGAGCAGGTCATCTCACCGCTGTAGTCGGTAGAGGCCACCCACAGGCGCAGGATATCTGCCCCGTATTTGTTCATCACTTCCTGCGGCGCAACCACGTTACCGATGGACTTGGACATCTTGCGGCCCTGACCATCAACGGTAAAGCCGTGGGTCAGCACCTGCTTGTACGGTGCCGCACCTTTGATCGCGATCGCGGTTTTCAGGGAGGACTGGAACCAGCCACGGTGCTGGTCAGAACCTTCCAGGTACATATCCGCTGGTGAGTGCAGACCGTCACGGGTATCCAGTACGGAGCAGTGGGTCACACCGGAATCGAACCATACGTCCAGGGTGTCGGTTACCTTGCTGTACTGATCAGCTTCATCACCCAGCAGCTCAGCGGCATCCAGATCGAACCAGGCATCGATACCCTCTTTCTCTACGCGCTGCGCAACCTGTTCGATCAGCTCAGCGGTGTTCGGGTGTAGTTCCTGGGTTTCGTTGTTGATAAACAGGGTGATCGGCACACCCCAGGTACGCTGACGAGAGACACACCAGTCCGGGCTCTGCTCAACCATCGCTTCGATACGGTTCTGGCCCCACGCAGGGAACCACTCAACGCCTTTAATTGCGGTCAGCGCGTCGGCTTTCAGGCCTTTCTCTTCCATGCTGATGAACCACTGCGGGGTCGCACGGTAGATCAGAGGAGTTTTGGTACGCCAGCAGTGCGGGTAGCTGTGCTGGAACTTGTGTTCCAGAACCAGCGCGTTGTTCTCTTTCAGCACTTCGACAACCGCATCGTCGACTTTGTAGACGTGCTGACCAGCAAACTGACCCGCAGCCTCAATGAAGACACCGTGGTCGTTCACCAGATTCAGGGTGCCGATACCGTAACGACGGCCAGCCTCGAAGTCTTCCACACCGTGGTCCGGTGCGGTGTGTACCTGACCGGTACCCGCATCCAGTGTAACGTGATCACCCAGAATCACCGGCGTCTGACGCTCAACAACAAATGGGTGCTGCAGGGCGCAGTTTTCCAGCGCCTGGCCTTTGGTGCGGGCCACAACGCTGTACTCTTCAACGCCGTAACGCTGCATAACATCTTCCAGCAGGCCTTCCGCCAGCAGGATACGCTCCTGACCCAGGCCCAGATCCACCTGCACCAGCACGTAGTCCAGTTCTGCGTTCATGGAAACCGCCTGGCTGGATGGCAGGGTCCATGGAGTGGTGGTCCAGATCACCACAGACACTTTGCCTTCGCCACTGCCGTTCTCGCTCTCGAAACGGCTCAGGAAATCGGCTTCGTCGACCGGCGCGTAACGCACGTCGATTGCGGTGGATGTTTTATCCTGATACTCGACCTCAGCTTCCGCCAGCGCGGAACCACCTACCACACTCCAGTAAACAGGCTTGTAACCTTTTACCAAGTGGCCGTTCTCGGCGATCTTACCCAGCGCACGGATGATGTTAGCTTCGGTATCGAAGTTCATGGTCAGGTATGGATTTTCCCAGTCACCCAATACCCCCAGACGGATAAAGTCCTTCATCTGGCCGTCCACCTGCTTGCGCGCGTAGTCGCGGCACTTCTGGCGGAACTCTTTGTGGCTCAGTTTACTGCCCGCTTTACCGAACTTGGTTTCCACCTTGTGCTCGATCGGCAGACCGTGGCAGTCCCAACCCGGCACGTAAGGCGCGTCAAAACCCGCCAGGGTGCGGGATTTGATGATCATGTCCTTGAGGATTTTGTTCACTGCGTGGCCGATGTGAATATCACCGTTCGCGTACGGAGGGCCATCGTGCAGAATGAAGCTCTTACGACCTTTGCTGACTTCACGAATCTTCTGATACAGGTCCATCTCCTGCCAGCGTTTCAACATCTTAGGTTCACGCTGGGCCAGATTGCCACGCATCGGGAATGCCGTATTCGGCAGGTTCAGTGTCGCTTTATAGTCGGTCATGATCTATCGCTTCCGGATTGATGTTCAGGCCAAACGCTCGAAGTAGGCGCGTACCTGGTCGATATCTGCAAAAATCTGTGTCTTAAGCTGCTCCAGCCCATCGAATTTCTGCTCGGCGCGGATAAACGCCAGAAATTCAACGCTCAGCAACTGCCCGTAAAGGTGGCCCTGATAGTCCAGCAGGTGCACTTCCAATACAGGCTGAATTCCATTCACTGTCGGCCGCATGCCCACATTACATACGCCCGGTGCCAGTTCGCCGTTGGGCATGCGCACATGCACGGCATAAACACCACGCATCGGACAGGCGAAACGGTGCATGCGGATGTTGGCAGTAGGCACTCCCAGCTGGCGGCCCAGTTTCTGACCATGCAACACACGCCCTGTCACGGTGTAACGACGCCCCAACAGACGTTCGGCCAGTTCAAAATCATTGGCTGCCAGCGATTCCCTGATGCGGGTGCTGCTCACGCGCTCGCCATCCATCAGGAACGTTGCCGTATTCACCACGGAGAAACCGTGGCGGGCTCCGGCTTCGCGCAACATGGTGTAATCACCGGCGCGGTCGCAACCGAAGCGGAAATCATCGCCCACAACAAAGTGTTCAACCGCCAGCCCCTTGAGCAGCAGTTCGTCGACGAAAGCCTCGGCGGACATCGACTGCAAACGTTTGTTGAAGGTCAGGCACAACACCCGATCAATCTCTTCGGCTTGCAGCAGACGTACTTTCTCGTCGAAACGGGTCAGACGCGGTGGTGCCTGAGCACCCGCGAAAAACTCGCGAGGCTGCGGCTCGAAGGTAATCGCCACTGATGGCAGGCCCAGTTCGGCTGCTTTTTCCTTCACCTGCTCCAACACCCGGCGATGGCCTAAGTGCACACCATCGAAGTTACCGATAGTGGCTACACAGCCCCGGTGTTTGTTGCGCAGATTATGCAGTCCTCGAATGAGTTCCATCGGTTCAGTTGCCAAGCCTAAAAACAAACGGCGAATTATAGCCTAAATGCCTGCCCCGGAGTACTACCCGCTATTGGGAAATACCCCGACTGGCGTTGCAAATCGCGTAATACTTTAGGCATTTTTCAGATGTGAAGGGCGCATCCCCAGTAAAACCAGCACAATGGCGTATACCGACACTCCGCTGACAACCAGAATCCCCATGTTGAGCGCTCGCTCCATCACGCCCCATGCCAACCACTGCTGTAGGTCACCCACCAGCCAGATAAGCACGGCACCCATCGCGGCATTCGCCATCAACATGCGGAATAAGATGACCTTCCAACCTGGCTGCCAGTGGAATACACCCGCCTTACGCAAGCCGTAGAGCAGCAGGCCGGCGTTCATAAACGCGGAGAGTGAAGTCGCGGCCGCCAGCCCCACGTGTTGCAGTGGATAGATCAGAATCAGGTTGAACACCATATTGGCCACAGCGGCCTGGATACCGATCTTCACGGGTGTTTTGGTGTCCTGACGGGAGAAGTAACCGGTCGCCAGCACCTTGATCAGCATAAAGGCAAGCACACCACAGGCGTAGGCCTGCAGACTCATCGACGCCATCATCACGTCGCGGTCGGTCAGGGCTCCGTAGTGGAACAGGGTGACGATCATCGGCCCCGCCAGCAGGAACAGCGCCACTGCGGCGGGCACGCCAATCAGCAGCACCATACGCATCGCCCAGTCGAGGGTTTGCGAGAACTGTTCGGCGGATTTTTCCGCGTGTTTTCGAGACAGACTCGGCAGGATCACCGTCGCGATGGCGATACCAAATACACCCAGCGGCAGTTCAGCCAGTCGATCTGAGTAGTAGAGCCAGGAAACACTGCCGGTCTGCAGGAACGACGCAAGCACCGTATCCAGCAGGAGGTTGATCTGGGTAACCGATACGCCAAACAACGCGGGCAGCATCAGTTTCAGGATACGGCGCACGCCTTCATCGGTTCGATCTACCACCGGGCAAGGCAGCAGACGCAAGCGCGCCAGAAACGGCAACTGAAATACCAGCTGCACGACTCCGGCAATCATCACACCCCAGGCCAGCGCCAGAATCGGCGGATCGAATAGCGGACTGAGAAACACAGCGGAACTGATCAACGAGAGGTTAAGCAACACCGGGGTAAACGCCGGTACCGCAAAGCGCTCGTAGCTATTAAGGATCGCCCCGGCAAAAGCGGTCAAGGAGATCAGCAGCAGGTAGGGAAAGGTGATGCGCAGCATCGACGCTGCCAACTCAAACTTTTCACCCCCGTCCATATAGAAACCGGGCGCAAACAGCGCGGTCAGCACAGGCGCACCCAACACCGCGAGCGCGGTAACTGTAATAAGCGCTAAACCCAAGGTCCCCGCCACCCGATCCACCAGCGCTTTGACTGCGGCGTAATCCCGCTGACTGCGATATTCCGACAAGACAGGTACAAAGGCCTGGGAGAACGCCCCTTCGGCAAACAGGCGACGCAGGAAGTTAGGGATCTTAAACGCCACAAAAAACGCGTCGGCACTGCCGGAGGCGCCAAAATAGTTCGCCACCACCACATCACGGACCAACCCCAGAATGCGCGAAAGCATCGTCATAATACCCACAACACCGCTGGAACGGAGCAGGCTGGAAGAGCGGGTTTCAGGGTGTTTTTGTTCCTTCTGCGTGTCCAAACAACTATCCTCGGAGGTGTGCGTGCGCCAATAATACCCGCGCAGTCTAAAAATTGCCCATCATTTTATTGACACTGGGCCGACAAATGTGAATAATCTCGCCTCTCAATTTTTGGCGCTGATTTTCGGTTGCCAAGTTGGATTTTTAACCAGATAACGTTTAAGGAGTCGGACTGTGGCAAATTCCGCAGGATCTCGTAAACGCGCTCGCCAGGCGGAAAAGCGTCGCCAGCACAACGCTAGCCTGCGCTCCATGGTGCGTACCTACATCAAGAAAGTTGTTGTTGCTATCGATGCAGGCGACCAGGCAGCCGCTAACGAAGCGCTGAACACTGCTCGCCCAATCATGGACAGCTCTGTGAACAAAGGCATCTTCAGCAAAGCTAAGATCGCCCGCACCAAGAGCCGCCTGAACGCGCGCATCAAAGCACTGGCTTAATCGCCTCACTGCTTTCTTAAAAAAACCGGCTTATGCCGGTTTTTTTGTACCTGAAATTTGCCCACAAAACGATACTGCAAAATTATCCACAACCCGAGCCAATTAATCCGCGACTCCTGCGACAACTGCAGGCACAAAAAACGGAGCCATCAGGCTCCGCTTTTAGTTTTACGCTTAAATCCGCTGAGCAAGTCAGGATGGTGAGCGACTACTCAACGCCAGGTTATCGCGGTGCACCAACTCCTCTTCGCCCATAAAGCCCAAAATGGACTCGATCTGCGAACTTGGCTTGCCGATGATCTTACGCGCCGCCTCAACACCGTAGTTCACCAAACCACGCGCAATGATGGCGTCATTCTCATCCACCATCAGCACCATCTCACCCCGGGAGAACTGCCCTTTAACCGCTTTAACACCCGCGGGCAGCAAACTCTTACCCCCGGTGGTTAATGCTTTTACCGCCCCCGCATCCAGCACTAACGTGCCTTTCGCCTGCAGGTGACCGGCGATCCACTGCTTACGCGCCGCTTCCGGCTGCTGATCAGGCACCAGCAGGGTACCAATACTCTCACCACCGCGCAGACGGGTCAGAAGGTTATCCTCGCGCCCACTGGCGATCACGGTCACCGCGCCAGAACGCGCCGCCAGCTTAGCTGCACGCACCTTGGTCGCCATACCACCACGACCCAGCTTGCCGCCGCCACCTGCCATCGCTTCCAGCGCAGGATCACCCGCACGCCCTTCGGATACAAATTCGGCATCGGGGTTATTACGCGGATCTTCTTTGTAGAGGCCACGCTGGTCAGTCAGGATGATCAGACCATCCGCCTCCACCAGGTTCGCCACCAGCGCACCCAGTGTATCGTTGTCGCCAAAGCGGATTTCACTAGTGACAACGGTGTCGTTCTCGTTCACAACCGGCACCACACCCAGCTCCAGCAAGGTGCGCAGCGTGGCACGTGCATTCAGGTAACGCTTACGGTCAGAGTGATCCTCATGGGTCAACAGGATCTGCGCGGTGTGCATCCCGTGGCGCTGGAAGTTAGCTTCATACGCCTGCACCAGCCCCATCTGCCCCACGGCAGCCGCAGCCTGCAGCTTATAGATCTCGTGCGGGCGATCACTCCAGCCCAGGCGAGTCATACCCTCTGCCACCGAACCGGAGGAGACCAACACAATCTCCATACCCTGATCACGCAGCGCGGCCAACTGCTCCACCCAGTGCGCAATCGCATCCAGATCCAGCCCCTGGCCATCGTTGGTCAGTAGCGCGCTGCCAATCTTTACGACCCAGCGCTTTCCTTTGACTAACTGTTGACGTTCAGATGTCACAAAAATACCTCAATCCTATTCGCGCACCCATTGAACTTCGACATCGTAATCATCGTCGTCGAAGTCGTCGTCCAGCTCATCCGCCGCTTTTGCATTCTTACGGGACAGACGCAGCTCTTCAATACGGGCACGGGCCTCCACATCGATCTGGTCACGAATCTCCTGCTCGCGCTCCAGAATGGAAGGATCTTCCTCGATGGCGTACAGGCGATCATCAAGGAATGTCTGAATCTCTTTTGCCAGCGGGTCGGTACCATCTTTACTGATCGCAGAGATACGGTATACCGGGCCTTCCCAGCCCAGCGCATCGATCACCGACTGACAGCGCTCTTCGCGCTCCTCTTCCGGCACCATATCCAGCTTGTTCAGCACCAGCCAACGCGGTTGCTCAGCCAGAGTGCCACTGAATTTCTCCAGTTCACCCACAGCCACTGACGCCGCCTCCGCAGGTGTCACCTCATCCCAAGGCGCCATATCCACAATGTGCAGCAACAGACGGTTGCGCGCCAGATGCTTCAGGAAACGGATACCCAGGCCTGCACCTTCTGCCGCGCCTTCGATGATGCCTGGAATATCAGCGATCACGAAGCTGCGATGTTTCTCAGTACGCACCACTCCCAGGTTTGGCACCAGCGTGGTAAACGGGTAGTTAGCTACCTTAGGCTTGGCTGCGGAAACCGCACGGATAAAGGTGGACTTACCTGCGTTCGGCAGACCCAACAGACCCACATCGGCCAATACCTTCAGCTCCAGCTTCAGGTTACGGGTTTCACCCAGAGAACCTTTGGTAGTCTGACGCGGCGCACGGTTAACACTGCTCTTGAAGCGCGTGTTACCCAGACCGTGAAAACCACCCTGCGCAATTTTTTCACGCTGACCGATCTCGGTCAGGTCGATCAATACTTCATCGGTATCGGTATCAATAATGGTGGTACCGACCGGCACTTCCAGTATCAGATCTTCGCCCTTGGCGCCGGTACAATCACGCCCCATACCGTTCTGACCGTTTTCCGCCTTAAAGCGACGGGTAAAACGGTAGTCGACCAGTGTATTCAGGGATTCGCTCGCTTCGAAATATACCGAACCGCCATCACCACCGTCACCGCCGTCGGGACCACCTTTCGGAATATACTTCTCGCGCCGGAAGCTCATACAGCCATTGCCTCCCTTACCGGCCTCTACTGTAATCAACACTTCATCGACAAATTTCATTCAGCACCCCCGAAAGGTTTCAGTCTCCAGTTCATTATATAGGCTGGAGCAATGTATCACGCACAAACAAAAAAGCTCCGCCTGGGCGGAGCTTTTTGAAAGCAAAGGACCTAATCAGGCAGGTACGATAGTAACGTACTGACGCTTGTGAGGGCCTTTGATTTCGAATTTCACAACACCGTCTGCAGTTGCAAACAGAGTGTGGTCTTTACCACAACCTACGTTTGGACCAGCGTGGAACTTAGTACCGCGCTGACGAACCAGGATGTTACCAGCAGTCACAACCTGACCGCCGAAACGCTTGACACCAAGACGCTTCGACTGGGAGTCGCGACCGTTGCGAGTAGAACCCGCGGCCTTCTTATGAGCCATTCTCTATTCTCCAGTCAGATTAAATTAGGCGTTGATGCCAGTAATCTTTACTTCAGTGAACCACTGACGGTGGCCCTGACGCTTCATGTGGTGCTTACGACGCTTGAACTTCAGAATCTGAACTTTCTTACCGCGACCGTGCTCAACCACTTCTGCAGTCACTTTAGCACCTTCAACTGCTGGTGCACCGACTTTGATATCGTCGCCGTTACCAACCAGCAGAACACGATCGAATTCAACGCTCGCGCCCTGTTCAGCTGCCAGTTTCTCCAGTTTCAGAGTCTGACCTTCCTGAACACGGTACTGCTTGCCGCCGCTAACAATTACTGCGTACATGATTTTCTCCGTAATTACAGCTCATCCGGCTACTATGAAAAGATACCTACTTCTAATGGCCAACCCATATGGTAGGGAGCTAATTTGGATGAACTAGGGCGCGCGATTATATAGCAAGCACCCGGTAACGGCAACTATTTATAGGTTTTCTTGACACTAAAGCCCCCGGTCCTTAGCATGCGCCCATACTCTTTGCGTATATAAGTCAGCCATGCAGCCACATCAGCTAAATCCCCAGATTGAACCGCAGTTCGAAGCCGTCAACGATTACATCATCAACCACCTCGGATCCAATGTTCCGCTGGTTGAGAAAATCGGTCATTACATCGTCGAGAGCGGCGGCAAACGCCTGCGCCCCCTGCTGGTTCTGCTGAGCGCAAACGCCTGCGGTTACACTGGCGAGAAGCATGTACCGCTGGCAGCGATCATCGAATTTATCCACACCGCCACCTTGCTGCACGACGACGTTGTGGACAATTCCGAACTGCGTCGCGGCAAAGACACCGCCAACGCTAAGTGGGGCAACGCACCCAGCGTACTGGTCGGTGACTTCCTTTACTCCCGCGCGTTTCAGGTGATGGTTGAGATCGGCAGCATGGACATCATGCAGGTGATCTCCAACGCCACCAACGTCATCGCCGAAGGCGAAGTCCTGCAGCTGCTGAACGCCAAAAACCCGGATACCACCGAAGACTCCTACATGCAGGTAATCCTCGGCAAAACCGCCATGCTGTTCGAAGCGGCGACCGAATCCGGTGCGATTCTGGCTGATTGCTCGGCAGAGGAGCGCGAAGCCCTGCGTCTGTACGGCCGCCATCTGGGTATCGCTTTCCAGCTGATCGACGACGTGATGGATTACCTCTCCACCGCAGAAGAGATGGGCAAAAACGTCGGCGACGACCTGGCAGAGGGCAAACCAACCCTGCCACTGATCCACGCCATGCGTGAAGGCAGTGATGAAGAACGCACACTGATCCGCCAGGCGATCCGCAAAGGCGGCCTGGACGACCTTCAGCCGATCATGGATATCGTACACAAAACCGGCGCGATCACTTACACCCAGCAACGCGCTCAGGAAGAAGCCGACAAGGCGATTGCCGCGCTGGATACTTTGGTTGATAGCTCCTTTAAGGACACGCTGAAGCAGCTGGCCGATATTGCGGTAAAACGCAAAGCCTGATTCGCGCCATACTCAGCACGCCAAATACAGAAACGCCGGTACTGTTTATCAGCACCGGCGTTTTTTATTGTGCGAGAACCGCAGCCCATCACTCCCGTTCGGTCAACAGGTAGGCCACATCGCGGCGCTGCAGATCATCCTGCGCTTCCGTCAGACGCTGCACTTGAAAACGTGACTCGAACAGCATCCGTACCTCATCCTCCAATACCGCAAACGGTGGCCCCTGATCCCCTTCAAACTCCATGGATACCAGCAAGATCGTCACACCTGCAGGCAACAACTCAATCAGCATCTGCGCGTACCGCTTGCGCATCTCCGGCGGCAACGCTACCAAAGCCGCACGATCATACACAGCCCCCACCTGCGCCAAGCGTTCGACATCGAGTTCGAACACATCACCACACAGCAGCTCGATGCCATCACACAGATAACGCTGGTAAGCCCCGCTTAACGCCTTCTCGGCTTTCGCGTCATTTTCCGCGAAGAACGCTTCACAGGCACTCTCGTTAAGCTCCACACCGATTACCGGATGGCCCTGCTCGCGCAACCACAGCATATCGCCACTCTTACCACAGAGCGGAACAAAGACCTGCCGCTCGGCGTTGCAACCCAACGCGGACCAATGCTCCAGCAGCAACGCATTAGTATCATCCTGATGGAAACCAATACGCCCCTCTTCCCAGCGCGCATGCCAAAAAGCGTGCTCCATAAACCACCTTTCGCCTTAAGTTTTAAACTTTTTAGCGATTTTAACTGACACAGGCCGTGCTACCTACCGCCCAAGCCGGTATAATCACGCGATATTTTAAGAAAAATCTGGGTAAACGGATTCCAATGACAAAACCTTCCTCCTTTAATCGTGATGAGCTGCTGTCATGTGGCCATGGCGAAATGTTTGGTCCGGGCAACGCCCGTCTGCCAATTGGCAACATGCTGATGATGGACCGCATCATCAAGATCACCGAAGATGGCGGCGAGCACGGTAAAGGCGAAATCATTGCCGAGCTGGATATCAACCCTGACCTGTGGTTCTTCGCATGTCACTTTGAGGAAGATCCAGTAATGCCAGGCTGTCTGGGTCTGGATGCTATGTGGCAGCTGGTTGGTTTCTACCTGGGCTGGCGCGGCAACAAAGGCCGCGGTCGTGCACTAGGCGCAGGCGAAGTTAAGTTCTTCGGCCAGGTTCTGCCAAATGCGAAAAAAGTTACTTACCACATCCAGCTGAAACGCGTTATCGAGCGCAAGCTGGTTATGGGCATCGCCGATGCGTCTATGTCTGTAGACGGTCGTGAAATCTACACTGCAAAAGATCTGCGCGTCGGTCTGTTCACTTCAACTGACGACTTCTGATCGATCTGGCGGTCTATATAAACAGGCCGCCACGCCCCCTCTGCAATAATCCTCATCCTTTGTCAGTAGCCAAGCGATACGGAATAGCAGAAAATAGTGGGCTGTTTTGCATAATAAATAACACAGAGTGGAATAAGAGAGGCATCACATGCGACGGGTCGTTGTTACCGGTATGGGAATCGTGTCCTGCCTGGGCACAGACAAGGAAGCTGTCCTGGAGTCACTGCAGCAGGGTCGCTCCGGCATCAAATTCCAGGAAGACTACAAAGAGCGCGGCTTCCGCAGCCACGTGGCTGGTAGCATCGATATCGATTTCTCTGAGAAAATCGATCGCAAATTGCTGCGCTTTATGGGTGATGCTGCGGCATACACCTACATCGCAATGGATGAAGCCATTGCAGACGCTGGCCTTTCCGAAGACCAGATCTCCAACGAGCGTACCGGCCTGATCGTCGGTTCCGGCGGCGCTTCCGCTGCAAACATCGTTGAGAGCGCAGACATCACCCGCGAGAAAGGCGTTAAGCGCGTTGGCCCTTACCGCGTAACCCGCACCATGGGTTCTACCGTTTCCGCATGTCTGGCAACCCCTTTCAAGATCAAGGGCGTTAACTACTCCATCACCTCTGCATGCGCAACCAGCGCACACTGCATCGGCAACGCAATGGAGCAGATCCAGCTGGGCAAACAGGACGTAGTATTTGCCGGTGGCGGTGAAGAACTGCACTGGGCACAGACCGCTATGTTTGATGCCATGGGCGCACTGTCCAGCAAGTACAACGAGACCCCAGAGCAAGCATCCCGCGCATACGACGCAAACCGTGACGGTTTCGTAATCGCAGGCGGCGCTGGCGTACTGGTAATCGAAGAGCTGGAACACGCTAAAGCACGTGGCGCGAAGATCTACGCTGAGCTGGTTGGTTACGGCGCGACGTCCGACGGCTACGACATGGTAGCTCCTTCCGGTGAAGGCGCAGTACGCTGCATGAAGCAGGCGATGGCAACCGTTGACGGCCCAATCGACTACATCAACGCACACGGCACCTCCACCCCTGCGGGCGACATGCAGGAACTGAAGGCAATGAAAGAAACTTTCGGTTCTGACATGCCTCCAGTAAGCTCCACCAAGTCTCTGTCTGGCCACTCCCTGGGCGCTGCAGGCGTACAGGAAGCAGTTTACTGCCTGCTGATGCAGGAGAACGACTTCATCTGCGCATCTGCCAACGTTGAGACCCTGGATCCGGAAGCGGAAGGCCTGCCAGTTGTGACCGAGCGTCGCGACAACGTAAACCTGGAGCGCGTGATGTCCAACAGCTTCGGCTTCGGCGGCACCAACTCCACGCTGGTGTTCCAGAAGCTGAAAGACTAATAGCCACCTGATTCCAGGTAGCTATAAAAAAACCGCCTTCGGGCGGTTTTTTTGTGTCTGCAATCTACCTAATTTGTTGGGCATTGCTGCGCAATGGCCAACCTACCTGACTCTGACATACAACTTCCGGGCAATACAAATTACTGGAAGGCCAACCTCCAAACAACAGGCAAAATAAAACCCCGATGGTTTTCACCATCGGGGTTTTTTTAAGAAGCTCAGCTTAAGTCAGATTACTTAGCTGCTTTCTTCTCTTTTTCTTTCGCGATCACTTCCTCAGCAACGTTTGCTGGGCAAGGCATGTAGTGGGAGAACTCCATGGAGAACTGACCACGACCGGAAGTGATAGTACGCAGGTGACCGATGTAACCGAACATCTCGGACAGAGGTACATCTGCTTTGATGCGAACGCCGGTAGACGCTGCTTCCTGGTCCTTGATCATGCCGCGACGACGGTTCAGGTCACCGATTACGTCACCTACGTTGTCGTCTGGAGTGAACACGTCAACTTTCATGATCGGCTCCAGCAGCTGCGCACCCGCTTTAGGGATGGACTGACGGAACGCACCTTTCGCTGCGATCTCGAATGCTACTGCAGAGGAGTCAACCGCGTGGTAACCACCGTCGAACAGCTCGATTTCAACGTCCAGTACAGGGAAGCCAGCCAGAACACCCTCGTCCATCATACCTGCGAAACCTTTTTCGATTGCAGGCCAGAATTCCTTAGGAACGTTACCACCAACAACGGTAGATTCGAACTTGAAGCCAGTACCCGGCTCAGCAGGCTTGATGCGGTAGTCGATCTTACCGAACTGACCGGAACCACCAGACTGCTTCTTGTGGGTGTAGCTGTCTTCGATCGGCTGAGTGATGGTTTCGCGGTAAGCAACCTGTGGCTGACCTACTTCCAGCTCAACGCCGTAAGTACGCTTCAGGATGTCTACTTTGATATCCAGGTGCAGCTCACCCATACCTTTCAGGATGGTTTCGCCGGAATCTTCGTCAGTTTCAACCTGGAAAGACGGATCTTCTGCAACCATCTTACCGATCGCGATACCCATCTTCTCAACAGAACCTTTGTCCTTAGGAGATACAGCAATGGAGATTACTGGCTCAGGGAAGATCATTGGCTCCAGAGTACATGGGTTCTTAGGATCACACAGAGTGTGACCAGTCTGAACGTTCTTCATACCAACAACTGCGATGATGTCACCAGCCTGCGCAGTGTTCAGCTCGGTACGGTCATCCGCGTGCATCTCAACCATACGGCCAATACGCTCAGTTTTACCAGTGAAGGAGTTCAGGATGGTATCACCCTTATTCAGAACACCGGAGTAGATACGGATAAAGGTCAGTGCACCGAAACGGTCGTCCATGATTTTGAACGCCAGCGCACGGAATGGCTCGTCAGTAGAAACGGTAGCAACTTCACCTGTTGGCTCACCAGTTTCTTCGTCAGTCAGAGGCTGAGCGTCAACTTCGGTTGGAGACGGCAGGTAGTCAACAACTGCATCCAGCACCAGCTGAACACCTTTGTTCTTGAATGCAGAACCACAGTAAGTCGGGAAGAAGTCCAGCTTACGGGTACCTTCGCGGATGCAACGCTTGATCTCGTCCATAGATGGCTCAGTACCTTCTTCCAGGTACTCCATCATCAGGTCTTCGTCCTGCTCCAGAGCAGTTTCGATCAGCTCTTCGCGGTACGCAGCAGCGTCGTCAACCATATCCGCTGGGATATCGGTAACTTCGTAGTTTTCTGGCAGACCAGTGTCATCCCAAACGTACGCTTTCTGTGTCAGTACGTCGACAACACCAACGAACTCATCTTCAGTACCGATTGGCAGAGTCATAACCAGCGGGTTAGCGCCCAGTACTTTCTTCACCTGACCTACAACGCGGTAGAAATCTGCACCCAGACGGTCCAGTTTGTTTACGAAGATCAGACGAGCTACTTCGGATTCGTTCGCGTAGCGCCAGTTGGTTTCGGACTGAGGCTCAACACCACCGGAACCACAGAATACACCTACACCACCATCCAGCACTTTCAGGGAACGGTATACTTCAACGGTGAAGTCTACGTGCCCCGGAGTATCGATGATGTTCATGCGGTGATCTTTCCAGAAACAGGTAGTCGCTGCGGACTGGATGGTGATACCACGCTCCGCTTCCTGCTCCATGAAGTCTGTAGTTGCCGCACCGTCGTGTACTTCGCCGGTCTTATGGATTTTACCGGTCAGCTTCAGGATACGTTCTGTAGTAGTAGTTTTACCCGCGTCAACGTGGGCGAAAATACCAATGTTACGGTAATGGGATAAATCTGCCATTTCATCTCTCGATATTTGGGGGCGTATTTTGCGCGAAAGGATACAGGAATTCGCTCCAGAAGTGGAGCCATCACACGCGAAAAAGACGCTTTTTTAACCGATTTCGGTTAAGTTCTTGTCAATAAAGGGCTATTACGGCGGGTTCTTTTTGGTGCAGCAAATGAAAACCGGACAGCCGCTATGCCAGGGGGCATAGATTGCCCGGAATCATATCACGGTGGATATGTTTCCGGGCCACATTATCTGAATCGGAGGGATCAGATAAACGCGTGATACGCCACCAGCGCCACGGCCAGAACCACCATCAGTGGGTGAATATCCTTGGCCTTGCCGGTGAAGGTGTGGATCAGCACGTAGGAGATCACACCCAAGGTAATACCGTGGGCGATGGAGTAGGTAAACGGCATCGCGATGATGGTCAAAAAGGCCGGTACGCCATCCTCTAGCTTACTCCAGTCCATCTCTTTTGCTGCCGACATCATCATTGCACCCACAACGATCAGCGCCGGTGCAGTTGCCAGCGCAGGCACCGCGGTGAAAAGCGGCGTGAAGAACAGCGCCAGCAGGAACAAGCACGCCACAACAACTGCCGTCAAACCTGTACGACCACCCTCTTCGATACCGGTCGCCGACTCGATATAGGTAGTCACGGTGCTGGTACCGAGCAGGGAACCGGCAGTCGTACCACTGGCATCCGCCATAAACGCACGATCTGCGCCAGGCAACTCACCTTTTTTGTTGAGGAAACCGCCCAGACGTCCCACACCCAACAAGGTACCGGCAGTGTCAAAGATATCCACAAACAGAAAGGCGATCACTACAGTGATCAGGGTCGCGTTAAAGATCTGACTGAAGTCCAGCGCCATGAAGGTTTCTTCCGGCAGGCTTGGCATCGCCACAATCGATTCCGGCATCGGCGAAAGGCCTGAGAACCAGGCGATCAGCGTCAGGCTGACAATGCCGATCAGGATCGCGCCTTTCACCTGTTTCACCACCAGCGACGCGGTCAGTACGATGCCCGCCAGCGCCAGCAGCACCGCCGGATCGTGCAGATCGCCCAGCGTTACCAGAGTCGCCGGGTGATCTACGGTCAGGTTCGCACCCTGGAAACCAATGATCGCCAGAAACAGACCGATACCAGTCATGGTTGCGATCTTGATACAGTGAGGAATGGCGTTGATCAGCTTGGTACGGACCCCGGTCATCGCCAGCGCCATAAAGATCAGGCCTTCGATAAACACCGCCACCAGCGCGATCTGCCAGTCCACACCCATCCCTTTCACCACACCAAAGGTGAAGTAGGCGTTCAGCCCCATACCCGGTGCCAGCGCAAACGGGAAGTTGGCGAACACGCCCATGATCAGGGTCGCTACTGCTGCTGCCAGCGCCGTCGCGATCGCCACATCGTTTGCAGGCATACCCGCTAAACTAAGGATCTGAGGGTTCACGAACAGGATGTAGGACATGGTCAGGAAGGTAGTGATACCGGCCCGGATCTCCGTCTGAATATCGCTGCCTGTTCTAAATCCTCGGGCTTGCGTAGCAGATACTCTCCTTTCAATATCCCATTCACCCTCTCCGCAAG
>CANMWJ010000012.1 GCA_947501565.1 uncultured Marinobacterium sp.
GCGCCGATGGTAGTGTGGGGCTTCCCCATGTGAGAGTAGGTCATCGCCAAGCACTTAATACGGAAACCCCGGTCTCGTTGAGGCCGGGGTTTTTGCTTTTCTGTACTAAATTTCCCTTCGATACATCGCATTATTTACTTAGAAGATATTGGTCTGGATGAACTTCACCGGGCTGTCATAATGGCGCGCTATTTTTGCGATGCAGCATAAGTTATTGAACGTAAATAAGGGCCAAATAATGAGCGCGAAAATTTCTCTGGAAGGTCGTAAAGGGCTGGTAGTTGGTATCGCCAATGACCGCAGTATCGCCTATGGCTGTGCCAAGGCCGTACGTGAGCTGGGTGCGGATCTGTGTGTTACCTATATGAATGAGAAATCTCTGCAGTATATGGGGCCACTGGCAGATAACCTGGGGGCTGAGTTGATCCTGCCGCTGGATGTCACCTCTGAGGCGGAGATGGATCTTCTGTTTGGGCGTATCGAGGAGACCTGGGGTAAGTTGGACTTCGTCATCCACTCTATCGCATGGTCCCCGCTGGACGAGCTACACGGCCGTCTGGTGGATAGCAGCGCAGAGGGTTTCTGCAAAGCGATCGATATCTCCTGCCACTCCTTCATCCGCATGGCAAACCGCGCAGAAAAGCTGATGAAAGATGGCGGTACGCTGGTGACAATGAGTTACCACGGTTCTGAGAAAGTTGTAGAGCACTACAACATGATGGGACCTATTAAAGCTGCACTGGAAAGTTCGGTTCGCTACCTTGCGGCAGAGCTGGGTGAAAAGAACATTCGTGTTCATTCCATCTCCCCCGGCCCGATGCCAACTCGCGCTGCATCCGGTATCGATCAGTTTGATGCATTGATGGATGATGCAATTGAACGCTCACCTCTGCACCAGTTGGGTACCCCGGAAGACGTGGGTAATCTGGCGGCGTTTCTGGTAAGTGATATGGGCCAGCGTCTGACCGGCAATCTGGTCCACGTTGATGCGGGACACCATATTATGGCTTAAGCCTCTTAAGTCCATGCTAAAGAAGGCAGTGTTTTGGCACTGCCTTTTTTGTTTCTGGCGTTTTCGGGTTCTGGACTACTACCGACGAGGACTACCAGCCCGGCTAGACCGTCATACTGTGTGTGCTATGAACGCTGATAGAACCCTACCAACCAGAGGGCAGCAGAAGAGGGGGACCGGTGATTCAGTCTTGGGAAGTGATTCACTAACATCTGTGGCGGTACAGAAACTAAAAAGCCCCGCAGTTCTAAAAACTCGCGAGGCTTTAAAGTGGTGCCCAGAGGCTGAAGTCGATCCGGGCCGCGTAGGTCACCGACACCTGTGGCGGTAACCAATACAAACAAAAAAGGCCTGCATCAAATGCAAGCCTTTAAAGTAAGTGGTGCCCAGAGGCGGAATCGAACCACCGACACGGGGATTTTCAATCCCCTGCTCTACCGACTGAGCTATCTGGGCAACGTCAGTGGGTGCGTATTAAAAAGGTTTGCCCGCATTCTGTCAATGAAAAACTTCAATTAATTCATCACTTTTTTCCTGATGTGCAGAAAATTGGATTCTGAGGAGAAATTCAATATTTAACCGCTGGCGACGAGGCGGTAATCTGAGCCCTATTGGGCTTAACTCGGCAGGGAGAGTGGCGTGTTCGATAGGAAAAGTAAGCGATTAGATGGCGAAACCAGGGTAAATCTCTGCTTTCGGCTTTTACTGTTATGTCTGCTTTGCTTGCCGGTAGCTTTAGCGCGCGCCAATTACGCTTATATGGTGGAAACTGAGAACAGTGCCAGGGCCCTGAACGTCGAGTATGGCTTGTTAGGCTTGGACGTTGCTATGCCGGTTGGTTGCTCGGAGCTGCTGCGTCGAGGTGAGGAGTATCCGCTGCTAAGGGTTGGTACGGAGGAGCTAACGGCGTGTGAGCGTAGTCTGCTTGCTGTGGCGAACGAGCCTGACGCTCCCTGGGTGCAAACGCGCACTGCGTGGCAATACTTCCTGCAATTGGCCTGGATACAGGGCCGCATCGCCGAAGCGCTGCAGCTACAAACCCAGAACGCCCGTAACCCCTATGAACTGCTGAATAACGCCTACGGTTGGAGTCAGCGCGGGCGTGAGGCGATGGCGGTACTGGATAAAAGCGAACAGGCGCTGGCTAGGATCGCCATCGATGCAATTCAGTTCTGGTTACAAGGGACCTATAACCGCTTTAACCCGCAGATTCCCGCGGTCGAACTCGACCTTGCCAAGCTTCGCGCTCTGCTACCTCCAGGTCTTGCAGAAAAGCGCGCAGGGCTGGATGGAGAGAAGGCCAAAGCAGTGGACCAGGCGATCCGTGGCATGGAGTTGAATATCTGGTTACGTTTGCGAATTGCCAAATCCCAGACAGTTACCCAAGCAGCGATGAGCAGTAGCGATTTGCATGCCAAATGGAGTGCGTTGCTGCAGTTCTCAGCGGAATTGGCAGCGCTCCGGCAACAGAGAGAGATCGCGGCGTTTTATCTCATCAAAGCCCTCGATGACAGTTTCTTCGCGCTGGATAAACGAGCCAGGATTGAAACCGCAATCACAGCGCAGTGGGCGGAGCTGGCTGGTAATGCGGAGCTTCAACCCAATACTCCGCTCAGGCTGAGCATGCAGCTGCGTCTGATTCGCGCTCAAGCGGAATCTAACCTCCAGAATGCGGATAAGCTAGAAGAGGTCTTAACGCAGCTGAATGCATTCAACGCAGACGACGTACCGCAGTTTTATGTTTTCTCCGCGTTGCAGCTGCATGCGGCGATGCTGAACCAGCACGGCAATACCTATCAGGCGGAACGATACTTTAAACGGGCACAGCAGAGTGCGCTGACATTTCTACAGCAGCGTGGAACGCAACCAGGCGCGGAGCTGTTCTTCCCGCTTAACTTGCTGTTGGAGAGGGCGAGTAATCTCTATAAACACGGGAGTTACGCTGAGGCTCTGGCGATTATCGAACATTTTCCGGAGGATCAGCTGCGCGAAGATGACCTGTTGCTGTTCAGTGCTCTGCTGATTGGGAGTGACGAGGTTAAGCGCGCAAGCCAGATTCTGGAGGCTGCGTTGCAGCAGGGCGGGCAGCCGGAATATGAAGTGCACTATCGTCACAACCTAACGGTTGCCCTGTTTAAGCAGGGACGTTATGAGGCCACGTTGGAGCAGTTAGAGTTGCTGTCAACGCAGAAGGAAAGTGCCCATCTTCGCACTTACCAGTTGAGTAAGTCTCTTCTGCAGGCGCTGTCGAATCGGCGTCAGGAGGCTGAAGTGGGCCTCAAAGCTCTGCTGGCAGATCCGGATCGCGATCAGGCTTTGTTGCTGAGCAATCTTGAGACTCTTTACACCACGCCCAATGCCGAGCAGTTAACCCTCGCTCGGTTCTTCCCGGCGCTCAGCGCGCGCTTCTACCTGATGCGTTATGCCTACCATCAGGGGATGGTGTTGAGTTCTAAGACGATGGCCGTACGTCAGGCCAGGGCGCGTCTGGCAATCTACAGTAATCCAGATAATAAAAAGTATGGATGGGTGCACGCGCCCTCTCTGGCACTAGCTAAGGCGCAGGATATTGCCGTTACCAGCGTCGCGGGTGGGGCGGTTTGGTTATGGCAGCCGTCCAGTGGGCGAGCAGTGCGCAAGTTGCAACTGGTGAACGGCGAGGTGCTGAAGCTGCAGCTGGCCGACGATGGGGCGCATCTGATGGCGCTGGTTAAAAGGCGAAACCATTACAAGCATTTTCTGCAGCTTTGGGACCTGAAGCATGACCGCCTGATCGGCACACTGGGTGAAGAGAGTGGTGAGATCTCCGATTTTGATTGGACTGAGCGTGAACAACGGTTGCTGGTCTTACAGCAGGGAGATGTTGAACTCTACGACAGCGTAAGCTTCGAGAAGCTGCGTAGTTTCAGTCACCAAAGTGAGATCAACGGGATGCCGATCACCGATCGCCCTCTGTTAGGTAAGCTGACTAACCAAGCTGGCGCGCTCTTGGTGGCCTACGGCAAGGCGCTGGTGCGTTGGCAGGCCGAAACCGGTACGAAACAAGTGGTTGCGCTGCCCCGTAAGCCAAAACAGCTGCAGCTCACCGAAGGTCACGACTTCCTGCGCGTGTTGCTGCGCAAAGTGCAGTGGGATGATCCGCCAAGCTACGCCTACTTTAACAGCAACACGCTGGCGGAACTTCAGGAACCGACCACGCTTGCGAACGCCTTTCCCGCATCGAATGAAGTGGTGGCGGACGCTTATCGGATACGACAGGACAAAAATACCTATGTGGTCACCGAGCGCGACGGTGACACAGTGCTCAGCGAGCTGCGCGCTTATAACCGCCAGGTAGAGCAGGTGCTGATACGTGATGAAGCGCAGCAGATGTTGTTGCGCACACCAGAGGAGATACAGCTCTGGTCACTGGAGACCGGACGTCAGCTGGCCCTTGGAGAGCGGCTGAAAGGCGAATACGCACAGATGGCGATGCTGGATAAATCCAACGTGCTGCTGATTCCCGGTTACGGCGATCAGCTGACACGCCTGGACCTGAATACCCTGACACTGGAGACGCTTAAGCTGGACGATGACCAGAAACCAGAGCAGATCCTGCCAAGTGGCGAGCACTGGTGGTTGCTCTCGGACAACGGGTATATGGGTGACCGGGCACGCTTCACACTGGCCCAACTGCGCTGGCAGGCAGGCCAGCTTCAGCATAAGCCAGTGATCAACAACATGGCCTATGAAAAGCTCAGGTTACTCAGCGCTGTTGCAAGTGATGCAGGTGAACGCCTGTGGTTCTATGCAGAAAACAACGATCAGAAACAGCTGTTGCGCATCGACCCTAACGCGGACGATCCTGTCGAGCAGCGTGTGATCCTGAAGCTGGACTACAGCAATGCCTTATACGCCGACGAGATTGTGCGGGTCGAACCGTCCGCTGAAAGACTCGCGTTGCTTACCGAGCGGGGATGGTGGCAAGTGGATCTTGCGACAGGTGAGGTGCAGCTGACGCCCGAACTGTTTGGCGATGTGATCGCACAATTGGAGGTGCCGGACAGCCGTTCGCAACTTCGATTCGTGCGGGCTGCCGCGCGTACCTTTGTGACCGATCCCGAGAAACCGGACCAGAAACCGCAGGTACTGAATGAAGCGATCACCGATGTGAATTACAGCCCGGATGGGCGCTATCTATTGGCGATGACGGCGGATCATCAACTGCTCTTTCTGGATCCCGAGACGCGACAGCCCCTGGTTCGTCTGATGGTGATGGAGCAGGGTAACTGGCTGGTGACCGATATCGACGGCCGCTACGACAGCAATCAGCCTGGCAATATCCCCGGTGCATCATGGCTGATGCCGGGGGCCCCCCTGCAACCGCAGCCGCTGGAGATCTTTATGCGTCAGTTCTACGAGCCGGGTTTGCTGGTGCGTGTTTTACGCGGCGAGCGGTTTGCGCCGGTTGTCGATCTGCATCGCATCGACACGCGCCAGCCGTTGCTGGCGTTTGGAGCGATCGATAAACAGAAAGACGGTTTGCTCAGCGTGACTCTGGATCTGCAGGCGGGCGAGGAGGGGATTGCATCGGTGCAGCTGTTCCGTAACGATCAGCTTGTAGGGCGTCTGACCGACGTAGATAAGCTCGGGCAGCAGGCCTTGCGCTTCAGCGATATCCAGTTACCGACGCACACCGACGTGAATGGAGAAACAGTGCCTGAGATAGAGTTCAGTGCCTACGCCTTCAACCGGGAGGGGGTGCGCAGCGCAGTGGTTCGGCAGCTTCATACACCGACGCAACAGTCTCCCCGCATGCGTCGTGCCTATATCATCACGGTGGGGGTAAATCGCTATAGCAACCCGGCCTGGGATCTGACCTATGCGGCCAATGATGCTCGCGAGATGCAAGCGCGTATGCAGGCGGCCTCACTGGCCGCGTCCGGCTATCAACTGGTACCGATTCAGCTTCTGGCTGATGAGCACGGCAACAACGCTGATAAGGCCTCTTTGCACCGGGTCTTTAAGCGTCTGGCGGGAGAGGACCTGCCGATTCCAGAGGTGGATAATTGGCAACAGATCAGCCGTGCAACCCCCGATGACCTGGTACTGTTCAGCTTTTCAGGACACGGTTTATTGGATGGCGGCGAGTTCTATTTCTTTACCAGTGATATCGGCGCAGGCAATAGCCGTGAGGTGACGCCAGCCTTGCTGCAAAGTGCGCTCTCCGGCAACGAGCTGATGGCGGCGCTGGAAGCGGTAGACGCCGGATGGATGGTGATGATTGTTGATGCCTGCCAGTCGGCGGGGGCCCTGGCGACCGGTGGTTTTAAACCCGGTCCTATGGGCAGCCGGGGACTCGGACAGCTGGCCTGGGACAAGAAGATGTTCTACCTCAGTGCCAGCCAGGCGGAGCAATTTGCGCTGGAGAGCGACCGCCTTAATCACGGTTATCTGACCTACAGTCTGGCCAAGGAGGGACTGGCCTCGGGGCAGGCGGATCATTTTCCGAAAGACCGGCAGGTTTCGCTACGTGAGTGGTTGGGTTACGGCGTGAAACGCGTACCGCAACTGGTAAGCGAGTTGCGCGATGGGCGCTTCAACAGTCTGCTGGCGGGCACTCGCGGGTTGAGTAGCGTGGCTCCGGGCCAACCCAAGGCGGCTGCCGTCGCACGTCTGCAGCAGCCGGTGTTATTCGATTTTGCCGGGGATCGTGACCTGCCCCTGCAACAGCTGGCGCAATGAGGCGTTCCATGATTGAATTTGTGGCCATCCCCCGGAACCGAGTGCGGTATGACGGCTAATACTCCCCATCCAGAGATCAACTGGCCTGAGCTGGTGTTCAGCGAAACGGTGCAGACGCGTATTCGTGCGCTCAGCGAACAGCGTTTCGGCAAAACCAGCGATGCTGAGGTGGCCGGGGGTTACGTGCTGGAACATCTCGCAGCCGGAGATTGGCAGATCTGCCGCAAGTTCAGGGGCAAATCCAAGCCTGAGACCTACCTTTATACCCTCAGTGTTAACCTGATCGAGGAGTACGCACGGAAACGATACGGCCGTGTGCGTCCGCCGCAGTGGCTGAAGCAATTGGGAGAGCTTTGGGTCACTTTGTGGAAGCTACTCTGCCTGGAACGTCAGCCGATCCCGGTGGTGATCGAACGGTTGTCGGGCCGCGGTGAGACGCTACGCGCAGCGGACGAGCTGCTCTCGATCACACAAACAATCAAGGCGAAGCTGCCCTGGTGTGGGCAACACACCGGCGAGGTGGCCATGCCGGAGGATCTGGATAGCCTGCACGACGAGACAGGCTGCGACGATACTCCCTCTGAGGCGCACGAGCGTTTTCTGCTGTTGCTGCATCAGGTGGTGCTGCGCAACGATCCTGAGGATGATTCGTCCGTACCTGCCGATACTGCGATGGCTACATTACTGTGGGAGCAGCTGCAGCTGCAGCTCAGCGCTGAGCAGCGCCTGATTCTGAAAATGGCCTATCAGGATGGTCTCAAGTTCAGTGCCATTGCGCGCCACCTGGATATGCCCACTCATCAGCCCGCGCGGATTGCCAAAAAAACGCTGGCGCAGATTCGGGGTTTGCTCGAACAGATGGGATTTCTGCCGGAGGATTTCGCGTGATTTATCGATTTAAACGGTCGAATTCGACGACAGGTCCATCCCATAGGGTATGGGAGAGAAAACGATGAGTACGGGTAACAGGGACGCACAACAAGACGCATGGCTGGCGCGCATAACATTGGAGTTCAGCGAAGCGGAGAGTCCAGTGGGTGCCGCATCCGATTTGGAGGATCTGGCGGCCCTGTTGGATAACCGACTCGACGCCACCCGCCGCGCACAGGTGATCAGCCATCTGGCCCAGGATCCGGAACTCTACGCGCAGTGGCAACAGCTGCTGACTTACCACCACCTGCTACCTCAGTCGGAAATTGCCGAGGCTCCAGGGATCACTGTCTGGTCGCAGCTACATGCCCGCCTTGGCCGCTGGCTGACACCTGTCAGCGGTAGTGTCTTAGCCAGCGCACTGCTGGTGGGCACCTTGGTATTCTGGCCGCAACAGCAAACGCTGACGGTGGATGATCTCTACGCCAGTCATCAATCCCAACTGATCAGTTTCCTCGATCAACGCCCCATCCTGAAAATACGTGCGCTGCCGAAGGTGATGAACGATCATCAGGTGCAGATTCTGGCAGGGATTGAGCAAGGACAGCGGAGCGTGGGTAAAACCGGCAGTATTGCGGGGATCGCTGCTGCTCAGTTAGACGCTGCCAGTGAGCAATATCAGCAGCGTTATGGTGAAACCCGTACTGAACGTTTCCAGTTGGGACGCTGGCTGCTGATCAGCCAGGCGCTCTGTGGTCAGGACGCTGGGGCTACGGAGGTGATGCGCAGTGGTGTGCCTAAGGTCGAGGGTAGCGATCTTTTACAGGGACCGGTTGCAGATAGATGTACGCAGGTGGAAAGTTATCTGCGGCGTTTATCCAACACCTTATCGGAGCAGAAATAAAAAACGCAGCCGAGGCTGCGTTTTTTCTTATGCGGATTAAGCGCTTAACTTAGTAAGCACCGCAGGCACGACGGCAAGCGTACAGAGAGCCGTGTGGCAGGCAGTCCATTACACACTGGTGCGCGCCATAACCGCGGCTCTTCACTTCATTACCGCGAGATTTCACTTCGCTCATCTGCTCCGCTTCTTGGCGCATCGCTTTCTCTACCAGCTGGTCTGCCTGGGTGTACAGTGCTGCTGCTTCAGCACGCAGTTCCGCTACAGACTTTTCACCCGCCCATGCGCCAGTTACAGCGGTAGCGGAGATCGCCAGAGTTAGTACCAGTTTGCCGAATGCTTTCATGGGTGTTTCCTCATTTTCCATATTGGGATTGATGCTTGAGTGCTACTCAATTGGTTTCGTTAATTTTGCTGAATCGTTTTACTGACTGACCTGCCAGCTATAAATCTCCAACCCACCGCTTGCTGGCGGTTTACCACCGCCCAATCCGCGCGTTGAGACGTGCAGTGGCGGTTGCTCCAGTTGCGACAGGTCGCTGCTTACGCCAGTGCCGGGCTGGCTACTCAGCAGAAGATGTTCAGTACCTACTGTCTCCACGTTGACGTGCCACTCAAAGCTGAGTTTTTCGCCGGGCTGCAGGCGATTGGGCTGTCCGCTGGACGGGTAGAGCTGGGTGATACCGTATTGGCTATCGATAAAGAGGATGCTCACGTCCTGCCGCTGGCGGCTGGTGTTTTCCAGCCGGAACAGAATCTGGTCATTTTCCTTCAGCGTTGGTTGCGTATTCAGCGGCAGATCCCGTGTCTCGCCGCCTCGCTGGATCTGGAAGCTGACATCCAGTTGCTGCTGGGTACCCGGCAGACGCTGGTTGCTCTCCAGCAGGCGTTCGGCGTTGGCGATCTTCAGCAGGCTATTTTTCAGCACTTTCTGCGCTTTTGAGGGCTGGGGCAGCGGCATATTCAACAGCCGCTGCGGTTGTCGGGTATCGAGACAGGTTTGCAGCGTTGCTGCTTCAATACGTTGCTGGTCGCATGGTAGCGTCTGGTCTGCTTGAAGGAACCAAAGCTGACCATCGAATTGGCTGACCAGAATATCTGCTTCATCGATGGCACTGAGCGTCAGTTGTGCTTCCTGTTTGGTAATCTTTTCCAGAGTACCAGCCAATTTCTGTTGTTGTGCCTGATCGAGGGATTTGCTGGGTAACAGGGTCACGTTAAGGCTGAAATCGACCGCCGGTTTAACCAGGCGGGCGTAGAGGGTTTTCGGCCAGCCTTGGGTATCAATGGTTCCCAACTTTGCTGTGCTAGTGACGGTACCGGCCTGATTCAGCGTGACGGTGGTCAGCGCCTCTTCATCTTTCGCCAGAGCGTCGGCAAAAATCGCCACTTCGGAGCCCGCTGTCAGCATCGCCAGACTGCCACCCTGGATGTTGAGGGTTCTGCCATCCATACGTGCATTGAACTGTTGTACGCCGCGACCTTCACCGCCAAAAACGGTGCTGCTCATATCCGAGGCGCTGAACAATGGCGTGCTATTGCGCCACGGCGTGGTCTGGTAGCGAGCCAGAACCTGTTGTGCCAGCTGCTGATAGCTGAGATTGGCATTGGAGCCCAGTACGTCCATCAGGGTATAGGTAAAAAGGCCGTGGAAGCGGCGGTTAGCGTCCCCGCGTGGCAGCTTCATCTCCGGGGTGGTCTGGGTGCTTTGTGCCGCGGAGAAAGCGATCAGCTGGCCCCGTTGTTCAGACGTATTCCCCCGGGATTTGAACAGTGCCTGTTGTAAGCCCAGGTCTTGCTGATAACCGGGGAGGTCCCACTGCTGGAAACTCCCCCCGTCGGTTGCTTCACTATTGCCGCGGTTGCGTGCTTCCAACTGTTTGATGATGGATGTTTCCGGGATGCCAAGTACATTGCTGTCCACACGGCGGTAGCGTATTTCCGGCATCGCTGCGCCACGGGTCATGGTGCCGGAGTGGCAGCTGTCAAAAATCACCCAGACATCCGCACCCTTATCGCGGATTTTGTCCACGTAAAGGGCGATCTCGTCGTCGAGGATGGCGTTTTCAACCGAACCGATATAGCTGCTCCAGCGTTTGGCGTCGGTAGGCAGGAAGATCTCGTCGAGGCCATCCGCTTCATCGTTGCTGGTCTGACTGGCGGGCTGGCGGCTGCCGTGACCGGCAAAGTGCAGGTAGAAAAAATCATCCGGCTGGGCTTTGTTGGCCAGCGCCTCCAAAGCGTTCAGAATGTTCTGGCGCGTCGGGGAGGTGTAACCCTCTTGGGTCAACAGCTGCTGGATGCTGTCTTTGCTGAAGCCGCGCTGGCGCAACACGGCGCTGACGATCTCTGCGTCATGGGTTGGGCCGTCCAGCTGCAGGTTCTGCGGTAGATGGGGGTAGTCGGACACACCGATCAGCAGGGCATGTTTGGCGCCCAGTGCATGCGCGGAGAACATGCTGGTGATGGCCAGTCCGCTACTCAGCAGCAAGGTCGCAAGTCGTTTAGGGGTGCCCAACTTTTTCATAGATACTCCGTTGCTCGGTGGCGGCATGAGGTCCCTGTTTCAGCACCATCTCTCTGCCGCCGGTGTCTTATCGTTTATGACGGACAGCGTCTGAGATTTGAACAAATCTTAAGAGGACATTGGTTGAATATCCAGTCCAAAACGTTTCTGCCCCCTTTGTATAACGACCGGAATTGCTCATCCTAAATGCCTTATGGTTTGCCGAAAACGGTAAAACCCGCCCAGGCGGCGGGATGTTTATAGGGGGCTGCGGCGCTGAGCATCTGCCGCTGAGCCTTCGCCAGAGCACTGAAGTAGTCCTGCTCCGGCGTATCTTCCAACGTCTTGTAGAAACCTTGCATCAGACTGGCGGTGGCGCTGTCATCCACCTTCCAGTAGGAGGCGACCACCGTAGGCACGTTGGCGTGGGCAAATGCCCGTGCCAGCGTGGCGTACTCCAGCCCCGGTTTGCCGATGCCGGTCTCACAGGCCGAGAGCACCACCAGATCGGTCTGCTCCAGGTCGAGGGTGGCGATATCGATCACGTTGAGGCGGTAGTTGTCCGCCAGCAACAGGTAGCTGTCCGCTGGCGTACCCTGATTCAGTTTACCGTGGGTGGCCAGATGCATCACACGCGCTTCATCGGTAGCGGCGGTAAGGTTGGCGTAGGTGGCCTGGTTGCCCTCCAGAATGATGTGTTCACTGCTGCTGTCCGCTGCGATCCGGGCCACCTCCCTGCGTGCGCCCGGCAGGCTGCCATCGGGATCGGCCACCATCAGCAGCGCGTCGCTGTACGAGGCGTTGTGCTGTAGTACCAGATTGAGATGGTACATTGAGGGGATCACACCCAGGTTAAAGCGCTCGACGGCATACTCTACCTGCGGTTTGATCTGGCGTACCAGCGCCGGGAAGGGCAGGTAGGTCAATGCGCCGACGGGCGTGATAAACACCTGTGACTTGCCTGCCAGCTCACGTTCTACAGGCCTTAGCAGGTGTTCATAAAGCCAGTTGAGCTGCTGCAGCTGCTCTCTATCATGCTGGCCGCGTGAGTTTACTGGTGCGTTGGCAGACAGGCCCCTTGCTGCCAGCTGAGGAGACAGGTTTGAGGCCTGATACCGCAGCCCGGTCACCGCTGCGCTGCTGGCGGTTTCCAGTGCCTGGCGGCTGACATTGACCTCGCGGATCTGCGCACCCTCCTGCGTCACTACCTGAATCAGCAGTTTGTCCGGCGTCGGCAGGTACTGCACCAGCGCTTGTTGCGGACCGAGTTGTTTATGCATTGCCGCGACCTCTCGCGGATCCAGCTTCAGCATCTGGTAGAGACCGTAGTGTTCGTTTTCGATGCGCGCGAGCAGTTTCTCCCGTACCCGGTTTTTCTCCTTCAACTTTTTCTTCAGGGCGTTGCCTCTGTCCACCTCTGTGGGCAGGTTGTTGTCGGTACGATTGCCTTGCGCTGCGGTTTGTGCGCCCTGAGTCTCGGCAGAGGCGTGCAGTTGCTGTTCAAGCTCTCCGATGTTTTGTTGCATCCTGTGGTACCTGGCCAGCAGGCGGCCCTGTGGGCTTGCCGGGTCGATGCGCGTCAGGAAGATTTCGCTAAGGTCCTGTTGCTGCTGGTGTTCGTGATCGGCAAAGGCGATCTGGCCCAACTGGTTATCGGTCAGCAGCGAAGCGATACCGTCGCTCTGGTAGGCCAGCACACCCAAGTCTGTTGCGGCGTAGATACGGCCCTCGCCGTCAATTGAAACGGCGTGCACGGTGCGGGCTCCGTACTGTCCCAGGCGCTGATCTTTTGGCAGCAGTTGGTTGAGCCGGTCCGGGTAGAACCATTTGCCGTTGTGATAGAGCACAACGCCGCCTGCGGATGGGAACAGCCAGCTGTTCGTGTTGCGGAAGCGGGCGCCCTGTCGACCCAGCCAAAGCATATCGGTTTTGGCTTCCACCGCGGTGTAGGTGGGATCCTTAAGCGTACGGAAGGAGCGGCGCTGGGCATGTGCTTCAGGACCAGCCTTTTCACGGGCGAAACTCTGGCTGGTGGAAACGATTGCGGTATTGGCATCGATACGGGTGTAACCGGTGGTAAACCAGTGACTCGGCCGACCGAGATTGTCGAACTTCTTACCGTTCCATCTGAGCAGACCGCCATTAAGCTTCACGCCCTGATAGTCGAGGTGCCCTTCGTCTGAGGCGACGACGTGCAGCGCGCCGTTCAGGTCTTCGTAGATTGTGGTCAGCATGGAGCTTCGGGACGGGAAAAGCTCGGGGTTCAGAATGTAATTGAACTCCTGCACCTTGTCGTTGGCATAGCGGAACAGAGAGGACCCGGCGGTCACCCAGATGGTGCCCTCCTTATCAACATGGATATCCTCGATTCCGCCACGCCAGCCGCTCTCTTCAACCGACGCTTCCGCACGGAACAGCTCCTGCGCCTGATCGGAGCCGCGTTGGAAGCGGATCAGGGTTCGGCCGTCGTGAGTGATCAGGTTGCCGTCTTGGTCTTGCGTCAGGATGCGTGCATCAGCACCGGAAAAACGGTCTGCAGCGTAGACCGGCTGACCTTGTTCAAGATAGAGGATCTGGCTGCCGGTGGCGATGAAGGTCAGTCCCAGTGTGTTGTCGCTCAGCAGGTCGTAAACCGGGCCGTTGTTGAAATGCTGCGCTTTGTTGTTGAGGCGGGTGTATACCCCTTCGCGGCTGAGTAGGGCCAGTCCGTTTGCTCCGCTGAAGGAGTGTTGCGGGCCCACCTGCAGGCCGCCCCGGCGGGTTTCGTAGGGGAGTGGCATCGCCTCAAAATAGTTGTCTTTCAGAACGTTGATGGCGCGGTCGGTATTTACTACCAGGGTGTCGCCTACCTCAGGCAGCTGCCAGATCGCCAGTTCGTGGATCCGTTTTGACAGCAGCAGGTCCTGCTGACGGGCGATGATCTGTGCGCGGTGGTCGGACAGGTGCCAGATACCGTTGCGTTCGTTCAGCGCCTGCCTATAGATCAGGCCGTTGTGCAGCCAGTAGAGTATTCCCTGCGCCTGGTGCCAGGCGAACTGTTCCGCCTGCCCCAAAGAGCTGTTTTTACCGTCACTGTGCAACCAGAGCTGGCCGTCGTTGAGGTAAACCAGGTTGTTGCTATGACCGGACAGGACGGAGAGCTTCTCTATATTTCCGGCGGCAAGCGTTTGTATCCGGGTTGGCTGCTTAGCCGCAGCCGTCAGCTGAAAAACGCCTTGTACGGTCGCCGCGTAAAGTTGGTCGCCGCGTGTGGTGAGGCTGGCGATCCGAGGGGCGGTCAGACCCTGGGCGGGCCCCCAGAAGCGGAGCGGTGCCTGATAGTCACCTGAAAGGGCCATCAGGCCTTTACTGCTGCCGAGCCAGAGGGTGCCGTCATCGGTTTCCGCCAGAGCGAGTATCTGTGAGCGTCCATCCAGATCGAGTGGTGACAGGTTGGCGGAGAGGTGCCCCAAGGCGTTGTCGTAACCGAACCACTGCCAGAAGCCATTACGCAATACCGACAGACCGTTATCACTGGCAACCACCAGATCACCATTGCGACGGATCAGCAGTGCGTTCTTATCGCTGTTCGCCTGTGCTTTGGCGAATAGTTCAGCGTTGCCGTAGCGTTTCCAGTATGCGCTGTTGCTGAAGTCGGAGCGCTGCAACCAATGTGCGTCGCGCAGCAGCACCAGCGGCTGCTGATCGATCTCCGCCAGCAGCTGCTGTAACTCCGGTTGTGGTTGGGCAAGTGTTACTCCGCGCAGCCAGTTCTGCGCGTCACTCCAGCGCGAGAACTCCTGGCGAGGCAGGCCATGTGGTTTGACCGTGCTGTAGAGCTGGTGCAGTTGACGGACCGCCTGCGCTGCGTCGAGTTGGTTACGCGGGTCGTTTAACGCTTTGGCCGTATCGAACAGTTCGTAGAGCAGGCTTTCCGCTTCGTCGAAGTGACCTGCACTGCTGCGTACGTTTTCTACCAGATAACTTGCCAGTGCCAGCTTGGCGTGTTGTTCCTCTTTGCTGTCGTATGGCGCTTTGTTGTAGTCCGCGCGCAGCTGATCCAGGGTTTCATCCTGATGATCAAGGCGCGGCAGGTCTTTCAGGTTGTGTACCTTCTGCACCTTTTTCACCATGCTGAGCAGGGATTGGAACGCCTGGGTTACGCGCAGGGCCATCGCGTGACCGGCATCGGAGCTGACTTTTACGATCTCGCCACTGTTGTCGTAACGCACACGCAGCTCGCCCACGTCCTTCAGTATGATCCGTGTTGGTTTGCCAAGCGGACCGTATTCAAAATGCAGCTCCTCCCCTTTGCTGGTCTGTAGCAAAACGATCTCATCCTCTTCGTTGTACTCCAGACGGATACTTTTGCCGCTGGAATCGAGGATACGCGCAAGCTGACCGCTGTCGGTGTAGGTCAGGCGGATAAATCCCGCGCCTTTGGCAAAATAGGTTGGTTTGCCGAAGAGAGGATGATCGCGGCGGGTGATCATTTCGCCGTTGGGCAGCAGTATTTCGACCGCAGGCTCGTCGCCATCGAATTTATAGAAGATCTGCGTGCCGTCACTGTTCAGAGCATCTTTGCGGGCGTTGTTAAACCAGTTGATATAACGCAGTGAGGCGCCCGGGCCGCCATGGTTGCCGGTGTACTGCTCGAACTCAGAGAGGGAATCACCGAGCTGCCCCAACGCTTTGCGTTCCCAGTCTTTATCCACCTGTAAGCCGCGTGCTTTCGCTTCCTGGATCTCTTTCAGGGCAACGATCGGGCTGCCACTCCAGAGCAGATTCTTGTGCAGGAAGGAGCGTAGCTTCTCTTCGTCGTAGGGGTTGCGGGCGATCATCTGCGCGCCGTAGCCGCGGGTTTTAGCGGCGCCCAGCTGCTGCGAGTATTTGGCGACCAGCGTATGGAAGTGGGCGGTGTTATCGCGGCTGAAATAGCTGCGTTCGGCCAGCGAATTGGCCGCGCATTTCAGATCCTGACGGGCACGGCAGAAACTCTCCCGGTAACGCAGGTAGTTGTCGTGGCTGCCACGCGTGGATTTGTAGGCTAGCCAGTCCTGCTCGGCCGCCTGGATCGTTTTCACAGGCAAGCGTTGCTGTTTCGACTGGTTCTCGTACACCCAGGCGCTGTTGAGCAGGAGAGTTAAGCGGTTGCTGATACGCACTTGGTCGGTCGCCTGCTCAAAGTCCGTCAGGCAGTGCTGCAGGGTTTGATGGGCGTCTGTCCAACTTTTGTTGCCGACATGGATATCGATCAGCTTTTCGCAGGCAAATGCCTCGTAAGGAGCTGCCTGCCTGGCACGTTGCCAGAAGGCTAGACGGTCAGCATCGCTGCGGTTATCTGGCAGCGAACGTTGCGCCAGCTGCCAGAGGTTTTTATCCCAGGGGCGTGTTAGCAACAGCTGTTCGATGAACTGTTGGGCCTGTGTCGGGCTCTGGTGTTCGGTTTTGTACTCGAAGAGCAGCGTCTGCAGTTTGCTGTCGGCAGGATACAGCGCAAGCAGCTTTTCTGCCTGAGCCAGTGCTGCTGTTTTCTCTCCCGATTGCCACTGCAGACGCAAGGCACGGCGGTTTAGCGCCTGATGATCAGGATAGTGATCCAGCGCTTCCTGTAGCAGTGACCGGTAGACGCTGTTACGTTTCAGCGTCTGTAGCAGGCCAAGTGCACGGGTGTAGGTGTTTGCGCTGGGGCGTGGCGTACGGTACTGCTCAAAGACCGCATAGGCCTGGGCCGGATCACCCGCTTCACGGAAGGCATCCATAAAGCGGCGCAGCTGGCTCTGGCTCATATCCGCTTTCTGTTCAGCGCCCTTGCTCATCCAGAACACAGCCTCGTTCGGGCGCTTGTCCGCCAGCTCCAGTTTGGCCATCTGGAACATCAGGCGGGCATTGTCGGGTGAGGCTTTTAAGGCGGCGGTCAGCTCCTCACGGGCCTGACCTTTATCACCGGTGCTAATCAGGCCTTCGATAAAATAGCGCGCCTGGCGGGCTCTGAGATCTTCCTCTCCATACCAGCGGGCAACCAGTGCTGCATAACGGCGCGCCTGTTCCGGCTGACGGTTTTTCAACAGCAGCTCCACCGGTTTGTCGCGGTTGGAGTAGAACGGCAGGATTGCGGTGCCGGTGAGTGCGGCGTCCCGCGCTTCCTGGAAGTAGCTGTTGTTGGCCAACGCGTAGGATTTGGCCATCCATGCGCGGCTATCGCGGGGATTCTGCTGCAGGTACTGTTCGATGACCGGCAGACGGTCGCTGTGTTTCCAGCCATGTTGCTGCAGCAGCGCACGGATATAACGTCCGCTGAGGGTGTCCCGGATATCGGCGCGGTTGGCGAATTCTGACGCTAGCTGGCGCAGCTCTTTGCGCTCCAGCAGTGCCATCTCTTCGTAGAACCAGACCGGTTGCCACATATTCGGCGCCAGTTCGATCACCCGGTGCAGGTAACCAAACATCGCAGCAAACTGCTGCTGGTTTTCCACCTCCGTGGCCAGGTCGAGCAGGGCGTAGATCTCCCGTTTGTCGTAGTCGCCGGACACCGGGTAACGGGCAAGCACCTGTTCCGGATGCGTATCCAGCGTTATTAACATCTGTGGCGTGATACCCAGCTGTGTTTTCAGTGCGGCGGGTGCCTGGTTATACGCGGTTTCCAGTTGATCAAGGCGGCGATGTACGGTGCTCCAGATATAGGCCGCACGTGGATGAGGCGCAGCGGATGCCAGATCCTTTTCCAGAGCACTCAGCAGTTTGTCTTTACGGTCTGCCCAATACAGGGCACTCCAGTAGCGCAGGTGTACATCCTCAGAGTTTGCATCTTTGTGCTCTGGCTCGGGCAGCGCATCTACCAGCGCCTGCAGAATCTCGAAATGCCCCTGATTGATTGCCAGATCGATGGGCGTGTGGCCCTGGTCATCCTGTGCCGTTACGTCAAATCCTCCGTTCAGCAGCTGGCCAAGCAGCCGCTTGTATCCCTTTTCCGCAGCAAGATGCAGCAGGGTGCGGCCTTGTGGACCAAGGACCTGCGGGTTAGCCCCCACTTTCAGCAAGCCGTTGAACGCGTACAGATTATTGCTTGCAAGCCAGATCGCTGACCGCTGCTGGTGGTCACGGGCGTTGGGATTGGCGCCCTGAGTGAGCAGCCAGTAGGCCAGCGGCCAGTTATCGTCGCGTAGGCTGAGCAGCAACAGGGTATCGCCAGACGCATTCGCATCGTCGACCTGACCGTAACGTTCTATCCAGCGTTTGAGCATCTTATGGTGCCCGGCCGCATAGAGCTGGTGGTACAACGCGGGCGCCGGACGTGCACCTGCCTTAAGCAGCAGCTCAGCGATCTCAAAGGTTTCGCGCGTGACGGCCAGCTGCAGCGGACTGATCTGGTTATCGGTCAGGTCAGGTGTGGCGGATATACCTCTGTCCAGCAGTTGCTGAATCTGGGCAGAGTCTGCGCGACGGACCAGCAGGTGCAGGACGCTGGCCCCCTCAATTCTGAGCTGTTCCAGCTGGGTCTTACTGGCGCTGCGGATCAGGCGCTGGGTGAGCAGGGGCTGATCGATCTCCAGGGCGGATTGCAGGATCGGGGTGCCATCGCGGTCTTCCGGTTGCAGTAGAACTGAGTTGGCCAGCAGTTGATCGAGCAGGGGCCACCATGGGGACTCTGCGGTATCCCCGGCATCTGCCAATTCCAGCGCATCCAACACCATCGCCAGCGGGTAATCGTACTGTTCGCTGAACTGGTCATACTCTTCGGTCTGTTCCTCACTGATCAGGCCGCGCTGTGCGGGATCAGCCCCCAACTCCAGCAACCAGCGCGCAGTCTCCGGAGCGTGCGCGAAGATGGCCGCTTGCAGCAGGGAGATACCTTTAGGGTTCAGTTGGTTCACGACCTGAGAGTCATTGTGCAGTTCCCGCAGGTAGGGCAGAGCGCCATCCTGTCGCTGCTCGATCAGGGTGAACATAAGGTGCAGATTGTCGTGGTTTTTCTGCTGACGTTGCCACTTCACGAGCGGACGAATGAAATCGTCATCACCGGCGGCCAGCGCCAGCGTCAGTAAGCCGGGGTAGAGGGCCTCTTGGTTTGTATCAAACGCCCACTGCGCCAACTGCTTGAGAAAGCCGGATTCCTCCCAGAGGTCGACCAGCTCTGGTGTCAGCGCCTCTTCAAAAGTTGTCCGGGTCAGCTGGGGCTGCAGCAGCTGGATCGTTTCCAGATCACCCAGCTCCAGGGCATAGCGGAGCAGATCGGTAATCAGTAACGTACTTTCAGTGGCAAGCAGTTCCGGCGCCATCGCGCGAAGCAGGGCCGGATCTTCCAGCCAACCGGCATAGGTGAGCGGGTGTTCGTAACCGGATGATTCCGGGGCGCTTAATACAGATGCGCCGCGGCGGATCAGCTCTCGGGCGAGCGCAGAGTTTTCAGCAGCCAGCGCCAGTTGTAACAGGGTGGGGCTGTCAGGCTGTGTTTTATCCACAGGCCAGCCAGCATCCAGCAGCAGGGTCAGGGCGTCTGCGCGGTCGTATTCCAGTGACGCTGCCAGCAGGAAAAATTGCTGGTCTTCGCTGAGCGGGTGTTTGACGCTGTTGTATAGCAGTGTAAACAGGTGCTTATCTTCGCGCTCCAGAGACCAGTCCAGCGCAGAGTATTCTTCCGCATTTTCAGCCAGAGGATCGGCTCCCTGTTTCAGTAACCGCTCGATCAGTGGGCGGGACTCCAGCGCAACGGCGTAGTGCAGCAGACTGTTATCCGCCGGGTCTTTAGCAGACAGCGACAGTCCTCTATCGAGCAGCATCTGCAGATTGTCGGCGGCGGATTCGTATACATCTTCAGCGACCACGGCTTGCAGAATGGTCCAGCCGTCCTCTGCCACGGCATGGATATCTGCGCCCTGATCGATCAGCCACGCCGTGAGTTCGGGTTGATTGCTCATCAGGCTGTACTGCAGCGGAGTGCCGTGCTCGCGGGTGCTGAGATTGATGTCGGCACCCAGCTGTACCAGCTGCTGCACCATCGCCAGGTTACCGTTGTGGATCGCATAGATCAGCGGAGTGATGCCCAGCTCATCGCGCTGATTGAGCAGCGTCGGATCTTTTTTCAGCTGAGCTTCCACGGCAGCCGAATCGGATGCGTTGATGGACTCGGTTAAAGTGCCCCCAATGGCACTGGGTGCCAGGGGGAGTGTACCCAGCAGCAGTGCCGTACTCAGGACGCCCCTGGTCAGCCAGCGGCGTGGGCTGCGGGTGGTGGTATGCCAGAACTTTGATGTGTGCTGTGACAGAAATAACATCCTGTACCTCTGAATACTTATGACCTGTTTCCAAGGTATGACGGACAGCACCGAGAATTCCGACACCAGACGCAACATCTCCTTTTCATACGTGCTGATAGCAGAGGCAAGCGACAGTTACTGCAGTCGGGTACTGTATTTGCGAACAGTCATTAAGGTAAGCCTGATTGGTAACGGGCACAACTGTACTTGTTTACAAATCGCACTCAGCTTTTTGTGCGATCCTGGCGTCGTTGTTTTGCAATCCGGTTGCCGCGCCCGTATTCAGGCTGTCACGGCTGCGCTGGAGGGGACGTTTATATTGTGGCAGTAAGGTATCGATCGCCCAGCCAAATACGTAGCGACGGTAACGGCTGATCAGCGGTGTTTTCTCCAGCGTGTGGGTCAGCAGGGCGAGGGCTTCGCAACGTCGACGCAGAGGGGCAATGCCGGGGATCTTGAATTTGCTGAGGTGGCGGTGATTCAGTACCCGCCACAGGTAATAAGCGCACCACTCGATCTTTTTCAGGCCACTGCGTTCGATCTGATCCCAGACCCTGCGCAGCGCGGGTGCGCGAAAGATCTTATGCTGTTGCAGCCACTGGGCGTAGGCGTTTTCGGAGGATTCACTGAGAAAATGCTGACGCTGGTGAAGGTTGTGGGAAGCGCCCTGTTTCTCGATCCCGAAGCTTTCGCGGGGCACGCTCATCTCTTCCAGAAAACGACGCGGGATCGGACGGCTGTATTCGCCATTGTAATCCCAGGGGCGCATCTCCTCGGAGTTGCTGATATCCACCATCTGATCACGATTGGCGGCACCTAATCCCGGTACGTCGAAACTGATAAAGCCGGCGCGCAGGCGAAACTCGCCCAGTGAGTTGCCGCAGATATCGGAGGGTGCCAGCGGTTTGCCGTAGTTTGCGTAGCTCTTGGTCCAGATGGCGTCACCGAAGAAACCTGTGTGCAGCAAGGTCCCGTCCAGATCCGCTTCCAGGGCCGCGAAATGGACATCTTCTCCGTAGGCGCTACCTGCCAGAAAGATAGGTTCCGGATTATCGAGCTGCCGCCAGGCATCGGTATCGATCACTTTGAGGTTGATACCAAGGGGGCTGGCGATCGCGTAAGCGGTATCGTCTTTGCCCCGGAAGCTTTTATTGATGGAGATGCCCTGTGTCAGGCCAAAGCGTGAGGCAAGTGCCGCACTGCAGCTGGAATCGTAACCACGTGACATGGTGGCGGCCATCTTTAACGGGCGAGCTCGTGCTGAGTCGGTGGCGTTGGCATATACCTGGCCGTAGAGCTCAAGCAGCATCGATTCGACGTCGGCGTAGGAGTCTAATCTGTAATGGGTTTCGGGTTTTGCGCAGATCTCAAAGCGTCCGTTAAAACGCAGGTTGTCATAATAGATGAAGCAAATGTCGCCACGGGAGCTGGGCAGCGGCAGTGCATGTTGCCGGCCTCGCAGAATCATGCTGAAAAAGATGTTGTGGTACTGATCGTTTTTCCGATCAATATCGGCATCTGTTATCGCCAACAGGCAGAGCAGGGAGTTGGACGCAAAATGCTGATGATCAATCGAGATGTAGTTCAGGCGTTCAACGATCGACGCGGAGCCAACGAACGTCATGTTGCCATCACGCAATCGGCCTCCACTGCCATAGGCGTGATCGGTCAGATCCAGATCACCTTTTGAAAAGTCGCCTGCCCAGACGATTTCACCAAACCAGTGGGAATGGGTTTCAACCTCAACACCGTGATAAACCGTGCAGATTCCAGAGCGATCATCGATCTGCGCAACCCAGGCCAGTTTGGGCCAATCCGACACGGTATGATATTCGATACGACTAATCATATTTGAATGGCTTCATCGGCATGCTGCGCTGCACGTATTTGAAAATCGGGTAGAGCTTGCAGTGCATTCCGGCGAGTTGACGTTTCCTTATCTGGATCGAACACGGCTTCTAAGGGCAAATTTCAGGAGTGCTCTGTTTTAATGTCCATGGTGCTGCTGGCTGCAGTCTACTGTGTTCATGGCATATTGCCCAGTAGCGATGCGGCCAGTTTTGTTTCAGACGCCCTGGTGGCTTTTGCGGATTTAGTTTCCGTTTCTTTTTCCGTATTGATCAATATGCATTGTTACCATCGGGAAATAATAGGATGCGTTGATGAAAGTGTTTTGAATAATCCGAATTTATTAAGAAACCAGATGGTTAACTTAATGGCGCAACCGGAGCTCCTCGATAGATGGTGAGGTCTTTTCAATAAGCCCCTATGTAGACCTTTTTCATTGGGAAATTTATAGCTTTATATAGTTTTTTGCTGATGTTTTTTATTTGCAGATGCGATTCAAGTCAGGGTTTTGGTATTTACCCTGAGTTTATGAATCCTAAATCGTCACAGGCGGATAGTAGAATCAGTATTCAGTTTCAAATAGAGCGGATTATGCTGATACACTAGCCCCTATTGAGGGACTCGAGTCAGGCATACGGGAACAATAATCTGTGCGTACTTCAACAGCAGTTATCTGGAATATGATGCGCGTTTTAGGCCAGAGTGGCCTGGGCATCTTTGTCGGTATTATCCTGGCACGGTTGTTATCCCCGGAAGACTTCGGGGTTGTGGCAATCGCAATGGTCTTTATCGGTTTCTCCGATATGGTGGCATCTGTAGGTCTGGCGGTGACCATCGTTCAGCGCAAAGATTTGAGTGACCTGCATATCCGGGTGGGCTTCACCCTCGGCCTTATTATCGCCACCTGTTTTATGGCGCTGTTCTGGGTCTTTGCCGACGTTGCTGCAGCGTTCTTCAATGAACCCCGGGTGACAGAGTTGATACAGGTGCTGGCCTTCGGTGCCTGGGTCTCCACAGCTTCGTCAGTACACCGTGGCTTGCTGATGCGTCATATGAACTTTAAGAAGCTGGCTCAGATCGATTTCGTCGGTTATGCCTTGGGTACGGCGCTGGTCAGCTGCGTCCTGGCCTTCATGGGGTATGGCGTCTGGAGTTTGGTGATAGGCACTATGGTGTGGCAGATCCTGGCGGGTATCTGGCTGGTGCTGTCGGTGAAGGTGGATATGCGTCCGTATCTGCGACTGCAGGAGGTTAAGGACCTGCTCTTCTTCAGCTTTGGTATTAGCCTTAACAACACCATCGGTTACCTCTCTAATAAGTCCACCGATACCATCATCGGCCGTTTCCTGGATTCCGTGGCGCTGGGTTTGTACAACCGTGCTTCAACGACAGCGCATATCCCCTTTCTTAAGATTGCCACCACCATCTCCTCGGTGATGTTGTCCTCCTATTCCCGGTCGCAGAACGACACGGAGGAGCTGCGGCGTAAGTACTACAAAGCGATCCGCCTGGTGTCTTCGCTATCGCTGCCTATTCTGGCGGGTCTGTTTGTTTGCGGTGAATATGTTATTACCGGAATGTATGGCGAAAAGTGGCGGGCTGCGGTGGAGGTGTTCCAGATCCTCTGTATCGCCGGGATGTTCAACAACGTGTTGCATCTGGCAGGTGCCGTTGTGCAGGCCGTGGGTAAGATCTATCAGGAGGTGATGCGTCAGTTCATCAACACAGTGCTGACCATCCTGATGATGATCTTTGCTGCGCAGTATGGGCTGGAGGCCGTAGCCTGGGCATGCGTGCTGTCGGCAATGTTCCTTTATCTGATGATGGCACAACTATCTCTGAGCATCGTTGAGGGTACCTGGAAGGAATATTTTCTTGCTCAGCTACCGGCGTTCAGCATTTCCGTACCCGTCATGGTTGTGGATTATGCGGTGGTGCAGGCGCTGCATATGCAGGATGCGATTAGCAACGAACTGGGCCTGCTGATCCTGATCGGTTTCTCTGCGGTGACCTATCTGGCGTGTCTTGCGTTCCTGCCGGATCGTGCCATTGGTGGTGTGCGTGAATGGGTATTCTCCAACTATGGTTCGCGCCTGCCTAAGGTTGTGCAGCGTTATTACTGTTACTGATTATTGGCAAAAATCGACTGGCGTTTCGCTGCAATTCAAACACGCACGCCGGCCCGAGCCTTTTTAAAGTAGAAACGAGAATCCTGCGTATAACCTATTAAAGCGTAAACTCTTTTTGAGCGCGGCCGATAAAGATCAAAACAGTTGTTTGTAACACTTGCTGAAGAGGCACCAAGATCGGTAGATTAGTGCCTGTACAAAAACTTACTGAGCGGCCAGTAGATGGATTTCAAGCGGATTTCGGCGTCCCTTCCGTTTCTGAAAAAGAAGGGCGGGGCGAAAGGTCTTACGGCGGTTGCCCTGGTCGAGGGTGGCGTGGCGTTGGCGCACGTCAGCGAAGGCAAGAAGCAGTCGGTGCTGACGGTCTGTGAATTCATCGAAACAAGCTCTCCTCTTACCGATATCAAATTACTGCGTGAACGTATTGATGCGCTGGGCCTGAGCGGTTCCCAGGCTGTAGGCGTGCTCGATCAGGGGGCTTATCAGCTGCTGTTGGTAGATGCTCCGGACGTGCCTGAGGAGGAGATGGCCGGCGCCCTGCGCTGGCGTGTGAAAGATCTGGTCGGCTTCGATATTGAAGAAGCGGTGATCGATTACATTGAACTGCCGGAAGATGCCTATCGTGGTCGCTCGCGAATGGTCTACGCGGTGGTCGCCGAACAGGCGCGCGTAGATATGATGGCTGCCTGGATCGAGGAGATCGGTCTGGAGCCTTCCGTGGTGGATGTGCCGGAATTGGCAACCCTGAACCTGACCCGTGAACTGGCTGTTGAAGAGGCAGGCCTGGTTGTCTTCCATCTGGGGTCTCCATCCAGCAGTGTGAGCCTGCTATCGCAAGGTGCTCTCTATTTCACCCGTTCTCTCTCCTACGACGTTTATCAGGCGGATCACAATCCGCACCAGCTTGCCAGTTCAGCCGTGCTGGAGTTGCAGCGTTCGTTGGATTATTACGAAAGTCAGGTGGGTAAGCCGCCGTGCTATAAATTGCAGCTGCTACCGATGCAGTTTGGTGAAACTGCGTTGATGACCGAGCTGCGCAGCAACCTGCCGTTGGAGGTTGAGGCGCTGGATCTGGCGAATCAACTGGAAGCGGATAAGCCACTGGATGTGGAGTTACAGCAGCGTTGTCTGTTGGCGATCGCCGCAGCGTATCGCATACCAGCCAAAGCAAAGGGTAGTGGGGCGAAATGAAACAGCAGATAAACCTTTATACCCCCAAAACACCTGCCGCGCGGGATATATGGTCGCTGCGCTCAGCGATCGGTCTGATCCTGCTGGCCACAGTCGCGATGGGGATTATCTCCTGGGGTGTGGACTATTACGCTGCTACTAAGCTGGCGAGGGTTGAGGTCTTACGTGCCCATGAAGCCGATCTGCCGGAGCAGATTGCGCGGCTTGAGGCGCAACGTAAAAGCCTGCGGGCCGATCCTGCCATTCTTGAGGAGCAGGACCGCATCCGGGATAAGATTACTGACAAAAACGAGCTGATTTCATTGTTGAACCGGATGCAGCCGGGAGTGGCAAATAACGGATTCTCTCCGTTCATGTATGGTTTGGCTGAAGCGCGTCGCGATGGTGTCTGGGTAACTGAGTTTGTATTGGATCTCGCCAACCAAAGGGTGACGCTGGATGGCGTATCTGGCCGTGCAGATGATGTGCCGTTGCTGATGCGTGATCTGGGTGAAACCCAGGCATTCAGGGCGATGCGAATTGAGAAGTTTACGCTGACGCAGCAAGAGAAAGTTCATCAGTTTGAAGTGTTAGCGCGGGTGAACAGCGCGGGAGGCCAGCATGAGCGTTAACCGCAGCTGGAATCAGGTGAATAAGGCCTGGGATAATCTAAGTAAGCGGGAGCGTCTGCTGATTGTTGTTACAACCAGCATGATGCCGCTGATGCTGCTGTTTGTCTTTGTACTGGAACCCGCTCTGGAGCGACTGCAAGGTGTCGACGAGCAGATCTCCTCGCTGGAGCTGTCGGTGCAGACGCAGGAGCAGATTCTGCGCCAGTATCAGGGCGCTGCGTTGCCAGATCCGAACGCTGCGGCCAATAGCAAGCTTATGGAGCTGGTACGCAAACTTGAGGGGCTAGACACTGACCTTGATGATTTCTCCCGCAAACTGGTAGGCCCGCAGCAGATGCTGGGTTTGCTGCATTCGGTGCTGGGATCCGAGGAAGGTTTACGTGTCATCGATGCGAGCAGCCTGCCGGTGGAGCCACTGGTGATGCAGGAGTCGGAGGATGGCTCGTCTGTGACCGTTTTTAAAGCGTTTGGGTTGAATGCTGATGCCAAAGACGCTGCGCGGGCACAAGCGATGAAAGAAGCGGTGATCTATATCCATCCGTTTGAACTGCGTTTGGAGGGGGATTACAACGCCCTGTATAAGTACCTGTTGAAGATCGAACAGCTGCATCAGGGGTTCTTCTGGGACAAACTGGAGTACAAGGCGGGAACCTACCCCAATGCTGAGATTCTCCTGCGGGTGCATACCCTGAGTACGGAGGATAGCTGGCTTGGTGCGTAACAGTATTCTGATCGGACTGGCACTCTGCTGTGCCTCCGCTGTGATGGCGCAGGAGCTGCCAGGGGACCCTACCCGACCGGCGCTGTATAAGCCCACCGTCAAAACGGTGAAGGTGGCCAAGCGTCACTATGAACTCAGCTACCTGATGATCGGTGAGAGCCGCAAGGTAGCGGTGGTGAACGGCAAACGGGTGACTGTTGGCAGCTGGGTGGATGGAGCCCGCGTTGTGGCGATTACAGCGCAAGGGGTGCGCTTGCAAGTGGGTAACCAGAGCCGGACTCTGAGTATCGGCAAGCAAACGGGATTTAAGAAAGAGTTTAGTGATAGGAAACGGAACTGACCATGAAACGATTATTGAGTGTGTTGGTGCTGGGCACCGGAGTCACCTTATCGGGTTGTTCCTCCCTCGACTCTATCAGTGATATGTCGGTCACGGATGAGAGTATCGCGGTGTTGCAGGACGCTGTGCAGGAGAAAGAAGCCGCTAAAGCTGCCGAAGAGGAAGCGAGACAGGCCGAGCAGGTCGCGCCGCCTTCTCTGGTGCCACCGCTGAATATACAGACGTTGGGTCAGCCTGCCGAAGAGCGTTTTGATGTGATTGCCGACGGTCTCAGTGCACACGACTTTTTCATGGGGTTGGTGCAGGGCACCGACTACAACATGATCGTGCACCGCGACGTCAAAGGCACCGTAAACCTGAAACTGAAGAATGTCACCGTGGATGAGGTGATGCAGGCGATGCGTAAGGTCTACGGTTATGAATACCGCCAGGAGGGTAAACTCTATCAGGTGGTGCCGGCGAAACTGCAGACCGAACTCTTTCAGCTGAACTACCTGGATATTAAACGCGAAGGTGTGTCCGATACGCAGGTGAGTGCAGGTTCTGTGCGTAATTCAGCCTCGTCCGACAGCGGTGATTCCTCGGACTCCTCCAGCAGTGATTCCTCCTCTGAAAGCTCCAGCAGCGTTGTGGGTACCCGCATCAGCACCCGTACCTCGGCTAACTTCTGGGGCAACCTGAAGCAGACGCTGGATACACTGGTCGCCGGTGACGGTCGCCGTGTCGTGATCTCCCCCCAGACCGGTATGATCATCGTTCGTGCGCTGCCGAGCGAACTGCAGGTGGTACGTGATTATCTGACCCGCGCGGAGCTGATTCTGCACCGTCAGGTGGTCATCGAAGCGAAGATTCTGGAGATCACGCTGAACGATCGTTTCCAGGCGGGCATCGACTGGACGGCGGTTGGACAACCGGGAGACGGTAAAACAATTACATTCAATCAGGTTGCTTCCGCCATCACAGCGGATGGACTGGGTGGTATCTTCCGATCAGTGGTTTCGTTGAATGACTTTAACGCGACAATCGAACTGCTGGGCCGCCAGGGTGACGTGCAGGTGCTGTCCAGCCCGCGTGTCTCCACCATCAACAACCAGAAAGCGGTGATCAAAGTCGGTAATGACGAGTTTTTCGTCACTGAGGTGGAAACCACCACCACAACCGGTGATACCACCACCACGTCGCCCAGCATTGAGCTGACCCCGTTCTTCTCCGGTATCGCGCTGGATGTGACGCCGCAGATCGGCGAGGACGGCAATATTGTGCTGCATATCCACCCGACCGTATCTGAAGTGGAAGATCAGCAGAAACAGATCGATATTGGCAGTGACCAGTATTCGATCCCGCTGGCATTCAGCTCCATTCGCGAATCCGACAGCATCGTGCGGGCGCAGAGCGGTCAGGTGATCGTGATTGGCGGTCTGATGAAATCTTCGAACGATGATACCCATGAAAATGCCCCGTTGCTGAGCGAAATTCCAGGCCTGGGTAATCTGTTTAAGCAGCGTCGCAGTTCCGGAAGCAAGACCGAGCTGGTGATCCTGTTGCGACCAGTGCTGGCCGATAACGAAAGCTGGAAGCAGGAGCTGGAGCGCAGTCTGAAATCGTTTGAACGTCTGCGCGCAGAGAGCGTGCAGTAAACGGATTCAGCGATGTATAACGAACACTTTGGTCTGCGGGAGCTGCCGTTTACGCTGACGCCTAATACGCGGTTCTTTCTGAACCTGCCCAGCCATCAGGAAGCGATGAACCTGATGCTGGTGGCGTTGCACAGCGGTGACGGTTTTATCAAAGTGGTTGGCGAGGTGGGTACCGGTAAAACCCTGCTTTGCCGCAAGTTGCTCAACACACTGGACGACAACGATTACGTCACGGTTTACCTGCCCAACTCCTACCTGAGCCCGGATGAGTTCCGGCGCAGTGTCGCCAGCGAGTTGGGTATCTACGTGGTCGAGAAGTCGACCCACGATCTGCTGCAGGCTACGACTGAGCGCCTGATCGATTATGCCCACAAAGGGCGCCGGGTGGTGTTGTTGGTGGATGAGGCTCAGGCGATGCCGGTGGAGACCATCGAAGCACTACGTCTGCTTACCAACCTGGAAACCGAGTCGCAGAAGTTGTTTCAGGTTGTGCTCTTTGGGCAGCCGGAACTGGACGAGGTGCTGGATCAGCACCGCTTACGCCAGCTGAAACAGCGCATCACCTATAGCTATAACCTGCGCAAGCTGACCCGCGCTGAGGTGACAAGGTACATCATGGCGCGGATGGAGGCCGGGGGCTTTCAGGGCGCGACGCTTTTTGAACGCAGTGCCTGCGACCTGATCGCGCAGGCTTCAGGCGGTGTTCCGCGGCTGATCAATGTGCTGAGCCATAAAGCCCTGATGGTGGCCTTTGGTAAAGGTGACTATCGGGTTCGACGCAGTTACGCGCAAAAGGCGATTGAGGATACCGAAGGTGTCAGCCTTCCGCTGCTGGCGCGTTTGCCGAAACTTTTGCCGGTGCTGGGAGCGCTGGTTGCAGGGGCGGTTGTTACAGGGACTTTATTTACCACCGGGATCTTGCCATGAGCTTAGTGAATGACATGCTGCGCGATCTGGAGCAGCGGGGCCAGGAGAGCCGGGGACCGCTGACGGACCAGGCGGTCAAAACCGTGGCACCGGACACCGTTGAAAAGTCTGCTGTATCCAAGCCATTTCTGGTGATTGTGGTATTGCTGAGCGCGGCCATACTGGCTTATGGCTGGCTCTATTGGCAGGATCTGCAGCCTGCGCAGGCGACGGCATCCACGCCGGTTTCTCAACCCGTACCTGCAGTGATTGAACCGGCGGCGTCTGTGGTTGATGTGGCCCAGCCTGCCGTTGAGGTTACTCCGCCCGCGCCTAAGGTCATTATCAGTCCGATCTCTCTGGCACCCCTGCGGGTTGAGCGTGTGAGCTGGCGCGATCTGCCCACCGGAGGTGAATTACTGCTGCGCTTCAGTGGACGTCCGGATGCTGAATTGTTGAGTCAGACCCAGGATGCACTGGAGGTAGGATTTCCCGGCGCTGAACTGGATCAAACTCTGCCGCTGCCATCCCGCGACGTGATCAGCCGGTTCAATTTCCGTAGCGCTGATCAGCAGCTGATGCTGGATCTGCGCGCCGTACGTGAAGCGCGTTTCGAACTGACTCATGTGGATGCCCGAAGCCTGAAAATCAGTGTTGTGCTCTCGAGGCTGCCGGAGCCGGAGGTTGCAGCAGCTACGCCTGTGCAGCTTCCAACCACCGCTGCCACGTCTGCGGGGGCTGTTGCGCCAGCTGCATCGAAAATCCAGCCAACTCAGGCTACCCAGGCAGTTGTTGCGGTAGACAAGCCGTCTTCGCAGCCTGAGGTTAAGCAGCCGAAGTTGCTGGACGATGAGAAGATCGTCGCACGGGCGCGTAAGCTGCTACAGAAAAACCGCGTACGACAGGCTGAAAAACTGTTGGAAGAAACGCTGAAGCAGGCACCCGATTACCTTGGCAGCAGGGCGCTGCTGGCCAGCCTCTATCTGGCGGGCGGGCAGAGTGGTAAAGCGGCGGTATTGGTTGAAGAGGGGATGGCGCAAGCGCCCCTGGATTCCGGTCTGAAAAAAGTTAAGGCACGCCTGATGCTGGCCTCGGGTGAGGCGTCTGAAGCGATCACCTTGCTGCGCAGGTCGCCGCCTGCAATTGCTCTGGATGCGGAGTATCATGAAATTCTTGCCGCCGCGCTGCAGCAGACAGGGCAGGCGGATGAAGCAATAAACGTATATTATCAGTTGCTCCAGCATCGTAGCCGTGAGGCGCGCTTGTGGGTTGGATTGGGGTATTCACTGGAGTTGGCGCGCAGAAATGACGATGCGCGTAAGGCGTACGAAAGCAGTATGCAGATCCCCAACCTTGATGAAAATCTGAAGAGTTTTGTAACTCAGCGGCTTGATCAGCTCGCTGAGCGGTAGGAGGTACGGCGTACAATGGCTGCACCCAGAACTAGGGTACGTATCGGCGACATGCTGGTGCAGAACGGTGTGCTGACAGAACAGCAGCTGATGGATGCACTCGCCCAGCAGAAGAAAACCCGGCAGAAGCTGGGGAAGACGCTGGTGTCGATGGGTTATATCGAAGAGAAACAGTTTCTTGAGTTTCTCTCGCAGCAGTTGAAGATCCCGATGGTGGATCTGTCCCACTACTCCTTTAATCAGCAGGACGTGTTGCGCCTGTCTGAGACCCATGCGCGTCGCTTCCGCGCCATCATTCTGAAAGAAGATACGGATTGCTTCATGGTGGGCATGAGCGATCCGATGGATATCTTCGCCTTCGACGAGCTGCAGCGTCTGCTGCCGAAACCGATCGATATTGCGGTCGTTTCTGAATCGCAGCTGCTGCAGTCACTGGATCATGCTTATCGCCGTACCAGCGATATCGAAGTTCTGGCCGATCAGCTGAGTGACGAGATCGCCGAAGATGCCTTCGATCTGGCGGAGATGACCGCCAACGACGAGCAGGATGTGCCGGTTGTTAAACTGCTGAAAAGCCTGTTCGAAGACGCGGTACAGATCGGTGCGTCCGATATCCATATCGAACCGGATGAATCCGTGCTGCGTATCCGCCAGCGTGTCGATGGCATGCTGCACGAACACGTGATGAAAGAGAAACGCATCGCGGCGGCGCTGGTGTTGCGTCTTAAGTTGATGGCGCACCTTAATATCTCGGAGAAACGGCTACCGCAGGATGGCCGCTTCAACATGAGTGTGAAAGGGCGCAGCATCGATATCCGTATCTCTACGCTGCCAATTCAGCATGGTGAATCGGTGGTGATGCGTCTGCTGGATCAGTCCGGCGGTATTGTCGGATTGGACAAAGCCGGTATGCCGGATGAGATGCTGACCCGCTTCCGCCGTCTGATCCGTGAACCCCATGGCATCGTTTTGGTAACCGGTCCGACCGGTAGTGGTAAGACCACCACCCTCTATGGCGCGCTGAATGAACTGAACAGTTTCGACAAGAAGATCATTACCGTTGAGGATCCGGTCGAGTATCGCCTGCCACGTATCAACCAGGTGCAGGTCCATCCGGAGATAGGTCTGACCTTTGGCAGCGTCCTGCGTGCCTGTCTGCGTCAGGACCCGGATGTGATGTTGCTGGGTGAGATCCGTGACCGAGAAACCGCCGAGATCTCGTTGCGTGCGGCGATGACGGGCCACTTTGTATTGTCGACCCTGCATACCAATGATGCCGTTTCCAGTGCCATGCGCCTGGTCGATATCGGTGTTGAGGGTTATCTGGCCGCATCCGCGATCCGTGCCATTCTGGCGCAGCGACTGGTGCGTAAGGTCTGCAGTAATTGTGCGCGGGATTTCCACCCCTCGCCGCAGGAAAACGCCTGGCTGGCAGCACACCTGCCGAAGCTGGGTTTATCTAAAGGTGAGTTCAAGAAAGGCCGCGGTTGTACCTACTGCAACAACACCGGTTATAAGGGCCGTATCGGTATCTTTGAACTGCTTGAGCTGAACGACTCCATGGCTGATGCGTTACGGCGTAACGATAGCGCCGCCTTCACCATCGCCGCTGATACCGATCCGCACTATAAACCACTGGTGTACAGCGCACTGGATCTGGCGTCAAAAGGGATCATCACGCTGGATGAAGTGTTCCGCGTAACCGAACAGCTGGACGAAACCCAGTACACATCGGCTCCGGAATCGGCTACCACAGCGGGAGCCGTGGATAAAACCGCACCGAATGACGCCGCTGTAGCTCCTTTGAGCAGCAACCCGATTAAGCTGGAGTTGGAGTAACGCTGAATGCCGCACTTTAGCTACGAAGGCCGTAACCGGGAGGGTGCGAAAGTCTCCGGTGTCGTGGAAGCGGATGGCCGCAGTCAGGCCGCGTCACAGCTCCTGGCTGACGGCATCACGCCGATCACCATTCAGGCTGCGGTGCAGGCGAAGCAGAAGGATGGCGAAGGTCCAAAGCAGATCCGGATTAAGTTTCTGGAGAAGGTTAAAATCGACGAGCTGATCATGTTCAGCCGTCAGATGCACAGCCTGACCAAAGCCGGGGTGCCGCTCACCCGGGCCATGCGTGGCTTGGCGGGAAGTTTACGAAATCCGGTGCTGCAGGAAGCGGTAAACGCCCTGTCGGATGACCTGGATAAGGGTAATACGCTTTCCTCGGCGATGAGCAAACATCCGAAGATCTTCAACGACCTCTACACCAGCATTATCCACGTCGGCGAGAATACCGGTCGGCTGGATGCCGCGTTTGCGCAGATGGCCGCCTATCTGGAGCTGGAACGTAACACCATCAAGAACGTAAAGCAGGCCACCCGCTATCCGATGTTTGTACTGGTGGCGATCAGTGTGGCGATTGCGATCATCAATATCTTCGTTATCCCTGCCTTTAAGTCGGTCTTTGAGAGCTTAGGCGGTTCGGTTCCGTGGCAGACCAAGGTGCTGATCAATATTTCTGACTTTATGGTGGCCTGGTGGCCGGTGCTGATTGTTGGTGGCGTTGGGGCGTTTTTCGCCTTTAAACGATGGTCAGCATCCGATGACGGGGGATTACGTTGGGATCGCATAAAGCTGCGCATGCCGCTGGTGGGCGGTATCTTCTACCGAGTGGTTCTGGGCCGTTTTACCCGAACATTCAGCATGATTCTGAACGCCGGTGTGCCTATTGAGCAGGGATTGGTGGTTGTCTCCCGTGCGGTGGGGAATCGCCATATCGGCAAGAAAGTGGCCGGTATGCGTCAGGCGATTGAGCGCGGAGAATCCTTCACCCAGGCCGCTGGACGTACCGAAATGTTCAGCCCGCTGGTGATGCAGATGCTGGCGGTGGGCGAAGAAACGGGACAAGTTGATCAAATGTTGGCGGAAGCTGCCGACTTCTATGAGGAGGAGGTCGATTACGATCTCAAGAATCTGGCAACCGCAATTGAGCCGATCCTGATTCTGGCGATCGGTGGCATGGTTTTGGTGCTGGCGTTGGGCGTGTTCCTGCCGTTGTGGGAGTTGAGCACAGCGATAAACGGGTGATTTTTGAAGGTGTTTGGAAAATCCGTATTTTGTTATGGATACCGCGTTAATTAACCTGTTAAAGTACTGAAAATCAAAGGCGCAGTAGGGATGCTAAAGCGTTCAATTTGGATGAATGGCTCCGGTTGCTGCACACCATTTTATGAATGCATGTCATGCATATTTCATGCTGCATGTATTAGATTTGAATTTCGTAAAGTTTGAGTGGAGAACACCATGAAAAAACAAGCCGGTTTTACGATTGTTGAATTGGTTGTAGTAATCGCACTGCTGGGTATTCTGGCCGCTGTGGCACTGCCACGTTTCCTGAACGTTACCGATGACGCCCATCAGTCTTCTGTAAGTGGTACGGGTGGGGCCTTTAAATCAGCGGTTTCCTTGGTCAAGGCTCAGTCTGTTGTTGAAAGTGCTGCGAGCACTAACGTTAGCTACGATGGCCAGACCGTATACGTAAATGCCAACGGTTACCCTCAGGGTGGCAATGCAGTGAATGCAGCAAACTGTGCAACTGTATGGAACGGCATTCTGCAGTCAGGAGCTCCAAGTGCGGCAACGGCAGCGGGTTCGGATTACCTCGTAACTGCAGCTAACAGTGTTTGTACTTATGCTTACCAAGCTTCCATGAACGGTAGCACTGCGTACTACAACATCGTTTACACACCGGCGAGTGGCCTGGTAACCATTGATACAACCAAGTAACCCTTGTGGTTCAGGTATGCAACGCCCGGCATTGCGCCAGCGTGGCTTTACCTTGGTTGAACTGGTCGCTGTACTGGTACTGCTCGGTATCCTCAGTGCAGCGGCCTTCTCCCGTCTTCCCTCTGTAGATCTTTACGAAGACCGAGTGTTTCAGGACAGCCTACAGACCTCCCTTCGCCTCGCTCAACGCACTGCACTCTCCCATCATGCATCCAGCGTCCAGTGGCGCCTGTCACATGCCGCCGGAAGCAACTGGCAATACTCGGTTCTGATTGACGGCAATAGTGCGCTGAGTGAAAGCGTGGCGTCAGGTACCGCTGTCAATTACAGCGTACGGGTATCGGGTAACGCCACCATCAGTGGTACCCTCAACAGCAATGGCGAAACGCTCACGTTGAACTTTGACCGCTGGGGTAACTTTACCAACGTGAACGACGGTACCAATTCTGGGGCGATCACCCGCAGTCTCTCCCTGACGTTGGGCGCACGCAGCTTATGCCTATCGCCGGTGGGATTTGCCTATAGCGGGGCCTGTCGCTCATGACGTCTGCTAACGCTCGTTGCTTACATTCCTGCCGTGGTTTCACGCTGGTTGAGATTGTCGTCACGATCTCGTTGCTGTCGATCTCGCTGCTGGCGGTGATCTACGGCTCCAGTATGTCGGCAAAGCACAGCGCAGATGCGACCTGGCAGGCGAAAACGGCCTATATCGGTCAGGCCTATCTGGAAGAGATCCTGACCAAACGGTTCGATGAGAACTCATCACCCGATGGGTTGCAGCCCTGTGGCAGCGGAGTGGCGTGCTCCACCACCATGAGAGCTGAGTCGGGAGAGGCGCGCACCACCTACGACGATGTGGATGACTTTAATGGTCTCAATGAAACACCTCTGACTACGCTGGCACCGTACTTTGGTAACGTGAATCCCTACCAGGGTTATAACGTGAGGGTGACGGTGAGTTACAGCACAGCCGCCGGAATCACTACCGCCAATATGGTGAAACTGATTGTGGTTAGGGTGACGCCACCGGGTAATCTACCCAGTGCGCAGTTCAGCGCTTTTAAGGGGAACTACTGATGCGACGGCAACGTGGTTTTACCCTGGTTGAACTGGTGATCGTGATTGTGCTGATCAGTGTAATTTCGCTGGCATCGGTACAGTTTATCTCCAATCTCGCGTTGGGATATGCCGATCAGACGCGACGTCAGAATCTGTCGGATGTGACTCAACTGGCGGTGGAGCGGATCAGCCGCGAGCTACGCAATGCGCTGCCTAACTCGGTGCGGGTGCGAAGCCTGAGCAACGACAGCTGTATCGAGTTTATTCCGATACACGGTGCCTCTACCTACCAGAATCTGCCGGTGGGGACCGCAAGTAATCAGCTCACCGTATTGCCGCTGGGTAATAATGGCTTAACCAGCGTGTCCGGCAGCGATCCGCTGTTTATCGCCGTCTACCCGATCGATTCCAATACCAGCGATGAAAACCACGGTGCCAACAACCCGGTGTACGATATGGACAACCACTCGATTGTCGCGCGGGTTGCCAACTCGGGTACTTTTATCGGGCAGATCAATGGCAGCAGTGTGGCCAGTGTCACCTTACGTGCGGCACACCGTTTCCCGACCGAATCACCGATCGGACGTTTCTATATCGTGGGGTTGCCGGTGAGTTACTGTCTGCTGTCTAACGGAGATCTTTATCGCTATAACGGTTATTTTGATCCGGGTGCTGGTGCGGGGACGGCTGATGATGTCTTTTACGCCCAGCAGCAGATGCCGAGCAGCGGCAACCTGGGTAGCAGTGAGCCGGGCCGTGTGCTGATGGCTGCGGGCATAGATGCGCCCGAGGACTCCAGCGGAAACCGTCTGCCATTTGCCTCCTACGTAAATACCAATCTGCAGCGTAATGGTCTGGTGTTGTTTGATCTGCAGGTGGAGGAGACCGCTATTAGTCGCAACAGCGAAAGTGTGCGCATTCAGCACGCAGTGCAGGTGAGAAATGCGCCCTGATCTGAGATTTTCACGCTTTAACACGCGCAAAGCTCAGGCTGGCCTTGGGCTGGTGTCTGCGATCTTTGTGATCACAGTGGGGGCACTGCTGGCGGCCGCGATGGCGTCGATGATGCGCGTCGGACAAACCGCAACAGTGCAGAGCTTTCAGGCGACACGTGCGATGCAGGCGGCGGAAAGCGGGATTCAGATGGAGATGGTGCGGCTGATCCAGTCAAGTGTCGGCAGCGCCTGCCAGTCGAGCAATAGTTATGACTTCAATACGGTGGCGGGCTTGGTGGGCTGTAATGCCGCGACCGAATGCTCTGTCTCGGTGGTAGGGACTGAGCGTTATGCGACGATTGTTTCGACAGGACGTTGCGGCGGCAATTCCGCGAGCCTGGATTCAGCCTCGCGCCGTTTACGGGTGAGGGCTCAGGTGCCCTGACCTGAGAGGCAGGTCAGGGATGCAAGATGCGGTTTAGATACCGTACTGCTCGCGGTAAGCGCGGATCGCCGCGACTTCCTCGGTTTTATCGCCTTTCTCTTCCAGATACTCGATCAGGTCGTTCAGGCTGACAATGCTGATGACCGGCATGTTGTAGTCGCGTTCCACTTCCTGGATCGCGGACAGTTCACCTTTACCCTTCTCCTGACGGTTCAACGCGATCACGGTACCGGCCGGTTTAGCGCCCGCATTGTCGATGATCTCCATCACTTCACGGATCGCGGTGCCGGCAGTGATTACGTCATCGATAATCATCACGCCACCTTCCAGTGGAGCACCTACCAGGTTGCCACCTTCGCCGTGGTCTTTGGCTTCCTTACGGTTGAATACGTAAGGTACGTCGCGGTTGTGGTGGTCAGCCAGGGCTACCGCTGTGGTTGCTGCCAGTGGGATGCCTTTGTAAGCCGGTCCCAGCAGGACATCGAAAGGCACGCCTGCCTGTTCGATCGCTGCAGCATAGAAACGCCCTAGTTTGGCCAGCGCTGCACCGCTGTTGAACAGACCTGCGTTGAAAAAGTAAGGGCTGATACGCCCGGATTTCAGGGTGAACTCCCCGAAACGCAGTACGTTTTGTTCAATAGCAAATTCGATAAACTCGCGCTGGTAGTCCTGCATCACACTCTCCGGTTGGGGTTAACTCAAACTCAGGGGGGATTTTACCAGCGCTGACGGATTCGCTCCACGTGTTGGGGCGCTTCCGGGGCAGGATATCTTGAGTTTGCACTGGCGCTTACTTTGCGGGGATGGGTGCGCCAGAAAGGTGCGAAAGATCAGGGAATATGCTATTTTGTGCGCTGCAACAAAAGGGCTGGCGTAAAAATGTAACCGGTCACTATGGACAGGTCAGAGAGAAAATTTTATTTTCTCCTACTTCTCTATACAATTCGCCTTTGCGTTTTCTTCTTACATACGCGCTGCTCGTAACGGGAATCCTTAATTTATGCGTGTTATTACATTCAATACACAGGGTATTGAACAAGCTGCAAAGAAAGGTTTTTTTGACTGGATGGTGCAGCAAGATGCTGACGTCATCTGTTTGCAGGACCTGCGTGCAAAGGAATATCAGCTCGACGATGAGCGTTACCATCCGGAAGGTTACTACCCTTATTTCTTCGACGCCTTTGAAGATGGCTACAGTGGCGTAGCGATCTATACCCGTCATGTGCCTAAGGCGATCATGACCGGTCTGGGTTTCGAACTCTGCGACTTCCACGGTCGTTTTATTCAGGCGGATTTCGATAAAGTGAGCGTAGCTTCACTGAGCATCCCGTCTGGTCTGGCCAGCGCTGAAGCGCAGGCGGTTAAAGAGGAGTACATGCAGCACTTCCTCGGCCACATGAAGAAAACGCTGCGTAAACGTCGCGATTTTGTCTTCTGTGGTACCTACAACGTGGCGCACAAAGCCGTCGACCTGAGTAACTGGTACGTTAACCAGACCGTATCCGGGTTCCTGCCGCAGGAGCGCGAATGGATGGAGGAGATTCTGGGTGAGATGGGTTACGTTGATACCTTCCGCGAAGTGAACAAAGCGGAACGTCAGTACACTTGGTGGCCGGACTACAACCGTGCCCGTAGCCTCAACGAGGGTGCGCGTCTGGATTACCAGATTGCGACCGCCAACCTGCGTAAGATCGTAAAAGACGCCCGTATTTACCGTGATGAGGTATTCAGCGAGCACGCGCCGCTGATTATGGATTACGCACTGGATTTCTGATTACGGTCGCTTTGGTCGATCAAATTAAAAAGCCCTGCAATAGCAGGGCTTTTTTGTGTGTGGCCGCTTACTTCAGCCCGGCTGGAATATCACACACAGGGATTGGTTCCATCTTGTGCTGGTTGGCACCGTTCAGGCGGCGGTAGATCGCCAGGACCTCTGTCTGACGCTCAGACAGCGTGCTTTCGTCACCGTCAAAGTCCATTGCCCACTCCAGTTCAGGATAAGAGGCGCCGATCTGGTCCTCGTCGGTGCGGTCGTCGCCCCAGAGGCCGTCGGTAGGGGCGGCTTCCATGATTGCAGTGTTCACGCCCAGCTCAGCACCCAGCGCATAGACTTCGGTTTTTACCAGATCGGCAATCGGGCTCAGGTCCACGCCGCCATCACCGTATTTGGTGAAGAAACCGATGCCGAAATCTTCCACCTTGTTTCCGGTACCTACCACCAGAGAGCTGTGCAGCGCTGCAAAGTAGTAGAGCGTGCTCATACGCAGGCGTGCACGGGTATTGACCAGTGGCATCTGTGGATCCAGACCGTCCGGTACTTCTGGCAAAGCATCCAGGAGGGTGTCGTAGACACCACTCAGCTCCACTTCAACACTAGATACGTTGTCGTAGTTGGCTTTCAGAAAGTCGATATGTTCGCGGGCACGGGAGACCTGAGCATGATGCTGGTGGATCGGCATCTCAACGCAGATCAGCGGATGGCCGGTGCGCGCCGCCAGGGTGGAGGAGACCGCCGAATCGATACCGCCGGAGACGCCTATGACGAACCCTTTGCACGGTGAGTTCTCGATGTAGGACTGTAACCAGTGGGTGATATGGTCGATTACGGCTTGAGTATTCATGAAGTGTTCCTTTAAGCAGTCGGCGACTGGATTGGGCAGAAAAGCTACCTGAATCAGATAGCTAAAGTAGAGGTTCCCTAAGCCTACCCGGAAAAAACCTTGAGTCAATTGGTGGGTATGTGGCGAATCCAGGACTAAGCTTTGAGTAACCGCTTGAGTGTTTATCTGTGCCGGGAGCGGCCGGAGACTCAGAGGCGTTCCAGGGATAGTCCGATGAGAAGTTCCAGCACTTATGCCAACGCAGCGATCAGCAGCTTTCTGGGTAACGCGCCCAGTTGGTACAAGCTGGCTATTATCGCCTTCCTGCTACTGAATCCCCTCATCCTGCATCTGCTCGGCCCCGTGGTGGCGGGCTGGCTTCTGATCTTTGAGTTTATCTTTACCCTCGCAATGGCATTAAAGTGTTATCCGCTGCAGCCGGGCGGATTACTGGCGATTGAGTCAGTATTGGTAGGACTGACCCACCCCGAATCGATCTATCAGGAAGTCGCCAACAACCTGCCGGTGATCCTGCTGCTGATGTTTATGGTGGCGGCGATCTACTTTATGAAGGGGATGTTGCTGTATGTCTTCACCAAGCTGCTGGTGAAGGTGCGTAACAAGGTGGCTCTTTCTCTGATGTTCTCTTGTCTGGGGGCGTTTCTGTCGGCATTTCTGGATGCATTGACGGTGACCGCAGTGCTGATCAGTGCGGGGGTTGGTTTTTATGCGGTCTATCACCGGGTGGCCTCTGGGCGAGGTCCCAGCGACAGGCATGATCACTCCAACGATGATCACCTGAAAGAGGAGCACCATCAGGAACTGGGGCAGTTCCGGGCGTTTTTGCGCAGCTTATTGATGCACGGTGCGGTGGGGACCGCTCTGGGTGGCGTATGTACTCTGGTGGGTGAACCGCAGAATCTGCTGATCGGTGAGAAGATGGGCTGGGATTTTGTCGACTTCTTTAAACATGTCGCCCCCGTCTCCATGCCGGTGCTGGCCGGTGGTTTGTTCACGGTGGTATTGGTGGAGCGTTTCCGGGTGTTTGGCTACGGTGCGGAGATTCCGGACCGGGTATACCGGATACTGCAGGACTTCGCGCAAAACGAGCGTGCCAAACGCACGGTGGCTGATCGGTTCGCGTTGATCGTGCAGGGGCTGGCCGCCATTGTGTTGGTGATTGGGCTGGCGTTCCACCTGGCGCAGGTCGGCATCATCGGACTGATGGTGATAATTCTGGTGACCAGCTTCAGTGGTGTAACTGAGGAGCATCAGATCGGGCGTGCCTTTCAGGAGGGTCTGCCTTTTACCGCGTTGCTGGTGGTGTTTTTCACCATCGTATCGGTGATCCATGAACAGCATCTGTTTACGCCGGTGATTGAGTGGGTGTTGATGATGGATCGCACGATTCAGCCTGCCATGTTTTTTGTCGCCAATGGCATGCTGTCGGCGATCAGTGACAACGTATTTGTCGCCACCGTGTATATCAACGAGTTGAGCGCTGTCCATGCTGCTGGCCAGATCAGCCGGGCGGAGCTGGATGCCCTGGCGGTGGCGGTAAACACTGGTACCAACCTGCCGAGTGTTGCGACCCCTAACGGTCAGGCCGCGTTCCTGTTTCTGCTGACATCGGTAATAGCGCCGCTGATCCGGCTCTCCTACCTGCGCATGGTGTATATGGCGCTGCCCTACACCGTAGTCTTGAGCGCGACCGGGCTGTTGGCCGTGATCTTCTTCGTGTGAGTAACGGTAGCGTGGATCAGAGCAGGGCTGAGACCTGCTCTGCTGAGAGCGGCTTATTGAAGTAGTAACCTTGTCCCTGATCGCAGTGGATCTGCCGCAGATAGTCGCACTGCGCATCGGTTTCCACGCCTTCAGCGACGGTTTTAAGGCCCAGGTTATGTGCCATCAATACGATGGTGGAGACCAGTTCCTGATCCTTAGAGCGCTCCGGGATGCCGGAGACAAAGCTGCGGTCGATCTTGAGGTTATCCAGTGGCAGGCGGCTCAGCATGCTGAGACTGGAGAAACCGGTGCCGAAGTCGTCCATTGAAATGGAGATTCCCTGCGCGCGCAGTTGGCTGAGGGCGTCGATCACCGCCTCCACTTGGGTGACCGCACAGCTTTCCGTGATCTCCAGGTCCAGGCGTTTGGGATCGGCCCCCGATTGCTGCAGTGCCTGTCGCACGTCAGCGATCAGATCACGACGTTGGAACTGTTGTGGAGAAACGTTGACCGAAACGGTCAGTGGCGTGTTCGAGCTTTCCTGCCAGTGGTGGCTTTGTCTGCACGCTTCCTGAAGTACCCAGGCGCCGATATCACCGATCAGGCCCAGCTCTTCGGCGGCCGGGATAAACTGATCGGGGGGGACAATCCCCATCTCCCGGTCGCGCCAGCGGATCAGGGCTTCAACGCCGACCAGCTGGCCGGTGCTCATATCCTGCTTCGGTTGGTATTCCAGGAAAAACTCATTGTTGCTGAGCGCGGTGTGCAGTCGGTTTTCCAGACTTAGGCGTTGCTTGGACTCCAGGTTCATATCAGCGGAGTAGAGCTGGAAGCTGTTGCGGCCCAGGCTCTTGGCGCGGTACATCGCAGTGTCCGCGTGTCTGAGCAGGGTGTCGCGGTCGACACCGTCCTCCGGATAGATGCTGCAGCCGATACTGGCAGTGATGTACAACTCCTGCCCGGCAACATAAATAGATCGGCTCAGGGTGTTAAAGATCCGTTGTACCGTACGATGGATCGAATCGGTGTGCTCCATCTCGGACATCAGAATAACCAGTTCGTCACCGCCGACGCGGGCAACGGTATCGCCTTCGCGTACGCAGGCTCGCAACCGGTCAGCGACTTCGCACAGCACCTCGTCACCGGCAGAGTGGCCGAGGGTGTCGTTGATCCGTTTGAACAGGTCGAGGTCGACGAAGAGCAGTGCCAACTTCTGGTGCTCCCGGTGGGAGGTGGCCAGCGCAACGTCGATGCGATCGAACAGCAGCTGGCGGTTGGGCAGTTTGGTCAGCGGGTCGTAATAGGCGAGGTTTTCGATGATCGCTTCAGATTTTTTGCGTTCGGTGATATCGCTGAAGATTGCCGCGTACAGTTTGCGGTTGTTACGGACGTCATGGATGGCGGTGATGGTCAGCCATTCTGGGTAAATTTCGCCGTTCTTCCGGCGGTTCCAGATCTCACCTTTCCAGCAGCCGGTCTGTGTCAGGGTGGCCCACATCTGCTGGTAGAAGTCCGGTCCCTGTTTACCGGAGTTAAGCAAGCTGGGCGTTTTACCCAGTGCTTCGCGTTCGGAGTATCCGGTCAGAATGGTAAAGGCGGGATTGACCGACAGGATTACACCCTTATCGTCGGTCACCATGATGCCGTCCATAGAGGCGTCGATCAGCGCATTGGCCATATGCAGGCTGGTTTCGCTCTGCTGCAGATCGGCGAGGCGTTCGTTGAGCGCCGAGCGCAGGCGGTTGACGTAGGCATGCTCGATATTCGCCAGCACATCGGCGAAGGAGATGACGCCACGTAACCTCTGCTGCTGATCGGTGACGCATAGGTGGCGGATGTTCCGCTTCTCCATCAGGGAGCGTGCCGCCAACAGACTCATGGTGTCAGATACGCGGATCAGCGGTTTGCTCATCACCTCTATCAGCGGTTTGTCGACCTGTCGTCGGGCGATCAGACGCACAACATCCCGCTCTGTGAGCATGCCGGCGGGTTCGCCGTTTTCGCTGATCAGCACGCAGCAGCTTTTCGCATTGCGCATCAGGCGTATTGCATCCGGTAGAGAGCAGTCCCGATCCAGCATGGGCGGCTGATCTGCAGGCAGGACTGAACCCACTTCGTTCATCTTCAGGAAATATTCGATGTCCTGATGAATGACCACGTCGCTCTGGGAGATGATGCCACACCAGTGGTCATCGTTGCGCGTAACAATCAGGTGGCGCACCCCGAGTTGCCGGAAGCTGACGGTCGCTTCATCCAGCGAAGCGTCGATGTTGATCTGGTGCAGGGGTTGGCTCATCAGATGGCGGATCTGGATGGCGCTGTGATCGCTTTCGGAGTAATCCAGCTTGAGCGAGTCGGCCTCGGTCCAGATGCCGACCGGCTGGTCATCCTCTACCACCAGAATGGAGCTGCAATGCTGGTCCAGCATCAGCTGGGTTGCTTCTTGCAGAGAGCAGGTTGGATGACAGGTAATCACCTGGCGCTGAACGACCGAACGCACGGTACGACCCTGCGTCTCAGGTAAGTGATTACCGATAATGTCGTTCATGCTTACTCCATTTGAAGTGCAGTTGCTATGCGCAACGGAGGTCCATTGGTAGGGGGCGTAAGGCCTTAAGAATAATATGTTTAATTAGGTCTGTATAGTCAGCCTGGTATGGCGGTTTGAGTGGTTTTGCCTGTTTGAATTTACTCAGATAAAGGCGGTGTATTCCTTGACCGGAGACAATGCACAGCGTGTTTTTGGCTGCAGCGACGGAATCTATAAATCGTTCCAGTGGCAGTGATTCCTAAGTATCTGAAAATACAGCGAACGTAAGGTTATACATTTGCTGGTGGATGAAATAGTATCGGTCGGAGAATGTGAATAGCCTTTGGGTAGTCCACCGTAGTATGGCCATAGTTAAAAGGATTTTAGGATCAGGACCTTATCGGTCAGTGCAGCTGCTTCTGGCCGCCCTGATCGGGTTGTCGCTGTCCATGGCGAACGCGTCTGCTAACACCCTGGCGGTCTTGTATCCTGAAGCGCCAGCCCCCTATAAACAGGTATTTGACCAGATCATCGAAGGGATAGATCTGCAGCACAAAGACCGTCTCCTGCGTTACCCCCTGGAAAAATCGTTTGATCCCCGCCAATTGCTGCGACAGTTAGAAAACGACCGTGTGGATTCCGTTGTGACACTTGGACGACGCGGGTTCTCCTTTGTACCGCAGCTTGAAGACAACTATCCCTATGTCAGCGGCGCGCTGCCGCTTGCGCCAAACGGTCAGATATCAGGTGTGAGCCTGATTACCGATCCGAATAACCTCTTCGAACAACTGCAGAAGCTGTCACCCGCGACGAAACGGGTGTTTGTGGTCTACTCCGAACATAACCGCTGGTTGATCGACCGGGCACGTCTAGCGGCGAAGCGTAAAGGCCTGACGTTGGAAGCGATTGCGGTCAGCAACCTGCAGGATGCACTCGCGACTTATAAGCGCATCCTGCGCCGGGTAAATTCCGGCAGCGACGCGATCTGGTTGCCGCTGGATAAGGTCACCGCCAATGAGAAAGTGATCCTGCCGATGTTGCTGCGGGAAGCTTGGGATGATCGTTTGGTGCTCTTTTCCAGCAAGCCGCTGCACGTGAAGCGTGGCGTGCTGTTCTCTATTTATCCAAGCAATACAGCTACCGGTGTGCGGCTGGCAGAGATGATCGAACAGATCTTTCGCCGTCACGCGCAGCCGGGTATCGAAACTTCGCGTTCTGGCAACGTGGGGGTCAACCTGCGAACGGCGTCTCACCTGGGGCTGGAATTCAGCCCGACGATGAAGCGCGGTTTCTATCGCACGTTCCCGCAACCCTGAGTAGGTGATGACCATGTTGTTTATTGGGAATCAAAACAGTTTGAGAAAGCAGGTCCTGACCTTCCTGATCATGTCGATCGCGTTGTTGTCGGGTACCAGCTCCATTGTGGCGTCATTTACGGCAGCGAATCAGTCGCGCCAGCTGTTGGAGCAGCACTCTCTGAAGATCGCGGATAACCTGGCGCAGGGCAGTATTCTGTCGTTGATCACCGGTAGTAAAGAGAATGCGGAGGAGGTGCTGCAGCAGGTGCTAGGATTTAGCGACGTGTCTGGTGTGGCGATCTTTACCACCGAGCATGTACCGCTGCAAACAAAGGGGCAGATCAGCTGGTCTGAGCGACAGTTGCGCCCGTGGTTTTCACACGATGCACCGACACTGGTGCAGGATGCAGAAGATTACTGGACCATCACCGCACCGGTATACCTGAACGAATCGAAACCCGACTTTGAAGAGTTTGAGATGGCTCCCAGCTCTGCAGAATTGCTGGGTTATGTGATGATCAGCGTCTCGAAAAGCTCCCTGCAGGCGCTTACCTACAACCTGTTCAGTTATAACCTGATGATTGGTCTGGTCTTCGCGGCGTTGCTGGTCTGGTTGCAGAATGCTGGTCTGAAGCGCATTACCGATCCGTTGCTGAATCTATCCTGGGTGATGAATAAAGCCCGTTTGTCCGGTGAGCACACCTATGCCCAAGAGGAGGGGCCTAAGGAGGTGCGTGAGATGGCAGAAAGCTTTAACGCCATGATGCAGGTGCTGGAGCAGCAGGAGGACAAGCTGGTAAAGCTGAATGCCGGTCTTGAATCTGAGGTGGCGATCCGAACCAAGGAACTGACCCACGCCCGTGACGCGGCGCTGGTGGCGGTGCGCACGCAGTCAGAGTTTCTGGCCAATATCAGTCATGAGCTGCGCACTCCGCTGCAGGCGATCATGGGTTACATCGAACTGGTGACTGAAGAGCTTGAGTACGAGGGGATGGATGCGCAGGTCAGCGACCTGGAAGACGCGCTCAGCTCGGCGAACCGTCTGTTATCGCTGATCAACTCCATTCTGGAGCTGGCAAAGTGCGAGTCCGGCAAGATGGAGCTGGTGTTGCAGCAAACCTCCCTGCAGTCGATCACTCAGGAAACTGAGGCGGTGATCCGTCCGCTGGCGGGTAAAAACCAGAATGAGTTTTCGGTACAGCTACCGGAAGAGGATCAGATACTCTTCCTGGATAAAGAGAAAACGCAACAGATACTGCTCAATCTGCTCTCTAACGCCTGCAAGTTTACTGAGAAAGGGCGTGTCAGCCTGACAGTGAGCATTGATGAGCAGTGTGTATCCTGGACCGTACGCGACACCGGTATAGGTATTCCGGAAGACCAGCAAAGCCTTATCTTTGACAAGTTCCGCCAGATCGATGGCAGCGTAAAACGTAAGTACGGCGGTACAGGATTGGGATTGGCAATCTCCCGACATTTCGCTGAATCCATGGGTGGAACTATCTCGGTATCGAGTGCGCCCCAGCATGGTGCGGTATTCGTTTTGCAACTTCCCCTGAACCTTCAGATGATGAATAATGTTCATCAGGAAGGGACGTTGTTATCAAAGGATGCAAGTAGTACAGGCCTGGAAATATCATGATGCAGATTAAGTTGTACTGTCTGGCTCTGCTCCCTCTGCTCGGATCCACTGTGGTATCCGCCAGTGACGTGAATCAGTTCACTGAAGGGGACGAGTTTGCTGACTTCTACGGAGATGAAGAGCTGGTAAGCATCGCAACGGGAACCTCGACGCCCCTGCGAACGGCTCCTTCCGTAGCCAGCGTGATTACAGCGGATGATATTGAAGCGATGGCCGCAACCCACCTTGACGAAGTTCTGGAGCGAATCCCTGGACTGCATGTCATGCGGTCTGATTTGAGCCGACTGGATCCTGTGTATTCTGTTCGGGGTATTCAAACTGGCCTGAATCCTCAAATCCTTGTCCTGATGAACGGTACTGAGATTAAGGATCAATCCACAGGTGGCTTAGTGGTTAGTTTCCGTATGCCGGTGGGCAATATCAGTCGAATCGAGGTAATTCGAGGGCCTGGTTCGGCGGTCTATGGTGCCGACGCATTCAGCGGTGTCATCAATATCATCACAAAGGATGCAATCGAGAACACCGACGGTGAGCTTGGCTCACGCATCGGTAGTTTTGGTAGTCGGGATCTATGGGTGCGAAAAGCGTATGTCCGAGATGACTTTTCCGTGAACTTTTCACTGGAAACCCAGACCTCCGACGGCGACTCCGGACGTGTAATTGGCTCCGATGCCCAAACCGCACTGGATCAACTCTTCAGTACCCAGGCTTCTTTGGCTCCCGGGTCGTTAAGTACCGATTACGACATTACAAACGTGCATCTGGACATGAAACTGGGGGCATGGTCGTTTGAGAACTGGTTCTGGGATCTGGACCACGGTGGTTTGGGGCAGGGCGGAGCGCGTGCGTTGGATAATACGGGCTATCAGGACTCCAGCCAGCAATTAAGCCGCCTCAGCTACGACAGAGACATCGCCGATACATTTAAAGTAAGCAGTGCCCTCTCTTATCAACGTACAGAAACAAACTCCTTTTTCGTCCTCTTTCCTGCAGGCAGTAAATTGAGAATTGGTACGGATGGCAATGCGGTATTCGATCCCACCGCACCTCTTGTTGAGTTTCCTGATGGTTATATCGGCAATCCGCGGCTCAGTGCAGAAGAGACAAAAGTTGAGTTCTCCGGATTGTACTACGGTATTCAGGACCACTCCTTAAGGCTCGCGACGGGGGCAAGCTTAAGTGAGCTGAGTACAGAGGAATATAAAAACTTTGGTCCGGGCGTGATAGATGGTAATGCCCCAGACCCAGTTGTTGATGGTACCTTAAAAAACGTCACTGGAACTTCCGATATCTATTTGAAGGATCAGGAACGTAAAGCTTATTTCGTCTCTCTTCAGGACCAGTGGCAGGTCAATCATGATTGGTCTTTTACCGCCGGTGTGCGCTGGGATCATTTCGAAGACTTCGGTAATACCACCAACCCCCGCTTAGCCCTTGTATGGGAAACGATGCATAATCTGACCACTAAATTAATGTATGGCGAGGCATTTCGCGCCCCATCCTTTGGTGAGCAGCACATCATCAATAATCCATCGACGCTGGGCAACCCTGATCTTAAGCCTGAGGAGATTAAGACCTGGGAGCTTGCATTTGATTACCGTCCTAACTTCGATACCAATTTAAAGCTCAGTTTATTCAATTACAAAGCAACTGACCTTATCGCAACCGTGGCTGTAGGCACTAACCAGGAGTACCAGAACGCACGTAACCAGAACGGTTACGGTATGGAAGTGGAGCTTGATTGGCGGCCGACAGATCGATTCAGTCTCTATGGTACATACGCATTTCAGCGGGCTGAGGATTCAGATTCCGGGCGAGAGATTGCGTCCGCGCCATCCCATACCACCTACCTTGATCTGAGATATCAGCTAAGAGCGGATTGGTCCGCATCTTTACAACATTATTGGGTAGATGAGCGTTCTCGGGAGCAGGGCGATTCACGACCGGATATCGATGACTATCAGCTTGTAAATATGAAGGTTGGGCGTAATTTCTATCAGGATCAGCTGTCTATCTCCCTTATCGTGAAAAACCTATTTGATGCTGATGCCAGAGAACCGTCCAACAGTGCTATTCCGGATGATTATCCTCTGGAAGGTCGCAGTGTATGGGGTGAGGTTCGTTATCGATTTTAAATCGCTAGTAGTGAGACAGTTCGATGTTGAACGCCAACTGTTTTGCATAAGGATGGCTACATTGGTGAAAAACGCATGACAAAAAAAGTAGCAGAGCAACGACGCAGTATTAAATTTTGTGAAAAGGTGTCAACGGCGATCTGGAAGGAAACGCCAAACGCCGATAATCCCTATCATGTGGACGAGGCCCGGTGTCACGGTTATGAGCACTTGGCCCTTGCGAACAACAAGAGCTTTTCCGAAGTACTATTTCTGCTATTTCGACGAGAGCTCCCCTCCCCGGAACAGTTAAAAGTGTTTGATACGCTGTTGGTCAGCGTAATTCACCCTGGGCCGCGTCATGCGGCGACGCGGGCTGCTATGAATGCTGCAGTGAGTAAAACGACGGTCAGCCATATATTGCCAGTATCTTTAAGTGTAATGAGCGGGGAGTGGCAGGGAAGTCATGAGATTTCGCTTGCTGCAGGCTTCATTCGCAAAAACCGCTGGACGCCGGCAGAAGAAGTGGCTGCTCAGCGATTGGAGGATATGGGTGATTCTGTTGCCGAAGGTGATATCACCGTAGCTCCAGGTTTTGGCACTGTTTTCGGTACCGCAGATCCCTATGCAAGAAAGCTGGCGGAGAATATTCTTGCGTTAAACGCGGAGTTACCGCGCACAGCATGGGCGTCTGAACTATCAGATGCTTTGTCCAAAGCAGATTGCGGCTGGCGGATTAGCGGATTATTTGCCGCCGTAATGTTGGATCTGGGTTTCAATCCGTATCAGGCTGAGCTGATATACCAGATCGCCAGTGCGCCAGGGATTGCGGCGCAGGCAAGTGAAAAAGCATCCCGTCCACTCACCGATATGCCTTTTCTTGCGGATGAAAACTATGTCATCGAATAAAAATATGACCACAGGGATTTGGGATAGAAACCACAAAAAAATCACGACCAAAAAAGGTGGATGGCGGGTTGGCGACCAGGTGTACAGCCATGGTTACAACTTGCTGGAAGACCTGGTTGGAGAGGTTTCTTTTTTTCAACAGATGATCATGGACATGACCGGGCAGTTGCCAGAGCGACGCTTGGCAGAGTGGTTGGAAGGCTGCTATCACTGCTCTAGCTGGCCCGACTCGCGGATCTGGTGTAACCAGATGGGATCTCTGGCAGGCACGTCACGTGCGCGCAAGACTGCAGGGGTTTGTGCCGGGGTGCTGGCTTCAGAATCGGCGATGTATGGTCCCGGGACAGCCTATGGCGTGATGGATTTCCTTGAATACGCGATGGCTGAACATCGTAAGGGTGTGTCTGTGCCGGACATGATCACTCATCACCTGAAAACCCATCGGGATGTTGCCGGTTTTGCACGTCCCGTCGCCAAGGGGGATGAGCGTGTTGATGTGATGCAGCGACTGGCGTCTCGTCTTGGTTTCGGGATGGGGGAATATGAAACGCTGGTGATGGAGATCAGCGAGTATCTGACTGCCGAGTACGATGAATGTGTTAACTACTCTGGTTACGTGGTTGCTTTCCTGGCAGATCAGGGATACTCGAAAAAAGAGATTGGCCGAATCACCGCATTGATCGTTATGTCTGGTGTGCTTGCCTGCTACGTCGAAGCCAACGATAAACCGGCCGGTACATTTCTGCCGATGCGCTGCGATGACATCGTTTATACCGGTGTTGAAGACAGAGAGCTTCCCTGAGCGGGTCAGGGAAGCTTAAACCTTCCGGGCTTGCTATTTACTGGTGGTAAGCCCCTTCACCCTTTCCCCCATCGGCGGTGCTTCTTCAGGGTCGATACGCAGGTCGATAATAGTCGGTGCTTGTTTGGCAAACAGGCTCTCGAAGTCCAGAGCTTCCAGCTCTTCAGGCGTGTGGATGACGATACCTTCGATCCCCATCGCTTGGGCAATCGCCGCGTAGCTTACGTGGGGGTGTTCAAAGCAGGTTTGCTCCGCCCCCCCCATCCGTTGACCGTGCTTCACCATGCCCAGAGCGTCGTCATTCAGGATCATCATCACCAATGGCAAGTTATGTTGGATTGCGACGGTGATCTCCTGTCCGCTCATCAGGAAGCTTCCATCACCGGTTACGCAGAGGTGTGGGGCTGAAGGATTGGCTAAGGCCGCGCCCACCGAGGCACCGATCGCCCACATCATGGTGCCGTAACCCATTGCAATGCGGTAATGCGCTGCTGTGTCTTTGCGCAACAGGTAGTGGATACCCCAGGACCAGGCATTACCGGCATCCAGATAAACCCGCGCGTCTTCTGGCAGGTTGTTCGACAAGCTGGTGAACAGGCGTTGCGGTTTGAGCGGGGTGGATGCGCTCTGCGCAAGTTTGGCATCGGCCGGCGCGAGAATCTCGCTGTATTCCGGTTTAAGCAGTGAATTCCAACGCTTGCCCTGAGCATACATCTGTTGAGCCTGAGTATTCAGCTGCCGGAGAAGGTCGCTAAGGTTGCCGCAGACATGCAGCCGGGCGTTGGGTGTGCGCGCAAAATTATGTGGGCTATCGTCGATATGAATCATGCGCTCACTTAGCAGTTTAGGTTCCCAGCCGCTGCTGCCCAGTTCACCCACTTTAGTGCCGATCGTAAGGAGCAGATCATACTCTTGATCGACAACCAGTTTGCGGGCGCTGGCGTGACCGGAAAATCCGATAACGCCGCAGAACTGCGGATGGGTCTCATCCACCCAGCGTTTGCCAGCAGGATCACAGATAAAGGTGGCATTGAGTGTTTCTACCAACTGACGTATCTGTTCACCGCATCCGTCACAGTTCTCTCCCACATGGATGGCGATACGCTTGGCTTCTGCGATCTCGTCGCTGAGCCTTTCCAGACCGTTCGGCGTGCTGATGGTTAATTCAGGTTGCAGAACCGATGGGTTGATCTTCTTAGGGGCAGGTTGGGGTTTGTTGAGCAGGTCTGCCGGGATGCTCAGGTGAACGGGACCTTTAGGTGTTGTGTTAGCCAGTGAAAGCGCCATCGTGAGCTTATGTTCAAGTTGCTCTGGATTGGACACCAGGGTGCTGTATTTGGTGCAGCTTTTGTACATTGAGACGATATCAACGGCGGCACAGGAGCTGTCCTGCAGGGCTTCGTTGCCGAATTTGAACATCGGTGTCTGTGCTGTGATCACCAGCAGCGGAATATTATCCTGAAAGGCGCTGGCCACGCCGGTGATCATGTTGGTCGCGCCCGGGCCGGTGGTAGAGCAGCAGACGGCCATGGTGCCGGTTTCGCGATAATAACCATCGGCCATAAAGGCGCCGCCGGTTTCGTGGCGTGCCGCGGTCATGCGGATCGGTGAGTGGCGCTCAGCACGTGCGACCGCATCAAAGAAGGGTTCGATGGCCCCGCCAGCCACCCCGAATACGCGCTCAACCCCCAACGCGAGCAGGTAATCTACAATTCTGTCACCACAGGTGGGCTGAGGTTCAGGTTGCGGGGCCGGGTTTTCCTTCATCTGATGCGTATCCATTACTTCTACTTCCATTGTTAATTTGCTTCAGGGCTTTGCGTGTCCGCTCAACCGAGAGGCGTCAGTCATCATGTTCGAGGACCAACTCCACATCCCTGTAAAACAGTTGTTCGATAGGTTTGGGTTTGCCCAGGTAGTAACCCTGAGCGTATTCAACTTTAATCTCGCGCAGAAGTTCGAGGGTCTCGTGGTCCTCGACAAACTCGGCGACGGTTTTCTTGCCCAGTGCAAAGGCAACTTCGCGGATTGAACGCACCAGGGCGCGGTCGATGCTGCTGTGTCTCAGTTCTTTAATAAAGGAACCGTCGATCTTTACCGTATCCGCAGGCAGGTTCTTCAGGTAGGAGAAGGTACTGAAACCGGTACCGAAGTCGTCGATGGAGAATACGCAGCCCATGCTGGACAGTTGTTCGACCATTGCTGTGGTTGCGCTGAGGTCGGCCAGGCCGGCGCTTTCGGTCAGCTCAAAGATCACCCGGTTTGGTTCAACGCCATACTCATCCAGCTTTTGCTGAATCATCGGCACCAGGTCGTCGTTACGGAACGCCTGGGCGGAGAGGTTGATCGCCACCTTCTTCAGCTGTGGATTTTCAGACAGCGCTTTGATCGCTTTATCGATCACATGTTTGTCGAGCAGTTCAATCTCTTCGAAGCGTTCAAGCGCCGGGATGAAGTCGCCGGGATAAACGATCTGGTCGTCGATCATCAGGCGCACCAGAGCTTCGTAATAGGAGACCCGGTTGCTCGGGATGTGGTATACCGGCTGGAAGTGCAGCAGCAGGCCGTCCTGCTCCATCGCATTCTGGACGGTGTGCAGCCATTTCATGCTGGACTTAACGTTGTAGCTCTCTTTGTCCTCTGCGGTGTAGATATGCACGCTGTTGCGTCCATTACCCTTGGCGACGTAGAGAGCGATGTCAGACTGCTGCAGGTAGTTCTGCGAATTGTCTTCGCTGCCATCGATCTGGCAGATGCCGATGCTGCAGCTGATCTTGAAGATCTGCTCGCCAAAGGTGTACTGGTCCATCGCCACCAGGGAGCAGAGGTCTTCCGCGATACGGCGGGCCAGAGTCAGGTCGGTGTTGCTCAACAGGACCGTGAACTCGTCGCCGCCGATACGGCAGAGACGGTCGGTCTGACGCAGGCGGCGGCTCAGTTTAGTTGCCACATCTTTCAGTACCGAGTCGCCCTGACTGTGCCCTTGGGTGTCGTTGATCGCTTTAAAGTGGTCAAGATCGATATACAGCAGGGAGTGGGGGACGCCGTTGTGGGCGGCGATAGAGGCGATCCGCGCTAGCTCTTTATCGAAATAGTGACGGTTGTACAACCCGGTAAGCGAGTCATGCATCGCCAGATATTCCAGCCGCTGTTCAGCATTTTTACGTGCGGATATATCGTCGATTGCTACCGAGATAGCTAACTGGTTGTTGTCACGGATGATCCGGTTAAAGCGCGCTTCAACCCAGGCGCCGTGGCTATACTCCTGCTTGAGCTTAAATTCCAGTCGGCTGCGGGTTTCAGTGCGTGCCACCAGCGTTTCGATGGCATGCTCCAACTCGGCAGAGAAATAGAATGAGCTGGTACAGGTAAACTCTGCCAGCGTCTTACCCTTGGAGGAGGTCTCCTCCATGCCGGTGAGTTGGGTCCAAGCGTGGTTTACAAAGACGATCTCTCCGCTGTCATTCAGCTCCAGAACCGCAGTGGTCAGGTTATCGAGGATGCTTTTATGCTCCACGGCCTGAGAGGCGAGGGCATTCTCATTGCGTTTCAGCGATTCGATGGTTTCGGCAAACTGTTCGTTGCTGACCAGGAAGTCTTCGCGGCGGGCGGCGATCTCGCACACCTTGCGCAGTTGCTCGTTGCGGAACGGTTTGCTGATAAAGTCGGCGGCGCCTTTCAGCATCAGCTCTTCCGCCAGGTCCATCGAGCCGTGTGCGGTCATGATGACGATGGTCTGTGCAGGATTCTCCGCCAGCATTCTGTCCATCACCTCCGGGCCGGACATCCCCGGCAGCATCACATCAAGCAGGACGATGGAGTGTTTGTGCTGGCGCCAGAGTTCGAGTCCCGTAGGGCCGTCTTCGGCAACATCAACGATGAAGCGATGACGCAGGATACGCTGAATCAGTTTGGCGGTCTCTTCTGCGTCCTCAACGGCAAGAATGCGAGATTGTTTGTCGTCAGTACTGGAGGCGGTGATCAGGGGCAGTAACTGTTGCAGCTGCTGGTAGTCGTCGTAGGGTAACAACAGGTCAACGTCGAACTCGCGCGCGGTGGTTTCCGCGATGCGCTGACACCAGGTGCTGGTGACCATGATAAAAGGCGTATCCGCGCTGCAGCTGAACACGCCGGAGCGAACCATTCGCACCAGGCGCCAGCCATCGAGGCCTTGCAGGGCGATATCGCTGATCACACAACGGATATCCAAGCGCTTAAGCACGTCAACCGCTTCGGGCCCGGTGCGGGCTTCGATTACGTCGTAGGAGGAATGGCGGCTGACAAAGCGGGCGAGCGTCGACCGCTGCGAATCATTACCATTCACCAATAAAAGTAGTGGTGCGTCCGTCATCCTGTGACTTCCTAATAGACTCCGACCCTAAGGTCACTATGCAGATCCGTTATTTTCGCGCTGTCACGCTGTGCGCAAATTATCGCACCAATTGAAAAAGAACAGGGTCTACTTAAGTCAAACAATTCAGATACTGCGTTGTTTTTACGAACGAGACCTTTGGGAGAGTACCAAAAAATATAGTTTTAAGGGAGAGGTGTTTTAAACTCTTGTTTGATAATTTTTCGTGCTACTTCTGCATCTTTCAGGTAACCAATTTAAAGATAAGTGAATGTTCGTTCTGTGAGACATGAAAAGCTTGTGTTAAAAGTCGATGAAACCTTAAGGCATTCGTTTGAATGGCGGCTGCAGAAACCGGTCCAGATCGAACGGTTGCACGTCAATCGATCAAAGCCATATCGGGGCTGCCTTGAAAAAGTAGCACAAATTCATCCGTTGTCATTTTTGTCCGCTCGATTAAAGGCCTTGAATTTAAAGGGATATATTGGGATTGCAGCGGATGCTGAGATATATCAGCATAAGGCCCGATTTGGATTGTCGGATACCGCGTACTAAGTCAGCATGACGTTAGGCTCGTTTGCGGGAACTGCTGATTTACTGGGCAGCCTGCAGCAGAAAACAGTTGCGGTATCTGACGAGTTGTACCTGGTAGGGAAACGATATGGATATACGAACGGCTGAACATTTCCGGTTATCGAGAGGCATGTTGTGATGACGAAGGAGACGTTGTCTGCTCCGCATCATAGTCAGCACAAGGGTGCACCGACGATTGCGCTCGAAACATCGCTTCAGGAGGCGGTTCATCTACTTGGTGTCGGCAAGTACAGCTCCCTGCAGGTATATGCTGAGGAGCAGCTGGTCGGCATCCTGACCAGCGACACCATTGTCTCTGCCCTCGCCGGTGGCCTGAATCTTACCGCTTCCCTATCTGAACTCCCTCCTGAGAGTCTGTTGCCAGCGAGTGCCATTTCCGTGCCAGAGCCGGAAGAACCCGCTATAGAAGGTGACTTTCAGCGTCTGTTCGACAGCTTGCAGGATATGCTGTTTGTACTCGACCTTAAGGGCCGGATTCACTTTTGCAATCAGGCTGTCCGCGATAAAACCGGTTTTGAGCGTGAGGTGCTATTTGGGATGGATCATGCCTGTCTGCATGATCCGGATAATCGTGCTGAAGCGCGACGTATGTTCACGCGAATGATAAATGGCTCGCAGGAGATAGCGGAGCTGCCACTGCTCACCGACCAGTCTTTGTCTGTACCGGTTGAGATCCGTAGTCGTCTCGGGCGTTGGCACAAACAGCCCGCACTTTTTCTGATCATGCGGGATCTGAGCAAGCAGATCGCTCTGGAGAGTCAGTTTGCCGCTGTCTTCCTAAACAGTCCGGTAGCCATGGCGCTAACAGACATGGAGAGCGGATGTTTCAGGGAAGTAAACCGTGCGTTTGAGCAGGCGACCGGGTATAGCGCCGATGAGGTGGTGGGGCACAGTTCACAGGAGTTGCAGCTGTTTGTGGACTATCCACAACGCCAGCAGATGGTCGCTGAGCTGTTGCAGTCAGGCTCAATCGAGAATATCCGGGTGGATATTCGCTGCCGTGATAACAGTATTCGCAAGGGTTTGTTTAACGCCTGTCTGTTAACCCTGAATGGGCATCAGACGCTGTTAACGCTGATGCTGGACCAGACCGAACGTATCGCTGTTGAAGCGGAACTGGAGAGTGGGCGACAGTTCCTGCGTACATTGCTCGACACGCTACCCGACCTGATCTGGTTGAAAGATCCCGATGGTAATTATCTGAGTTGTAACCACCTGTTTGAGATGGTTGCCGGTTACCCGGAAGCAGAGTTGATCGGTAAGAGTGACTACCATCTGTTTTCCCGTGATGAAGCGGAGTTCTTCCGCGCGAACGACCGCAAGACGATCGCTGCTGACCGGCCACGTATGAACGAAGAGGTACTGCGCTACAGCGACGGTAGCCACGAGGCGCTGTACGAGGTGATCAAAACCCCGATGAGAGACAGGTCACAGCAGCTGCTCGGGGTGCTGGGGGTTGCGCGAAATATCTCCGCCCGGCGTTATGCGGAAGATGAACTGCTGGCCGAACGTGACCTGTTCGCCGGCGGGCCGGTTGGCGTGTTGATCTGGGAGCCGGCTGACGGATGGCGTGTACGCTATGCCTCCTCCAACATCCACAACCTGTTCGGTTACAGCGCCGAGCAGATGTGTGCACCAACGTTCAACTATAGCGACTGTATCCATCCGGATGATGCTGCCCGAATAGGTCAGGAGGTAGAGCATTTCTTTGCTGCCGGGCGGGAGCGCTGGGAGCAACGTTACCGCGTGATCCGCGCCGATGGTAGTTGTTTCTGGCTCTACGACTACACCGTGGCAGAACGTGATGAGCAGGGGCAGGTGAAAGTACTACGCGGCTACGTGATGGACGAATCCAGCCGAGTGGAGTCTGAAGCGCGCCTGAGACTCTCCGCCAGCGTGTTCGAAAACGCCCACGAAGGGATTATGATCACCGATGCGGATCAGCGGATTCTGGATGTGAATCCCACGTTTTGTGAGATCTCCGGTTATCGCCGTGACGAGGTTTTAGGTCAGTTACCCTCCCTCCTGAAATCCGGGCGTCAGGATGCCGGTTTCTACCGGGATCTATGGCGTACTTTGCAACTGCAGGGGTACTGGCGTGGAGAGATCTCTAATTGCCGAAAGTCCGGTGAGGTGTATATCGCGCTGATGACCATCTCCAGTATCAAAGACGAAAGCGGTAACCTCACCCACTACGTGGCGGTATTCTCGGATATTACCCAGATGAAAAGCCATCAGGAGAAGCTGGAGCTGCTGGCTCACTATGATGCACTGACGCGGCTGCCAAACCGTGTGCTGCTGGCGGATCGGATGGACCAGGCGCTGCTGCGGGCTGACCGGGACGATCACTACACTGCAGTCTGTTATCTGGATCTGGACGGCTTTAAGCCGGTGAACGATCTCTATGGGCACGATATGGGCGACTTGCTGCTGGTTGAAGTTGCGCGTCGCCTGACGGACAGTCTGCGGGGACAGGATACGGTCGCGCGTCTGGGAGGTGATGAGTTTGTGTTGCTGCTTACCGGGCTGGAAAGTGTTGCAGAATGTGAGGTAACGGCGGGGAGTGTGTTGATGGCTCTATCCGCGCCGATCTCTGTGGGCGGACAGGAGCTGCAGATCTCAGCCAGTATGGGTATCACCCTGCACCCGGATGATGGCGCTGACGCTGATCGATTGTTGCGGCACGCAGATCAGGCGATGTACCAGGCCAAGCTGGCGGGGCGCAACCGCTATCAGTTTTACGACCCGGATCGTGACAAGCGGGCACTGCATCGGCACAGTACCATAGAGCGTATCACGCAGGCGTTGGCGGATGAGGAGTTCGAACTCTTTTACCAGCCGCAGGTCGATCTGGTGCAGCAGCGTGTGCAGGGTTTCGAAGCGTTAATCCGCTGGCAGCATCCAGAGAGGGGCATGCTGCCGCCGAATGAATTCCTGCCTGCTGTGGCTGGACAACAAGTGGAGATCGAGATCGACCACTGGGTCCTGCAACAGGCATTTCAGCTGCTACAGCGCTGGCATCGACAGGAAGTAAACCTGCGCCTGAGTATCAATCTCACAGGTTCTACTTTGCTGGCGGATGACTTTATTGCCCGACTACATCGCTATATGAATACGTATCCCGAGGTATTTCCCGGTTTACTCGAATTTGAGGTGCTGGAGACGTCAGCCCTTGAGGATATGCACCATGCAGGACGTGTGTTCGAGATCTGTCAGTCACTGGGCTTCCGCATCGCCCTGGATGACTTTGGCACCGGTTACTCTTCGCTGACCTACTTCCGTCGTTTACCTGCGGAAACACTGAAGATCGATCAGTCCTTCGTGCGCGATATGCTGGATGACCCGGAGGACCTGGCGATCGTGGAGAGCGTGATAGGCCTCGCACAGGCCTTTAATCGAGAGCTGGTGGCGGAGGGGGTTGAGTCTGCCGCACATGGCCGACTACTGGTGCAGCTGGGCTGCAGCATCGTGCAGGGGTACGGCATTGCACGACCGATGCCAGAGGCAGAGGTACTGGCGTGGGTGCAGCACTGGTCACTCCCGGATGATTGGCATATATCAGGGACGCAATTACCCCCTGAGCGGCGGGCGCTGCTGGTGGCAGAGATGGAACACCGGCGTTGGCTCGACGAACTGCTGAAGGCATTGAGCGGCCGACCTTCTGGTTTGGCCCGTCGGGTGGGGGACCACAACAGCTGTCGCTTCGGGCGCTGGTATTACGGCCTCGGTCGGGTCCATTACGGCACTCTGCCCGCGTATAAAGAGATCGAACAGGTGCATTCTGCTTTGCACACCCGCGCTCAGCAGTTGATGGATGATCGCCTGATCCTGGCCGAGGCGGAAAAGAGTGCTGCCATCGCTGAACTCACCGAGATCAGTACCAGCATGCAGATGCGCTTGGATACCCTGAAAAACCAGATCGACCAAGCCCCTGCGAATTAGTCTGGATACACATGTTAGCCTACAGCGTTTACAACAATATGCTGCTGAGTCGTTTGGTGGAAATGAGAGTGCAGTCTGCCCTTTATTTACCCTCAGTATCCATCATCCGCAGCACAATTTTCTGAAATTCCCGCACCGCTTTTTCCTGATGCAGGGCCGTCGCACCGACCGAAAACATTGGTGAGGCCAGTGACTTCTGCTGTTGCTCGCAGACGTAGATATCCTCAGCCATAAAATCGCCGCTCATCATCGGATCGTCCGCATCTGTGCCCTCCTTATACTTGCCACCCATATGCCAGAAGCTGGCGTAGCTTTTGCTGCTCTGCCAGAGGTAGGCCCAGTCGGAGGCGGGTTTGACGCGGGTGCGGGTGATCACCTTGGTACGGTCCGGTGCCAGCGGGATGATATGGAAGATCGACCAGCTGGATTCGGACGCGGCTAGCCCAAAATTGGGGAACAGCATCGGTACGTATGCGCCCAGCGGTTGTTCGTCGGTGAAGTGATTGATCACCGGCAGCGGACTCATCTTGTCCAGATTGGCCGCATACTCCCTGCTCAGCGGTTCATAGAAGGCGAAGTGAGGGCCGATAAAACCGCTCTCCTGCTGTTTGTGGTCGTACATGTTCAGCGTGGCGGAGTGCAGGTGTGCCAGGTGGTAACCGTCGATGTAGTTCTCTACCACAATCTTCCAGTTGGCGTTGATCTCGTGTTCGGTGGCACCCTCGGCGTATTCGACCAGCTCCTCCACCCGGTGTGGGCCGATATAGTCCTGCACCCCCGCTAGCCACTGTTGCAGCGAAGGTGCGGCCGGTTCCGGGTGCACCCAGATCATCCCCAGCCAGGTCTCGACCGAAGCCTTATGCAGGCCGAGGGTTTTCTTGTTGAGATCGGGAAACTCGCTTTTTTGCTGTGGCACGGAGATCAGCTCACCGGTCAGAGCGTAGCTCCAGTCGTGATAGGGGCAGGTGATCGCTTTACCCGCTTTGCCGCAGGTGCGCAGCAGCTGGGTACCCCGGTGACGGCACATGTTGTGGAAGGCGCGCAGCTGGCCATCCGGGCCGTGGATCACGATCAGGTTGATGCGGCCCACCTGTACGGTGAGAAAGTCACCCGGTTCAGGCAGGTCTTCGGTAAAACCGGCGAACTGCCAGTTTTTCTCAAAGAGCATCTCCTGTTCGCGTTCAAACCATGCCTGTGAGGTGTAGGCCGCTTTCGGAAGGTGGATCACTTCGTTGTCAGACATCGTTGACTCCTGAGACGTACGCAATAAAAACATGGGTGCGAACAAATGGACACAGGCGCCGACCGGCGGCGATTCCGGTCGGCAACGTCCCTGTTTCTGCGGAAGTCTTAAAACCGCAGGCCTGTGAAACTGGGTGTTGCCTGCTATTTAGCAGGTTTGGCGGATTTGTCTGCTACGGCCGCCGGCGCGTCGCTGATGGTGGAGTGGTACGTAGCGATTCTGGGTTTGCCGTCCAGTTCAACCACACGGAGCTCCATGTTGTTGGTGGTGCTGAAGGTGTGGCCCTGCATGGTGTAACGCTCCAGCAGGTCGGCGCTGACCTTAAACGCATCACCATCCTGAACCGCCTCGAGTTTATTTACGTCGAAATTGTAGTTCTCGGTGTAGTTCCAGGTCTCCTCAATCAGGTACTTGTACTCCTCCAGGGTGACCTTGCCTGGTTCGCCCATCTGCCAGCTGACCGGCACCGCGAAGTGGATAGTCGCATTCGGCTGGAAGTGGTCGAAGAAGCTGCTGTCCTCGTTGTGGATCTGCGCAAGCAGCTGTTCGTAGAAGTTGCGTACCTGCTTTTCGTCCAGCGCAGCGTTAGCCAGCGGACTGAGGCTGATCAGACCTGACAGTAAGACGGTTTTCAGTACAGTTTTCATCGGTGTTCCTTCTCTTATCGGCGTCTTATCGGCGATCAGGCGCGGATCAATCCGCCCAGCGATGTTCCGTTGTTGAAGTGTTTCAGGTTGGGGAACAGCCCGTTGAGCTGGTCACGTGGCACACCAAACCAATGCGCCAGTTCCGCGTAGAGTTGATCGGTGCTGGTGGTCGGGATCAGCACACCATCCCCGGCGTTGACCGGGTTGTTGTCCAGTGCCAGCGAGGGATATTTACCGAAGAGCTGGCCACCTTGCACATCGCCGCCCATCACCAAAGTGTTACCGCCCCAGCCGTGGTCGGTGCCGTTACCGTTGGAGGTAAGGGTGCGGCCGAAATCGGAGCCGGTGAAGGTGATCACCTGATCGCTCAGCCCCATGCTGTCCAGCGCCTGCTGGAACTCACCCAATGCCTGGCTGAGTACACGTAACATCTTGCTGTGATTGTTGAGCAGTTCGTCGTGGTGATCCCAGCCGATGTAACGCAGGAAGAAGGTCTGCTGGTGCATATTGAGGGCGTCGGCGGCTTTGATGCTCTGCGCCACCTTTCTTAGTTGCTGTGACAGCGGCGTATCTGAGAACGTGCCTGGTACGCGCACATTGGTAGTGGCACGGTGGAATACTTCATGCTGCGCCTGAGCTTCGCGAGTGAGCGCCAGATAGGTCTGCTTGAACGGATCATTTTTGTAGTCGGCACTGAGCAGGTCTTCAAAACTGTCCAGCAGTTCGCGGTTGAGAGGGGTTTTCTCCTCGTTGACGATCAGCCCCACGCTGCCTTTGTCCGTGATGGAGTAGTGGCTGGATTGCACACCGTTCTGCATGATGTTGCTGCCCGCCAGCGAGATGTTCATTGGGATCTGGCTCACCGGGCGGTTGGGTTGCAGGGCGTCGGCAAAGTAACCGAACCAGCCAGCGTTGATGCGCTGGTGCGGACGGCTGGTCTGCCAGTGGCGGAACTGATCGGCGTGGGAGAGCAGGCCCAGCGGGATTTGCGCGCTACCGTTTTGCATCGCCGCTTTGCTCACCGGTTCGATCATTGGGGCAATGTTGGTAACAAAGGCTAGTTTCTGCTGATTAAACAGCTGCTGCACCTCTCCCATGCTCGGGTGTAGGCCGAAGCTGCGATCCTGGCTGTCACGATAGCCGGAGAGGGGTAGCAGGTCGCTTTTGCTCAGCGCCAGATTGCTGCGGTTTTCACGGTATTCTCGGTAGTGACGATCGCTGGTCGGTACCAGCATATTGAAGCTGTCGTTACCGCCGTCGAGCATGATAAACACCAGCGCTTTTTTCTGCGGACGCAGGTTGAGCGACACCGGCTGTGGACGTGGCGCTGGGGCAGCAAATGACGGCGCAACACCGGACAACGCCAGCCCGGCGCTAACGGCAGCGCCAGCCTTGATCAGATTACGACGGGTGATGTTGGAATCCATGATCAGGCCTCCTGCACGGTGAATTCAGGTGAGATCGCCAGCATAAATGCCACCGTCTGGACCACCCAGATCGGCGTGTCCTTATAACGTTCGAAGGCCGCTTTGATGCGTGGTTTTATCGCCAAATCGGTCTGGCCGGTGAGCCGCAGGCTCATATGGTCGATCAGCTCGTCGTGTTTACCGGCGGCAGCCAACGTCAGCTCATGGCGGAAGTCCAGCCGGATGCGGTCGCGGCTGTTTTGTTGCAGGCGATCAGGGTCCAGCTCGGGCACGTTATGGATGCCTGGTGTGGCGTTGATCGCAGTACTGACCGCCGGGTAGAAATCGCCGAAGAACCAGTAATACATAAAGTTTACGTAGGCGATGGAGGTGGCGGAGGTGAGCAGCTCAAACTCCGGGGCTACCAGATCGCGCCGCTCCAGCGGGCCGTGTGGTACGAAATCCGGTTTGTAAAAGTTGAACACCGTCGGTGAGGCGAGCGGGTGCTGTTGCAGCATCTCCTGCACGTCGTCGCCGATCAGCCACAGCTGGCCGGATTCGTTACGGGCGCTGAAACCACGCAGCAGCTGGGTGACACGCAGCAGAGGCGATTTCAGTTTCTGCGACTGTATCTCCTGCGCACCGTCGCGACGGGCAGATGAGAACGCCACTTCGGCGACCGGGTTTTGCAGCGGGTAGGTGAGGATCTCGCGCACCACCGCTTTCAGATCCCCCCGTGGGCCGAACTTGGCCGCCACCGCACGCACATAATCGGGCGACGGATTAGAGGTTACCAGCTGGTTGATCAGGTGGCGGGCGATAAAAGGCGCGGTGCTGGGGTGGCGCACCAGGGCGTCGATGGTGGCGCGGATCTCCTGCTTGCCCGACTGTCCGCCGGGCAGGTTGATATGGCCGTTGAGCAGGCGTTTTGGGCCGCGGTCGTGGTAATCCTCGTCGATCTCCATCGGACGGATCATATTGACGAACGGCACCGTCTTGTAGGTCTTGTCGATGCCGTCCTCAAACCCCACGGCGTAACCGTTGTAACTGCTTTGCCAGAAGGAGGTGTTCCACTCGTACTGGTAGCTGTGCGCGCGCAGGCCGGTGAAGACGCGGGCCAGCTCCTTGATATCGCGGTTGTCGTAGGTCGCCAGCGGTTGGCCGTCACGGCCGGTCTTACGGCTGCCGTCCGGATTGAGCTGATAGAGGCCGATGCTGAACAACTGCATCACCTCGCGGGCGTAGTTCTCGTCCGGGTGGATATGCCGCGTCGGGTCCGCCTTGCGGTTGTTCATATGTGAGAGGTACACACCCATGCACGGGTGCAGGGAGACGTCATAGAGCAGGTCCGCGTAGTCGCCGAAGGCGTGGTTGTAGAGCAGGTCGTAGTAGCTGCCCATACCCACAGCATCCAGCTCCAGCGAGGAGTTATCGGAGATCACCAAAATCTCGCTCAGCGCCTGCGCCACGCGCTGGCGCAGCAGGTCCTCGTTGCTGCTCAGGCAGTGGTGCCACCACGCCATGTGGAAGTACCACTTATATGGCAGCGCCGGGTTATTGCCGTCACCGTTGATGGCAGACTCACCGTGGGCGGATTTCAGACGCGAGCGGAAATGCTGCCAGATCGCGTCCGTGCCGGACTCGAAGGTGCGTGTATTGGCGGCCCGGCTGTTGAGCTGTTGCTCCAGCCAGCGTTCGATGCCGACGTCTGCCACCTGTTTCAGGGTGGCGTGGTTGATCCCCAGCGTCGCTTGCATCAGGAAGCGGCTGGTACGATTCAGATTGTCCATAATGTGTACCTGTAAGGGTTAGTGACCCACAGTGGATGCGGTTTTTTCAGGTGCGATGTCAGGTGGAGGGTCCGGCTGCCAGCCCGGCGGTCGTAGCAGATAACCGTAGACCTCCCGTCCGTTGCGCGCCTGAAGCAGATCGCGATAGAGGCGCGGGAACTCGTAGAACTGCACAGTGAGCGGATTCTTGCTGGTCATCGGTGTGGTCAGGCCGTAGGTGGGCAGCTCCTCCTCTTTCTGGAAGGTGCCGAACAGCCGGTCCCAGATGATCAGGATGCCGCCGAAGTTCTTGTCGATGTATTTCTTGTCGGAGCCGTGGTGTACGCGGTGGTGCGACGGGGTGTTGAGGAGCCACTCTAACGGACCGAGCTTGCCGACCATCTCATTGTGAATCCAGAACTGGTACGCCTGCACCAGCACCTCGGCGGCGAAGATCAGGATCGGATTGAAACCCATCAGTACCAGCGGCAGGTGGAACAGCACCGATACCATCGGATCGAACAGGCTGAAGCGGAACGCCGTGGCGGTGTTGTACACGCCGGAGCTGTGGTGCACCGAATGCGCCAGCCAGAACAGGCGGATGCGGTGGATGGCGTAGTGTTCGATGTAGTAGGTCAGATCCGCCAGCAGCAGGACCAGCAGCGCGCTGTAGCCGTTTACCGGGATTTGCCAGGGGATCTGCTCGTGGATCATAAAGTACAGATACACGGCACCGCCGAAGACCAGCATCTCCGCAAAGTAGAAGGGCACCTGGGTGAACATGCTGGAGAGGCTCTCCAGAAAACGTTCGCCATTAAAGCGGCGAGTTACAACCTCGTTCAGCAGCTCCAGTCCCAGGAACAGAAAGGCGAACACCAGCACCCAGTCGTAGATGTTGAACGACATGAATTCGATATATTCAAGCCAGCTTGTTTCGTTCATCGATGAGCTTCCTGTTTCACGGCCACGTAGGCGACCTGACTGACGGGTTGCATGTATCTGTTCAGCTGATAGCGCTCGTAGTCGGTCTCATAGCGCAAGTTTCCCGGCAGCCGGGAGGCATTTTGCCAGCTGTCGAGTACCGTCTGCTCCGGTAGCTCCAGGTAGCGGCCCGCTTGCAGGGTAACGGTGCTGTTGTACTGGCGATCACCCACGGTGATAAAACCCAGTGTCAGACGCAGGCGTTGCAGATCGGCGTCGTAGTCGTGGTAAACCGCGTAGACCCGATTCTGGTGGCGGGGCAGCTCGACGGCGAGCGCAGAGTTGGCAAAACGCTGCCAGTGGCTGTTGATCTGAGCGTCCAGATCACCGTTCAGGTCCAGAGTCGTTGAGAGACCACCCACTTCCCGGGTTTAACGTTTAACGGTGTTGGCAGGGCGCTGAACAGGGGCAGGGGACGAAGTCTTCTTCGCGGTCTCAGTTGTGGCTGCACTGTTTAGCAGCGGGCGGCCCTGTTCATCGTAGGGCAGCGACTGCCAGATCAGAAAACCGAACATGCCGAGGATGGCGCCGCCGTAGACAATGCGCAGCGGCAGGTTGCGTTTGGGCAGAGACATCTCAGGCTCCGGCTCAGTGGGTTTGGCTGTGGGCTGGGCGGATCAGCGTTGGCTGCTTCAGTGTCTGGATCAGGCGCTCCGCCGCCTCGCGTGCAGGCTGGCGATAGATGTCAGACATCGCCAATGGCGCCAGCGAATCCAGGTTAAAGTAGAGGGAGATGATGCCGAAAGAGATCGCCGCCAGTTCATTGTCGTCCGCCAGCGGGAAGTCCTGACGCAGGATTGCGGTGACATCGTCGGTGAAACGTTTCATCCAGCGCTGCATCTTCTCGCGCAACACATCATCACGACCGGCGGCGAAGATCAGGGATTCGATCACCAACACGTATTCGGGATCGCTGTGCTGTTTGTCGAACAGACCGTCCAGCAGGTAGGTGCTGGTATCGGTGGGTGGCAGATAAGCTAGGAAGATCGACCACTGGGCGTCAGATTCCTTGATCACCCGCTCGGCCAGCTTCTCCACCAGATCCTCGCGATTGCCGACAAAGTGGCGCACCAGGCTGCGTTTAAGACCGGCCTCCTCGGCGATACGCTCCAGCGTGCTGCCCTCCAGACCGTAAATAGCGATGCAGCGACGGAACGCTTGCAGGATCTCCTCGGTGCGTTCCTCTTTTTTGCTCGGACGTGCCATATCCAGACTCTTAATGTTTGTTGTCAGTTTTGACAGTTTATATCTGTGGTTTATTAATTGTCAAATGTGACAATTAAATTTGTAAGCAGATATTTAGTGTTAACTTGGGAAGGAATTTAGGGGGGCAGAACGAAAGGCGTGAGGAAGGTTATGTCAGAAACGGGCGCGCTGACTGCGAAAACCGGCACGGATCACCTCGGCCAGTAGCGTATCCTGCACATAAGGACCGTCGGCATCACTCAGTAACAGCTGACCGCACTGATCACGGCATTGGGTAATGCCATCAACGGTTTCGCAGCTTGCCAGCTGATGTTCGGCCACGTACTCCAGCGTTGCCTGCCACATCGCGGGGCTGACCCGGCTCAGGCCGTCGTGGCGTTTGGTCAGGCAACTTGGGCAGACGCGGACATCGAACATGTGAGGTCTCAGATAACGTGAAAGAGATGTCCAGCTTAACATCTGCGGCGGCAAATGAAGAAAAAAGCCCGCAAACAGCGGGCTGAAGAGAGTTCCTGATAACCAGGTACGAGCAAGGGATTTTGCTAAGTCGAAAACAGCTTGAAGCCAAGCCTATTTCACTGGGGCTTATCTAAAGTCATACGGTGCCCGTATCGGGCCGCCCGCGACCCCGGCCCCTGGCGGACCGGGAACCGATAGAAGGCTGCTACGGGTTAGGCTCAGATTGGGACGCTCATCCGAGCGTGCTGTACTGTTCGCGCAGGTTGCGCTTGAGCAGCTTGCCCGCGGTGTTCTTGGGCAGCGCTTCGGTGAAGATGAATTCTTTCGGGATCTTGAAGGGCGCCAGGTGTTCCTGACAGTGAGCCTGCAGCTGCTCGGCGTTGGTGTCCATGCCCTCCTTGAGCACGATCACCGCAGTGATCGCTTCGATCCACTTCTCGTGTGGGGTGCCGATCACTGCCACTTCGGCCACCGCGTCATGCAGGTAGAGTGCCTCTTCAACGTCGCGGCTGGCGACCAGCACTCCGCCGGTGTTCACCACATCTTTGATGCGGTCAACGATGTAGATGTAACCCTCCTCATCGGCGTAGGCCAGGTCTCCGGAGTGGAACCAGCCACCGTTGAAGGCCTCGGCGGTCTGCTCCGGTTTCTGCCAGTAACCCACCATCACGTGTGGCGAACGATGCACGATTTCGCCGCGTTCACCCGGCGCGCACTCCTTGAGAGTGACCGGATCGACGATGCGTGTTTCCACCGACATGATAGGTTTGCCGATGGAGGCAAGACGTCCCTCCATCTCCTCCGGAGCCAGCACGGTGGCCAGTGGGGCCATCTCGCTCTGGCCGTAACAGTTGTAGAGGCGACAACCCGGCAGGCGTTGCTGCAGTTCGGCAACGATCGGTTCCGGCATGATCGAAGCGCCGTAGTAGATGTTTACCAGCGAGCTGAGGTCGTGCTGGTCAAAACCCTCATGGCGCAGCAGGCCGATCCACACCGTCGGCGGGGCAAATACCGAGTTCAGCTGTTCGCCGCTGATCGACTGGAACACCGCATCCGGCGTCGGTGCCTGCAAGATCAGGCTGAGCGCACCGGCCATTAGCGCGGGCATGGTGAAGACGTGCATCTGCGCCGAGTGGTAGAGCGGCAAAGCGGCCAATGCACGGTCGCTGGCGTGCAGGTCCAGATGCTGGATACAGCTGCTGTACTCCGCCATAAACCCGCGATGTGTGTGCATGGCGCCTTTCGGGTGCGAGGTGGTACCCGAGGTGTAGAGGATCTGGGCGATATCGGTGTCTGCCACGCTGACATCCGGCGAAGCAGCGTCGGCATCGGACAGTCCGATCCGCAGGATATCCGGTAGTGCGCCTGTCTGGCTGCTGTGCAGGGTGCCCTGCTGTTTGATCTCGGTATCGGCGAGCACGGCATCCAGATTCCCCGCCAGCTCGTCATCGACGTAGGCGGCGACCGCGCCGGACTGGTTGAGCAGATAGTGCAGCTCCTCCTTCACCAGTGCAAAGTTGATCGGTACATGGATCAGGCCGCTGCGGGCGCAGGCCAGAAACAGCAGCAGGTAAGCATCGGAGTTTTTGCCGTAGGCGGCCACGCGGTCGCCGTGTTGCAGGCCGCAAGCGAGCAGGTGGTTGGCGACGCGGTTAACAGCGGCATCCAGCTCGCTATAGGTCCAGCGCCGCGCCTGGAACAGCAATGCCTCTTTGTCAGGGTAACGTTTAGCGACGCGGCGCAGGCCGTCGCCGATGGTGTTACGGGAAGCGATTTCAACCTCTGGAAGCATGATCTTAGCCTTCTTATTGTTGTTATTTTGTACAAAGTGTCTGTGAGTGACACCCGGCTGACAATGATCAAACTGTCCAAAGGATTTGATAAAAGTGGTCAGGACTGAATCAGGTTCAGTCTTTATCTGCTTCGCCGCCGCTCAGGTAGAGGCTTGGCGACATGCCGGTCCAGCCCTTGAAGGCGCGGCAGAAGCTGGCTTGTTCGGTAAAGCCTACCAGCTCGCTGGTTTCGGCGATGGAGAGGGACTCTTCGGTGAGCAGGCGGATCGCTACATCGCTGCGCACCTTGTCCTTGATCTGCTGGAAACTGATTCCCTCCTCCTTGAGCTTACGGCGCAGGGTGCGCGAGGTCATATGCAGACAGCAGGCGATCTCCTCCAGCGTTGGTGGCTGCTCCAGCCCCTTGTGCAGGATCAGGCGGCGCACCTGGATGCTGAGCGAGTTATCGGTGCCGACCCGACGCAGAACCTCCAGCGGTGACTGACGCAGGAACTGCTCCATCTCGATCGGGTCCCGTGCCAGCGGCAAGGCCAGTAGTTTGCTATTGAAGGTAAAACCACAGGTTGTCTCATCAAAGATCAGGTTGTCGCCGAACATCGACGGGTATTCATCGGCATGTTCCGGGGCAGGATAGCTGAAACGGGTGCTGTGGATCGGTAGCTGAGTGTTGACCAGCCAGCAAAGCATCCGTTGCCACATCAGCAACATAAACTCCTGCAACAGGTGGTCGGGGTCATGCTGTGGATAACGCAGTTTGACGGTGATATCTACGCGCGGCCCGTTGTGGCTGATCACAAATTCCACGTCGTCCTGCACCGCGTTATAGAAACGTACGCTCTGCTGCAGCATCGCACCCAGTGTCTTGAACTGGAACAGGGACTCCATCATCAGCGCAAATACGCCGTTTTTGCTGGGTCGTGATGCCAATCCCAGATACTCATCCCCCGTCGAGCGCCACACCGCCTTAATTAGGTTGGCCAACTGCACCTCGGTGATCCGCTCCTGCGGCTGGTCCAGATAGGCGAGGGGAATCTCCGCGCGTGTGAGCAGCGGCTCGGGATCAAGACCGGCTTTCAGAGGCCCATGCAGGCAGGCGTGGATGTAGTGATTGGAGACCAGTTTTTGCTTCATTTTTATGGTAGTGGATTTCCCGTATCCCTTTCGAGCATACCCTGTTGCCCCCTCGGGTTCAAAACCGACCTTCGGCCACTCTGGTGTGCGACGACGATGGTCATTTTTATCAAACAGATTGTCTGTATCGGTCATAGCCGCACCATTCACCTTCGCCGGATACTGCCGGTCACTACAACAATAACGTGACCCGACAGGAGTACATGGCCGATGAATATCAGCAATAAAGTGGCCGTCGTCAGCGGCGGCGCCTCGGGCCTGGGGCTGGCGACCAGCCAGCGATTACTGGCCGAAGGCGCCAAAGTCTTGGTGCTGGATCTGAACGAGGACGCCGGACAGACCCTGGCCGCGGAGTACCCGGACAAGGTGCTGTTCATCCGCACGGACGTAACCGACGCCCAGGCCGTTGAGCAGGCGATCGGCGCTGCCGTTGAGCAGTGGCAGCGCCTGGATATCTGCGTTAACTGCGCCGGGATCGTGGCCGCCGGTAAGGTGCTGGGCCGCGACGGCGCGTTGCCCCTGACCCAGTTCAGCAACGCCATCGATATCAACCTCAACGGCACCTTCAACGTATTGCGCGTCGCCGCCTCGCATATGGCCAGCGGCGCCGCGGGAGACGATAGCGAGGAAAGCGAGAAAGGAGTGATCATCAACACCGCCTCGGTCGCCGCCTTCGACGGTCAGAGCGGGCAGGCCGCCTACAGTGCCAGTAAAGCCGCTATCGCCGGGATGACCCTGCCGATTGCACGTGATCTGGCTCCCCACAATATCCGCGTGATGACCATTGCACCGGGTTTGTTCGATACGCCGATGATGAAATCCCTGCCGGAGAAGGTACGAGCACCGCTGATCGAAATGGTGCAGTCGCCGAAACGCTTCGGCCTGCCGGAGGAGTTTGCCGACCTCTGCTGCCACATAATCGGCAACCCCTACCTCAACGGTGAGGTGATCCGTCTGGATGCGGCGATCCGCATGGAACCCAAGTAGGAGGTCAATATGCAGACTCACTCTGATCAGGCGGAGCTGGAACTGTTCCGCGAGATGACCCGGCGCGCGCTGGAGCAGGAAGTCGCACCGCACTACGAAAGCTGGGAAGACGCGGGCCGGATGCCGCGAGAACTCTGGCACACCCTCGGACAGGCGGGCATGTTGTGCGTCGATCTGCCGGAACAGTACGGCGCTGCCGGGGCTTCCTTCGAGGTCGCGCAACTGGTTATAGGCGAGATGGCCCGAATGGGGTTTGGCGGGCTGGCCAGTGCGCACAATATCCACAGCAACATCGTCGCGCCCTACATCCTGCATATGGGTAGCGAAGCGCAGAAAGCACAGTGGCTGCCGCAGATGGCGAGTGGTGCGGCGGTGGGCGCCATCGCCATGACCGAACCAGGCACCGGCAGTGATCTGGCGGCGTTGCGTACCAGTGCGGTACGCGATGGCGACGAGTGGGTGATCAACGGTGCCAAGGTGTTTATCACCAACGGGCTGTTGGCGGATCTGGTGATCGTCTGCGCCAAAACCGACCCGGATGCCGGGGCCAAGGGGATCTCCCTGTTTCTGGTGGATACCACTTTGCCGGGTTTCTCGCGGGGCAAGGGGATCAAGAAGATCGGCCAGCACAGCAGCGACACCGCCGAGCTGTTTTTCGACAACCTGCGTGTGCCCGCCGACGCCCTGCTGGGGGAGGAGAACCGGGGTTTCTTCTACCTGATGCAGGAGTTGCCGCGTGAGCGTCTTGGCGTTGCTACTCAGGCGATCTACGCCACCGACGGCGCATTGGATCTGACCCAGGCTTACGTGCAGGAGCGCCGCGCGTTCGGCCAGTCTATCGCCAGTTTCCAGAACACCCGCTTTACCCTGGCTGAGGTGAAAACCCAGCTGGAGCTGTGCCGCGCCTACTACCAGCAGTGCATGAGCAAATACCAACAGGGTGAGATGACGGAGGAGGAGGCGGCGTTGCTGAAACTGAGCGCCAGCGAGATGCAGGTGCAGGCCGCCGACCGTTGCCTGCAGCTGTTCGGCGGCTACGGCTACACCAGCGAATACCCGATCTCGCGTTTCTACGTCGATGCCCGCGTGCAGACTATCTACGCCGGGACGTCCGAAATCATGAAAGAGGTGATCGCCCGACCACTGCTGGGGCGCTGAGCTTAAGGAGCACACTATGAACCTGCAAGATATCGTTATCGTAGACGCGGTACGCACTGCGATTGGCTCCTTCGGGGGCAGTCTCTCCAGCCTGAGTCCAGCACAGTTGGGCAGTGCAGCAGCCAAAGAGGCGATCCGCCGTTCCGGCGTTGAGGCGGCCGAGATCGACCACGCTGTATTTGGCCATATCATCACCACCGCACCGCAGGATGCTTACCTGTCGCGCCATATCGCGCTGGAGGCAGGGTTGCCGCCCAGCTCGGCGGCGGTGAACATCAACCGCCTCTGCGGTTCCTCTGTGCAGTCGGTGATCTCCGCCGCGCAGATGTTGCTGCTCGGCGACAGCAAGATCGCACTTGCTGGTGGTGCCGAAAGCATGAGCCGTGGTGCCTACCTGCTGCCCTGCGCCCGCAACGGTGCGCGCATGGGCGATAGCCCGCTGGTGGATATGACCCTTGGTATCCTCAGCGATCCCTTCGGTAGCGGTCATATGGGGATCACCGCCGAAAATGTCGCCGCACAACAAGGTTACACTCGCGAGCAGCTGGATGCGTTTGCGGTGGAGAGTCACCGCCGGGCGAGCACTGCCATCGAGCGCGGTTACTTTCAGGAGCAGATCGTGCCGGTTACCGTGAAGCGCGGGCGTACTGAAATTCGCTTTGAGCGTGACGAGCACCCGCGTGCAGAAACTACGCTGGAAGGGCTGGCTAAGTTGCGTCCGGCTTTTAAGAGGGACGGCATCGTCACTGCCGGTAACGCGTCCGGACTCAACGATGGCGCGGCTGCGATGGTGCTGACCGCAGCGCAGGAAGCGGAGCAGCGCGGTCTGACACCACGCTGCCGTATCCTCAGTTACGCTTTTGCCGGTGTGGAACCGCAGGTGATGGGGCTGGGGCCGGTCCCGGCGGTGAAAAAAGCACTCGCAAGCGCCGGGTTGAGCATGCAGCAGATCGATGTGATCGAATCCAACGAAGCCTTCGCCGCACAGGCGATGGCGGTCACCGAGCTGCTGGAGATGGACCCGGCGAAAGTGAATCCCAACGGCGGTGCCGTGGCATTGGGCCATCCGGTGGGTGCTACCGGCTCGATCATCATCGTCAAAACCATCCACGAGCTGGAGCGCACCGGCGGTCGTTATGGCCTGATCACCATGTGCATCGGCGGAGGGCAGGGGATCGCGCTGATTATCGAACGTCTCTGATCTGGCATGTCGAACGTGGCCCGGATTGTGTGTCCGGGCTTCTACGATCGACGATTGTCATAGAAGCTTAATAATTAACTCTATGATCTGAATCGATATTTTTCCCGTGACTTCGCTATAGTTTAAGGTGCTCTGTGTTTTGCCGCATGCTCTGTAGTTGTTTGTAAGGAAGTGGGATGGATATAAGCTGGACGTTGATCTCCAGCCTCGTTGGGGGGCTGGGTTTGTTTCTGTTGGGGATGGGGATGATGACCGACGGCCTGAAACTGGCCGGGGGTTATGCCCTGCAGGATGTGCTGGTCACCGGCACGAAAACCCGTAAACGGGCATTTGCCTCCGGGTTTGGTATCACCGCGCTGGTGCAGTCCTCCAGTGCGGTGGCCGTTGCGGTGATCGGTTTTGTGAACGCCGGGTTGCTGGGGTTGTCGCACTCGATCTGGGTGCTGTTTGGCAGCAACGTCGGCACCACCATGACGGCCTGGATCGTGGCGATTATCGGTTTCAAAGTGAAGGTGGATATCGTTGCACTGCCAGCGATCGGTATCGGTGCATTGTTTTATCTGTTCAGCGCCAGTATCCGCGTCAAATCCTTAGGCGGCGCGTTGGCCGGGTTTGGTTTGCTCTTCCTTGGCCTGCAGTTGATGCAGCAGGCATTCAGCGGTGTTGAACAGCTGATCGATTTTTCCTGGATTCAGGCGGAAAGCTTGGGGCAGCTGTTTCTGATGGTGGTGATCGGTATCCTGTTGACCGCCTCCATGCAATCCTCCAGCGCCGCCCTGGCGGTAGTGCTGACCGCGGTGTCTACAGGCATGTTGCCGATTACAGTGGGGGCGGCTGCGGTTATCGGTGCCAACATCGGTACCACCGTAACCGCGTTGCTTGCCGTACTGAAAGCCAGTTCCAATGCGCGGCGTCTGGCAGCCGCCCACGTTGTTTTCAACCTGATCGCCGCCTGTATCGCCTTTGCAATGATGGGGTCGATTCTGGATATGGTGGATTGGCTACGTCAGGCACTGCAGCTTGAAGAAGCCCCTGCCGTCTCGCTGGCATTGTTCCACACGATCTTTAACCTGCTCGGTGTGGCCGCGATGATCCCGTTGACCGACCGCCTGACACGTTATCTAAAGAGCTGTTTCCTGTCGCAGGAGGAGCAGATCTCTCGGCCACGCTATCTCGACAAAGTAACAGCGCAGGTGCCCGATATGGCGGTGAAAGCGTTGGAGCAGGAGCAGAAACGCCTGGTGCGTAAACTGGGAGAGCTACTGCGTGCCACCATTGCATCGGCACCGGGCGACCGTACCCCTGAGAGCCGCTTTGTCGTTTCCAGCCTGATCAGCACCATCAACGACTTTATCGCCGACTGCTCACGCCGGGAGATGGCAGCGAACGTTGCCCAATTGCTGCAAAAATCGCTGCGGGTGAATACCCGCGGGGTAGCGGTGGTGGAGTGCCTGCGTGAGTTACACAGCAACGAGGTCACCATCAGCGAACTCCCCGATGGTGTCGTCAGCGCAGTCGTGAAGTTGCGCTCCTTCGTCGAGCAGCTCACGAACCGGGGTGGGGAGCTTGAGAAGCAGGATGTGAAAGAGCTAATTACCCTGCTGCATGAGTTTGAAACCCAATACGACGACACACAGGCGCTGTTGATCGAAGCCGGACGCAGGGGAGAGATTGAGATGCGTAAGATGGAGGATACAACCCTGTATCTGTCCCTGATGCGCCGCGCCACCCGCCAGTACACCAAAGCACTGGTCAGCCTGATGCATATGGATGGGCACGGCGAGGATCTGCATGTGGAGAGTACGATCTGAGGATCTATTGAATCCGCTTTCTCAATGCTGACCGGCGGTCTGGCCGATCAGCTATCCCCGTGCAGATGCTGTCAGGAGCGATTCAGCGCGCGTAGGTATTGCTGGCCATCGTAGCGGGCGAGTTGGCGCAGGATAAAGCTCTGTTTGTTAGCCAGGCGACGGCTTGGGTAGCGTGCCTTAAACTTGGACGGGGCGGGCAATACCGCCGCCAGCAGTGCGGCCTCGTCAGTATTAATCTGATGCAGGGGTTTCTGCAGCTGGTACAGGCTGCCCCGTTTTACGCCGAAATCAGAGACGCCGAACTGGGCAATGTTCAGGTATACCTCAAGGATACGGCGTTTGTCCCACACCAGCTCCAGCAGCATCGCCAGCGGGATCTCCAGCACCTTACGCAGGTAGCTGCGATCCTCCCAGAGGTAGAGGTTCTTCACCACCTGTTGGGTGATGGTGCTTCCGCCGCGTGAGCGTTTTCCATCGAGCACGTTGTTGATCGCCTCCAGCGTGGCGTCCATATCGATGCCGTTATGGCTGGGAAACTTCTGATCCTCAGCGGTGATTACCGCGATCTGCACGCTCTCCGGAATTTCCTCCAGATCGATCCATTCGTACTTTGCAGTTTCCTTGCTGCCTTCCAGTACACTCTCCAGATTGTGGGCCAGCATAAATGCGGAGGTCGGCAGGTCGATCCATTTGAAAACAACCATGGAGGTCAGTATCAGTCCGAAACAGAAGGCGAGGGGATAGAGCAGGAGTTTGAAGGTGGCTTTCAGCATAGGCGCTGTGACTGGAGGTTCTCTGGTGGTCAAAAAGCGCACAGTTTAACGTAAAAGTGATGCGGGAGACAGGGCAAGGTTGTTTGGCGAAGGGTGTTTGGTGGAACTGTCTGGCGGGAGATATTGAATTGAAGCCAACGGTCTGCAGGAAGGCGAAAAAGGTTTCGGTGCAGAACAGAGGCAATAAAAAACCCGGTTAGAGAACCGGGTTTTTTCTGCTTAGCCTTCGTAAAGACTGTCACGAATCCGCTTCACCTGTGCTTCCAGCGCAGCGCGGTCATCGCTGGCCAGATTCAGGTGGCCGACTTTACGGCCCGGGCGTAGCGATTTGTTGTACACGTGGTGCTGTACGTTGCTCTCGCTGACGATCTCTTTTGGCGCTTCGATACCCAGCAGGTTTACCATAGCGGCGTGCTGGTTGTTGGTGGTGGTACCCAGACCGAAATCGCAGATCGCACGCAGGTGGTTCTCGAACTGGGTGCAGATACCCGCGCCCTGAGTCCAGTGACCGCTGTTGTGTACGCGTGGCGCGATCTCGTTGACGATCAGCTCGTCACCCGCCTGGAACAGCTCGATGGCAACAACGCCCACGTATTCCATGGCATTCAGCAGCTTGTCGGCGATCTCTTTCGCTTTTGCGTGCAGCTCTGCAGGCGCATCAGCCGGAGCCAGTGAGCTCCACAGGATACCGTTGCGGTGCAGGTTTTCAGTCAGCGGGTAGAAAACACACTCACCGGATGCGTTACGTGCAGCAATCAGGGACAGCTCGCGGCAGAAATCGACACGGCCTTCGATCACAACTTCCGGCAGGCTGTCGGCTTCTGCAACCAGCTGGTCCAGATCTGTATCGTTGCGCAGAACCCACTGGCCGTAGCCGTCGTAACCCTCTTCACAGGTCTTAACGAAAACCGGGAAACCCAGCGCTTTAACACCAGCGCTCAGCTCTTCTGCATTGTTCGCCAGGTGGAACGGAGCAGTCTGAATACCCAGAGAGTTCAGGAAGGTCTTTTCGCGACCACGATGCTGACAGTATCTGATCGCATCAGGGGAAGGAGACACGGCGCAGTGTGGCAGCAGGGTAGCCAGCAGCTCTACGTTAACGTGTTCACGTTCAACGGTAACCACGTCAGGTTTACCCAGCGCTTCAAACAGAACTTTGTCTTCCATTTCGAGCGTATGCACGACGATGTCGCCCAGACCTTTGACACAGTCTGTACCTTCACCGGGGCTTGCGAGAAAGGTAAAGCGGTGACCCATCGGCCATCCTGCCAGAGCCATCATGCGTGCCAGCTGGCCGCAACCAACAATAGCAATGTGCATTATTCTACCTCGGTTGGAACGCTGTCAGTCTGGGCTTGACGCCAGTCCTGCAGGCGCTGGCTCAGCTCAGGATCTTTAAGTGCCAGCATCTGTGCAGCCATCAGGCCAGCATTGTATGCACCCGCACCACCGATCGCCTGACAGGCAACCGCAACGCCGCGAGGCATCTGAACCATGGACAGCAGGCTGTCCAGGCCTTTGATGTTTTTGCTGGCAACAGGCACAGCGATAACAGGCAGGTGGGTCATGGACGCAGCCATACCCGCCAGGTGAGCGGCTCCGCCAGCACCGGCGATAATCACATCAATACCACGAGTGTGCGCTTCGGAAGCAAACTTGAACAGGCGTTCAGGTGTGCGGTGTGCAGAAACGACTTTGGTTTCGAACTCTACACCCAGTTCTTCCAGCGGCTTGGTAGCCTCTTGCATGGTTGGCCAGTCTGAACGTGAACCCATGATGATGGCGACGGAGACTTTACTCATGTTTGTTACCTGTTTCCTCTTGGCTTTTGCCAGAAATTCAATAATCAGTGCGCTGTAACAGAGGGAGTGCCCGCCAACATATAAACGAGAAAGTGATGTTCACAAGGTGTTGATTCGCACTGGCTCTTTAGGCCGTCGACAGAATGGAGCTAACTGACGAAAGTCCATTTAGTCGCGAAGGATGATCCTGGTACCGCGCCCAAGGGCGGAATGATAACACCAAAGCGTTTATAAGAGGAGTAGCAGACCGACTCTTGATGTGGCGACATGGCCCGATTCACCCAAGAAAAGGGGCGAAACAGCGTTAATTTCGTAATAAAAAGCGGTGTTTGTTGGTTGCTAACAGGTTTGACCTTCAACGATGGACAAGGTGCCGGTGAGTTGCAGGCAAGGAGATGGGAATTTGGTTAATGAAACAGGGGACTTGTTGGTTGAGCTAGATAGGAATCGTGGCTTAGCGATAAGAGGTCAGAAACAAAAAAGGCCCGCAGTTCTAAAAACTAGCGAGGCTTTAAAGTGGTGCCCAGAGGCGGTATCGATCCGGGCCGCGTAGGTCACCGACACCTGTGGCGGTAACCGATACAAACAAAAAAGGCCTGCATCAAATGCAAGCCTTTAAAGTAAGTGGTGCCCAGAGGCGGAATCGAACCACCGACACGGGGATTTTCAATCCCCTGCTCTACCGACTGAGCTATCTGGGCAACGTCAGTGGGCGCGTATTTAACCGTCTTTCTTAAGCAGAGTCAACCGCTTAGGCGAAATTAACGCGAAATTTATTTCGATGGCGGTACGTAACCTTCCGCTTTGTCGTAATCCTCGCCGGACATGAACTTTTCCATCTCCTTTTGCAGGTATTCGCGGGTGCTTGGATCCATCAGGCTGAGGTGTTTTTCGTTGATCAGCATGGTCTGGTGGTTGGTCCACTCCTGCCACGCTTTTTTGGAGATGTTGTCGTAGATATCCTGGCCTTTGGCACCCGGGTATGGCGGGCGATCCAGTCCTTCCAGTTCCTCTTTAAATTTACGACAGAAAACAGTGCGGCTCATAAGGTGCTCCAATCTTGTGCTCAGGCGGCGCATTGTGTGCTTTTCATGTGAAACCGGCGCCGCTTTCAGGTTGCCCTAGTTATACCAGAGCGGCGGCGCGCCTTCCATGACACAAAACGTAAGGGTTTAGAATCCGCTTTCGCGGATCAGGGTGCCCTGAATACGGCGCCAGAGGCCCTGCATTAAGCTGTACGGCGTGCTGGCCAGGTGTGCGGTGGCGATCTGTTCCGAGGCCAGTGGAGCGTTCAGGTCGCAACCGCTGAGGCTCAGGCGATAGGTGGCTTCATCTGGTATCAAACGGCCGTCGTGAGCCGGATTAACCGCCACCGGGCCGCCGTAGATCGATGCCAGATGGGGAGATGGCAACGCGGGCAGGGCGACGGTCTCTACTTCGATCGTGCGGCAGCTGAATACCTCAAGCTCCGGTTGCGCCGGGATCAGTGTGGCGGGTTGCTGCGTATCAAGGTGTCCCAGGTCGGATTCGGCAATCAGCGCTTCGACACGGATCTGCGTTGGTTGCGCGATACTGAGCAGCGCTTCTTCCTTGGCGACCCAGTGTCCTGTGCGCATCTCCGGGTTCAGGTCGGTAACCCTGCCGCTGAAGGGTGCGTAGACCCTCAGTTGCTGTTGCTGGCTCTGAATCCGCTGCAGTTCGCCATGGGCACGGATCAGGCGCTCGCGGATCAGGTCACCCTCCTGTAACAGCTGGGCGGAACTGGTCTGGCGCTCCAATTGCCAGCGCAATTTGCCGATCTCACGCTCGGCCTGTCGCTGCTCAAATGCCAGATCGGGTGACTCCAGGCTGATCAGTAGCTGTCCGGCCTCGACCCGGTCGCCACGCTGCACATGCACGGTTTTCACCAGCGCAGCGCTGTTGGCGTAGAAGGTTTGCTGTTCAGAGGGCTGTATCAGCGCAGGAGCACGTACCGGATGCGACCAGGGCCACAGCAGCAGGAGCAGGGTGAGCAGCACCAGTGCCAACGGTATCAGTGCACGTGGCTGGGAGCGGATCTCCGCACGGCGTTGCCACCAGACGCGGAATTCACCGGAGATCGGTTTGCCGATAAACCAGGCCAGTTCGACGATCATCAGAAAGATACCCAGAACCTTAAAAAACAGGTGATAAACCATCAACGCGATACCGAGGAACAGCACCAGGCGGTAGAGCCAGGTACCAAACGCAAACCAGATCATAAAGTGCTGGGTGCCTTTGGGCAGGGTTTCCGGCGGTGGATCGTTGAGGCCAAACAGATTTTTGCGCAACCACCAGCGCCCCATCGCAAAGGAGCGCCCGTGCAGGTTGGGCTGGCGCAGCCAGTCGGACAGCAGGAAGTAGCCGTCGAAGCGCATAAAGGGGTTGAGGTTGATACCCAGGGTGATCAGCCAGGAGGTGGAGGCGAGGAAGAACAACGCGCTGCGCAGCGGACCGTCCGGGGTCAGACTCCACGCCAGGGTGGCGAGGGACGCCAGTGCCAGCTCAGCAGCCATACCGCTGGCGGCGACCACCAGGCGCGCACGGCGCGAGGTCAGTTTCCACACCTCGTTGGTGTCGGTATAGAGCACGGGCCAGAGCACCAGAAAGGCGACACCCATGGTGGGCACCCGGCAACCGTAGCGTCGGGCGGAGAGAGCATGTCCCAGCTCGTGCAGGCATTTACTGCCGATCAGCGCCAGACCAAACCAGATCCAGTCCTGCCACTGGCCGTACTGGGCGAAGGTGCCGACAAACTGTTCCCACTGGCGGATCACCAGAAACAGACCGAGCAGGGCGATGATAAAAATACCCTGCCAGAAGGCTGGCTGATAGCCGATCTGGAAGAGCGGGGCGATCCGGTCCAGCATCTTGTCGGGGTGGATCAGTGGAATGCGGAAGAACAGGTAGCTGTGCAGCAGCTGGGTAAGTTTGGAGCGTTGTCCTTGTCGCCATTGGGCGTAGAGGGCATCGCCGCCGGGTTGCTGCAGCAGGTTGGACTTCGCGAGATAGTCACGCACCTCTTCCACATCTTCGGTGCTGAGTGTGAGCGCGGTGTCGCTGTTTACCTGTTCCACGATCTGTTCCGGCTGACGCAGGCCCCAGCGACGCAGCACTTCGAAGCTGCTCCAGTCCAGTTCGTAGAAACGGTGGGTGATCGGGTCTTCAATCACCCAGCGGGGGGTGCCGTCGTTGCCGGGGGCGGAGGGGTGCAGACTTAACTCCTCACGCAGCGGCGGCAGCGGCTGTGGAGCCGCGGCAGACAGCTCCATCTCAGAAACCCACCCACTGGCGCAGGGCTGCCAACGGACGGCGCAGCAGGTAGTAGATCACGGGGGCGCGTTCACCGTAGAGTTTGGCGGTGCCGCGCAGACCGATACGCGGTAGAGCTTCTCCATTCGGGAAGGTCGCGCGACCAGTGTAGCTGAGCTGTTGCTCGTCGTTCTCCGCAGCGCGGAAGGCTAACCACTCCAGCGTGGCGGATTTGGGGGCATCGGGCGCGATGTTCATAAAGAAGCTGACGTCACCGCCCGGTTGCAGCGGGATAGCATCGCGTACCGGTAGCTCGACGCGCAGTTCGGCTTTAGCCGGGTCGGCCAGGGTCATAATACGCTCGCCCAGCGCCACCGGGCGCCCGATCCAGTCGCTGGCGTCGGTAAATACCACGATACCGTTGGTACTGGCACGGACTTCGGTCCTTTGTAACAGTGATTGTAGGTAACGCACCTCGGCGATGCTTTTCTCCTCCATCCCGCGACGTATCGCCAGCTCCAGTTTGCCGCGCTCGTCAAAGACCGCCTGCTGAGCGACCTGACGGTATTCGGTGCGGGCGATCTGCAGCGCTTGCTGCGCGATCTGGAGGCGGTTGCGAAGGTCAGAGGCGTCCAGTGACAGTAACAGGTCACCGGCTTTAACCGCCTGGTTGGGGCGTACGTGAAGCTGGTCGATCACACCCTCGTAGGGGGCTCGTACCGGCTGGGCATCACGCGCCACCACTTCGGCGGGGCTGAGCACGGTGAGCCGCACCGGCAACAGGCTGAGGCCGATCAGAATGACGGCCGCGATCGGCAGCAGACGTTTCTGCTTTAGCCAGTGTAGTTTTTGCCCGCTGTTGCTGCGTTGCGCGCGTAGGCCAAAGCCATAGATATCGGCCAGTTCGCCGAGCAGGCCCAATTCGTGGTTTTGCCAGACCTCGTCCCGTGCCAGCAGAAGGATGCCGCTGGGTTGGTGCGGGTGAATCGAAACCGGGATGGCCAGCACATTGGACGGCAGAAACTCCTGCCACTGGCTGGCCTGTTCTTCAGACACGTCAGTGGCAGTCAGTATTTGCGGTTCGCTGATCTTTAGCTGGCTGCAGAGTGCATTGCACCAGCGTACGTAGGGGGAGTTGCGCTCGATGTCGGTGAGACCTGAGGCGTGTTGCACGCCTTTACCCGGCAGCCACCAGACCGCCTGACGGTAGTTCACCAGCTGACGGGTTTCGTTCACCATCATAAAGCCGATCTGGGCTTCCGAATCGGCGTCACGCAGCTGGCGTTGCAGCTGGTGCAGACGGCTGAGGCCCGTCACCTGTCGCTGCAGCGCGGTCACTTGCTGCTGAGAAGTTACGTCTTCACTCATACGGGAATCGGGCCCAACCGCTCATCCCTGGCAGCAGCTTGCTGGACGCATCCTGTATACGTCCGGCGATCTCCACCGACTGGCTGACCGGATCCACCACCGCGCCGGTACGGATCACTTCGGCGGTATAAACGGTACCGGTCTCTTCGATGGCGATCTTGAACGGGTCGCCTTTTTTCATTTTCGCCAGCCAGCGCGACGGTACGATCAGACGTACCTCCAGTGCATTCTTGGCGAACACCTCAAGCAGCGGCGCGCCAAGCTGCACGTACTGGTGCTCGGCGGCTTTGCGCAGGGCCACGCGGCCGGCAAAAGGTGCCAGCACCTGGCATTTGTTGACGCGGGTGTTCATCACCGATTTTTCCGCCCGGGTTTCCGCCAGACGGGCTTCGGCTTTGCTCACTTCCAGCGTACTACCCGCGTCCAGTTCCACCAGACGTTTGCTGACCTTCAGCTCAGTGCTGGCGGATTTCTCCGATGCCTGGGCTTTACGCAACAGAGCTTTCTGCTCGGCGCAGTCAAAGCGGGCCAGTAGGGCGCCTTTTTTGAAGCTGTCGCCGGGCTGGCCGACCAGCCGTGTGATACGGCCGGCCATCTCGGCACCCAGAGTAGTGCGTTTCAGCGCGGTGATCTGGGCGCGGATACCCTGTTGCTGCAGCACGCCGCTGGCGCGGCCTGGATCGGCCATCAGCGCCTGGTCAGTCGCCGTTGCCGACAAGGCGGGCTGGCTGAGCAGGCCCGCCGTGAGCAGCAGAGCGAATCGTAAAGCCTGAGTCATGATCAGAGCTTCCGGGCGCTTTCAGAAACGATCTTCCACTCACCGTCGAAACGTTTCAGGTGCAGTGTTTTGCGTACCTTGTCGCGGTAATTGTTGGAGCGGTAGTGCTGATCGAATTCAACGGTGCTGTTGTCGCTGTCAGCGTGCTGGAACGACAGATTGCCCAGGCTCAGGGCGATCTTGCCCGGACGGCCGAATTTCAGGGAGCGATCGGAGATCCATTCAGAACGGCTCTGGCTGCCATCGTTCGGGTAGTTGGCGCTGTATTGGGCCATGTAGGTGGTCAGGTCTTTGTTCTGCCACGCGTTACTCCAGGTGGCCAGAACACCGAACAGTGCGGTGCGGCGGGATTCGCTGCCTAGGGTGCTCGGATCCTGTGGATTGGCGTAGCTCTGACTTGAGCCGGTGTCGGCAGCTGCCGCCTGAGTGGCTGGTACAGCTACAAGCGCGGACTTGTCTGCTATCTGCTGACCACTGATTTCAACGAAACCACCGGCATTTTCCATCACACCGTCCTGACCCAGAGTGGACTGGATGCGACCGTAGGCTTCCTGCAGACCTGCGTACGCACGGAACATGCGCAGCTCTTCGGTCAGTGCGCTGGTGGCGGTTTTGATCTCTTCCATGCGCGACTGCACGGAGCTGGATCGGCGTTTCTGCATGCGGGTGTAGATCTCGCCGCCGATATCAGACAGTTCGCTGGCACGCTCAAATTCGCGGTGCAGGCTCTGGTATTCCAGATAGGCCACGTGAACCTGCGACAGCACCGCCATGTTCAGTGCCAGACGTTGAGTGTCGGCCAGCTCTTCGCGTGCTTCTGCCAGCTCTACGTCGTCATCCCAGCGCAGCAGGTTGAACAGGTTCCAGGAGACACGCAGGCCACCCTGGGTCCAGCTGTCGTTTACCAGGAAGCTGTTGCTGTCGTAGTAATGGCCCAGATTCACCTCCAGACCCGGCAGCATACGTACCAGTGCTTTGCGGGTATCCAGCGCGGTGATGCGGCGCTGGTAATTCGCTTCGATCAGTTCCGGACGGCTGCTCAGCGCCATGTCTTCCATCTGCTCGAGGCTGTAATCCATCTTCGGTGCGAGCAGTTCGAACTGCTCTGGCATCGCCAGCTCAACCTCGGTGCCCGGTGGCAATCCCAGCAGGGCTGCCAGTTCCGGCTTGGCCATCGCCAGATCGTCACGCAGGCCTTCCAGCTGACGGATGATCTCCAGCAGGTCCTTACGGTAACGCAGGGCGTCCAGCGGATTCATCAGCTGTTCGCGGCCCACTTTCTCCGCTTTGATCAGCGCATCCTGAGCATCTTTCAGTAGCGGTGCTACTTGCGCCTGCAGGTGCTGGGCACCAGCGGCGTTCCAGTACATGGTGCGCACCTGTTGGGTCAGGTTGTGCACAATCTTACGGCGGCGCTGCTCGGCGATCAGGGTCTGATCCGCAGTCTGCTGCGCCTGGTAGTAGCTGACGCCGAAGTCGAGCACGTTCCAGGTGGTGGTCAGGTTAGCGGTGGTGATGTCCTTATCCTGGGAGGTGGACGCCTGCGAGGATGGTGAACCGTCCGCCAGTACGCTGCGCGAGGAGTTCTGGTTGCTGCGCGACGTATAACCGGCTGCAGCCACCAGTTCCGGCAGCATATCGTAGTGCGCCAGGTCCAGCTGCTGATTGGCGATCGCCTCCTCCATCATTTTCTGGCGCAACTCAAAGTTGTTGGTCATCGCCATGTCGATCGCTTCATCCAGCGTCAGGTTGATCACCTGGGTCGGTTTGTCGGCGAACATGGTGGCGCGGTCGTTGCGCATCAGGTCGTTCAGCTCAGCGGTGCTCAGAGGCTTGGGTGCCACACTGCAACCGGCCAATACTATGGCCACACTCAGGGGGGCCAGCTTGAAGATCTTCTTATTCATGGATCGTACTCTGTACCTAGCAAAAGTTATGAAGCGGATGGCTGTTCAAACGCAATCTGAGCCAGCTGGTCCAACAGTTGTTGTTCCGCTGTCGCTGTTGTGCGCGCCGCATGTTGTTCAATCTGTTCACTGAGCGACGCTTTGCCGGACTCCTGTCCATCGGCCGCTACCTGTTGTGCCTGTCCCTGTGGCGCAGGCTGTCCGTCTGCCTGAATTGCCGCCGTTGTGTCGTCGCCGTTTTCGGATTGTTGCTGATCCAGAACGCGGATCTCGAATACGGCTGACGCGCGTTGTCCGTCAGCTGCTTCCGCAGTGACACGGACCTGAATGGTGCGCTCTGCGGTGATACCCGGGGTGCCGGTGAAAACCGCTTCGCGGCGGTTGAACTGAATCCAGTCCGGCAGCTCGGAGCCGTCCAGCTGGCGGGCGCTGTATTTCAGATCACCGGTAAAGGTTTCGCCACCGGAGGTGGTGAAGACAAAGGCCGCACCGGAGAGCTCGTAACGGAAACCGAGCTCGACAAAACCGACCTGGTCTTCGACACCCATACCGATACGCAAGGTGTAATCACGTACGTTACGGTTGTCTGGCATCACTTCAACGAACTGGCCGTCCGGCATTAGAGTACGTTCTGCATCACGGTAAACTTCCGGGGAATCATTACCGGTTGCAGTAGGTTCGAACGCTGCTCGACCAACGCCGTTGTTGCCGTTATTACCGTTGTTTCCGGCATTGTTGTTCGCGGCGTTGTCGTTACCGGTCTGCGAGCGCGGAGAATCGGCTGGCACGTCCAGATTGGTTCGAGGCAGTACCGGTGTGCGCTCGGTCAGGTCGCCGTCACCCGCTGGATCGTTTTGTGGATCTGCCGGTGTTGCGTTATCGCGACCCGCCCCAGGATCCTGCGGCGGCAGGTGTACCTTGTCGCCTGCTGGGTTATCCGGGCGACCGTCTGGCTTATTCTCGGTTGGGACGGTGACTGTCGCTTCCTCAACCTCCAGTGTCAGCGTATAGCGGACCTCCGCCTGTGCCGGATCCGCAGCGATAATCTCAACTGTAAAGGAGCCTACTTCGGGTGCCGCACCCTGCAGTTTGTCGCCGTTCAGGGTCAGCCAGGACGGTGGCGGGGTGTCGCCGCCGCTGGCGATGCTGTAACTGCGGTTGGCGTGGGTATGACTGTCGTCTACATCGCTGACGACAGCCGGATCCAGCGCGATGTTGATCGGCTGGCCTTTGGCCACGGTGAAGGTCGTTTTACCTTCACCAGAGAGTGTCGGTGCGTCGTTTTCACCTTCGACAGTGACGATGATCTTTGAGGTGATCTCCGCGCCCGCCGGGGTTAATCCCTGCTCCTGGAACACCACGGTGACCTCGGTGGTTTTGCTCTCGCCATTGGCCAGGGCTTCAAACTCACCGTTTGGATCGAACGTCCAGTCACCGTTCGCGCTGACGGTGAACAGGCCACCGTTGCTACCCTTCACCGTTTCTCCCAGGACTCCATCGGTGCCCACGCGGAGTAGGTTAACGTCGTCGGTCGGGTTGCTCTTGCCAGCGTCGGTGTCGTTGGTAAATACGTTGCCATTGATCGGTTGGGCAGCGTTCTCAGTGGTAGTGCCGGTGTCGTCTTCAGGCGTGAAGGCGACGTTCAGCACACGGATATCAAAGCTCTTGCTTTCGGTCTTACCGGTGTCGTGCTCACTGGCTTCCACGGTGACAGTGAACGAGGTGTCGCCGGATTCAGCGTTCAGTGTGGTATTCGCAGCCACTTTGATCACGCCGGTGGAGGCATCGATGGTGAATCGGCCTTCAGCGTCGTTGGTCAGGCTGTACGTCATACCCGGACGTGCCTGCGCCGGTGCTACCTTGATACCGGTTTCGGCACCTTCTTGCGCACCTTCGTTCACACTGCCTGCGAACTGTTCGTGATTACCCGCGCTGTCGATATCACCCAGGTCCAGCGGCAGATCGGTATTGATCAGGGTGATCTTCAGCACTGTTTCAACGGTCTTAGGTGTTTCCGCTGAATCGGTCAGTTTGACGCGGATGCTGTATTCGCCCGGATCCTGCAGCGGATCCTGCTTGGTCACATTCAGGGTTTCGCCACTGATGCTGAACATGGCGTTGTGGGTATCGCCATCGCCGCTGACCAGCGTGTAGGTGTAAGGTTCGGTACCGTCGCTAAAGCCGGCAACGGAGAGTGTTCCTACCTCCAAATCGGCTTGTGCCAGATCCAGATTATCCTTACTCAGCGCTAGTTCGGCCGGCGCGGTTACGATCACCGTCAGGGTGGTTTCTGCCGTGAAGGCTTCACCCTCTTTCGGGTTGTCCTGCATCTCAACGGTGATGCTGGTGTTTTTGGTTTCGCCCGGTTTCAGGTCGCCGAAGTCGTCGCCGGGCAGGAACTCCCAGCTACCGTCAGCTTTGATCTTGAAGCTGCCGCCATCGGAACCGTCGATGGATTTATCGAGATTATCCGCACTGCCTGCAACCGTTTTGACCTTCAGGTCGCCGTCGTATTTCTTACTGCCCGGATCAACATCGTTGTAGGTCAGGTTGCCGGTGGCAGGTGTGGTTGCGTCAGAAGAGACACCACCCCAGTCGGCATTGGCAGTTGGCGCCAGATTGTTGACCAGAATACGGAAGGTGTAGGTGGAGCTGTCGCCCTCACCGTCGGTCACTTTCACTTCGATATCCTGGTAAGAGTAGAACTCAGCGTTGATATAGGTGCCCGCTTTAACGCTCACCACACCGCTGTTCGGATCGATCTCAAAACGTTCCTGCGCGTGCGGGTTCAGCTCCTTATTATCATTGATGCTGAAGGTCACCGGGCTGCCGTGATCGGTGGTGACCGTCAGACCGACCGGTTTGGCGTTTTCGTAGTAACCCTCATCGATGGTCGCCACGGCATTTTTCTCGGTGTTATCACCGGTGCTGTCGCTGTCTCCGGTGATCAGTGGAGTTTCGCCGTCACGGGTACGGATCTCGAACTCACGACTGAAGGTGCCCTGGCCGTCGGTCACTTCGATAAGGACCTTATACGTCTGCTGTGGCTGGATATCAGCACCGGATTTAGCCCACAGCTGGCTGCCCGCGATTTCGAACAGCGCATTATTGGTGTTGGCGTTGTCCGGCAGGCTGAAGCGCAGGATACCGTTGTCAGTATCCGGGTCCGTGCCGGTCAGGTTACCCACCACGCGGGTGCTGCCGGTTGTGGTGTAGATGTTGTTATCCAGCTCAATGCTGGTCGGATCATCATACTGGCCGATTACAGCGACTGTGAGGGTGCTGGTGGTGGTAAATCCCACGGCGTTCTCGAGTGTCAGTGTGACCTTGGTCTCCAGGCGCTGGTTGTTGGTGAGCTGTTCGAAGCTGTTATCCGGATCAAACGTCCAGCTGCCGTCGGCGTTGACGGTGAATTTACCGCCGTTGTCACCGGCGACAACGGTGCCGAGGTTGTCGGCGCTGTCGTTCACCGCGGTGACTTTAAGTGGACCTCCCGACTGGGTGTGGGATGGGTCGTTGGTTAACACGTTGCCGGTGATCGGAGTTTCCGGATTCTCTGCAGAGTCGGCGCGGTCGTTCTGGACAATCACGCTGTCAGCCAGCACGCTGATCAGGAAGGAGGTGCTGACGGTCTGTCCGCCGCTGGTCGCGCTGACCAGAATAGAGTGATGGATGCTCTGGCTGCGATCGAAGGTGGCACCTTCGGCAACGGTGACCACACCGCTGTTGGCGTCGATCTGGAACCGGCCATCGGCACTGTCTTCCAGAGCGTAGGTGATCACGGCGTTTTCATCGTCAGTGTTTTCCGCATTGACGGTGATGCCCACTTCGCTGCCTGCCGTTGGGCTACCATCACGTACAGCGCCGTGGTAGGTGCCGTTGGAGGAGTTACCTACCGCGTTGCTGTCACCAACGATGCGCAGTTGAGCGGTCGCCGAAACGGTGATCGTAAAACTCTGTACCCAGGTCGCACCACGGCTGTCACTGGCTTGAACATGCACGGTATGATTGCCTGGCGCCAGTGTTTTGTCGGCCAACTCCAGCTGGTTGTGGTTGATGCGGAAGGCTGCGTTAGAGTCAGTTTTACCCTCAACGCTGACGAGCTGGAAGATGTGTGTGTCAACACTATCTACATCTATTGCTTGCAAGATCCCCACGGCTATATCACTGTCATCCAGGCTGATGCTGTTGCCAGAGAGTTTTATTTGCTCTGGACTGTCATTGGCGCCGACCACCGTAATGGTCAAAGTGCTTGTGGCCGTAGCGCCGGTGCTGTCAGCGACGGTAACCTCAATGCTGGTGGTGGCACGTTTCTGATCGGCCAACGCTTCAAAATCGCCATCCGGGATAAAACTCCAGGTGCCGTTCGAGCTGATAGTGAAGGAACCGCCGTTGCTGCCGTCTACTGCCTGGCCTACGGCGTTGGTGTCGCCACCCACTGCATGGATGCGCAACTGGCTCAGCTCTTCGCCCGGATTCGCGTCGTTGGTAAACAGTTGTCCGGTGACTGGATCGATGGCGCTTTCGCTTGCCGTACCGGTGTCATCGGCTGGGATTGGTGGCTGATCGGTAACGGTGATGCGGTAGGTCTTGGTGCTGCTGTTATCGCCACTATCGGTGACTTTCACCGTGATGTCATGGAAGGCGCTGTCGCTCTTGTGTAGCAGGCTACCGTTGGCGACTTGTATCACCCCACTATTTGTGATTTTGAACCGTCCACCCGCATCATCCGTCAGGTTGTAGGTTAGTGGGCCGTTATCCGTTGCGTTCACCGTGATTCCGACATTACTGTCGTTGTCCGCTCCTTCGTTTATCACCCCCTGAGCTGTTTCGCTGTCACCGGTGCTATCGCTGTCGCCGTTGCCGCTGAACTGCGGTGCTTGATTATCGTTGATGGTAATTGTGAATTGTTGTAAGTGTTCACCGAAACTGGTGTCCAACGCCCGTACAACGATGGTGTGCTCTCCGTTTGCCAAGGACGATTCTGGTTTTACTTTGAGCGTAGTGCCATCGACGGTGAAAGCCTGGGCCGGGTCCACCTTGATGGAGAAGGTGATGATGTCGCCGACGTCTACATCCTCATACTCCAGCATGCCAATAATGCCATCACTGTCCGATGTGTTGTAGGTGGTATTACTCAGGGTGATTGCCGTTGGCGCATCATTGGAGCCCTGCACCGTCATGGTCAGATGGCTGGTGCTAGTCTGGCCTTCGGTATTGAGCACGGTAACTTCGACGCTGGTCTCTTTGCTACTACCTGCTGCAAGAGCTTCAAAGTCACCGTTTGGATCGAAGGCCCAGCTGCCGTTGTTATTGATGGTAAAGAGGCCGCCGTTATCGCCCGCGATTGAGGTGCCAACACCGGATGCTTTGCCGTCAACGGCAGTGACGATCAGGTTGTTCTTATAGCCGCTGGGGTCAGTGTCGTTGTTGAAGATATTGCCAGTCTGGGTATGTTCTTCGCGGGTGGTTGCGGTGTCGTCCTTAGCAGATACCTCGATAGTGCGAACCGTAATAGTGAAGTCTCTGGTATCCGATTGGTTACCGGCGGAATCGGTCGCACGTACGGTAATGGTGTGTTGGTTGGCATTTGCTTCATCCAGAAGCGAACCATCTTTCACGCTCACTACACCGCTGTTTGGGTCAATCTGGAAGCGGCCGCCTGCATCGTCGGTCAGACTGAAGGTCACGGTTTCGTTGTTGTTAACTGCAACAGTGATGCCTACGAGGCTATTAGTATCTGCGCCAGTTGATGCGAGGCCAGATGCGCCGTTTTCATCGTTACGGCTATCATTGTCGCCACTGATAACCGGTTTGACGTCATCGACCATAGTGATCTGATAGGTTTTTTCTACATTCTTGGTACTGTCAGAAGAGGACGTTGCCAGAATGCGAACGTGGTAAACACCTGCTCCCATCAACGAAGGTGCCCTTACTTTTAGCTCGCCGTTACTGCTGATAGTAAAGTTATCGTTATGTGTGTCTCCGTTGCCGGAGACAAAGCTAAAACTGTAGTCACTTGAGGTAACAGGGCCAGTGACGGTTAGTGTGCCGACGGTGGCACCATCCTGAGAGGACTGGCCTATCTCGTTGTTACTGAGTTGTTGCTGCGGAATCTGGTCGCCAGAGCCGTGAACAGTAACGGTGAGGATGCTATTGGGCTGATAGAAAATCCCGCTTCCTCCACCATCAGTAACGTACAGCTGCAGCTGGGTGTTGATTGAACCGTTTGCTGATAAGGAATCATAATAATGGGAGTTTTCGCTAGGATCAAAAGACCAGTTGCCGTTGCGAAAAATGGTAAATACGCCGCCATTTGAGCCCGCTACTTTGGTCCCCTCTTCTGAAACGGACTCCTGGCCGGAGCTACCTTTAAAACCAATAACCTTAAGGTCTTGGGTTGGATCGCTCGCTGGGTCCGAGTCGTTGCTGAGGATATTGCCGGTTACAGGGGTTGTCGCGCCTTTGAAGGTCTGGGCGCTGTCATCGACGATTGTCGGCGAGGTGTTGTTCAGGGCAATCTTAAATGTACGCTCAGAGCTGTTTCCTGCGCTATCGGTTGCTGTAACCGTAATACTTGCTGTGGCTCCTGTGCTGCTGCCTTCATAGTTGAAAGGCGCATTTGCTGCGTAGGTTACCACTCCGCTTCCAGAGTCTATCGCGAACATGCCGGAGGCGGAGTCTTTAAGTGCGTAGGTGACGCCTTGTGATTCGTTGTACGCAGAAACAGTAATTCCTACTTCGCTGCCAGCGGCAGTCCCTTCAGATACTCCACCGTATCCGAGGCTTTCTTTCTCTCGATCGCTTTGTGACATGTTAGGTCCATTGACGACGCCATTTACCTGAATGGTTGGAGCGACGTCATCGACAACCCGAAAGGTCATCACTTGGTCCTGTGGGTATCCCGAGGGCTCTGAGGAGTTTATCTGAAGACGAATACTGAAATCACCGGAGTTCAGGTGAACCCCGTTGGCGACATGTAATTCGTTGTTTTCAATGCGGAATTTGCTGTTATCCGCGTTGCCCGTCCCATCGACCAACGTAAAACTATAGGTTGCTCCATCGACCGGGGTTTTCGGGGTCAGAACAACGAAAGTGCTCGTGCCGTTCAATGCAATCGATGCATAAGGTGTACTGGAAATATTGATGGATTCTGGCAGTGGCTCAATGTATTGCGTGGTCTGGCGAACAAGGTTAAACGTATGGCTCTCTGACTGCTTGGAACCGTCGCTTACCTTGAACGTAAAACTGGTACTTTCAGAAATTGAAGACGCAGGGCGATAAACCAGAGAACTGTTAGAGAATTCGGCAACCGGAATAGACTGATTAATGACTACAGTCTGACCGTGCATCAATAGAGTTCCATTTTGCGGCAGACTTTCAATTACCACTGAGTTAAAGGTGCCACCGTCAACATCGTTGAAACTGAAATCGTTGATTGAGAACGTGTAGTCCTGGCTTCCGGTTAAAGTGATGCTACTGTCTGCGGAGGTAGGCGCAATTGACGGCCCGGAATTCTGGATGTTATCGAATTCGTAGCTGGTTTGCTTCTGCAGTACCGGTACGTTGTTGTCGATATAGAACAGGTTAAAGGTCATCACGCTAACACCGGTCTGTGATGTGCTGATGCTGTAGCTGTTCTGGATCGTCTGGGTCAGGTTGTCACCGGCGTTACCGCTGAAGTTCACGGTTCGGGTATCCACCATATTGCCGCTGGACTTGTCAGTCAGGACCGATTCCAGGCGGTAGTTGCCGCTGGTACTGATATTGACGCTGACCTGGCTGGTCAGGGTGGCAGTATCCCCGCTGACGCTGGATGCGGAAAGGGCAGGTGTGCCTGTGGTGCCGTGTTCCGCCGCACCGCCACCGATCAGGATCTGACCCCAGTCAACCTGAGCGATCCATTCGGTCGCATCTCCCCCTGTATCAATGCGCACTTCGATCTGGTTCGCGCCCTGCTTGATCAGTGACAGGTCGGTGATCTCAAAGGAGGTGGTACTCCAGCCATCGTTCACCCCTTTCAGCGTACCCAGAAGCTGTCCGTTGAGGTACACCTCGTCCACCTCGCCCTGTTCCTCGTCGATATCGTGGGCGGAGATGGTCAGGGTAGCGGTCTGGCCGCTCTGAGGCGCCTGGTCCACGTTGATGGTGAACTCAATCGGATCGCTGGCGTTGTGGTAGACATCCAGTTCGCCCGGTGCCGAGGTGGTGACGTAGGTAGCACCGGTGAGCAGCTGATCGTATTCCGCCTGCAAGGTAGCGGCTTCGATGCTGCCGACCTGAGTTTCCAGCGTCCAGTCGCCGCCCAGTTCAGAGGAACCTGTGAGATCGTCGGAGGCCGCGATATCAGCGCCACTCAAGTTAGACAGGGCGTTAAGTAGCTCCTGGCCTTCGGAGCTGGCGCTCAGGTTGCAGCCATAGAGCAACAGATCCCCATCCGGATTCAGTGACTGGCCGATGCGACTCAGCTGATCATGGAACTGGTCCACGTTTTGTGCGGTGACTTTATCGCCGCCAAGCTGGAACAGGCCATCGCTGCCATGACTGAGGATATGAATCGATTCAAGGTTGCTATAGGACTGCAGAGAGTTCGCAATAAACTCCAGACCGCTTTCCCCGGCAGGTACCACCAGAGTGGCGTAACCTTCAGGCACCTGAGTCAGCAGGGCTTCGAAGTTATCCACACCCTGGTCGATCACTACAACACCTTTAACGTCCCGATCTGCGGGTGGCGTCAGGGCTGCCAGATTGTCCAGCAGGGCATCGTCCTGAGTGGTTTCAGCGGTTGGAAGCTGGGCTTGAGTCGTTTCGGCAACCTGCGCGGCAGTATCCACGACGGCTGCATCGAACATCAGGCGCTGTTCCAGAGCGCGGAACAGTGGCTTACGGGCTGTCGGGGCGGAGACTGCATCATGCTGCTTGCGATTCATCGGTAGTTCCTCATGAGCATACCTGCTGGTACTACGTGATATTCACCAGACCGGATAGTTATCTCGTGCACAGTATTCAGCTGAATACTGTTGGCTAAATTTTTGTAATCACAGACTGGGTAACGTAACAGTAGGCTCTCACCAGAGCTTTTTACCTTGTGCGAATAGATAGATTCGCTTACCCAGTTTCTTGCGCTGAATTAGCGCCGGAAATATGTGGCGCGTATTCTGAGTCAGTTTGATGTCAATCAAAAAAACAGCAGGTTAATTCAGGGATATTTCTGTAAAAAAGTTATCTGTAATTTTTTGTAGTGATTGCTGGGTGCTGTTATCTATAAACAGACTTGATGCTTTAGGCAGGATGAATGCATCAGGCTAATTATCTGTATCTATTAATACAGCTAACTAAAGCTAAATTTATTTCAGCAATACTTTGAAATATTTGTATTCCGTTACTATCCTTTCGTTACGCCGTTGGCATGATGTGGCTGTAGGCCACGTGGCTGCTGGTTATCCTGCCTTTTGGCTTTGTTGAAGGCATGAAGCCGAACATCGCTCGAGTCTGTCAAAACCCGCCGGTTATATCGCAGACGTCTACCGTCTGACTTTCTGCAGAATTTCTCTGCTCTTAGCGAGATCTACCCGCAGCACGTTTTTAAATTGAACCCGTTATTATTAACAGGAAGTTCTTTCAATTCAAATGCCCCCGCCTTAGCTATAAGTTGGTTTTATTCGCCTTTCTGCACTGCCCTGATTAATGGGTTGGTATAACTATTTGTAGTTTTTTATTTCCCTTCTGAGCTGTGCGGGTATTTAAGCGAGGGTAAGCGAAGAGTAGATGGGTTTGTATAAACGGAGGATTGCCAGGCGGGAAGAAAAAGTATTTGGGAAAGTTACGCTGTTACAGCGTACTGAGGTGCGGTCACCGGGTTGGGCGGAGCTTATAAAATAAAAGCTGACGCGGATTAGCGCGTCAGCTTCTGAATCAGCTTTTTCACCGGTGCGGCCAGACCAACATTTTGCGGTTGTACCGGGTCGTACCAGAGTGTGGCTGCGCCCTCCATCACTTCGTCGGAAAATACCTCGCTCTCTTCCTGTGAAACCAGCACCGGCGTGATATCGAGGTGGAAATGGCTGAAGGTGTGGCGCAATGGGGCCAGCGGCTGACAGCGATCAGGGTCAATCAGCAATCCCGTCTCTGTGTGGGCATCTCGCAGGTCCTGTACCTGTGGAAAACTCCACAAGCCGCCCCAGAGCCCGGTAGGGGGGCGTTGGTAGAGCATTAGCTGGCCCTGTTCGTTACGCAGAATCAGCATCAGCGTCTGTTTCTCTGGCAAAACTTTTTTCGGCCGTGGCGCCGGTAGTTTGTCGGTCATGCCTTTGGCGAATGCGCCGCAATGCGGTTGCAGCGGGCAGAGCAGGCAGCTCGGCTTACTGCGGGTGCAGAGCGTCGCACCCAGGTCCATCATCGCCTGGGTATAATCGCCCACCCGCTCGTGCGGGGTATTACGTTCGGCGTGAGCCCAGAGTTCTTTCTGCACAGCGGTAGTGCCAGGCCAGCCCTCGACAGCGTAGAAACGTGCCAGTACCCGTTTCACATTGCCATCCAGAATAGCTGCACGTTTGCCGGTGGAGATAGATAACACCGCACCAGCAGTGGAACGACCGATGCCGGGCAGGGTTTCCAGCTCGTCGACCGTTTCGGGGAACTGGCCGCCATATTCGTTCACCACCATCTTGGCGGCTTTATGCAGGTTGCGGGCGCGGGCGTAGTAACCGAGGCCGGTCCAGAGGTGAAGTACCTCGTCCTGCTCGGCTTCAGCCAGTGTATGTACGTCCGGGAACCGTTCGATAAAACGCTGGAAGTAGGGGATCACAGTTGCAACCTGGGTTTGTTGCAACATGATCTCGGAGATCCAGGTGTGGTAGGCGGTTTTATCGGCTTGCCAGGGCAGATCGTGACGGCCGTGCTCGTCAAACCAGTCGAGTACGGCCGTGGAGAAGGAGCTGGGTGTCATCGACCGAAGAGTCCTTTCAACAGCTGCTTGGCACCTTCCTCGCCACCTAGCTTGTCACCGATCTTGTCGCCGAGTTTCTCTTTCAGCGCCTCTTTTTTCTCATCGACCTTGGCTTTCACCTTCGCTTTAGCTTGTGCTTTGAAAACGTTGGTAAAAGCTGCCAGATCCGGCTTACAGAGTTTGGTCGGTTCGGTGTCGAAACCGCCCTTACAATCCACCGGCAACTCTACACCCTCCAGGCTGTTGGGGATGGAGCAGGTCTTTTTGAACAGGTTCTCTTCGATGGTAAAGCCGAGGCGGTAGTCCAGATTCTCCTTCGGCAGGTTCACCTTGCCCTTGCCGTTAAGAGTCATGGCGTCGAGCGTGGCTTTCAGGTCCGGGTTGGTCACTACGCCGTTGACGATTTTGGTGCTGGCGCTCATGTTGGCGAACGGGGTGGACTTATCCACTTCCTGAGTATTGATACCCAGCGACGCGACGGTATTCAGGCCCTGACAAACGGTCTGTGCCATGTCGATACCCTGAATCTCACCATCCTTCATCTGGATGTTGGTAGTGCCGTTCAGGCTGTGCACGATGTCGTAGACGGAGCGACCGCGCGCGGTGATATTAGCCTGTGAGCTGAAGCTGCCGGTTAGTGCATCGGTGTCTGCTGCGGCCTGCAACATGTCGCCGATCTGAATGCCTTTGATATCTTTCTTAGCAGTTATACGTACCGGAGTTTTGCGTACGTCCAGCGTTGCGCTGTTGCGGATCGCGCCCTGATACATGTCTGCGTTGATCTTAGTGGCTTTGATCAGGCCGTTGTGGGCGCTGACCACCAGTTTCAGGTTCTGTACGTCCAGCTTGCTGATATGCAGTTTGCCCAGACCCAGGTCAGCATCCACATTGAGGCCTTTCAGCGGTTCTACCGGAATGATCGGTTCCTTGGAGTAACGCTCGCCGGATGTACTCTCCTCTGCCTGCTGGGCTTCCGCTGGTTGCTCTTTGGCAGGTGGCAGGTAACGGTCAGCGTTGATCGCATCACCCTGCAGGTTCAGCGCGATACCGCCGGTAGCGATATTAAACGCCGCGTTACCCTTAAAGGTGGTGTCGTCCAGCTTCAGGGTCAGCTCTTTAGCACCAACGGTGTTGGCTGGGCCTCCCAACTTGGTGGAGAGGCTGATCGCTTTCAGGACGCTTGGATCGGTTGTCTCAACGGCAGGCTGGCCTAGGGTTGCCAGCAGTTTCTGCAGATCAAATGGCGCCACATCGATTGCACCGCTGATCGCGGGTTTGGCAAAACCGTTCACTTCTACCGCGCCGCTCAGTGCCAGATTGGCGATGGTGACTTTCAGGTTTTCCAGCGCTACCGCCTGTTGGGTTGCATTCGCGGTGATATCGCCCGCCAGGGTCAGTGTCAGAGCTTTACCGCCGGTTGCGTCACCTTTAATCGTGATCGAACTGTCCAGCTTCTTCATCCAGTACTGCTGTTTGGACAAGTTGAAACGCACACTGGATTCCAGTTTACTGGAAACGGTCATTGCGGGCTGATTGCTGCCAGCTGCGAATTGCTCGGCATCGAAACTGAGGCTCAGCGGGAATGCAGTATCGTCTGCCACTTTACCCGTGGTGAGGTTGAGGTTGTTTACCTTGGCTTTAGTACCCGCCACTTTGTCTTCAAAGCTCAGGTTGCCGTTGGTTACCGCGATGTTACTGATGTCCAGCGTGATTGGTACGCCGCCGTCGGAGCTGCTGTCGGTGCTTTCAGTTTTCTCGGCTGGTTTCGCTTTAGCGTCGGTGGACCAGTTGTTGGACGCGTCTTTCTCCTGCACCAGATTCAGCTTGAGGCCGTCCACAACAACACTGCTCATCTGCACCTGGCCGCTCAGCAGCGCCGGAATACGCACGGATACCTGTGCTTTATTTAACTGTGCCAGTTCAGGTTTTTCCGGATAACGCATGCTGATGCTGTTGATCTCCAGCCCAAGCCACGGGAACACCGACCAGCCGATATCGCCGCCGATCTTCAGCTCCACGCCACCCTGTTCCAAGGCAATTTTTTCAATTTCGCCCTTGTACTCGTTTGGATCGAAAAAGATCCCGAGAATGGCCCCGCCTGCGACGATCAGTACAACGACCAACGCGACCAGACCACCAATCAGTTTCATCAGTGTTTTCATCACTGCCTCCTTGGCACAGTTATTACTGCGAATGGTAAACAGAAGCTTAAGCCCTGTCATGCCCCTCTCTGTGACGTTTTGGTTGTGTTACCGGGCTGAACAGAGAATCGGCATTGGCGGGGATTGGTTGTATAATAGGCGTTTTTCACGAACTTCCTCGGAGAGCAGCAACATGGCTGAGCGTCGCGCCACGGTATCCCGTGACACGCTGGAAACCCAGATCACCGTATCCATCAACCTGGACGGAACCGGCGAATTCAAAGCCGAAACCGGCGTCCCGTTTCTGGAGCACATGATGGACCAGATCTCCCGTCATGGTCTGATCGATCTGGAGATCAACGCCAAGGGTGACACCCATATCGATGATCACCACACCGTGGAAGATATCGGCATTACCCTGGGTCAGGCGTTTAAGCAGGCGGTGGGCGATAAGAAAGGTATCGTTCGTTACGGCCACGCTTACGTGCCACTGGATGAAGCGCTGTCCCGCGTGGTGATCGATTTCTCCGGTCGTCCGGGTCTGGATTTCAACTGTGATTTCACCCGTGCCTGCGTCGGTAAACTGGATACCCAGCTGTTCTGGGAGTTCTTCCAGGGGTTTGTAAACCACGCTGGCGTAACCCTGCACATCGACAACATCAAAGGTTTTAACGCGCACCACCAGGCCGAAACCATCTTTAAAGCGTTTGGTCGTGCCCTGCGTATGGCGCTGGAGATCGATAGCCGCGCCGCAAACATGATGCCTTCTACCAAAGGAACCCTGTAAGCGATGGCAACTGTTGCAGTAATTGATTATGGCATGGGCAACCTGCACTCCGTCTCCAAGGCACTTGAACACGTGTCTCCTAAGACTGAAGTGATTGTCACTGCCGATCCTGAGAAAGTACGTAACGCTGACCGTGTGATCCTGCCGGGTGTTGGTGCGATCCGCGATTGTATGGCTGAGATCCGCCGGCTGGGTGTGGATAAAGAGGTTGCGGAAGCGATCGCGTCCGGTAAGCCATTCCTGGGGATCTGCGTGGGCTACCAAGCCCTGATGCAGGACTCTGAAGAGAACAACGGTGTGGAGTGTCTGGCGCACTTCGACGGTCACGTGAAGTACTTCGGCGATGATCTGAAAGAAAACGGCGAACGCCTGAAAGTACCACACATGGGTTGGAACGAGGTTCAGCACGATGATCACCCGCTGTGGGCCAACATCGACAACGGCAGCCGCTTTTACTTCGTACACAGCTACTACGTTAAAGCCGACCAGCCAGAGCTTGTATCCGCCAACTGCACCTACGGCCTGGAGTTTGACGTGGCAATCGCACGCGATAACGTCTTCGCTGTGCAGTTCCACCCGGAGAAAAGCTCCAAGGTGGGTCTGCAGCTGCTGAAAAACTTCCTCAACTGGGACGGCAAACGCTAAACCAACACGGTTTATCGTGTTCTAAATGATTGCGCCGGATCGAATAGCTGATTAGTTCGGTCCGGCAACAGAGAATAGGTAATAACATGGCTCTGGCAAAACGTATTATCCCGTGTCTGGACGTGGAAAATGGTCGCGTCGTAAAGGGTGTACAGTTTGTAGATATCCGCGACGCCGGTGACCCGGTTGAAGTAGCCAAGCGCTACGACGAACAGGGCGCGGACGAGATCACCTTCCTGGATATCACTGCAACCCACGAAGGCCGTGACACCATGGTTCACACCGTGGAAAAAATGGCTTCCCAGGTATTTATTCCGCTGACTGTTGGCGGCGGTATTCGTACCTGTGACGATATCCGCACCATGCTTAACGCCGGTGCTGATAAGGTATCCATCAACAGTGCAGCGGTCTTCAACCCTGAGTTTGTACGCGAAGCGGCGGAACGCTTCGGTTCCCAGTGCATCGTCGTAGCAATCGACGCTAAGAAAGTCAGCCAGCCGGGCGAAGAGGACAAGTGGGAGATCTTCACCCACGGTGGCCGTAAACCAACCGGTATCGACGCGGTTGAGTGGGCGAAGAAGATGGTTGAGCTGGGCGCTGGTGAGATCCTGCTTACCTCCATGGATCAGGACGGCGTGAAAAACGGCTACGATATCGGCGTAACCCGCGCGATCAGCGAAGCGGTGAACGTACCGGTCATCGCCTCCGGCGGTGTGGGCAACCTGGACCACCTAGTGGAAGGTTGCATCGAAGGTAAGGCGGATGCGGTGCTGGCAGCGTCCATCTTCCACTTCAACGAATACACCGTCCCTGAAGCTAAGCAGTATATGCGTGACAAGGGGATCGAAGTGCGCCTGTAAACCGTACTTTTAGATCTGATTAAAACCGCTGTCGGGAAACCGGCCGCGGTTTTTTTATGCCCGAACCTTAGGGTATGCGTAAGGTAAACAGTGGTATTTAGTTTGATTCAGACATGCAAGTCATAGCTGACTTAAGTCAAAATGAAGCGTCTGGTTGGCGGATTTTTTCTGGTTTTTGACTACTCTGGATAGACCAATAACGCCGAGGAAGATGTTGTATGGATATGGAAAACAACCGCCTGCTGATGCAGCTGGATAAGTACCGCCGCGAGATCAATCGTGAGGTGCTGAACCCGGAGATTCCGGAGCTGGCGCTGGAAGACCTGAAACCGATGTTGGGGATGGTGGCCAATGCCCGTGTCCAGTATATCTCCGAGCTGCTGGAGGTGGCCAAACTCTCAGGGAACAGCCTGCCGACACCGGAGCAGATCCGCCAGTTAAAGAACTGCCGCGAGACCTACGACGAGCTGGTCGCGGCGGCGAATGCGCTGGAAACGGTGATCCAGCGTGGTTACCTCGACGTGAAAAGTAACGCCTGAAAACAAAACAGGGACCAATAAGGTCCCTGCTTTTTTAGGGCTCGGGGTGCTCAGAACTCGTAGCTGAGCTCGATGTTGTACTGACGTTCACCCTCGTCACCACCGTTCAGGTGTTCCTCGATCACGAACTCCATCTCGAAACCCGGCAGTGCCGCTTCATACTCAAGCTTCAGACGGGCGATCCAGCGCTCGTCGTCCTCCCAGGTCCAGTCATATTCGTCATCGGCGCGGGTGGCATCCAGTTCACGCTGCCAGTAGGGGCCGAAGCTGATATCCCAGCCATCCACCGGTGGAATCCAGTTGAGAAACAGACCCGCTTCGTACTGCTGTTCCATCTCCGCATCCTGAATTTTGGCGCGTTTGTCATCGTGCCACAGGCTCAGACGTTCCTGCTTAAACTCAACAAACGGCAGCAGGTAGAAGCCCATCCAGGGCGTGGAGTACTCGCCGTCCGCTTTCACCGACCACTCGTAACCTGTCAGATCGCCGGCACGTTCCTTAGCGTCTTCAGCCAGGTCATTGGCACCGTAGGAGACATGTAGGTAACGGTCGTAACGGGCTTTCAGCACCCAGCGGTCCGCGCCCAATACGTCTTTGATCTTGTAGCGGCCACCGATACCGGCGAAGGAGATGCGGTCATATTCCGTGCGGGTTTTATCCTTTTTCAGGCTGCCGTCCTCTTTCAGTTGAAGGCTGCGGTCTTTATTGCGTTGAAAAAGGTGGCCGACGCGCAGGATATATTTCAGGCCTTTGATGTCGGTTTTATCGCTGTAGGTGAGGAGTGTATTGACCTCTGTTTTACGCTTCTGTTTGATTTTGCGCTTATCGAAGCCGCCGCCGGATTTATAGGTGGTGACATCGGAGACCGCACCGTCGGTGTATTCGATGTCCGTTTTTAACTCCCAGTCCCCGGCATGACTGTTGGTTGCGATCATCGGGGCCAGGGCAACGCTGCACAACAGCAGCAGCGGTTTATTGCTCTTCATATTGCAGTTCCGTATCTAACTGATGGATCAGGTTCTGAATCCGATCCGGGCGGGCGAACAGGTAACCCTGGCCGAAGTCGCAGCCCATCGCGTCCAGCTGTTGCTGCTGATGGGGTGTTTCGATCCCCTCGGAGATGGTCTCCAGTCCGAGGGAGTTGGCCAGGGCGATAATGGTTTCAATCACCTGATTGGTATTGTTGGGGTGAATGTCACTGACAAAGCTGCGGTCGATCTTCAGTCCGTCGATCGGCAGCGTATGCAGATAACTGAGCGAGGAGTAACCGGTGCCGAAGTCGTCGATCCAGATATCCGCACCGCTGTTTTTCCACTCGTTGAGGGTATCGGTGCAGTATTTGATGTTCTCCATCATGCTGGTTTCGGTGATCTCCAGATGCAGGCAACGTGATGGCAGCGCGTAGCGGTTGATGATCTGGTTGATCTCTTTTCGAATGGAGGTGTCCTTCATAGCGGCGCCTGAGATGTTCACCGACAGCTTGAAGCGAGGGCGGCGTGGCAGGATATGTTTCACCAGATCTTTGCAGGCGTGTTCCAGAACCCAGATAGTCAGTGGGACGATCAGGTCGGTTTTTTCGACCACCGGAATAAAGTTGGACGGTGGAATCATCCCTTTTTCCGGATGTTTCCAGCGAATTAGCGTTTCGGCGCCGATCAGCTCGTTGTTTTTTAGATCGTAGATCGGCTGGTAGCAGAGGAACAGGTCGTTGCGTGCCAGCGCTTCCCGGACACCCTGCTGGATCAGCATCTTGCTGACGACCTTGTTGTTCATCTCCGCCTCGTAGAAGCGGTAGCGTTTGCGGCCGGACTGTTTGGCCGCATACATCGCAATATCCGCCTGTTTCAGCAGATCGGTGATGTGGGTGCCGTGTTCCGGATAGAGGGTGATGCCAACACTGGCGGAAACATTGAAGTGGTTGCCATCGATCATGAAGGACTCGTCCAACACCCGCTCGATACGTCCCGCGATATCGGATAACACTGCCGTGTGTTTGTAACCCGGCAGCATCATCACAAACTCATCACCGCCCAGGCGGGAGAGCAGCAGGTTTTCCGCTACGGGCATGTCCATGCGGCTGGCCGCCGAGGCGAGCAGGTTTTCCAGCCGTTTAGCGGCCTGCTTCAGCAGTTTGTCACCCACGTCATGGCCCGCAACGTCGTTGACCTGCTTGAAGTGGTCCAGATCGATAAACAGGATCGCAACCTGTTCCTCGCTCTCCTCAGCCCAGGTGATCAGACGCTGCAGCTCTTCGTTAAACATGCGGCGGTTGGGTAGGTGGGTCAGCGGGTCCAGGTAGGCCAGACGCTCAACCTGTTTCTGCGACTGGCCGATCGCGCCTTTCATCTCCTCCAGTGCATCACCGAGTAAGCCGAACTCATCGTCACGGTCGAGACGGAACTGGGTGTGCGCTTCGCCCATGGTGTAGAGACGGCAGCGTTCAACCAACTGGCGAATCGGCGACAGGAGGTGCTGTGACAGCAGGAAGACGATGAACGCCGCAGCGCCGAGGAACATTGCGATCACCGACAGTGAGGTGATAACAATGTTGTTACGTAGCAGGGTGGCTTGTGACGCAAGGTTGCTGCGGAAGCTGAGAATGTCGTTCTCGGCCGCGTTGTAGGTTATACCAATACGCAGTATGGCAAAGGTGGTTCCGCCCACCGTGATTGGCGCGGCTACGTGCACGTACTGGCCGATCTTCTTGATCTCAGAGTGGTTGGTGGCGGTAATGCCTTCCGGCAGGTAACGGGAGGCCGGTTCACCGAAGGTGCTCATCTCGACGGTGCCGTCGTGAATCAGGGTGCCGTCGGTGTCGTAAATATAGGTATAGAGAATATGGTTCTCGGCCTTGAGATCTTCCAGCTGCTCCTGAATGGCGCTGAAGTCATTGTTGTAAACGGCAAAATCCAGGCCTTTGGCCAGCGTGGTGGCGATCACATCAGCATCACGCATCATCTGCTTTTCCATCGCCGAGGTGAGCTGTTGCTGGCCGGAACTGATTGACTCGCTGGCGTAGCGGTCCAGGTAATAGAGGTTTACCAGCAGCACGCAGCAGCCGACAAAGGCGGTCATGCCCGCCAGTATCGCGCCATAGCGTTTCGCCAGTGAATGTTTCATTCAGCCCAGCTCCGGCTGGTGCTGTAGATCTCGTTCAGCATCTGTGACAGGTTGTCGGGTAGCGGAGCGAAGCCGGTGGTTTTTTCGTAACGCGCGAGCAGATCGCCGTCACTCTCCACGGTCATATTCAGTAACAGTGTCTTCAGGGACTCGGCAATGGCGGGGTTGAGTTCGGGGCTGACCAGTTCCAGCGCACGGGGATAAGGTTCTGAGCGGTAGATGATACGCAGCTCCGACTTCAGGCCCGGCGGTACCCGTTTCGGATTGTTCCAGTCGCCGTCGTTCAGCGCACCGGCGTCGACCAGTTGTTTGTGGACCCATAACAGGTTGTTCTTTTCGTTCCGGCTGAACAGGAAATTCACGGCGTTAGGATCGCCATCCTGCTTTGCGCTCTTCACCTCATTCGTTTGCATGCCCTGTTGTTCCAGGATCAGGCGGGGCAGGTAGTAACTGCTGAAGGAGTTGCTGTGTTCAAAGGCGATCAGTTTGCCGGTTAACTGATCCAGAGATTGCAGTTGGGAATCCTTGTGGGTGTAGATCAGAGATTGATAGTGACGCTGTCCGGATTTCCACTTGGTCACCAGCGGGATGGCACCCGCCTCTGCGACAAGGACCGATGCGGAGTAGGGGGTTTCGGTGACCCAATCAACCTCGCCGGATTTTACGGCTTCAATCAGGTCATTCAGGTTGGAGAACAGTTTTACTTCGGCGTCGGTCACGCCGACAGAGCGCAACTGCTCTGCAACATGGCGCACCATGGGGCGCAGCTGTTTGAAGTCTTTTTTCGGTCGGTCGCTGAGTTGTGCGATCACCAGCGTTTCTGCGCTGGCGTGATTGGGCAGCAGAGGAATGAATAGCGTGAGGCTGAGTAAAGCGAGTACAGGTAACCGATACAGCATGGTACTTTCCTTGGGCACTTGAGCCCTTGAGCAAGCACCCCCGTCGGAATGGCGGGGGTGCGACTGCGGTTGTGCGCTTTGTTGTGGATAGATACGGGCGTCAGGCCATATCGATCACAGTATCGACCAGCTTATTGATCCCTTCGGCAGCCTGGCTGATCGATTCCGCCAGCATATAAGCTGGGGTCGTTACCACTTTCTTGTCTTTGTCGATCACCATATCACCCACTGCGCAGGCCTGGTGTTTGCCACCCATCGCTTCGATAGCTGCGGCGGTATCTGCATCATTACCGATGGTGCAGGCGGTGCCTTCACCAAACAGCAACGGAGTCATCGCCGGCGCGATGCAGATCAGGCCAACGGGTTTACCCGCGGCGTGCATTGCCTTGGTAAAAGAGGAAACTGTCGCATCCACGGAACAGTCCGCACCTTTCACTGCGAAATCACTCAGGTTCTTGGCTGCACCAAAACCACCGGGGATGATGAGTGCGTCGTAGTCTGCCGGATCGGCGTCCGCCAGATCGAGAATATCACCGCGTGCCAGGCGTGCGGCTTCCACCAGAACGTTACGGCTTTCGCCCTCTGCAGGTTCCCCTTTCAGATGGTTGATCACGTGCATCTGTTCGATGTTGGGTGCCATGCACTGGTAGCTTGCGCTATTTTGTTCAATGCGCAGCAGCGTCAATACCGATTCGTAGATCTCCGCGCCGTCAAAAACGCCACAGCCGGACAGAATTACCGCGATTTTTTTCATCCTGAGCATCTCCCTTAAGCCAGTTCTGGTTAGCGTGATAATAATCATACCTATTGGCACCAAGATTACGTTAAGATCTTGCCAATTACTACGCGCTTTTCCGGGCGACTTTTGGCTTAAATCAAGGTCCCTTTGATCAGGCTGTATCGTTCGAAAATTCTTCTGAACGTGCCGGATAGTGTGGGTGTCATACTTTTGTAATGTTTTTCGAGTCCAATCTCCTGCCATAAGAAGGAAGCTGCCCGTGGCCTTTAACAACAGCCAGCGTTTCTACCCTGAGACGCGTATGCGTCGCATGCGTGCCGATGATTTCTCCCGTCGCCTGATGCGTGAAAACACGCTGACACCGGACGATCTGATCTATCCTGTGTTTGTCATCGAAGGCGAAAATGAAACGGAAGCGGTGCCTTCCATGCCGGGCGTAGAACGTATGACCATCGATCGGCTGGTGCAGGAAGGTAAGGAGCTGGTGGCGCTCGGTGTGCCTGCCGTTGCTCTGTTCCCGGTAACGCCGCTGTCAGCCAAATCTGAATTTGCTGAAGAAGCTTACAATCCGGATGGTCTGGCGCAGCGTGCTGTAAAAGCGCTGAAGGATGCCTGCCCGGAACTGGGTGTAATGACTGACGTGGCGCTGGATCCGTTCACTACCCACGGTCAGGACGGCATCATCAACAGCGAAGGTTACGTGTTGAATGACCGCACCGTCGATACGCTGATTCAGCAGGCGTTGTCCCATGCCAATGCTGGTGCCGATGTGGTGGCGCCAAGCGACATGATGGATGGCCGTATCGGTGCGATCCGTGATGAGCTGGAGAGCAATGCCCACGTAAACACCCGCATCATGGCTTACTCCGCCAAATATGCGAGCGCCTACTACGGCCCGTTCCGTGACGCGGTGGGTTCTGCGGGCAACCTGGGTAAAGGCAACAAATACAGTTATCAGATGGACCCGGCTAACAGCGATGAAGCGCTGCACGAGGTCGCTATGGATCTGGCGGAAGGCGCCGACATGGTGATGGTGAAGCCGGGCATGCCGTATCTGGATATCGTGCGCCGTGTGAAAGACGAGCTGGCCGCGCCTACCTTTGTATATCAGGTAAGTGGCGAGTACGCGATGCATATGGCGGCGTTCCAGAATGGCTGGCTGGACGAGCGTGCGGTGATGATGGAGAGCCTGCTGGCATTTAAACGTGCCGGTGCTGACGGCATCCTCACTTACTTCGCCAAGCGCGCCGCGCAGCTGATGAACGAATAAGAAGCAGTTCACTTAGGAAGGGCTGCTGCAATGAGTTTTAGGAGAAAAGGCATGGTTGAACAGACCACCATTGCACAAAATGAAGCCGCAGTAGCCCTGCTGGAAAGCCGCGAAAGCGTCCCGATTACTGAGGAAGCGGTGGAAGAACCACCGGTCGACCTCAAGGCCCCCGAGTTATACATCAACCGCGAACTGAGCCACCTGCAGTTCAATATCCGTGTACTGGAGCAGGCGCTGGATGAGAAACATCCGCTGCTCGAACGGTTGATGTTCCTGCTGATCTTCTCCAGCAACCTGGATGAGTTTTTTGAAATTCGTGTTGCCGAGCAGCTGCACCAGCTGAAATATGGCCGCGAAGCGGTAGGCCCGGATGCGATGCATCCGGAGAAAGTCCTCGCCCGCATCAGCGAGATCTGCCACGCGCAGATCGAACGCCAGTACCAGATCCTGAATGAAACGCTGTTCCCAGAGATGGAGGAGCAGGGCATTCATTTCCTGCGCCGCCGTATCTGGACCGACGAACAGCGCGCATGGATCAAAACCTACTTTGAAGACAACGTAGTGCCGGTGATCAGCCCGGTCGGACTGGACCCGTCGCACCCGTTCCCGCGCCTGGTGAACAAGAGTCTTAACTTTATCGTTGAGCTGGATGGTAAGGACGCTTTCGGTCGTCAGACAGGTATGGCGATCATTCCGGCGCCGCGCTCCCTGCCACGTTTGGTGAAACTGCCAGCGGAGATCTGCGAGGGTGAGGGCGATCACCTGATCTTCCTCTCCTCCCTGATCCATGAATTCGCCGATGAGCTGTTCCCGGGTATGAAGGTGAAGGGCTGTTTCCAGTTCCGCATTACCCGTAATGCCGACCTTACCTTCGACTTCGAAGAGATAGAGGACCTGGCCAACACCCTGCGTGGTGAGCTGCACTCCCGTAAATACGGTGACGCGGTGCGCCTTGAAGTGGATAACCGTACGCCTGAGGAGCTGATTCAGTTCCTGCAGCAGGAATACACCTTGAACGAAAGCCAGACCTACCGCGTGAACGGTCCGGTCAACCTGACCCGGTTGATGGCGGTACGTGATCTGGTTGAGCGCAACGACCTGCGCTGGAAACCGTTCTCGCCGGGTATCCCGGGCAAACTTAAAGATCAGAAGGATATCTTCACCGCACTGAAACAGAGTGATCAGCTGTTGCTGCATCCGTTCCAGTCGTTTATTCCGGTGGTGGATCTGCTGCGCCAGTCGGCGAAAGATCCGAACGTAGTGGCGATCAAACAGACCCTCTACCGTACCGGTGTGAAGTCCGACATCGTTAACGCGCTGGTGGAAGCGGCCCGCAGTGGTAAAGAGGTCACCGTGGTGATCGAGCTGCGCGCCCGTTTCGACGAGGAGAGTAACCTGCATCTGGCGAGTCGCCTGCAGGAGGCCGGTTGTCTGGTGGTATATGGCGTGGTGGGCTACAAGTGTCACGCCAAGGCGATGCTGATCGTTCGTCAGGAAGGGGGCAAGCTGGTACGTTACTCCCATCTGGGCACCGGTAACTACCACTCCGGTACCGCACGTCTGTACACCGATTACAGCTTCCTCACCGCCGATCAGGAGGTTGGTGAAGACGTACACAAGGTGTTCCAGCAGCTGACCGGTATGGGCAAGATCCAGAAACTGAAGAAACTCTACAACGCACCGTTTACCCTGCACGCCAAGATGCTGGAGCTGATCCAGCGCGAAGCGCGCCTGGCCAAAGCCGGTAAACCTGCACACATTATGGTGAAGGTGAATGGTCTGACCGAACCTAAGATGATCCGCGCTCTCTATGAGGCGTCCCGCGCCGGGGTGAAGATCGACCTGATCATCCGCGGTATGTGTCGCTTGCGTCCGGGTATTCCGGAGCTGTCCGAAAACATCCGTGTGCGTTCCATCATCGGACGTTTCCTGGAGCATACCCGCGTCTGTTACTTCGGTAACAACGGCAAACCAGAGGTATTCGCCGCATCCGCAGACTGGATGGAGCGCAACATGCTCAACCGCGTGGAAACCGGCTTCCAGCTGTTTGGTAAGAACGCTGACCGTATGAAGCGGGAGCTGGATTATTACATGAAGGACAACTGTCAGGCGTGGGAGCTTCATGCAGATGGCAGTTACACCCAGGCCCACCCTGCTGAAGGTGAGGAACTGTTCTCTGCGCAGGCTGCGCTGATGGACGATTTTGCCCGCTGATCCCTATCGCGGATAAAGGCCATACGGTCTTTATCCGCAATCACCCTCTTCCCCGATATCATCTCTTTTCCGTTTGTTCGCTTGCTGCGTAGTAACCGCGTACGTTCGTTACGGTCCATTTAAATTGAATGGTCGTTAAAGATTTGCGGTGTTTCTTTAAGATCTATGCCTCTTGGCAAATCTAAAAATTACATATGCTAGGACATAACAGTCGGGATGATTTTTTAATAAATAATCACCAATTGTTTCGTCGTATATAAAGTAGAAGATCGTATCTTGATTTAAATAAGCGTTGAGGAAACCGCGCCAGAATTTCTTTTAAGGGCCATCCCTTTCCTAAATAGCCCTTTGTTTTCAAAGGCGCTAACCTCGTAATCTGATCTGCATCAGCAATTGGTAGCATTTGACTATGTATTCATCAAGGTAGCACCACTTTTTGTAGTGGTGCGGTAGGCTTGTTGCGTAGATAATGATCAACCATTTGTCAAAAAACATTATTTTCTGCAGTGTTGTTGGTTTGCAGGAAGCTGAGTAATCAAAAGGAGCCCGGTTGTGGCATCTAAGATTTATACCGATGAAGGCTACGTAATTACATGGCAATCCGTCGCGCAGGATGGCTCGGCCGATGGTATTTACGCACAGCGTTACGATACCGATGGTAATAAAGTCGGTTCTGAGTTTCAGGTACACACGCATACACTAAGTGATCAGTCATATCCTTCTATCACCACCTTGAGTGATGGTGGTTTCGTCATCAGTTGGCATAGCTTTGATCCGGCAACTGGTGATGGCAGTGTTGCGGGTATCAGTGGCCAGCGTTACGACGCAGACGGCACCGCAGTTGGTACTGAGTTTCAGGTAAATACTTACGAGAACAATGATCAATATCACTCTGCCGTCACGGGTTTGAAAGATGGCGGTTTCGTCATTACTTGGTACACAGAAGACCTTTCCGCTGGTGACACTGCAGCTACTGGTATTAGCGCTCAGCTTTTTGATGCAAATGGTGACAAGGTTGGCACAGAGTTTCTGATTAATAATGAAACCGATCACGCGCAGTACAACCCGGAAATTGCGGGCTTGAGTGACGGTGGATTTGTGGTTACATGGGAAACCAACGACACTGATGTCGGTGATAATTCCGGCAGCGCTATTGCAGCGCGTATCTTTGATAAAGATGGAAATGCAAAGGGTGGCGAATTTCTGGTTAATACCGAAACCAACGGTGATCAGCTCGCGTCCTCTGTAGTCGGCTTGGAAGACGGTGGCTTCATCGTTACTTGGTATGGCTTTGACCAGGACACAGGGGACACCTCTGTAACCGGTATATCCGCACAGCTGTATGATGAAAATGGAGCTAAGGTTGGCGGCGAATTCCTGGTAAATAGCAACATCGCGTTCGAGCAAGCTAATCCATCTGTTACCGCTTTGGCGGGCGGTGGTTTTGTTGTTACTTGGGAGACCAAAGAAAACGGCAGCATGCTGGGTGAGGGTAGCTCCTCTGATAGCGGTTCTTCAGGTTCCGCTAGCGGTGCGCTTAACAACTACGATGTTGATATGGGTGGCGTAGCTGGTCAAATCTACGATGCCAACGGCACCAAGGTTGGTAGCGAGTTTCTAATCAACACCCATACAGATGACAAACAGAACGGTCCTGAAGTGACCGGTCTGAGTGACGGTGGTTTTGTAGTTACTTGGCACGGTGACAGTTCCAACACTGGTGACGGAAACGACTACGGTATCTCTGCCCAGCGTTTTGACGCCAGCGGTAACAAAGTGGGTACCGAAGTTCTGGTAAATACCTACATCACCAGCGGCCAGTGGATGCCGGATATTGCGACTCTGGGCTTCTCCCCGGGTCAGGGCTTTGGTGTGAACTATCCACCAGAAGCTAACAATGTTTCAGTGACTACTGATGAAGATACCTCCGCGATCAACATCGGCTTTGATGCTACCGATCCGGAAGGTGATGCGCTGACCTACACCATCGCGTCCAGCCTGCCTGCAAACAAAGGCACACTGACCAACAACGGTGACGGCACCTTTACCTTCAATCCAGGCGATGACTTCAAATCCCTGACTGAAGGCAGCAGCGACACCGTAACCTTTACCTACTACGCGACTGACGCTGCGACCAACGTATCCAATACTGCAACGGTTACTCTGACCATCACCGGTATCGACCACAAACCTGTGGTAACTGACGTGGCGAAAACCACCGACGAAGATACCCCGGTAACCGGTACGCTGACCGCAACCGACGAAGATGGCGGCAGCCACACTTTCCAGCTGGTAAATGCTCCAGCAGAAGGCAGCGTAGTTGTTAACCCGGACGGTACTTTCAGCTTCAATCCGGGTAATGATTTCAAAGATCTGACCGACGGCGACAGCCGCGATGTGACCTTCACCTACACCGCGACCGATGAACAGGGCAAAGTCTCTGATCCTGCGACCGTGACGCTGACCATCGAAGGTATCGATCACAAGCCGGTTGTGACCAATGTGGCCAAGACCACTGACGAAGACACCCCAGTCACCGGTACCCTGACTGCAACCGACGAAGACGGCGGCAGCCACACCTTCCAGCTGGTGAATGGCCCGGCTGAAGGTTCTCTGACCGTAAACCCGGATGGGAGCTTCAGCTTCAACCCAGGTAATGATTTCAAAGACCTGGAAGATGGCGAGAGCCGTGACGTAACCTTCACCTACACCGCGACTGACGCAGAAGGTCTGGTCTCCGATCCGGCGACTGTGACGCTGACCATCACCGGTATCGATCACAAGCCGGTTGTGACCAACGTCGCTAAGACCACCGACGAAGACACCCCGGTCACCGGCACTCTGACGGCAACCGACGAAGACGGCGGCAGCCACACCTTCCAGCTGGTGAACGGTCCGGCTGAGGGCAGCGTAACCGTTAACCCAGACGGTAGCTTCAACTTTAACCCGGGTAACGACTTCAAAGACTTGGAAGACGGCGAGAGCCGCGACGTTACCTTCACTTACACTGCGACCGACGAGCAGGGCCTGGTGTCTGATCCGGCGACTGTGACGCTGACCATCGAAGGTATCGACCATAAACCGGTCGTAACCAACGTGGCTAAGACCACCGACGAAGATACCCCGGTAACCGGCACCCTGACTGCAACCGACGAAGACGGCGGCAGCCACACCTTCCAGCTGGTGAACGGCCCGGCAGAAGGTTCTCTGACGGTTAACCCAGACGGCAGCTTCAGCTTCAACCCGGGTAACGACTTTAAAGATCTGGAAAACGGCGAGAGTCGCGATGTTACCTTCACCTACACCGCGACCGACGAGCAGGGTCTGGTATCCGATCCGGCGACTGTAACGCTGACCATTGAAGGTATCGACCACAAACCGGTTGTGACCAATGTGGCTAAGACCACCGACGAAGACACCCCGGTCACCGGTACGCTGACAGCTACCGATGAAGACGGCGGCAGTCACACCTTCCAGATGGTGAATGGTCCTGCGAAAGGCAGCGTAACCGTTAACCCGGACGGTAGCTTCTCCTTCAACCCGGGTAACGACTTCAAGTCTCTGGAAGATGGGCAGAGTGACACCGTAACCTTCACCTACACCGCAACCGATGAGCAGGGACTGGTATCCGATCCGGCAACCGTGACCCTGACCATCGAAGGTATCGATCACAAACCGGTTGTGACCAACATTGCGAAAACTACGGATGAAGACACGCCTGTCACTGGCATCCTGACCGCAACTGACGAAGACGGCGGCAGCCACACCTTCCAGCTGGTGAATGGCCCGGCTGAAGGTTCTCTGACCGTAAACCCAGACGGTAGCTTCAGCTTCAACCCAGGTAACGACTTTAAAGATCTGGAAGACGGCGAGAGCCGCGACGTTACTTTCACTTACACCGCGACTGATGAGCAGGGTCTGGTATCCGATCCGGCGACTGTAACGCTGACCATTGAAGGTATCGACCACAAACCGGTTGTGACCAATGTGGCTAAGACCACCGACGAAGATACTGCGATCACCGGTACGCTGACAGCTACCGATGAAGACGGCGGCAGTCACACCTTCCAGATGGTGAATGGTCCTGCGAAAGGCAGCGTAACCGTTAACCCGGACGGTAGCTTCTCCTTCAACCCAGGTAACGACTTCAAGTCTCTGGAAGATGGGCAGAGTGACACCGTAACCTTCACCTACACCGCAACCGATGAGCAGGGACTGGTATCCGATCCGGCAACCGTGACCCTGACCATCGAAGGTATCGATCACAAACCGGTTGTGACCAACATTGCGAAAACTACGGATGAAGATACGCCAGTCACTGGCATCCTGACCGCAACTGACGAAGACGGCGGCAGCCACACCTTCCAGCTGGTGAATGGCCCGGCTGAAGGTTCTCTGACCGTAAACCCAGATGGCAGCTTTAGCTTCAACCCAGGTAACGACTTTAAAGATCTGGAAGACGGCGAGAGCCGCGACGTTACTTTCACTTACACCGCGACTGATGAGCAGGGCTTGGTATCCGATCCGGCGACCGTAACCCTGACCATCACCGGTATCGACCACAAACCTGTGGTAACCAACGTTGCTAAGACCACCGACGAAGATACCCCGGTAACCGGCACTCTGACCGCAACCGACGAAGACGGTGGCAGCCACACCTTCCAGCTGGTGAACGGCCCGGCAGAAGGTTCTCTGACGGTTAACCCAGACGGTAGCTTCAGCTTTAACCCGGGTAACGATTTTAAAGACCTGGAAGACGGTGAAAGCCGCGACGTTACCTTCACTTACACTGCGACCGATGAGCAGGGCCTGGTATCCGATTCGGCGACTGTGACCCTGACCATCACCGGTATCGACCACAAACCTGTGGTAACCAACGTAGCGAAAACTACGGATGAAGATACCCCGGTAACCGGTACCCTGACGGCAACCGACGAAGATGGCGGCAGCCATACCTTCCAGCTGGTGAACGGCCCGGCGGAAGGTTCTCTAACCGTCAATCCGGATGGCAGCTTCAGCTTCAACCCAGGTAACGACTTCAAAGATCTGGAAGACGGCGAGAGCCGCGACGTTACCTTCACCTACACCGCGACTGATGAGCAGGGTCTGGTATCTGATCCAGCGACTGTCACGCTGACTGTTGAAGGTATCGACCACAAACCGGTTGTAACCAACGTGGCTAAGACCACCGATGAAGATACCCCGGTAACCGGCACCCTGACTGCAACCGACGAAGACGGCGGAAGCCATACCTTCCAGCTGGTGAACGGTCCGGCTGAAGGTTCCGTGACCGTGAACCCGGACGGCAGCTTCAGCTTCAACCCAGGTGCAGACTTCAAGGATCTGGTTGATGGCGACAGCCGTGACGTGACCTTCACCTACACCGCAACCGACGAGCAGGGCCTAGTCTCCGATCCGGCTACTGTGACCCTGACTGTTGAAGGTATCAACCACAAGCCGGTTGTAACCAATGTGGCTAAGACCACCGATGAGGACACCGCAGTAACCGGTACCCTGACGGCAACCGATGAAGACGGCGGCAGCCACACCTTCGCACTGGTGAACGGCCCTGCGAAAGGCAGCGTAACCGTTAATCCGGATGGCTCCTTCTCCTTTGATCCAGGTACTGACTTCAAGTCCCTGAAAGACGGTCAGAGCGATGTGGTGACCTTTACCTACACCGCAACAGACGCCGAAGGTCTGGTCTCCGATCCGGCGACTGTGACCCTGACCGTGGAAGGTATCGACCACAAACCGGTTGTGACCAACGTGGCGAAGACCACCGATGAAGACACTCCGATCACCGGCACACTGACTGCGACCGACGAAGATGGCGGCAGCCACACCTTCGCTCTGGTGAACGGTCCGGCACTGGGTAGCGTAACCGTTAACCCGGACGGCACTTTCTCCTTCGACCCAGGTACTGACTTCAAAGATCTGGTCGAGGGCGCGAGCCGCAATGTCACCTTCACCTACACCGCAACCGACGGAGACGGTCTGGTATCTGATCCGGCAACCGTAACCCTGACCGTTGAAGGTATCGACCACAAGCCGGTTGTAACCGACGTGGCTGTAAGCGGTACCGAGGACGACGTAGCGATTACCGGTACCCTGACCGCGACTGACGAAGACGGCGGTACGCCAACCTTCGCACTGGTTGACGCGCCAGCAGAGGGCAGCGTGATTGTGAACCCGGATGGCAGCTTCAGCTTTGCGCCGGGCGATGACTTTAAAGACCTGACCGATGGCGACAGCCGTGACGTGACCTTCACCTACGAGGCGACCGACGCTCAGGGTAAAGTGTCCGACACCGCGACTGTAACCGTGACCATCACCGGTATCGACCACGCACCGGTTGTGACCGACATGAGCCTGACCACACCGGAAGGCCAGGTGGTTGCAGGCAGCCTGACCGCCACCGACGAAGATGGCGGCAACCATACATTTACCCTGATTACGCCACCGTCCAAAGGCTCCGTAACCGTGAACCCGGACGGAACCCTGAGCTTTGCACCGGGTGCAGCGTTTAACGACCTGAACACTGGCGAAAGCGAAGACGTGACCTTCACCTACAAGGCCACTGACGAGCAGGGACTGGAGTCCAACACCGGCACCGTGACTGTCACTGTGGAAGGTGTCGGCCCACGCCCGAATACGCCGGAAGATGTGACCAATAAAGGCTCTGCTGACGACACCGTCAGCGGCCAGCTGGACCCTGTGACCGATAACGGCTTCGTGATCGTTTGGGATTCCGACAGCCAGGATCACTCCGGCTCCGGTATCTACGGCCAGCGCTTCGACACTGACGGCAACAAGGTAGGTGAGGAGTTCCGCGTAAGCTCCCACGCCCTGACCGATCAGGAAAACCCATCCGCGACCGCGCTGACCAGCGGCGGTTTCGTCGTGACCTGGAGCACGCCGGATACCTTCAGCGGTGACGGTTCCAGCGATGCGATCGTAGGTCAGGTGTTCGACGCGAACGGCAACAAGCTGGGCGATGAGATTCTGATCAACAGCGGTTCTGGCCACGGCCAGGATAACGCAGTGGTAACGGCGCTGGATGGCGGCGGTTTCGTAGTGACCTGGCAGAGCCTGGACGCTGACGGCGACAGCTCCCAGACCGGTATTGCCGGTCAGCGCTTCGACGCAGACGGCAACAAGGTGGGTGACGAGTTCCTGGTGAACAGCAACACCGACAACGCTCAGTACGAACCAGCGGTAACCGGCCTGACCGACGGTGGTTTTGTTGTGACCTGGTACGGTTACAACCCTGCAACGGGTGATACCCATGGCTGGGGTGTTTCTGGTCAGCGTTTCGATGCGAACGGCACCAAGGTTGGCGGTGAGTTCCTGGTGAACAGCAACACCCTGACCTCTCAGGAATCTCCATCGGTAACCGGTCTGGCTGACGGCGGTTACGTGGTGACCTGGCACGGTAAAGACACCACTGCAGGCGATGACCACGGCTTCGGCATCGCTGGCCAGCGCTACGGTGCTGACGGCGTTAAGATCGGCGGCGAGTTCCTGGTGAACACCGAAACCGATCACCATCAGGTTGAGTCCGAAGTGACCAGCCTGAGCAACGGTGGATTCGTAGTAACCTGGTACGGCAAAGACACCGACACCGGTGACGAGTCCGGTTACGGCGTTTCTGCACAGATCTTCGACGCAGACGGCAACAAGGTTGGCGGCGAGCTTCTGGTGAACACCAACACCGACAACCAGCAGGTTGAACCCGCTGTAGCCGCGCTGAGCGACGGCGGCTTTATCATCAGCTGGCACGGTAACAGCTTCAACAACGGCGACGCAGACGGCAACGGTGTAACCGCGCAGCGTTTTGCAGCAGACGGCACCAAGGTGGGTGGTGAGTTCCTGGTGAACACATACACCCACGTTGACCAGCACATGTCTGATATCGCGACGCTGGATTACGCGCCGCAGTTCGATCAGCAGATCAACAGCAACGTCACCTACGAGCTGGTGGATGCACCAAGCCACGGCAGCGTAGTGATCAATGCAGACGGCAGCTACACCTTCAAGCCGGGTGCTGACTTCAACGATCTGGATAAGGGTGAAAGCCGCGATGTGACCTTCACCTACCGCGTGGTGGACAGCAACGGCATCCCATCCGATCCGGCGACCGTCACTCTGACCATCCACGGTGTGGATAACACCGGTACCGGCAGCGGCACCACGCTGCTGAGCGATGACGGTTACGTGGTGGTTTGGCAGTCCGAGTCTCAGGACGGCTCCGGTTCCGGTATCTACGCACAGCGTTACGATTCTGACGATAACGCTGTAGGCGATGAAATTCAGGTGAACACCAACACCGTAAGCGATCAGAGCGATCCGTCTGTGACCGGTCTGAACGACGGCAGCTACGTGATCACCTGGTCCACCTACGACCGTGAAACCGGCGACGGTTCCAGCAGCGGTATCGCCGGTCAGCGTTTCGACGCGAACGGCAACAAGGTTGGCGACGAGTTCCTGGTGAACACCGAAACCGACAGCAACCAGGACAACGCGGTAGTGACTGCGCTGGCAGACGGCGGCTTCGTCGTGAGCTGGCAGACCCGTGACGGCGACACCGGAGACAACTCCGGTTACGGCATCGCTGGTCAGCGCTTCGACGAGAACGGCGACAAGGTTGGTGGTGAGTTCCTGGTGAACACCCACACCAACGACAGCCAGTTCTCACCAGCGATCAGTGGCCTGAGTGACGGTGGTTTCATCGTGGCATGGCACGGCCTGACCTCCGCCCTGGGTGACAGCTCCGGTTACGGTATCGCTGCACAGCGTTTTGATGAGAACGGCAACAAGGTCGGCGACGAGTTCCTGGTGAACACCTTCAAGGCGAGCAACCAGAGCGATGCGTCGGTAACCGGTCTGAGCGACGGTGGCTTCGTTGTCAGCTGGTACAGCAAAGATCCAAGCGCCGGTGACGGCTCCGCAGGCGGTATCTCCTTCCAGCGTTTCGACGCTGACGGCGACAAAGTCGGTCAGGAGATCATGGCGAACACCAACGAAGCTCACGTACAGGCGGGTAGCGACGTAACTGCGCTGGCCGACGGTGGCTTTATCGTGACCTGGTACGGCAAAGATCCTGCAACCGGCGACACCTCCGGTTACGGCATCTCCGGTCAGCGTTTCGACGCCGACGGTAACGCGGTAGGCGGTGAGTTCCTGATCAACACCCACAGCGACAACAGCCAGCTTGAGCCTGCAGTCAGCGGCCTGAGCGATGGTGGTTTCGTTGTGACCTGGCAGGGTGACAGCCAGAACGACGGCGACGCGTCCGGTTCCGGTATCTCCGGCCAGCGCTTCGACGCTGACGGCAACAAGGTGGGCGGCGAGTTCCAGGTGAATTCCCACGAGAGCGCGAACCAGCACTCCTCCGATGTGGCCTCGCTGGATTACACTCCGATCTTCGAACAAACCGAAGTGAAGGTGACCGACAGCGATAGCGGCGAGGTTGAGCGCTTCGACAGCGGTGCAGACTTCGTGCTGGATGCCATGGGTGGCAACCTGACCGACATCGATACCATCGACCTGTCCGGCACCATCGCCAACAGCATCGAGGTGACCGAAACGGCGGTAGTTGACCAGACTGATGCGGACAACACCCTCTACATCACCGGTGAGATGGGCGACTCCGTACACTTCACCGATAATGGCTGGGCTGAGATCGACGCGCTGAACAGCAACCCGGACGGTGCCGAATGGTTCACCAACGGTTCTGCGGTCGTGATCGTCGATCAGGCGTTGGATGTCCTGTCTGACTACGACGTACTGGACCTGACCACCTGATCGGAAAATAGAGCGACAAAAACTCACTCTTTAGTCCAGAAAAAGCCGGTTACAGCTTCCTGTAACCGGTTTTTTATGCATGTTGTTTGCAGAGGATGGCGACCGTTCTCCTCCTTTTCACTAGCACTTCTTTGCTTTTCATATTCTCTCTACATTGTGCTACCACTAATAGTAGTGCGATCCGCGGCTCGAAATTTATTGGTCAGCTGATCAAGAATTGCGCTTTTAGTAAATATCCGGCAAAATCGATCTCTTTTATTTCTTATGTGAAATAAGTGTTTCTAATCCTGTACGGGCGATCCCCGGCAGTTGACCGCTACCGCTTCGCAAAAACCGTAGTTGTGGCATAGGAATCAGATCATGAGCAACCAGCAACCCGCACTTGAGCTTGTTGATATTCACAAAGCCTACGGTGACCTCGAGGTTCTAAAAGGGATTTCGCTCTCTGCGCAGCATGGGGATGTCATCTCCATTCTCGGATCAAGCGGCTCGGGTAAAAGTACCCTCCTACGCTGCATCAACCTGCTGGAACAACCGAATCAGGGCCGGATTCACATCGGCGGCGAAGAGCTGCTTTTGAAACCGGGCAAGGATGGCGCGCTGATGGCCGCCAACCGTAAACAGCTGGAGCAGATGCGCTCGCGCATCGGCTTTGTTTTCCAGCAGTTCAATCTCTGGCCGCACAAGACCATTCTGCAGAACATCATCGAAGCACCGGTTCAGGTGCTGAAAAAGCCGAAAGCTGAAGCTATTGCCCAGGCGCAGGAACTGCTGCGTAAGGTCGGCCTGTTCGATAAGCAGGATGCGTATCCGGGCAACCTGTCCGGTGGTCAGCAGCAACGTATCGCTATCGCCCGCACGCTGGCGATGGATCCGCAGATTCTTTTGTTCGACGAACCGACCTCCGCGCTGGACCCGGAGCTGGTAAACGAAGTGCTAAGCGTTATGCGCGAATTGGCACAGGAAGGGCGCACCATGCTGATCGTGACTCACGAGATGCGTTTTGCGCGCGAAGTTTCCAGTCAGGTGGTGTTCCTGCACCAGGGCCAGGTGGAAGAGATCGGTACCGCAGAGCAGGTGTTTGACGCACCGAAATCCCCGCGTGTGCAGGACTTTATGTCCAGCCACCGCTAAGAACCAACAACAATAACTCAAAAGCGAGAACCTAGAGATGAAACTTCGTAAGCTGATTGGCGCAGTAGCCCTGATGGCAAGCGCAATGATGACCGCACAGTCCGCTGTTGCTGGCGACAAGATCCGCATTGCAACTGAAGGTGCCTACGCACCGTTTAACCAGGTGAACTCCGAAGGCCAGCTGGTAGGCTTCGACGTGGACATCGCCCGCGCTCTGTGTGCAGAGATGAAAGCCGACTGCGAAATCGTTGCTCAGGACTGGGACGGTATCATTCCGGGTCTGCGTGCGCGTAAATACGACGCGATCATCGCATCCATGTCCATCACTAAAGAGCGTCTGCGCGTTGTGGACTTCACCGACCGCTACTACTCCAACGTACTGGCGTACGTGGCTGCAAAAGGTAAAAGCGTAGACACCAGCAAAGCAGCGCTGAAAGGCCTGACTATTGGTGCACAGCGCGCGACTATCGCCGGTCAGTACCTGGAAGACAACCTGGGCGATGTAGTGAACGTGAAACTGTACGATACTCAGGATAACGCGTACCTGGATCTGGCATCCGGCCGTCTGGACCTGCTGCTGTCTGACAAATTCCCGGCTTACGACTGGTTGAAGACTGATGCCGGTAACGGTTTCGAATTCAAAGGTGCGGACATCGACATCAACGACGAGATCGGTATCGCGCTGCGCAAAGGTTCCAAGCTGCGCACCCGTTTCAACGATGCACTGAAAGCGATCGTTGCAAACGGTACATACGAGAAGATCAACGCGAAGTACTTCCCGTTCTCTATCTACTGATCGCATCACCGGAGGCTCCTCTGGGGCTTCCGGTCTAACCTGGTTTAACACATGGATCTGCAAGGTTTTGGGCATCTGCTGATATCCGGTACCTGGGTTACGGCGCAGCTGGCATTGGCCAGTCTGGCGGTCGGACTGGTACTGGGGCTGCTGGGTGCTGCGGCGAAACTCTCCCCCTATCGTGTTCTGCGAATGCTGGCGACCACCTACACCACGGTGGTGCGCGGTATCCCTGAGCTGCTTCTGGTACTGACCCTCTATTTCGGTGGTTCGCAGTTGCTGATGTGGATGGCGGGCTGGTTCGGCTACGACGAATATATCGAGATCGGTCCCTTTGTCGCCGGTGTGGCGGCGCTGTCGATAGCCTTTGGCGCTTACGCAACCGAAGTGTTCCGTATGGCGATGCTGGCGATCCCTAAAGGGCAGTGGGAGTCGGCCTACGCGTTTGGCATGAGCCCGTTCAAAACCTTTATCCGTATTATCCTGCCGCAGGTCTGGCGTCTCGCGATCCCGGGCCTGGGTAACCTGTTCCAGGTGTTGCTGAAAGATACTGCACTGGTGTCCGTCGTGGGCCTCAATGAACTGATGCGTCAGGCGTATGTGGCGTCCGGTTCTACCAAAGAGCCGTTCACCTTCTACATGGCGGCGGCGATCATCTATCTCGGTCTGACCGTACTGGCGACCCTGACCACCCAGTATCTGGAGCGCGCAGCTAACCCTGCCGCTAAAGGAGGCCGCGCATGACCTGGGAATGGGGCGTTATTATCGAATACCTGCCACGCTTGCTGGACGGCGCGTGGCTGACGCTGGAGCTGGTGTTGCTCTCCGGCCTGATGGGGATCTCACTGGCGATTCCGCTGGCGCTGATGCGCTCGTCAGAAAATTTCTGGCTGCGGGTATTCCCGTTTGCCTACATCTTCTTCTTCCGTGGTACACCGCTGCTGGTGCAGATCTTCCTGATCTACTACGGCGCGTCGCAGTTTGATGCGGTGAAGGAGTCATTCCTCTGGCCGGTGCTGAAAGAGCCGTACTGGTGTGCAATTATCGCCTTCACCCTGAACACGGCAGCTTATAGTGCTGAGTTGTTCCGCGGTGCGATTCAGGCGATCCCGAAAGGGGAGCTGGAAGCGGCACAGGCGATGGGCATGAGCCGTCCGCTGATGATCCGCCGTATCGTGCTGCCGCGTGCCTTCGGTATCGCGCTGCCAGCCTACGGTAATGAGATGGTACTGATGCTGAAGGGCAGTGCGCTGGCTTCCACCATCACCCTGCTGGATTTGACCGGTATGGCGCGGACTATTATCGCGCGTACCTACACCCCGCTGGAGATGTTCCTGGCGGCAGGTCTGGTCTATCTGGTGATTGCGGCGGTGATGATTGGTGCCTTCCGTTTTCTGGAATACCGCTTTAACCGGTACCAGTATTACAAGCACACCAATCTGCCGAAGAACCTCGATCCACAATTGCGCGACGAGCATATCGATACCTGATTACACGAAAAACCCGGCCAAGGCCGGGTTTTCTGTTAAGTGGGTTAGCAGACGCGTAGGTTGGTGACGAGCGCCAGCGACTCCCAACAATTTGGTAAAAAAGAAATCTGAAGTAGGGAATCGCTTCGCTCGTCACCAACCTACAGGCATTTGCATTCGTCCTCACCCAGGCATTAGGTCTACTCCGCTAAAACAGCGCTGTAGCCTTCGCGGTAGCTGGGGTAGCGGAAGTTAAACCCGGTGGCTCGCAGCAAGCGGTTGCTGCAGCGTTTGCTGCCGGCACGGCGTCGGGCGCTGTGGTCAGTGATCTCCACATCCAGCTGCGCTGCCAGCCAGCTGGAGACTTCATGGATCGGTGTGGGTTCGTCATCGCTGGCAAGGTAGATCGGCAGCAGCGGATGACCGGCAAGCGAGCGTTCGATCAGGTATTTCAGCACGTCGGCGCAATCGTCGCGGTGGATACGGTTGCTGTATAGCGTCGGCGATTCTGGGGCTGCACAACCACGTCGGACCTGATTAAGCAGATGATTACGACCCGGACCGTAGATGCCGCTGAAGCGCACAACGGTGGCGGGAAAACCGCAGTGACGCACGATATGCTCTGCCTGCAGCATGATCTTGCCGGAAAAACCGGTAGGTTCTGTCGGACTGTTCTCGTCCACCCAGCTATCGTCGCTCTGGTGGTAAACCGAGGTGCTGGAGGTGAAGAAGAGATGCTTGGGCGGGTTGGGCAGTGCTTTCAGCAGGTTGCGCAGGCCGTCGCAGTACGCCGCCTGATAACCCGCTTCCGTATGGTCGGAGGCGGTAACCGCATAAACCACAATATCGCAGGTTGGCAGGTCGCTAAGGCTGGTTGGGTTTCCAAGATCAGCCTGAAGACCGTGGATGCCATCGGGAAGCTGGTTTATATTACGACGAAGGCCATAAACCTTCAGGCCCGCGTGTGACAGGCTCTGGCCTAACCGGCTTCCGACGTCTCCACATCCGGCGATCAGAACAGACTGCGTTGGCATCAAACTCTCTCCATCAGGTGTTTGCAGGCATAATAGCAAAGGAATCCCGAGCATGACCCTAACAGAATTGCGCTACATCGTTACTCTCGCACGGGAGCAGCATTTTGGCCGGGCCGCCGAACGTTGTTTTGTCAGCCAGCCGACCCTCTCCATCGCGGTGAAAAAACTGGAGGAGGAGCTGGGGATTCCGCTGTTTGAGCGTAGCAAAAACTCGGTGAAGGTCACGCCAGTGGGCGACAAAATCGTGCAGCAGGCGCAGCGTGTGCTGGAGCAGGCAGAAACGATCAAAGATCTGGCCCACGAGGGTAAAGACCAGCTGAAAAGCCCGCTGCGCGTCGGCGCAATCTACACCATCGGGCCCTACCTGTTTCCCCATCTGGTGCCGGAAGTTCAGTCGTTGGCACCGCAGATGCCGCTTTATATCGAAGAGAACTTTACCGAAAGCCTGCGGCTGAAGATCCGCAATGGCGATCTGGACGCGATCATTATCGCGTTGCCGTTCCAGGAACCGGACGTACTCACTCGCGAGCTTTACGAAGAATCTTTCGAGATGCTGCTACCCAAGGATCATCCCTGGGCGCGCAACAAAGAGGTCGATAGCAGCAAACTGTCTGAAACCGAGCTGCTGCTGTTAGGCGAAGGCCACTGTTTCCGTGATCAGGTGCTGGAAGCCTGCCCAACCCTCAATCAGTCGATGCACGAACAGCACACGGTGATGGAGGGCAGCTCGCTGGAGACCATTCGCATGATGGTGGCCTCTGGACTGGGTGCCAGCGTATTGCCATCGTCGGCTGTCAAAAACACCAGCTACCGCTCCGATATGGTCGTCACCCGTCCATTCAAAACTCCGCGCCCGACCCGCTCCGTAGCGGTGGCCTGGCGTGCCAGTTTCCCGCGCCCGCAGGCGATCGATGTGCTGGTGCAGGCGATCAGCCGCTGCCATCTGCTGGGGGCAAATAACGGCTGATGGCACTATCCCTTGCTGAAATCCCGGTTACCGAGCTGAAAGGTGTCGGTACCGCACTGGCGCTCAAGCTGGAGAAGCTGGCGATCCATACTCTGCAGGACCTGTTGTTTCACCTGCCGCTACGTTATCAGGACCGTACCCGCGTTACACCGATCGGTGCGCTGCGTCCGGGTGACGAGTGTGTGATCGAAGGTGAGGTAAAGGTGGCGGATATCGTCAAAGGCCGCCGTCGAAGCCTGCTGTGCCGCATTCAGGACGGCACCGGCACTCTGACCCTACGGTTCTTCCACTTCAGCGCCGCGCAGAAAAACAATCTCAAACCGGGCACCCGTATCCGCTGCTTCTCCGAAGCGCGTACCGGCGCCAATGGGCTGGAGATGGTGCACCCGGAGTACAAACGGGTGGACGAGGATACCCCGGCGCCGGTGGAGGAACACCTGACACCGGTGTATCCGACCACGGAAGGCCTGCACCAATCCCGTTTACGCAGTCTGACCAGTCAGGCGTTACAGCACCTTAAGAAAGAGGGATTGCACGAGCTGCTGCCCGAGCAGGTGCGTCGCCAGTGGCGTTTGCCGGAGTTGAACGACGCGATCCAATACCTGCACCATCCTCCCGCTGACGTGGACCAGCCGCTGCTGCTGGACGGTAAACATCCCGCCCAGCGCCGTCTGGCGTTCGAGGAGCTGCTGGCACACCACTTCTCGCTGTTGAAGTTGCGTGCCAAAACCCGCGAACAGGGTGCACCGCAGCTGCACGCCAGCGGTGAGTTGATCAATCCGTTCCTGCAGGGCTTACCGTTTCCGCTCACCGGCGCGCAGCAGCGCGTCAGCGCGGAGGTCGCTCAGGATCTACAGCAACCCTATCCGATGCTGCGTCTGGTGCAGGGTGATGTGGGCTCGGGTAAAACAGTGGTCGCCGCACTGGCGGCGCTACAGGCGGTGGAGAGTGGTTGTCAGGCTGCGGTGATGGCACCAACTGAGATTCTGGCCGAGCAGCATTTCAACAACTTCACCGCGTGGCTGGAGCCGCTAGGGATCAAAGTGGCCTGGTTGGCGGGGAAACTCAAGGGTAAGCAGCGTGCGACTCAGCTCGAAGCGATCCGCAACGGTGAGGCCCGTGTGGTGGTGGGTACCCACGCCCTGTTTCAGGAGGAGGTGGTGTTCAGCGACCTGGGACTGGTGGTGGTCGACGAGCAGCACCGCTTCGGCGTGCACCAGCGCCTCAGCCTGCGTGAGAAGGGCCGTAACGGAAACAGTTCGCCGCACCAGCTGATCATGACCGCTACCCCAATCCCGCGTACGCTGACCATGAGCGCCTACGCCGATCTGGATTGCTCCATTATCGACGAACTGCCGCCCGGCCGTACCCCGGTGGGTACGGTGGTGATCGGTGATGAACGCCGCAATCAGGTAATCGAGCGGGTACGGTCCGCCTGTGCCGAAGGGCGGCAGGTGTATTGGGTCTGCACCCTGATCGAAGAGTCGGAAGCGCTGCAGTGTCAGGCGGCTGAAGTTACCGCAGAGCAGCTTTCCGTCAGTCTGCCGGAACTGCGGGTCGGGCTGGTGCATGGCCGCATGAAACCGACCGAGAAAGCCGAGATCATGGGCCGCTTCAAAGCCGCCGAACTGGATCTGCTGGTAGCGACCACAGTGATCGAGGTGGGGGTGGATGTGCCCAACGCCAGCGTAATGATCATCGAGAACCCGGAGCGCTTGGGGCTGGCGCAGCTGCACCAGCTGCGTGGCCGCGTAGGGCGTGGTTCGGTGGAGAGTTTCTGTGTATTGATGTACCACGCACCGCTCTCCAAGCAGGGCCGGGAGCGTCTGTCGGTGATGCGTGAAACCACTGACGGTTTCAAGATCGCAGAGAAAGATCTGGAGCTGCGCGGACCGGGGGAAGTGCTGGGTACCCGGCAGACCGGCATGATGCAGTTTAAGATCGCCGACCTGCAGCGCGACGCCGACTTGCTTACCCGCGTGAAGCAGGTGGCGGGGCAGATGCAGGGTTATCCACAGCATGTGGAACCGATGATCCGCCGCTGGCTGGGTGTGGGTGAAGAGTACGGCAACGTTTAGCGCTATAATGGCCGCTGATTTTATCCACCGATTGCCGGAACCCGCATGTCTGAATCTACCGCTCCTGTTTCTTTTCCCGCTGCCACCGACGCGCAACTGACCCTGATCGAACAGCAACTGGGCCGTAAACCACGTGGTCTGGCCGGTGTCGCAGCCGCCACCGACGCTGGGGTGCCAATGGTATTGCAGATGCAGTCACTGGTGGATGATCAGCCATTCCCGACCCTGTTCTGGCTGTGCTCCAAAGACCTCTATCAGGCGATCGCCGAGATTGAAACTTCCGGTTGGGTGAAGAAGATCGAAGCGGAGATCGAGCAGGATGAGGCGTTGCGCGCGCAGTATCTGGCCAATCAGCTGGCCTACGTGGAGCTGCGCTGGCAGCTGATGCGGGAAGAGGATCGTCAGCGGATCGAAGCGCTGGGATTCACCGACCTTTTTCACCGTTACGGCATCGGCGGAATTCGGCATTGGGATAAAGTTCGTTGTTTACATATGCAGTATGCTCACCACCTTGCCGATAACAATATTATCGGTGCACGTATGGACGCTGAATTCGGTCTGGATACGCTGAATATCACTATTTGAGCGTTGGCTTTGGCCCGGTTGACGGGGGTCAAACTGAGGCTAAACTTTTGTGAATTGGCTGAAAAATCGACGATTCGAGTCTATGCTGTTTGTTTGAATCTCTGTTTTTTGCTGTAGATAGGGGCTTGATTCGACGTATGAAACGGTTGTTTAAGTGCTGGTCAGGGAAAGCCATCTGGCTGTTTACATTACTCTTCCTGAGTATCGGACAGGCGTCTGCAGAAAAATCGGACATTGCAGTCTGCAGCGCCGTATTCCCGGACGGCGCGCAGACCAATAATAACGGTGGTGAGATTCGCTTTGACTGGGGCTCCAGGATTAAAAATAATCCTGACAACGTGATTGCAGCAAAACGCGTCAGAGACAACTCCCGTGGCACCAGCTGTGACGCCCAGCCCTGCACCATCAGCGGTGATTCCGCCAAGCCGATGGAGTACAACAACTTCCCCAGAAACAGCAACGATGTGCAGCTTGGTTACCAAGAAACCCGCACCATCCATCCGGGTGACTACGACGATATCCAGCTGCACACCGAATCCGAACTGACCCTGATGCCGGGTGACTACCGGGTGCGCGGTAATCTCTTCGTCAAATCCGGCTCAAAGATCAAACTGGGCGGCAGTGGCGTGGTGCGTCTGTTGCTTAATGTCAGTGGGCGTTTCGAATCCGACGTAAAGGTTAACGACGGCGGCAGCGCTTCGCGCCTGGTGATCTACGCACGCCGCAATATAGACCTGTATCGAGGAGCCGAAGTCACCGGTTTTATCTATGCCAAAGAAAACCTGAATATGCAGCGTGAGTCGGTGGTGAACGGTGCGGTCAGCGCTAAACGGCTCTACATGTACAGCTCCGGTTCCACCATAAATTACCTGCAGTCCGACGTATCAGCGGCGGATTTCGGCGATCTCTGTGGTGGTGGAGATATTGCGCCGCCACCAACCGACGACAATCCGCCGTCGGGTAGCTGTGAGGCCTACTTCTCAGACGGTGCTCAGGCGCATGGTAAAAACGGTAAGATTAAATTTGAATATGGCACGCAGATCGTAAACAGCCCCGACAACGTCCTGAATGCGCAGAAAATAGAGGATAAGTCCGGTGGCGTCAGCTGCGGCAGTACCAGCTGTACGGTGTCGTACAGCGGGGCCGATCCGATCGAATTTAATGGCTTTACCAAAGGCGGCAGTAATATACGTCTGGGCGCCAGTGAATCCCGTACGCTGGATCCTGGTAACTACGGCAAGCTGGAGATGGACAGCGATGCGACACTGACGCTCAAGAAGGGCGACTACTACTTCAGCAACAAATTCACCATGGACTGGGGGGGCAAACTGGTTTTGCCGAGTACGGGTGTTGTACGTATTTTCGTCGCTAATAAATTCGAAGGCGGTGGTGGCGGATCCATCAATGGCGGTGGTGACCCGGAACGGTTGCTGGTGGTGGCCAAGAACGATGTTAAGTTTAAAACCAGCGATGTGGCGGCCGGTTTCTTCTATAGCCAGAATAAGGTGGAGTTGAGTAACAACGCGGTTGTCACAGGGGCAGTCAGCGGTAAGGAGGTCAAATTAAAATCCTCCAACTCGCGCCTGATCTATGATCAAAATGCTGCCAGCAGCGCCAATTTCTCCGATGTATGCGGACCAACCGGCTCGTCGCTGCCAACCCCGGTGATCGAATACCGCTTCGATGATTGTGACGTCGGTAGCACGCTGGTGGATAGCCAGGGGGCTCATAATGCGACGCCACATTCGGTGGTCTCCTCCGAAAGTGATTATGTGGTGGGGCGTGCGCTCGATCTGACGGCGGACCGCACCGACGACTGGGTGAGCGTGCCGCGTGCGGCACTCAACGGGCTTAACGATTTCTCCGTGGCTGTTTGGATCAAAACGGCCGAGAACAAAGGGCAGCAGGAGATCTTCCAGGCGTTGGGATCCAGTTCCGGTGATGATGAGCTGGAGATCCACCTGATCAACAATAAAAAGGTGCGTATCCAGGTTCAGGATGAAGATGCGAAGCTGGACAGTTCCGTCTCGCTGACCGATAACGCGTGGCACCATCTGGTGCTGACCCGCCATGGCGAAGATGTCTGCCTCTATGTGGACGGCGCACTCCAGGATTGTGACGACGACGTCGAAGAAGATGCGCTGGATATCCGCAAAGAGGCGGTGGTGATCGGTCAGGAGCAGGATAGCTACGCGGGTGGTTTTGATGCGTCCCAATCCTTTGAAGGCCTGATGGACGAGTTTAAGGTCTACAATCGCCGTCTGAGTGCCAGTCAGATCTCCACTATCCACAGTAACGAAAAAGGCAAACTAAACGCCGATGGCAGCACTCGTGCGCCGCTCTCCTGTCAGCCAGCGGTGGTTGAACCGGTTCTGGATATGCGTTTCGATGAAACCAGCTGGATTGGCGCTGCTGATGAGATTAAAGATAGCAGTGGCAACAACAACCACGGTTCTATCGTGGATCTGATCAACGGAAATGCCTCTTCCGGGAATGTCTCTAATATCGCTGATGGTAAGGTCTGTCGTGCCGGTAATATTGCATCCAACAACGGTACCAACGATTACTACGCCATCGATACCGGTTACGACCTGAATGACCTGGGCCGCAAACATACGGTGAGTTTCTGGTACCGACCAAGCGGCAACTGGAAAGACGGTAGCACCCGGGTGCTGATGGACGCATCTTCAACCAACGGCAAGGATCCATTCTATTACCTGTCGAAAACCTCCGACGGCAAGATCGAGTTTGGCCTGGAGGATACCGATGACACCGACTTCCGCCAGAAGAGTGATAGCTACAATTTCGCAGCGAGCACCTGGATCCACTTTGCGGTGACGGTGGATCTGGATAACGAATCCATGAAAGCCTACGTCAACGGGGTTAAAGCGCTGGAACGAAGCACTTCGGGATCCAATAAAACTCTGGGTGACCTGTTCAGCCTCTACTTAGGTGATAACCGCAGCAGCTACACTGAGGGGCACAAAACCGGAAAGTCGGCGCTGGGCGACTTTGATGAACTGCTGATCTTCGGTCAGGCGTTCACTGATGCCCAGATTAGCTCCATCTATACCAACCAGAAAGACGAAAAGAACTGGGATGGTTCTGCCCGTGAATGTGCGGTGACCTCTAAGGTAGATTATTACGGCCTCGCGGTATCACCGGCAACAGCGCTGACCTGTGAAGCGGCAACGGTTACCGTGACCGCTTACGACAAGGACGGTAATGCTGTGGCGCCTGATGCGGATACGACGATTACCATCAGTGGTGATCAGAGCGGCAATACCTGGTCAAAAAACAGCGGCGCAGGCGCTTCGCCGAGCGCGAACCAGTACATCTTCACAGGTACTGAATCCTCGATGGTGTTCAATCTGGCGCGTACCACTGTGACCAGCGGTGCGATGGATATCGACGTCACTGACGGTGAAGCGAGCGATAAAGATGGCGCCGCGACCGATCCGGATATCACCTTTGTTGATGCGGGTTTCCTCTTCTACGCAGATAACAGCAAGAATGCGATCGGAACCCAGATTGCGGGTAAAGAGAGCAATCTGGCGCCGGGCGCGCAGACACTGCAGCTACGAGCGGTAAAAACCAACTCTGAGACAGGGGCCTGCGAAGCACGCCTGACCAATACGCAAACGGTGAAGATGGCCTATCAGTGTCACAATCCGTCTACCTGTCAGGCTGCGGATCTGGTGACTATCAACAACAGCACCACGATTGCGCGTAATCCGGGTTCCAAGGTCGACGATTACACCGATGTCACGCTGAATTTTGGCAGCAACGGCCAGGCAACCTTTACTTTCGATTACCGCGATGTGGGGCAGATCTCCCTGCATGCCACCAAAACCGTACCGGCTGCCGCTGAAGATCCTTCAGTAACCCTGTCGGGAAGTTCTAATAACTTCGTCGTGCGACCGTTTGGCTTCTATCTGGATATTCCGGGTAATCCTGCTGCAGCCGATGCATCCGGCGGGGCGTTCAAGGTGGCGGGTGAGACCTTCGCTTCGACGCTGAAGGCGGTGCTATGGCAGGCGGCGGACGATGATGGCAGTCCGACCGGGACTGCCTCGGACGGTATCCCTGATCGGAACAGCGAGCTTGCTGATAATGCGGTAGCGAAGAGTTTTGGTCGGGAAAGCAGCGCCGAAGGAGCGACGATCAGCCATACGCTGGTCGCACCGAAGAAAGGTGTTCTGGAGGGTAAGAATCCGTCCCTGAGTGGCAGTAGTTTCAGTGGTTTCTCCAACGGCGTGAAGCAGAATACTAATCTGTCCTGGAACGAAGTCGGTATTATTGCGATGACCGCACAACTGGCCGATAACGACTATCTGGGCAGCTCGCAGAACGTGAAAAGCGCGGCGGTGAATGTAGGTCGTTTCTACCCGAAAGACCTGTTTGTCAGCGCTCCGTCGTTAACCAATCGCAGCGGTTTCTCCAGCTGCAGTAACCCGTTCACCTATATGGGCGAAGGCTTCAAAGCGGAGTTCAGCGTGACCGCGCGTAAGATCGATGGCAGCACGGCGGAGAACTATACAGGCAGCTTCGCCAAACTAAATACCCTGAGTGAGCTTAACTGGCTGACAATCAATAAACTGGCGGCAGGCGACACGCTCTTGAGCAGCGATAGCCGTACAACCGTCTCCGAAACGTTTAACTGGCCAGAGATCGGCGAAAGCGGTTTGGGAGTAGGTAGCGTAACACTGGATCTCTCGGTGGCGCGGGTTGCCTCCGTGGATGGACCTTTTAATACCGTGCATGTCGCGATTAATCCCAATGACGGGGATGCCGGTGTCGATAGCAATGACTATGATCTGGATACCGATGCGACCGCCGGTAACGACCATATCAGCCTCGGCAGTACCAGTATCCGCTACGGCCGTCTGGCGGTGTTCAACACCAACGGTCCGGAAACCTCTGCGCTGAATCAGCTGATCCAGACCCAGTATCACGATGGCAGTCAGTTCATCGTGAACCCTGACGATACCTGTACCACCCTGCCAAATAGTGCCATTGAGCTGCAGGTAACAGGCGAAAGTGCTCAGGGTGCGGGTGTGCTTAACGATCTGGATATCGGTGGTACAGATACATCCGATGCCAGCGTGCAGAACTCACCGTTTGCCGCCGGTGTGTCCGGTATGACGTTCACCGCGCCGGGTGCGGGTAATACCGGCACCGTAAAAACGACTGTTACGCCAGACAGCTGGCTACGTTTCGATTGGGATGGTGACACTGACGTTGATGATACCGCCTCCGGTGATGCCACCTTTGGCCGTTTCCGCGGTCACGATCGGGTGATCTACTGGCTGGAACAGTAACGGGAACAGTAACGGGAACAGTAACGGGAACAGTAACGGGAACAGTAACGGGAATAGTAACGGGAATAGGAAGGGGAGCAGGGAGAATCAAAGGGCCGTCAGTGACGGGTTAATGATTCTCCTGATACCAGTGCACCGCCTGTGTGCGGTTGACCACACCCAGCTTACGGTAGAGGTTGTAGAGGTGGGTTTTGACGGTGTGCTGGCTGAGGAACAGCTCGTTGGCGATATCGGCGTTGCTTTTACCCTGTGAGGTCAGGTCCAGCACCTCCATCTCGCGAGGGCTGAGCGCCTCGGAAGGTTTCTGCGTCGGTACTTTCGGCGTCTGACGGAAACTGGCCATCAGGTTCATCTGCTCACGGGAGAACCAGAAGCGTCCTGCCAACAGTTCCTCAAGGCCTTTTTCCAGCAGGTCGGGTCCCATGGCATCGGTAAAGATACCTGCCAGCACCGGCCATTTCAGCGCTGCGCTGACGCTCTGGGTTTCCTCTACACCGAGCAGCGCCACCTGGCTGTGGGGCATCTGGTTCTGAAGGGTTTCGAGCAGGTTGAGTGACTGGTCCCAGCTGATACTGGCGCAATCTATAAGCAGAAGGGCATTGGCTAGGGCAGGGGAGCGTTCAGGTGCCTGTGCGTCGCCGTGGATAAACAGCTCAGCGCCTGCAGGTAATCGCTCAGCTAAACCCTGAACGTCTGTGCCCTGATCTGCGATCAGGTGTACGTTGCGAATCTTTTTCGACATCTTAATGATGGCATCATCTGGCATCGTTAGTTCCATGTTCTAAACCAGTGTTTCTGACGACCAAAAACAAAACAGATACTAGTCTAGGTCAAATTTCCTAGGTCGTGCGCGAATATTTTGCCTTGAAGGACGAATTCTTTGATCTGATGGGGAAGAAAGAGAACCTTTTCCTGTGGGATTGGCGTAAGGCTGTGTTGCAGGCACAAAAAAGCAGGCCGAAGCCTGCTTTTTCAGAGATGACAGGTACTTACTGACCAGTCAGCTTCTTGTATTTTTCCATCAGCTGATCTTCGGTTTCTTCGTGATCAGGATCTTTAGGAATACAATCAACCGGGCAGACTTCAACACACTGAGGGGTGTCGTAGTGACCTACACACTCGGTACATTTTGAAGGCTCAATCTCGTAGATCTCATCCCCCGGGGTGATCGCCTCATTCGGGCACTCCGGCTCACATACATCACAGTTGATGCATTCATCGGTAATGATCAATGCCATGACGGCTACCTCACTGACTCAAATAAAAGTTAACGACCCAAGTGCTCATCCAGGGCCGCGGCCACGGCAGGGTGGACAAATTTGCTTACATCACCGTTCAGAGTCGCTATCTCGCGAATCAGCGTAGATGATATAAAGGAAAGATGTTCCGCCGGGGTTAGAAAAATGCTCTCTGCTTGCGGGGCGAGCTGGCGGTTCATATTGGCCAGCTGAAACTCATATTCGAAATCCGAAACCGCCCGCAGGCCACGTAGAATGATGTTGGCGTTGTGATCAGTTACCAGGTCAGCCAGCAAACAGTCAAAACCGGCAACCTCTACATTATCGAGGTGACCTACAACGTCGTGAACCAGCGATGTGCGCGTTTCCAGCGGCAGCAACGGCTGTTTCTTCGGGCTCTCCGCTATCGCGACCACAACCTTGTCGAACAGCTTAGAAGCGCGTTCAACCAGATCGGAGTGTCCGTTCGTGATCGGATCAAATGTTCCAGGATATACGGCAATATTCATACTCTACCCACAGAGGCGTGTTTCTGCTCAAATATTAGCAAATTCGCAACTGCGGCATGTTAGCCGAATTGCTATTGCCGTACAAATACTATAATGGAATGATTTGATCCAAATCAGGAATAAAAAACAGCGTTTTTATGCTGTTTATCTATAAAGAATGTAAGGGTATCAGGAGATGAAATTGTTCACCAGAGGGATCATCTGCGCCGTCGCAATTCTGCTTATGAGTGGCTGTCAGACACTGCAGCAAGTGGACCGGGGGCTTTACCAAGCGGCTGAAGCGATCAGCGAAGAGGACCGGGTTACCGGACAGCGCACGCTGAGTACTGCCAGCCGTGGTCAGCAGATCGCACAGGGCAATCAATACGTGCAGCAGATGCTGGCGCAGGAGAAAAAAGCGGGCCGCAAGGTGAATGCTGCGCTGAACAAACAGCAGTACTACCGCCTTATTCAGGTATTTGACCGTATTCACACCATCAGCCATCTGCGCAACGAACGCTGGGAACCGATTCTGATCGACCGCGATAGTTTTAACGCGTTTACCACCGGGGGCACCTATATCGTTGTACACAGCGGCCTGATGGAGCAGTTGAGCGATGATGCTGAGCTGGCAGCGGTACTGGGCCATGAGATTGCGCATACGGTTGCCAACCACGTGTTCGAGCGCCAGACCCACGCCCAACTGAGTGCACTGGCGGGTTCCAAGTCGGCACGAAAGGGGGGCTATAAAGCTGCTTTTACCCACGAAAGCGAACGGGAAGCTGATCGCATTGGCATCCTTTACAGCGCTCTGTCAGGGTACGACCCGATGGCTGCAAGCCGTATCTGGGCGCGCCAGTACAAATTGGAGGGTAACGCGCGTGCGCTCTTTGTTCACGATCACCCGGTCAATGCAGAACGTCGTAACGAAACCTCGAAGGTGGGACAGTTGGTAAATCAGTACTACCGCGAAGGCCAGCGTAACCCGCAGTATGCCACGTTGCTCAACAACAACGTGCTCTGGCAACAGCAGCAAGCTGCCAAGGCGGGTGAGGGTGGTGGTCTGCAGGCATTATTGGGTACCGCCTTGGGTGCGTACGTGCAGCACAATCAGGCCAAGCAGGAAGCCCGTCGTCAGCAGGCGCACACCAATTTTGTGAAGGCGATTGAGTCCCGTCTGGAGCTGGTGGGTAACAGTAGCCCGAATAAGCAGACGCTGGACACTCAATGGCGCTATCGGGAAGGCCCGCAGCTGAAGCAGGTGGTTATGGGTTTGTTGATCAAAAAAGGTGAGAAGGTATTGCGCACGGTTGCCCATGTGGACGGTCAGGTTCGTGCCGGGGATCGTTATAAAGCACGCTTTAGCCTGCCGCAGGGTGTTACAACGTCGGAGCTGAAGACGCTGCAGGTGCGCTTCTACCTGGATGACGCACTGCCCGTTCAGTAATAAAAAAGTAAAACTATGGTAACTTTAATCTGCCTGTAACAAGGAGTCTGAGATCCTGCGCTAGCATATGCGCGGGCTAAGGAATCTGCGAGAAAGTCCCTGACTTACTTCGCAGATTCCCAAACGAACAGGAGTTGATGTGGCAAGGCGAACCAAAGAGGAAGCAGAACAAACCCGCCAACAGTTGCTGGATACAGCGTTGCAGCTGTTCAGTGAACAGGGCATTACGGCAACCAGTCTGAAATCGGTTGCAGCCAAGGCAGAGGTGACCCACGGAGCCTTGTACTGGCACTTCAGAAACCGCAGTGATCTGGTGGCGACCGCGTATCATGAGCGACGCCTGCCGCTGGATGATCTTTTCCTGGATCATCTGCAGGCAGCCCGGCAGGATGCGCTCAGCGCACTGCGTGCTTATCTGGTGGAGTGGATCGAGTTGATGGTGGTAAACGACCGCTTTCGCCGCTTCTGGTTAGTCTTCCATCGTCAGGGAGTGCAGTGCCCGGAGCTTGAGGCGCTGGCCGATGAACTGGCCGATACACGTACACTCTGGCTGGAACGCCTTTCTAAACTGATCAAAAAAGCACGTAAGCAGAAGCAGCTCAAAGCCAAGCCGAAAAAAGGTGAGGATCTGGTTGCGCAGAACCTGCTGTTTCTGGTGTGTAACCTGATCAACACCCGCCTGTTGCAACCTGAACTCTGCAAAGGTCAGGTTCAGGTGGAGCAGATTATCGATACCTACCTTGCAGGATTGAGCCGCTAACGGCTCGGCCCCATTCCACCCCGCATTATTCCGGCTCGCGTAAAAACATCTGGTAGCTGACCTGACCGGCTGTTTTCTGGCGGTGGCAGTGCCAACCCGCCGGTGCAACCGCCGTTTGCAGTTCCGACTCCGTTTCCACATAGATCACCGCATTGGCGGCCAGCAGATTGCGGCTTTCCAACAGATCACAGCAGGGTGCTGCCAGGTCCAGGCGGAAAGGCGGATCCATAAAGACGATATCGTACTGCTGCTCCATATCGGTGGAACGGGCACTCAGCCACTCCGGTACCGAGGCCTGAATCACTTCGGCGCGGTTGCACTTCAGTAGCTGCAGGTTCTGCTTCAGCTGGTGTGCGACTGAGGGCTCGCGGTCAATAAAAGTGACCGTTTCCGCACCGCGTGACAGCGCCTCCAGCCCCAGCGCACCGCTGCCGCTGAACAGATCCAGGCAGTGGGCACCGGCAAGATAGGGCTGCAGCCAGTTAAACAGGGTTTCACGTACCCGGTCAGGGGTTGGACGCAGGCCCGGTACCGGTGCGAAAGGGACTTTGCGGCCACGCCATTCGCCGCCGATGATGCGCAGCTGGGAGGGTTTTGCGTTGTGATTGCCGTGGTTGGCGCGGGGAGGGTTACGTCGTCCCATCGGGGTATAAACTCACTCTGTCATCGTCCGGCTTAAGTGCCGGACGGGGCTGTTGGGTTGGTTCTGCTCAAGGTGCAGCACTTAGTGGGCCGCAAACTGGATGCGGATCTGATGTTCGGGTTGTACGCTACGGCGGGCGATGGCCGCCACCTGTTCCGGTTCCAGTGCTTCCAGCTGCTGCGGATATTGTGCCAGCGTATCGGCGGGCAGGCCGTAAAACGCCACCACTTTAAGCGCTTCAATCTGATTCTGTTGATCGCTCATACGCGCGTGCCACTGCTTGATCACCAGCGTCTGGTTGGCTTTGACCAGCTCAGCGGTCAGCCGTTGTTCTACCGCTTTTAGCTGGTTCGGCAGCGGCTGGTCACTGTGCAGCAGTAGTGCCTGATAACCGCTGTCCTGCAGTGAGGACCAGACCAGACGGAACTCCAGTTTGCCCTGTTGCGCTTGTTGATTGAGTGCATCTTGCAGACTGTGTGCGGCCAGTTTGTAGGCTGGGAATTCAGCGTCGTTGCGGTTTGGCAGACTGTTGCCAAGCAGCAGGTGGTAGCGGTTGTCGCGTGGATCGCTGATCAGCAGCTCGGTGGGGTCGGTGAACAGTGTACGTACCGACTGCAGGTTCTCACTGGTTTGCGGCAGTGCTGCCAGCAGATCTTCGGCGATCTCATCCGCGTCCTCTCCGCTGACAAAATAGCGCGCATTCGCCAGCATCGTCTGATAACGGCTCGGGAGCAGGCCTTTCAGGTCACCGATCTCACCCCCCACCAACTGTCCGAAGTAAGCATCCAGCAGCTTGTTATCCACCTTATGGGATTGCAGGTAGGCGCGGGCTTTCAGTTTTTCGATCAGCGGTTGCCAGAGGTAGGGATCAACCGGTTGGTTCAGCTGATTCAGCAAAACCTGCCAGTCAGGACTGGTCTCGTCCTCCGGCCAGCGCAAATTCAGTGTCAGGTGGTCACCGGACTGACTGATTGCAAAACGGGTAGCCGCAGGCAGGTTCACCGCGCTGAGCTGGTTCTCCAGTACGTTGGATAACAGCTGTTGCAGCAGCTTCTCGTCGCGAGTCAGGGCACTGCCGGTCGGTAGCAGCAGGGCAACTTCGTTACGCTCACTTTCCGTCTCAATCCAGAAAACCGGTTGATCGGGTGCACGCTCGTAGCTGATGTAATCGGGGGCCTCGTCACCCATATTTGCGAGGATCAGCACGGCGATGGCCGAAAACCAAACCAGCACGGTGAGGTAGGTACGATTAAAGAGAGGTTTATAGGGTTCAGACATCAGTCGAGTGTTGCCCTTAACTTTGTATGGATAGTTGCGCTCTATGATAAGATACTCGGCGGAAAATCAAAAAGCCTGTGACAGCTTCCGTTTGCGCCTGGTTGGAATAACGACCCGCGCTATAAACGGTTTGATCATCGCATCCATATTGCTGCAATCTGCCTCGTTTAAACAGGATGTGATTGCATTGGGATAGCTTTTTGAATGCGTTACATCTGAGGTGCAGTAACACCCGGTTTCTGAGGTTCCCCACTTCAGTGCCGCTGGTGATCAGACCTCGTCAGACGCCCCCTGATCACTAAAACCCGAATTTTGATCCCGGCAGGGTGGGTAATCCCCTGCTGTATGAGGAAGCACGATGTTTAAGAAGCTGAAGTCGCTGTTTGGTGGCAGCGAAGCGGAAAAAGAGAAGGATCTGGCCCCGGAAGAGGCTGCGGTCGCCGAAGTCCCGGCGGAAGAGCCTCCTGCACAACCGGAAGCTGAGACGGTAGAGGCCGCCCCTGAAACGCCTGCTGAGCCTGAAGCCGAACAGGTTTCTGAAGAGGTAGTTGAGGTTGGTGCAGAGCCAGAAACTGCTGAAGTAAAAGTCGAAGAGCCAGCTGCGGAAGAGGCGGAAGCTGTCGAGCAACCGCAGGAAACACCGATTGTTGAGACTGTTGCAGAGCCAGAGCCAGAGCCAGAGCCAGAGCCAGAGCCAGAGCCAGAGCCAGAGCCAGAGCCAGAGCCAGAGCCAGAG
>CANMWJ010000013.1 GCA_947501565.1 uncultured Marinobacterium sp.
GGAATTGGTAGACACGCTAGCTTCAGGTGCTAGTGCCTTCACGGGCGTGGGAGTTCGAGTCTCCCCATCTGCACCAACTTCCGACTCCTTGAGTCAACGAAGTAGGTGCAAAGAAAGTTACAAATCGCCGGCCGCGTAACCGGGTAAAAAAACACGCAAACCGACGCAGATGTGGTGGAATTGGTAGACACGCTAGCTTCAGGTGCTAGTGCCTTCACGGGCGTGGGAGTTCGAGTCTCCCCATCTGCACCAATCGGTACCCTCCCTCCTGATTGAATTTTTTCCCAAGCAGACTATCAAAACCTTAAGAGTTTTAGACTCCGGGTGACTGCTATGGCGTTTCTGCGCTCTTCGCGTTTCTGGCTGTTCATCATGATCGTTATGCTCTCCGCATGGGTGTATCGCGTGCATGGCCAAGCGTACAACGGCTTCTTTATTGCCGACCCACTGATACCTATCTCCGAAATTCATCAGGGTGGTCCGCCGCGTGACGGCATTCCGGCCATCGATTCCCCTCAATTTGATACCGCCCGCGACACGCATTGGCTGAGTGATGACGCTCTTGTGCTGACGCTGGACTGGAACGGCGCGCAGCGTGCCTATCCCCTGGCAATCATGAACTGGCACGAAGTGGTTAACGATAGTGTGGGTGGTCAGGCGATCATCGTTACTTATTGTCCGCTGTGTGGCAGTGGTATGGCGTTTCTGCCCAACGTGGCGGGGCGTGAACTCTCCTTCGGTGTTTCCGGATTGCTCTACAACAGTGATGTTTTGCTCTACGACCGCCAAACCGAATCTCTGTGGTCTCAGTTGAAATCGCAGGCGATCAGCGGGCCACTGAAAGGCAGCGTACTGCAATTGATTCCTCTGGATCTGAGTACCTGGGGGGAGTGGCGAGAGCGTTATCCGCTGGGGCAAGTTCTGTCGCGCAATACCGGCGCAAAGCGTGATTACAGCCGCAACCTCTACGCGCGTTACCAACAGGAGGCGGGGCTGATCTTCCCGGTGGCGTTTGCCAGTCGCCGTTACCACCCTAAGGAGCGTGTGTTGGGTGTGACCATCGAGGGTAAAAGCAAAGCCTACCCGTTTGCCGAGCTGGCTAAAGGTCAGGAAGACGTCTTGCTTGATCAGTTCCAAGGCCTGATGTTGCGAATTCGTTATAACGCGCAAGCACGCACAGGTGCCATCACCACGTTACGCGGTGAAGCGGTGCCGTCGGTAAATGCGTTCTGGTTCGCCTGGTACGCCTTTAATCCTGACACCGAGGTGTTTACGGCGCCTAAGCCGCAGAAAACGCGTAATCGGTTGCGCTAATCGGTTATGTCCTAGAGCTGTAGATTCCAGAGCATTTGATGACCGGCATCTGTCAGTAGGGTCTTCTAGACAGAGGCTGCTGTTGGGAGTCGCTACGCTCGTCGCCAACCTACCCGTTACGATCTTGGCCACCTTATGGGTGAGGGTGAGCTTTGAGAAAAAGCCGGGGCAAAATGCCCCGGCGAAAAACCCTGATTGGGCAGGGTGATAGAACGGGAGGAATGGAAGTAGAACAAAGAACGGGGAGTTACCGGCAGGCCGATCTGCCAGTAAAACTCCCGTGGGGTTGCCCGTCGCTATAGGGATTAGGGGTCGGAGACGACAGGCATATCAGCTACTCCTGGAAGGCTAGTTAGAGGGCTTTAGCCTTGCACAAGTAAACCGATCTGAACGAGAGCTGGCAGGATTGCTACAACCAGTCCAACCAGTACCATCGCGATAGAAGGTACAACGCCAATTACTTCAACGCCTTGTTCATCGTGTGACATGAGCTTGTTCCTTATCTGGCCCGAATATAATTACCCGGTAGATTGCAACAGCAATGCCAACTTTTCATGAAATTATAACGCTTTGAAAATAAAGGGTTTTTATGTTGTCTTGGTGAGGAGGGTGTGAGTGAGGCAGAAACGAGATGTCATATGTGGCAGGTGGGGTGTGCCACATATGGCATTTCAGGTATGGAAAGATGGTTAGCGTTGCAGGCGTACTTGGATGAAGTCCAGGACCATACGGGTGGCCTGCCAGCCCACGACACAACCCAGGCTGTTGGCGACGATATCCATCAGTTCAAACATGCGGGTGGGCATCTGCCACTGCACCAGCTCGATTCCGATACCCCAGAGTACGATTGCCCCCGCCAGACGCCAGCCCGCTGCTGGAAAGCCAAAGGCCGCTGTGGCCGCCACGCCGAAATAAGCGATAAAGTGCAGGATCTTATCGGACAGTTGAGGCCCCGGCACTTCCGGACCGGGTAACACGCTCAGGTAGGTGACGGCGAAAATTACAAACAGGAAGGGGATCTGGCGAAGCTGAAAGCGGTAGTTCATATGCGGGTCCTTATGCGAAAGAGACACCTTAACGGCGCGGTGTGAATTTGCAACGCGGGTGTCTCTTTTGATGGCCGGTTATTTCCGTTTCTTGCCCTTGGACTTAGGTACCGATTGCGACAGGAAGGAGGGGCGCAGATTGGGTTTAGCCGCGGTTTGCTGTTCCGCTTCCTGCTCAGCTTTGGCGTGGGCGATCTGACGTGCAGTCGGTTTTTTCGTCGCTGCTTTCCCTTTCTGGCGTGCACCCGGTTTGGTTTTTGGTGCGCTGGTTTCCATTTCGATCGGTTCGCTGCTGCCATCCTCATAATAAGGAACGGCTTTAAGCTTCAACGGGCGTTTCAGCAGCGCTTCGATCTCGGCCAGATAGGCTTTCTCGTCCGGTGCCACCAGTGAGATCGCCTGACCACTGCTGCCGGCACGGCCGGTACGGCCGATGCGGTGGATGTAGGCTTCGGGCACGTTGGGCAGGTCGAAATTGACCACGCGGGGCAGGGCGTCGATATCGAGGCCACGGGCGGCAACATCAGTGGCGACCAGCACCCGCACTTTGCCTGCTTTGAACGCCTCCAGCGCTTGCATCCGCTGGCGTTGGCCTTTGTCGCCGTGGATTGCGGCGGCGCTGATTCCCTCCTCTTCAAGGTGGGCGCTGAGGATATCGGCGCGTTTCTTGGTGCGCGTGAAGACCAGCACCTGTTTCCACTGACCACCCTGGATCATGTAACTGAGCGTATCTGCCTTGTCGCGGTTATCCACCCGGTAGGCGATCTGCTGCACCGTGTTGGCAGCGGCGTTACGTTTGGCCACCGCGATATACGCAGGGTTGGTCAGGATCTGACGCGCCAGTTTTTCGATATTGGCCGAGATGGTGGCGGAGAACAGCAGGGTCTGGCGGTTCTCCGGAATCTGCGCGATCAGCTTTTCGATCTCACCGATAAAACCCAGATCCAGCATGCGGTCCGCTTCATCCAGCACCAGCGTCTGCAGCTGGTCGAGGGTGAATACCTCGCGTGCGATCAGATCCAGCAGGCGTCCCGGTGTCGCTACCAGAATGTCGGCACCGCGTTTCAGGCGACGCATCTGGTTGTCGATGCGCACACCGCCGTAGATCGGCACGATACGCAGACCCAGATGTTCGCCGTAGGCGTAGAAGCTGTCGGTCACCTGGACCGCCAGTTCGCGGGTGGGGACCAGCACCAGCGCGCGGATCGGACGCAGGCTGTTATCCACCTCTTCCTGCGCCAGACGTTCCAGAATCGGCAGTGCAAAAGCAGCTGTTTTGCCGGTACCGGTCTGGGCTTCCGCCATCAGGTCTTTGCCCGCCAGAATTTCGGGGATCGCCTGCTGCTGGATCGGCGTCGCTTTACGGTAATCGAGGGTGCTCAGGGCCTGTTGCAGGGCGTCTGAAAGCCCGAGGGCGGCGAAGTTGGACATAGAAAACCTGTGGTCTGTTCGGAGCTGTATCTAAGCCGCGAAGCTTACCCTAAAGCGGGCGGGGGAGCGAACCAGGTCGACCGGTCTACGTGGGGCTGTACATGACGGGCAGCAGGGCCTCAGATCGTTGCGGCCCTTTCATGTGTGGCAGGGATGGGCCCGGGGGCAGGGGCCGCAGCTAATCGCTGAGCTGCAAGAAAGTCCTATAAAAAGTCAAAAATAGTCCAAGTCTCTGCCGGTAAGCCCTCCTATGCTTCCTCTCAAGGGAGTGCGGGCGACAGCTGGCGGTATCTCTGTAAAAGGCTGTTTCCCGTGAGTTCGTCTCCTGAACACTTCGTACCTGTTCTATAGCGGAGCCAAGGAGTGGATGTGAAGATTCAAGCGATTTCAGCGGGTCGGTTACAGCAGCATATGTTGATGGACACGCGTCTGTCGACACCGCCAGCTGCCATACGGTCTGTCCGATTCGATAGCGGTAGGACTGAATATCATCAGTCGCCCTGCTCATCGGAGCCGACGCGATCTGTCGCGCTGTACTCACCCACCTATCAGACCACTCCTCTGGCGTTAAAGGCGCTCGCCTGCGCTCTGGACCAAATCGAATGCTCCCACGTAATTGCCCCTTCAGGAAAGGAGGACGCTCGTGCTTAAAGTATCCCCCACACTCAGATTCAGTTTTGGTTTACTCACCCTGGCACTGACGGTGCTGTTTACGGCAGATATGCTCGGGTTAAGCCCGGTCAGCACAGAAAAACGGTTGGAACACCGAAAGCAGCTCAGTGAGACGATCGCGTTACAGCTGTCCAGTGCTGTCGGTTATCAGAATCCGGCCGTGATGGAGAAGATCCTGTGGGGGGCGGTACAGCAGAACGATGAGATCGTCTTCGCGACCATTGTCCGTGACGATGGCCAGGTGTTGGCGAGGATCGGCGGGGGGGTAAGTGCGGGCAGTGACCTGTCGCAGAACCTCATACGGACACCGATCTACGGCGAGGAGCAGATCTTTGGCAGGCTGGAACTGCGTTTCCATACCCCTGCGCCGATGGGGGTGTTTGCTTTTCTTTCCTCTGTATCGCTGAACTGGGTGGCGTTTGTTCTCTGTTTTGGTGTTCTCGGGTACTGGTTGATGATGCGGCGTAGCTTCCGCCTGCTGGAGCCGTCTTCCGTGGTACCCGGTCACGTGCGTAACGCATTGGATACGCTGGTGGAGGGGGTGCTAATTCTCGATAACGACGAGCGTATCGTCATGGCCAACCTGGCATTTGAGCGCAAGGTGAACCTCTCCTCGGATGAACTGCTCGGGCGTAAAGCCTCGGATCTGGGCTGGACGTTGCCCCACTCACGTTTGGCTGCGAAAGAGCTACCCTGGACGGAAGCATTGCGTCAGGGCTGTGCTCAGGAGGGCGCGGCGCTCGGCTACTGCCCGGACGGCAGCAGCGAGAAGGTGTTTGTGGTGAACGGCGCGCCGATCAACGGTGAAGATGGTGAGGGGCAGGGGGTACTGGCCAGTTTTGAAGATGTGACCGAGCTGGAGGCGCGCAACGAAGAGATGCGCGCCCTGCTGAAGGAGCTGCAGATCTCGAAACGGAAGCTGGTGCAACAGAACAAGCAGCTGCATGAACTGGCCACCCGTGATCCGCTGACCGAGTGCCTGAACCGCCGCTCTTTCTTCGAGTATCTGGAGGCGGAGTTTACCGGGGCGCAGAACAGCGACGTTGCATTGTGCTGCGTGATGGTGGATATCGATCACTTCAAGCGGGTCAATGATACCCACGGGCATACGGTAGGCGATGAGGTGATCAAAGCGGTCTCTCGTATTCTGAAAGGATCGATCCGCGAGGAGGATCACGCCGGTCGCTATGGTGGCGAGGAGTTCTGTCTGCTGTTGCCGGGGATGGATCTGCAGCAGGCGCGGTTGGTGGCTGAACGCTGTCGCGAACGGATTGCCAGCCAGACCGACGTAACCTTTGATATCACCGCCAGTTTTGGGTTGGCGAGTATCAGCAGCGGCCCGGCGTCACCGGAGGAGATGGTGGACTGGGCGGATAAGGCGCTGTACGTATCCAAGGAGTCGGGGCGCAACCGGGTCACCGTCTGGGATGAGTGTGCTGCCGCGCAGCAGACTCCTCTGCAATCTGCCGAGAGCGAACGGCAGCGGGTAGAGCGCGCGCTCGATAAGGCGCTGGAGAATGGCGAGTTCGAACTCTTCTATCAGCCTCAGGTGAACTGCAAGGGGCAGGTGATTGGGGCTGAAGCGCTGCTGCGCTGGAATAAACCGGGCGAAGGTTTTATCTCGCCAGCGCAGTTTATCGCCATCGCGGAGGAGAGTGGTCAGATCCTGCCGATCGGGGAATGGGTATTGAACGAAGCCTGCCAGCAGCTCAGTCGCTGGAAAGCGGACGCACTCAATCCGTATTTCCGCCGCCTGGCGGTGAATGTCAGTCCGCTGCAGTTTCAGCACCATCAGTTTGTTGATCGTCTTCATTCGATCTTATCCACAACCGGCACTAACCCTGCGCATCTCGAGCTGGAGCTGACAGAGAACATGCTGATCGATGATGTGAAAGGCGCTGTGGATAAGATGAAGGATCTGAAGGAGTTGGATATCAGCTTCTCTATCGATGATTTTGGTACCGGGTACTCCTCCCTGCTGTATCTGCGTCATCTGCCACTCAACCAGCTGAAGATCGACCAGTCCTTTGTGCGTGACCTGCTCACCGATGCTAACGATGCGGCGATCGTAAACACCATCATCGCCATGGCCTCCAGTCTGGAGCTGAAAACTATAGCCGAAGGGGTTGAGACCCAGGCGGAGATGGAGAAACTGCGTGAGATGGGCTGTCAGAGTTTTCAGGGTTACTACCTGAGCCGCCCGGTACCGCGCAAGGAGTTTGAGAACCTGCTGCGTAACGGCCATCTGCTGCGCTGATGGAATGGACGCCCAAGCGTTAGGTGTGAGGCATTAGGCTCAGGTTCAGGAGCCTGCACTGAATAACGCAGTGCTTACCTTCCCGTGCTCTGGGCATTCTCCATCGGGCGATCAGGCTCACCACGGCATCTTCTGGACCACCTCGGTCACACTAACATTGCCACTCCGATAATCTTCCCCCGGATAGAACCCACGCTTATGCCCGCTGCGGTGTAACTTCTCGGCGATCACCATAACGTTTTCAAGATTGGACGTCGGCAGGACAGTCAGGCGCGCCTTAACGTCTTAATCCCTCAATGCCTGGACGCCCCGGCGATACTGCGAGCGTAAACAGCATCATGGCTATAGCTTCCGGTCTGGAGCTGGAAACCTGTGTCGAAAGGGGGAAGAGCCAGGCGGAGAAGGAGAGGAGAAAGAGAAATGTGTTTAGTGTGAGTTGTCGGATTCAGAAACCTGCCTTGATAACGCAGTTCTTACCTTCGTGTTTAGCGTTATACAGGGCATCGTCCACTCGGGAGATCAGGCTCTCCACTGTATCTCCGGGACGCACCTCAGTGACACCAAAGCTGCAACTCAGTTTACGCTCCCCCAGATAGAACTCATGCTCATGCACGCTGAGGCGTAATTTCTCGGCGATCACCATGGCGTTGTCCAGAGTGGACTCCGGCAGTACAACCAGAAACTCTTCACCACCCCAGCGGCCAAAGTGGTCACTTTTGCGCAGCGTATTGCTTACCAGACCTGACAGCCCGATCAGCACCCGGTCGCCCTCGTTATGCCCAAAGGTGTCGTTAACCGACTTAAAGTCGTCGATATCGAAGAAGATGATCGCACTTGGACGGTGGTAGCGGCTGAGCAGGCTGAGTTCATGCTCAAGATATTCATACAGCTTATGCCGGTTGTAGATGCCGGTGAGCTGATCGTATTGCGCCAGCTGCTCCAATCGCCGGTTGTAGTTCGAGACTACCTTATAGCGATACCCGAAGAGGATCAGCAAAACACCGAGTACAGCCGCTGAGTACCAGAGGATGCGGTAGTCGAACTCGTGGGCGTAACGTACGTTGAGCCAGCGGTTGGCGATGGTCTGGTGGTCTTCCTGCGTCAGCGAGAGGATCGCCTGGTTAAACACCTCCAGCAGGCGTTCGTTATCCTGCCGTACGGCGATGCCGATATCCCACTGGTCCTGCACTACGTCGGCAATGGTGATATCGAGGATATGGTTGTTCTGCAGGGTCCGGCTGATACTGGCGGGCGCATCCACCAGGCCGAAGACGTTGCCGGTTTCCACACGACGCAGGCCGTCTAGTACGTTGTTCACCGGTACCAGTGTGGCGTTTGGGTAGCGGTTACGCAGGATGTCGTAGAAGGCGGAGTCGTGTACCACCGCCAGGCGCCGCCGCGACAGGTCCACATCATCATGTTTGGGGCTGTTAGCGCTGTTCACTGCGATCACCGCAGGCATGCTCAGGTAAGGGATGGAGTATTTCAGGTAACGGTTGCGGTAGGGGGTGCCCATGGTGCCGGGAATCAGATCACAGTGGCCAGAGCGGATCTGACTTAGCGCTTCCGACCAGGAACCGGTCGGGATCACCTCCAGATGCAGTTTCAGGCGGCGGCTGAGCAGCGTCATATAATCCCGCACAATGCCCAGGTGTTGGCCGTTGCCGTATCCCTCGTAGGGCATCCAGTCGCTGTTGGCGCACAGGGTCACCTGTCCTAGCGCTTTCAGGTAAGCCTGCTCTTTAGCTGATAGCAGCAACTCACTCGGGTCGTAGATAAAGTCGCTGAAATCGAAATTGGGATTGATTACACCGGTGACCAGATAGAGGTTGGCCATGGCGCTGAAGCGCGCCTGGGTGAGGGTGCCGAAGCGCCCTTTGGCGTCGAACGCCAGTTTACGCAGCGCCTGACCCTCAAAGATCAGCGCGTCACGGCTGCGGTTCTGCGAGTTGTAGTTGGCCAGGATCAGGTCGGCGGTCTCTTCGATATGTTCAAAGGCGTAGAGCCAGCCCTTGATCGACGCATCCATAAATTTCTGCGTCAGGGAGGGGTGTTTACGGGTGAAGTTACGCGCCGTAAACAGGATGTCGGCATACATATCAAAGCCGTAATCGGCCGGGTGCAGGACGTTGTATTCGATCCCCTGTTGCTGCAGCTGAAAGGGTTCGTTGGAGATGTAGGAGCCCATCGCTTCGGTGGTGTCGTTGACCAGATCCTGCAGGTTAAAGCTGTGTTCCTGCAGGATGTAATCGCCCTCGCGCAGCCCCGCCTGCAGCATCATCGCTTTGATCTCGGCCACCTCCTTGGCGTCCTCGGTCAGCATAATGCGGCGGTTTTTAAGGTCGGAGGGTTTTTCGATATCACTGTCGGCCCGGCTCAGCAGCATCAGCGGTGACTTCTGGTAGGTCGCGAACAGCGCGACAATGTCGTCCCCCGCGGCTTTGTTGATCAACAATGAGGAGCGCCCGACCGCAAAATCGCTTTTGCCGTTCAGCACATCACCTACAAGATCGATACCGTTATCGAACTCGCGTATCTCTACATCCAATCCCGCTTCACGGTAGAAGCCCTTCTCCCTGGCCACGTAATAACCCGCAAATTGAAACTGGTGTTTCCACAACAGCTGCAGCGAAACAGTCGAATCCTGACTCTGGGTGGTGGGTTTAGCTGCGGCTGCCGATGAGATCAGGAAGATAAATGAGAGCGCAATTGATAGCAGCTTCATAAGAAAAACTTCCGTCCGCCCGGACAAACACGTAAACGCTGTGGGTCGCTCAATAAATATTATGGTTATAGCGGTGCTGCGTCCGGTGGCCAGATTGGAGAGGGGCCACGGATGACTGCAAAGTCTGCTTTACACCTATGTTCAGATTAGTCGCTAATGACCGATTTTGGAGTGGAATTCGGGGATTAAATATAAACAGCTGTTTAAAAAGAGAGCGCTTGTCGCCGTCTAGGCTTCAGCTGTAAGTGCTCAGGTGAACAGTGTCAGGCGGGTAGCAGGCTGCGCACTTGGGTCAGTACGGTTTCAAATTGAGTGTCGTCAGCACACGCCTGGGTGCGTTTGCGGTACCCCAGTTCATACAGGCGCACATGGTGATCGGCTTGCACGCCGTGGTTCTGCAGGCATTCGGCCACGCAGTGCAGCTGACAGCCATCGATGGCGATGATGCGATCGGCGTTCTCCATCTGCTTAAGCAGCGGTTTCACATTGCCACCCACACCCGCGATGCAGGACATGGTGGCTTCGCCGCTGCGGTGCAGGTGTACGGCCACATCGTTGGCCAACTGGGCCACGTTGGAGCAGCCGGAACAGGCGTACACCACAGCGGGTGTTTGTTTGGTGGTGGATTCAGCGTCAGCTTGAGGTTTAGTGTTCAGTGGCTGGTTGCGTCGCATGCCATCTCTCGCAAAGCGCTGGTGCTGGAGATCCGTAGGATCGGGCCGCTCACTTCGATCAGACCACGTTGACGGAAACCGCGAATCACACGGGAGAAGGTTTCCGGCTGCATCGCCAGTCGCGCCGCCACCAGACGTTTCGCCACCGGCAGGGTCACCTGCACTGTCTCCTGTTTCTGATCGCTCTCCTCTACCAGGCCCAGCAGGAAACGCACCACGCGCTGGGTGGCGTTCTGCTGGGTCAGGGTTTCGATCTCGGCGAGGCGTTTCTGCAGACGGCACGCCATTGCCCCCATCACCTTGAAGCAGGTATCGGGTGACGCACGCAGCAGATCCTTATAGGCGCGGTTGCTGACGCTCAGTACCTGCGCCCGGTCCTCTACAGTAGCGTTTACCGGGTAGTAGGGTTTGTCGAAAAACATCACTGCCTCGCCCACCGTATCCAGTTCGCGCAGCAGATTCATCACGATCTCACGGCCGTCGCTGGTGAGGCGGTAGAGTTTTACCGCACCGCTGAGCACCAGAAAGAAGCGGTCGGCGGTGGCGTCCTGCAGGAAGAGGGATTCGCCTGGATCAAGTTCGTGCAGGCGTGCGGAGCGGTAAAGCTGGCAGAACTGATCATCGTCCAGCGAGCGGAATAAAGGGTGACTGCGGGCGACATCCAACGCCTGATCTAACTGCAAACGGCGCATCTTAGCCCCCGGTCATGTTCATAAAACGCAGCACCTGGGGCGCATCATCCTGCGCAAAGAGGTGTTGCTCGGGTTTGTGTTGTACGGCATCGCGGATCGCCTGCTTGAGGCGTTCCTTCTCGCCGGGATAGCGGCGCATCAGACCGCGCAGATCCACCGCGTTCTCGCGGCCCAGGCAGAGCAGTAGCTGACCTTCGGCGGTGATCCGCAGACGGTTACAGCTGGAACAGAAATTATGGCTGTGGGGGGAGATAAAACCGACGCGGGTGTTGCGTCCGGGGGTACGGAAATAACGCGACGGACCACCAGTGACCTCAGCGCTGGGCAGCAGATCCTGCTGTTGCTGGATGATCTCGCGCACCTCATCGCTGGAGCAGTACACCTCCTTGCGATCGTGTTCCGAAATCGTGCCCAGCGGCATCTCTTCGATATAACTGATATCGATGCCCCGGTCCTGCGCATAGTGCAGCAGGTCCAGCACCTCGTCGTCATTGCGGCCTTTCATGATCACCGCATTGAGCTTGATCCGCTCAAACCCGGCCGCCACCGCATGATCGATACCATTCAGCACATCGGCCAGTTTGTCGCGGCGGGTAAGGGCAGCAAAACGCTCCGCTTTCAGACTGTCGAGGCTGATATTCAAGCGCTTCAGGCCTGCATCCGCCAGCGGTTGTGCCAATCGATGCAGCTGAGAGCCGTTGGTGGTCAGCGTCACCTCATCGAGACCCGGCAGGGCAGCGATATGTTCGATCAAACCCACCATCCCCTGACGCACCAGCGGTTCACCACCGGTCAGACGGATACGCTTCACCCCCAGTTCAACAAAAGCTTCACTCAGGGTGGTCAGCTCCTCCAACGAGAGGATCTTCGCACGCGGTAGAAACTGCATCTCCTCCGCCATGCAGTAGACACAACGGAAGTCGCAGCGGTCGGTGACGGACAGGCGAATGTAATCGATCTTGCGACCAAATCCGTCGATCAGCTGAGATTCTGTTGTGTTCATGATTGAACCCCCAAAAATAGTATTGCCATCGATTATCGCAATGCAGACCGGGGGTATATATACCTCGCAGGGGGTAGGAGAGCGGGGCATTGGGGTTAGAGAGGGAGCGATTCTAGCTGTTCAGATAGGGCTATGCGGGCTTACGCCTGCAGGAAGGTTCGCTTAGCTAGGAGACTTCCTGTAACCGTCGCATCCGCCACGCTTTGGCATTGGTTGCGCACACCAACGCCTCGTTGTCAGAGAACTCGTAGGGATTGAAATCACCGCCGAACGTTTCCTGGAAGAAGTCATTATTGGCGTCGATCAGCTCCATGCTCCACTTAGGGAACAGGCGCGTGGCAATTTGTCGGCGACTAAGCGTGTAGATATTGTGGTGCCTTTCATCCTGTTGAATTTTGGATAGGATCGCGGTGACATCCTCTTTGTCACCTTCCAGAACCTGAAAGAAGTAGTGGCCGTCGAAAAGCAAAATGCCGGTCAAATTCCGTTTCTTGTTGTTCACGACGGATGTGCGGACCATCTCGATAAAATCATCTTTCTCAAGGTCGGTTGTCACTGTACTGCAGTAGATAACTCGAACGTTCCCAAGCGACATAACACGGCTCCCCACACATAACTTCCAAGTGTTTTATGCTCTTTATAACAGCGATTGTGGCCAGAAGTTAACAACTCACAGCAGGATTTAGCGCGATTGCCTGTCCTATGACAGGTTTCATTTACATCTGGTGCAGATCCGGAAGCAGAAATGCCCATTAGAGGATTGGCTAGACTCAAGAAGGAGGAAAAACGCTATGAGTCTAGAAAATATCGTACAACGCGGTTGGGAAGCTGTTGGTGCGGGGGACTTCGATACCCTGGTTGCCGACTATGAAGAGGATATGGTGTTTATTATGCCGGGGCAGACGGATCTGCTTAAAGGTCGATCGGCATTCCGCAGTGCTTTGGATGGCTTGGGAGAGATTCTCCCACCGGGTTTTGAGATTACCGGGTTACGCCAGCTCGAGGGTAACAGTGAAGTGGTTTCGATTCTCGAGTGGAAGTCCGAGAAGGTTGCTGCCTCCCAGCTATCGGTCCTGTTTAAGTTTAAAGGCGACAAGATCTACGAAGAACGCTGGTTTATCGATACAGAACAGTGGAAAGCTGCTTTTTAAGCGAAGGACAAAGTTGCTTGAAAGCTATGAGCTGGCTCTGAAGCCATTCCCCTCTACGCAGCGCCGATTGCATCCGAAACGCACAGGGCACGACACGAAGCGGCGCAAGTAGTGGGGCTGCGGTGCGGGCCGCGTAGGTGGATTGTTAAGGGAGGGCGCAGCCGCTCTCCCTTGACGTTTGGTTTGATGTTAGGAGAACACTCATTGCTTGATTCTTGTGCCGTTTTTATCAGATCGCTCGGGTAAGACAATACTGAATCACCACCGATTATCGCAACGCAGACTGTGAGCCACAGGGCGGGTTTTATATTTGGATATCAGCGAGTTAAGAGATCGGAACGGACCTTGGCAAATAGTGTTCTATTGATCTTGCACAGGTTCCTAAGCAGGGGCCCTTGTGGCGAAGCTACAGATAAGAGATCTAATTTACGTGCAAATAATTTTGACTAATCAGGGTGGGTTCTGTATATTTTTTGCCCAGCTCGATGCTTTAATTGTTATTTATGCTCTTCATTTCGACGTCTTTTCTTGATTCCTCGTCCTGTTTTCGTAAGTAAAAGTAAAAAATCCTGCGTTTATCTGCCTTTATAAGGCGGCCCACTTATTTCCGAAAATAGGAAAATACATTATGTCTAATACTGTTACCGGCACTGTAAAATGGTTTAACGACGAGAAAGGCTTCGGTTTTATCGAACAGAAGAATGGTCCTGATGTTTTTGCACACTTCAGTGCAATTGCGAGCGAAGGTTTCCGTAGCCTGCAGGAAGGCCAGGAAGTTGAGTTCGTTGTTACTCAGGGCCAGAAAGGTCCTCAGGCAGAGAACATCCGTCCTCTGTAAGTCAAAATAGATTTAAATCTGTATTGACGCTTTAGAGCATGACATCCGTCGTGCTCTATTGAAGTATTCCCCCGTACCACAACATATCCCATCCCGTATTAGTATCATCAAGACAGCCAATCCGTTGCTCTTGATTAATACCATTCCGATCTAATCGCATTTGTAAGCTTCTGACGATGGGCGCTCGTTGCGAGTAAATGTCTGAACCTTCCCCAAATTAGCGACATCCACAATCTCTAGATTGCCACTGTATTCGTAATAAAAAAGACACCTAAAAAGGTGCCTTTGGGATATCTCGGTGGATCGGAATAACTCACCCCACCCGATACAACTCCGGCATACAATCAAAACTCTTCGCATCGACCTTCAGATCTTTGATGATCCCGTCCTCGATACCATAGATCCAACCGTGAATGGTCAGCTCACGCCCCGCTTTCCAGGCGCGTTGTACCGGCTTGGTTTTGCAGACGTTGGAGACCTGGGCGATCACGTTCAGTTCGCAGAAGCGATCCACGCGGGCATCTTCGTCCTCTTCTGCACTCAGGATCTCGTTGTTGGCGTAGGCAATATCTTTCAGATGGCGCAGCCAGTTATCGATCAGACCCAGGTCGTCATGCCCCAGGGAGGCGCGAACACCCCCGCAGCCGTAGTGGCCGCAGACGATGATGTGTTTCACCTTCAATACCTCCACCGCGTAGTGCAGCACCGAGAGGCAGTTGAGGTCGGTGTGCAGCACCATGTTGGCGATGTTGCGGTGAACGAAGAGTTCGCCAGGCATCAGGCCGACGATCTCGTTGGCCGGGACACGGCTGTCGGAGCAACCGATCCAGAGGTAATCGGGTTTCTGCTGCGCGGCCAGCTCTTTGAAAAAGCCGGGATGCTGCTCTTCGATGCGTTGTGCCCAGGCTTTGTTGTTGTTTAACAGATCATCAAACATTTTGTTACCCTCCAATACCGACCTGAGTGTTACTGCACCAGCATCGAGTCAGCACCGATAATCTCGACACCGTCGATCTCGGCTTCACCGGCCAGCAGCTGGATGTATTGGTTCACCGCGCTGCGGTAGTTGCGCTCCTGCAGGTAACCACGGATACGCTCCTCAACCGCTTCGTAGGGTAGCTGTTCACCGTCAACGCGCTGGTCGATACGCACGATATGGAATCCGTAACGGCTCTCCACCGGACGGTACGCCAGCCCCACTTCAAGGGTGAAAACCTGGCGTTCAAACTCTGGCACGGTCTGGCCTTTGTCCAGTTGTCCCATCTGACCGCCCACCTCTTTCGATGGACAATCGGAGTTCTGTTCTGCCAGAGCGGCAAATTTTTCCGGGCTGCTTTTCAGGATCTCGATCAGGCCCTCTGCTTCAATTTTACGGGCGGCACGTTCCTCCAGATCATTGGGGTCGGCACCCAGCAGAATATGGCTGCAGGCGATCAGCACCGGGGTTTTGAAACGCTCTTTGTTTGCTTCGTAGTAACGTTCGCAGGTCTCGGCGTCGGCGGTGGTCAGTTCAACCTCCTGCTCCAGCAGGGTCGCGATCATGTTCTCGTTGGCATCGTCATCTTTAGAAACGTCCATACCCAGTTCGTGGGCTCGCTGCATCAGCAGTTCGCGCACCACCAGTGACTGGGCGGCCTGCTGGCGGGAATCTTCCATCGATTCGGCCGGGTAGTACTGCATCTCCTGCAGAATGGTGTGCGCATCGATGGTGGTGCCGTTCACAACCACATCCGGAAAATCAGGTGCTTCAGTTGGCAGAGAGGTGGTATCGATCAGCTGCATGGTGTGCCTCCAGTGAATAGGGCGATAACGCTGTGTAGTGCTTTCGGGCAAATCCTATGGGTACTCATGTTGGGTGTTGTTTGAGAGCCCATAGGGTTTGTTCGTTGTGGTTTAGGGATCCCTGCGGCTGTGCCGCAGGGATCGGTCGTGCTCGTTATTACGAGGTCTTGCAGATTAACGCTGACGTACGATCTGGTAGCTGCGTGCGAAGTATTTAATCGGCGCGCTCCAGATGTGCACCATACGGGTGAATGGGAAGACCACGAACATGGTCAGGCCCACAAAGATGTGTGCTTTGTAGATGAAGCCCACACCCACCAGATGGGTTGCTGCATCGGCCTGGAAAGTCACCAGACTCTGCGCCCATGCTGCCAGCAGCAACATCACGCTACCGTCCAGGTGATTCATCGCGAACGGGATAGTCAGCAGACCCAGGGTGACCTGTACGAACAGCAGCACCAGGATGAATATATCCGCTTTGGTGCTGGTGGCACGTACACGTGGATCGCCCAGGCGACGTTTCAGCAGCAGGAAGCAACCGATCCAGCAAGCGATACCTGCAGCACCACCAGTGATGATCGCCACCAGCTGTTTGTTACCGCTGGAGATGAACGGTTCGTACACCGCGTGCGGGGTTAGCAGACCCACCAGGTGACCGAAGAAGATAAACAGCACGCCCACGTGGAACAGGTTGCTGGCCAGGCGGAACCCTTTCGAGTTCAGCATCTGACTGGAACTTGCACGCCAGGTGTACTGCTCCCGGTCGTAACGAATCCAGCTGCCGATCAAAAAGATTGCACCGGCAATGTATGGGTAAACCCCAAACAGAAGATCATTCATGTATGACATCATTATTCTCCCGGGCCCCTCAGGAGCCGGTTGGTACTCTCTGAGTCGGTTTATGAGACGGCTGCTGCAGGTGAACCGGCTTGGCGATATCCGGCGCATTCAGCTCCTGACGGCGCTGATTGAGCAGACTGTCGCCACAGCTGGATGCACCATCCTGCGCGCTGCCTTCGGTGAAGCGCACCATCTCCTCTTCCCATACTTTGTCGAGGGCTTCCGGGGTATCGTCGCGTTCTTCCGAGGCGACTTTTTCCTTCAGCTCTTCGCGCTCAACCGCTACGCCTGCGAGGCTCAGCAGCGCTTCAAACAGCACCGCGTAACCGCTTTCGCGTTTGTGCAGTCGGGCTTCCAGCAGGGCCAGAATGTGGCAGACATCGCCTAGCCACTGGCGTACTTCCTGTTCCGGTCGCAGTGACAGGAACTCCAGGAACAATGGGAGGTAATCGGGCAGCTCACGCTGGTCGATTACGAATCCCTGTTTCTCATACACAGACATCAGATCCACCATCGCCTGGCCACGGTCACGGCTTTCGCCGTGCACGTGTTCAAACAACAGCAGGGAGTTGGAGCGACCACGGTCGAACAGAGCAACGTACTCCTCCTGAACATCCAGCAGGTCGGAGGTGCAGAGCTGATCGACGAATTCGATCAGCGCCTCCTTCTGTGGCTGACCCAGGAACGGGTCGTCACGCAGTTCGGTGATCAGCTCCTGACGGCCTTCCAGAAGCTCGGCTTCCGGATAGTCCATCAGGGCGGAGATGACTTTTAAGTTACGCATCGTTCAATCTCCTAGTCCAACTGGGCAGGATCGACCTGCTTTACGCCGCTGATCTTTTCGACCATGGTGACGTTCTGCTTTTTGGCACCGAACAGGTTGAACTCAGTCTCGCCGCCGGCACAGCCGTTACCGAAGCTGAAGCCACAACCGTTGCGTTCAGGGAAGGCTTCCTTCGCCAGTTCGCGGTGGCTGGTTGGTACCACGAAGCGGTCTTCGTAGTTGGCGATTGCCAGGTAGCGGTACATCTCTTTCGCCTGCGCTTCGGTGAGACCGGCTTCTTCCAGCACGTCCAGGTTGATCTTGCCTTCCACCTGCTCGTCACGCTTGTAAGCACGCATTGCCAGGATACGTTTCAGCGCAGTGACAACCGGTTTCTCATCACCGGCAGTCAGCAGGTTCGCCAGGTATTTAACCGGGATACGCAGGCTGTCCACATCCGGAATCGCACCGTTCATGCCGATCTGGCCAGCATCAGCCGCAGACTGAATCGGGCTCAGTGGTGGCACGTACCAAACCATTGGCAGGGTGCGGTACTCTGGGTGCAGCGGCAGGGCCAGTTTCCAGTCCATCGCCATCTTGTACACAGGAGACTGCTGAGCGGCTTTGATCACGTTGTCATCAACGCCATCTTTGCGCGCTTGAGAGATAACAGCCGGATCGAACGGATCCAGGAAGATCTCCAGCTGCTTCTCGTACAGGTCCTGCTCATTGCCGGATGCCGCCACCTCTTTGATGCGGTCCGCATCATAGAGCAGCACGCCCAGGTAACGGATACGACCTACGCAAGTCTCGGAGCAGACGGTTGGCAGACCGGACTCGATACGTGGGTAACAGAAGATACACTTCTCGGATTTACCGGTTTTCCAGTTGTAGTAGATCTTCTTGTACGGACAGCCGCTGACACACATACGCCAGCCACGACACTTGTCCTGGTCGATCAGTACGATGCCGTCTTCCTCACGTTTGTAGATCGCGCCGGATGGGCAGGATGCTACACACGCAGGGTTCAGACAGTGCTCGCACAGACGCGGCAGGTACATCATGAAGGTGTTCTCGAACTGGCCGTAGATCTCCTTCTGTACATTGTCGAAGTTCTTATCTTTGGAACGCTTGGAGAACTCGGTACCGAGAATCTCCTCCCAGTTCGGGCCCCATTCGATGTTCTTCATGCGGTCACCGGTAATCAGTGATCGCGGACGAGCCACCGGCTGGTGTTTGCCTTCTGGAGCGTTGTGCAGGTGCTGGTAATCAAAATCGAACGGCTCGTAGTAGTCGTCGATCTCTGGCATGTCGGGGTTGGCGAAGATGTTCGCCAACACACGCCATTTACCACCGATGCGCGGTTCGATCGTGCCATCGGACTTACGAATCCAGCCACCTTTCCACTTGTCCTGGTTCTCCCACTCTTTCGGGTAACCGATGCCCGGCTTGGTCTCAACGTTGTTGAACCAGCCGTACTCCATACCTTCGCGAGAGGTCCAGACGTTCTTACAGGTGATCGAGCAGGTGTGACAACCGATACATTTATCGAGGTTCAGCACCATGCCTACTTGGGAACGAATTTTCATTTGGCTGCCTCCTGAACGTAATCGTTGCCTTCACCGTCGAGCCAGTCGATGTTCTTCATCTTACGAACCACAACAAACTCATCTCGGTTAGAACCTACAGTGCCGTAGTAGTTAAAGCCGTAAGCCTGATGCGCATAACCACCGATCATGTGGGTTGGTTTCGGACACGCACGAGTCACCGAGTTGTGGATACCACCACGGGTACCGGTTGTTTCAGCACCTGGAACGTTCACGATACGTTCCTGTGCGTGGTACATCATGGTCATACCTTCGTTCACACGCTGGGAAACTACCGCACGGGCTGCAATCGCACCGTTAGCGTTGAAGATCTCTACCCAATCGTTGTCTTCGATGCCGACTTTGGCTGCGTCTACTTCAGACATCCAGATGATCGGACCACCACGTGACAGGGTCAGCATGATCAGGTTATCGGAGTAGGTTGAGTGGATACCCCATTTCTGGTGCGGTGTGATCCAGTTCAGCGCAATTTCCGGGTTACCGTTTGGATTCTTATCCATCACCGGCGCAATCGCCTTGGTGTTGATCGGCGGACGGTATACCAGCAGGCTCTCACCGAAGTCGCGCATCCACTCGTGATCCTGGTAGTACTGCTGACGGCCGGTCAGGGTACGCCAAGGGATCAGCTCGTGAACGTTGGTGTAACCGGCGTTGTAGGACACGTGCTCATCTTCCAGACCCGACCAGGTTGGGGAGGAGATGATCTTACGTGGCTGCGCCTGTACATCGCGGAAGCGAATCTTCTCTTCCTCTTTTGGCACGGCCAGGTGTGTGTGGTCCAGACCGGTGGCTTCACCCAGTGCTTCCCATGCCTTCACAGCAACCTGACCGTTGGTTTCAGGTGCCAGACTGAGGATCATCTCAGCTGCATCGATCGCTGTATCCAGCTTCGCACGGCCTTCGTGAGCGCCCTCTTCGGTGTGGGTCCAGTTCAGTTTCTTGAGGAAGTCGACCTCCTCTTTGGTATCCCAGGTGATACCTTTACCGCCGTTGCCCAGAGACTCCAGCAGCGGACCTACAGAAGTGAAGCGCTTGTAGATGTTCGGGTAGTCACGCTCAACCACCGCCAGGTTTGGCATGGTTTTGCCCGGTACCGGATCAGCGTCGCCTTTCTTCCAGTCCTTAACATCGTAAGGCTGTGCCAGTTCCCCCGGGGTGTCGTGCTGCAGTGGCACGGTTACCAGGTCTTTCTCTACACCCAGGTGGCCGACGCAGACTTCGGAGAACTTCTCAGCGATGCCTTTGTAGATATCCCAGTCAGAGCGCGCTTCCCAAGCCGGGTCGGTTGCCGCAGACAGTGGGTGGATGAACGGGTGCATATCCGAGGTGTTGAGGTCGTCTTTCTCGTACCAGGTTGCGGTTGGCAACACGATATCGGAGTAGAGACAGGTGGTGGACATACGGAAGTCCAGGGTTACCAGCAGGTCAACCTTGCCTTCGGCGCCCTTGTCGTGCCATTTCACCTCTTCCGGTTTCTTACCGCCTTCCTCGCCCAGGTCTTTACCCAGTACGCCGTGGTTGGTACCCAGCAGGTACTTCAGCATGTACTCGTGGCCCTTACCGGAGGAACCCAGCAGGTTGGAACGCCAGATGAACATGTTGCGTGGGAAGTTCTGCGGGTTATCCGGATCTTCCGCCGCGAAGCCCAGTGCACCGGACTTCAGGTTCTCAACCGCGTACTCCTGTGGAGTCTTGCCAGCCGCTTCTGCTGCTTTGGTCAGTTCCAGCGGGTTGGTACCCAGCTGCGGTGCGGATGGCAACCAGCCCATGCGCTCGGAGCGGACGTTGAAGTCGATCAGGCTGCCGGTGTACTTGGACTTGTCTGCCAGCGGTGACAGGATCTCGTCCACTTCCAGCTTCTCGTAACGCCACTGGTTGGAGTGGTTGTAGAAGAAGGAGGTACCGTTCATGTGACGTGGCGGACGCTGCCAGTCCAGACCGAATGCCAGAGGCAACCAGCCACACTGTGGACGCAGTTTTTCCTGACCTACGTAGTGTGCCCAGCCGCCACCGGTCTGACCGATACAGCCACACATTACCAGCAGGTTGATCAGGCCACGGTAGTTCATGTCCATGTGGTACCAGTGGTTCATACCGGCACCCACGATGATCATGGAGCGACCTTTGGTCTTGTCTGCGGTGTCCGCAAACTCACGGGCGATCTGGATCACAACCTTGCGGTCCACACCGGTGATCTGCTCCTGCCATGCTGGAGTGTAAGGTGCGTTGTCGTCGAAGCTCTTCGCCACGAAGTCACCGCCCAGACCACGGTCTACACCGTAGTTTGCCAGCATCAGGTCACCTACGGTTACGAGCAGGGATTCGCTACCGTCTGCCAGCTTGATCTTCTTGGCTGGCATGTTGTGGTGGATAACGTCTTCAAACTTGTTGTTGGTGAAGTATTCGTTCTCCACACCACCGAAGTATGGGAAGCCTACGGATACCACTTCGTCGTGGTTCTCCAGGAAGGTCAGTGCCAGGTGGGTGTCTTTACCTTTGCCACCCTCTTTGGCTTCGATGTTCCACTTACCTTTCTCACCCCAACGGAAACCGATGGAGCCGTTTGGCGTAACAAAGCTGTTGCTGGTTTCGTCGAACGCGACAGTCTTCCACTCAGGGTTGTTGTCCTGACCCAGGTTCTTATCAAAGTCCGCAGCACGGATGAAGCGACCCGGTACGTAGCTGCCGTCTTCACGCTGATCCAGCTGTACCAGGTGTGGCATGTCGGTGTAGCGACGGGCGTAGTCGGTGAAGTATTCGCTTGGTTTGTCGACGTGGAACTCTTTCAGGATTACGTGACCCATCGCCATCGCGAGTGCCGCGTCAGTACCCTGTTTCGGGTTCATCCACTGGTCACACAGCTTCGCCACTTCGGAGTAGTCCGGCGTTACAGCGACGGTCTTGGTACCCTTGTAGCGTACTTCGGTGAAGAAGTGCGCGTCCGGGGTACGGGTCTGAGGTACGTTGGAACCCCAGGCGATTACGTAGTTGGAGTTGTACCAGTCCGCGGATTCAGGAACGTCGGTCTGCTCACCCCAGGTCATTGGAGATGCTGGTGGCAGGTCACAGTACCAGTCGTAGAAACTCAGGCAGGCACCACCGATCAGGGACAGGTAACGGGCACCGGCTGCGTAGGACACCATGGACATTGCCGGGATCGGGGAGAAACCGATCACACGGTCAGGGCCGTAGTTCTTGATGGTGTAGGTGTTGGATGCCGCGATGATCTCGTTGACTTCATCCCAGCTGGAACGCACGAAACCACCCTGACCACGGACGGATTTGTAGGACTTGGCTTTCGCTTCGTCCTCTACAATCGACGCCCATGCCGCAACCGCATCGCTGTTGCGTGCTTTGGCTTCGCGCCAGAGTTTCAGCAGGCGCTTACGTACGGTTGGATATTTCAGACGGTTGGCACTGTAGATGTACCAGGAGTAGCTCGCACCACGCGGACAACCACGAGGTTCGTGGTTAGGCAGGTCCGGACGGGTACGCGGGTAGTCGGTCTGCTGGGTCTCCCAGGTGATCAGGCCGTTTTTCACGTAGATCTTCCAGCTACAGGAACCGGTGCAGTTTACACCGTGCGTGGAGCGCACGACTTTGTCGTGCTGCCAGCGCTGGCGGTAACCATCTTCCCAGTCACGGCTTTCGTCAGAGGTCTGACCATGGCCGTCGGAGAATTTCTCCGGTTTTTCTTTTTTCAGATATTTTAATCGATCAAGCAAATGACTCATTTTTTATATCTCCTGAAACCTCGTGGTCAGGACTAAACCCGGGGTGGATTCCGCCGGGTTTGGGCTCTGTTGTCCGTCGGCAAACGTCTTGTCAGCGTTTCGCTCGCGAACGCCGGTTGTGGTCTGTAGCTTGGGTTGATCCGTCCTTAGAACAGCCCCTCGCGGTTTACTGTGTGATCAAAATTAAGTCAGTTCTGGCTAAAAGCTGTTGACGTAGATCAAGACTGAAAATTATGAAAATCCTTAATAATCAACCAGTTACCACTAAAGAGGTATATCGGATAACCGCTCTAACTGGCTGATTTTTAAAGACAATCTGAAAAACTGTGGGGAAAGGGGGTAGCTGGGGGAGTAGGTTGAGTTCTTAGTGGGTATCCCCGCGTTTTTCGGGTGGAATTGGCTGTAGGTTGGCCAACGCGCAGCGTTGCCCAACGATCTGTTTGGGGAAAAGGTTGATCTCGTTCCCACGCGGAGAATGGGAACCAGAAGAAAGGTTTAACCCGGTGGCATGATTCGTTGAGCATCGCTTGGGGCGATGAGCAACCTACAGTCAGCTTAACCAACAACGACTTGGGCCCAAAAACAAAAACGGGGTCCGAAGACCCCGCTTATGCTGTGCTTAAGGTGTTACCTTAAGGGTTCTTGAACTCAGCTTTAGGGCCGAGGTAGTACCACCAGTTCAGCAGCAGGCAGACAGCGTAGAACACTGCGAAGCCGTACAGGGCAACTTCAGGAGTCGCCAGCTTGATCTGCTCACCGAAGATCTTAGGAATCAGGAAGGCACCGTAAGCCGCAACCGCAGAGGTCCAACCCAGGGCAGGACCGGCCTGCTCTTTCGGGAACACCATCGCGATAGTACGGAAAGTGGAGCCGTTACCGATACCAGTCGCTGCGAACAGCACCAGGAACAGGATCAGGAATGGGATGAAGAACTCTTCCGGAGTCGCGGACTGGTACGCCGCTTTCAGGAAGTAAGCCACACCCAGCGCACTAGCGATCATCACGATTGCTACGTACTGAGTCACTTTCGCACCACCCACTTTATCGGCCATCCAACCACCGATTGGACGGATCAGGGCGCCGATGAAAGGTCCCATCCAGGCGTACATCAGAGCAGACGGACCGTTGGCGTTTACAGTGTTGTGGGTCATCACACCGTCCACCAGCAGGTGCTGGTAACCGAACACCACTTTGATCGCCAGGGCGAAACCTGCGGAGTAACCGATGAAGCTACCGAAGGTCATGGTGTAGATGATACTCATCACCCAGGTGTGCTTGTTGTTGAAGATCTTGAACTGACGCTGCAGGTTCGGACGGATATCACCCGGAATCATCTTCATCAGCATGACGGTGCTGAAGAGGATACCGGCGATCACAGGCCACTTAGCCCAGCCCGGTGCACCCATACCCAGCGGTGCAGGCAGGATTACGTACAGACCGCACGCCGCAGTGAAGAAACCGATCAGCAGCAGGCCGGTGATCTTACCCATCGCACCCACAGGGGAACCGATATCCGGCGATACGGATTCGGTACGGATGTTGTTCATACCGAACCAACCGGCGATCGCCAGAGGGACCAGCAGCACCAGCCAGATGTAACCGGCGTTGTGGATGTAGGTTTCAGAACCGGCAGGGATCTTACCGATCAGGGTACCGGAGGTGTTTTCCAGGATCATCGGTGTGCCACCGAAGATACCGAAAGTCATCACCAGCGGTACCAGGATCTGCATGGTGGTTACACCTGCGTTACCCAGACCCGCGTTCAGACCCAGCGCCAGACCCTGCTGACGTTTCGGGAAGAAGAAGCTGATGTTGGACATGGAGGACGCGAAGTTACCGCCACCAATACCGGACAGGAATGCCAGGATCTGGAACACCCACAGTGGAGTGTCTTTATCCTGCAGTGCGAAACCCGCACCGGCGGCAGGCAGCATAAGCAGCGCCGTGGTGAAGAAGATGGTGTTACGACCACCGGCAATACGTATAAAGAAACTACTCGGTATACGCAGGGTTGCACCGGTCAGACCGGCGATACCCGCCAGGGTAAAGAGCTCCGCTTTCGCAAACGGGAAGCCCAGGTTCAGCATCTGTACCGTGATGATGCCCCAATACAGCCAGACAGCGAAGCCGCATAACAGACTGGGGATGGAGATCCACAGGTTGCGGTTCGCAACACTTTTGCCTTCAGACTCCCAGAATTGGGGGTCTTCGACATCCCACTTTTTAATATCAGCCATTTTTGTTTTCCTCAGGCTAGCGTGCCGCAGTGCGCACATGGGTGGCGCACGGCACGGGTGCACTTAAATCACAAGCCAAGCTTTCTGAACTAACCGAATCGCCAATCTGTTCTCCCCGAACAGCAATCAGCCTTCCCGTACATTCTGGTTATCTTTCAAAAAGTTATTTCGGATCGCGTCCTGTAACCTTCTGCGTCGGTCTTCCACGGATATGCCGTAGTACATCGCAAACATGCAGAATGCCAACAGGCCGTACAGCAGCATGAAACAGGAACTGCGAACCCCAAGAATGTCGGCCACGAGGCCGAAACAGATCGGCAGTACGAAACCACCAATCGCGCCAAGCACCCCAACAGCGCCGCCCACTACACCCATCCTGTCGGGGTAGTAGTCGTAAACGATGCGGAACACACTGGCCTTTCCGAATCCCATCGCGATCCCCATCACCATCACCAACACAGTAAACAGCCAGACCGGCATCTCCACGAGGATGGTTATATCCTTGTCGATGCCATGAACGGTCATGGTGGTAGGGGGATAAGAAAGGAAAAACAGACACACCAGGCACGTCCAGAACACCGTCCAGTTCACCCGCCGCGCACCGATCCGGTCGGCACACCAGCCGCCGATAATGCGGGTCAGGGCACCGGGAACGGTAAACAGCAGGGTGAGGAAGGAGGCGCTCTTCAGATCGAGGCCGTAATGTGTCACGTAGTAATCCGGCAGCCACAACGCCAGGGCGACGTAACCACCGAACACAAAAAAGTAATAGAGGCCGAAGCGCCACACGCGCAGGTCCAGCAATACCCGCAGCTGCTGTTTCAGCAGCGGTGGTTTAGGTTGGGTGCGGCGGCTGTTGTGCTGCGGATCGTCCTGAGTCAGCAACCAGAACAACAGCGCTAGGGTGATGAGGATAAAGGCGTATACCGACGGCGCCATGCGCCAGCCGTAAGCGATGATAATTAGTGGGGCGATCAGGTTGGTGATCGCGGCACCGAGGTTACCGGCACCGAATACACCCATCGCCAGCCCCTGGGTTTCGCGGGAGGACCAGGAGGAGACGTAGTGGATGCCGAGGGTAAAGCTGCTGCCTACCAGACCCACGCCCAGCCCGGCGATCACGTACTGCCAGTAGGTTTCGGCGATCGACATCATGTAGAGCGGGATACAGACGGCGAACACCAGAATCAACATCAGGCGGCGACCGCCCCAGCGTTCAGCCATAATACCCATAGGCAGGCGCGCCAGTGCGCCAGTCAGGATCGGTGCGGCCACCAGAATACCGAACTGGGTTTCGGTCAGCTGCAGCTCGTTTTTGATCTGTACGCCGATCACCGATACCAACGTCCACGCAGCGAAACACGCTGCAAATAGCAGGGTGCTCATAATCAATGCTGATAGCTGTTGCTGCTTATCGTTGCTATACATGGGTTCGGTCGGCGTTTTATGACTCTTATCTAAGCGCCAACTTAATCCTGTGAGGGGCAATTAATATTGACCGAAATCAATACGTAACTGGCTGATATTTAGTGGGTTTTAGCGAAATACCACTTTGGAGGTACCTCCAGATTCTTTTGTAACTAACTGTTTTGGCTGGTAATTTTTTGACCAGCGGCTGGACAGGAAAAATCCGTGTGTAGCCCCTGGTTCTTTGTGAGTACACCCGACTGAATGAAGACGATAGCCTGGTGAAATGAACTTCTTTAAGCACTCCATCATCGCCCGTTTGGGCGCTGCCATGCTGGCGATCAGTATGATGGCGCTGATCGGTATGATCAGCTCTGTGATCGTGGCGGAAAGTACCCAGGGTGACGCGGCCGGCATCAACCTCGCTGGCTCCCTGCGTATGATGTCCTACCGCATCATCTCCGAAACCCAGATGCATGAGGACGAGGGCACCGCAGAATCGCTGGCGCAGGTGAAAAGCTCTATCGCCGAATTTGATAAACGTATCCGCAGCAAGGTGCTGGTGGATGTGATCCCCAGCGACGGCGACCATGAACTCAACCAGCAATACGAAAGCCTGATCAACGAGTGGCAGCTCAACCTCTCGCCCGCACTGATTGCGGCGGTGGAAGCGGGGCATACCGGCAACGCCGAATATATCCGCCAGGTGGAGCAGTTTGTGCCCAAAATCGACGAGATGGTGCACCTGCTGGAGCGCAGCACAGAATCCAAGATCAAGCTGCTCAGTCTGGTGCAGGGTATCAGCCTGTTCATGACCGTGCTGATCATCTTTATCGCCATGTACGACATCAAGAGCAACGTCACCGAACCGCTGGCGCAACTGCTGCAGATGGCGAAGGAGGCGAGTCAGGGTAAGCTGGATTCGCGCGTGTATTTCGAAAGTGAGGATGAGCTGGGCGTACTGGCGTCCACCTTTAACCAGATGGCGGAAGAACTATCCAAGATCTACGCCGATCTGGAGGACCGCGTGCAGCGTAAAACCGCCGAGCTGCGCAACAGCAACGAATCCCTGCAACTGCTCTACCGCACCACCAAACGGTTTAACCGCGACGAAGATATCTGCGCCCGCCTGATGCCGGTGCTCAAACAGCTGGAGGAGGTGACCCCGGTCGGGCCGATCAGCGTCACCTTGTGCGAACCCAACGAGGAGCGCAATTACCGCCAGATGACCACCCAGACCACGGAACGCCCGGCGGACTGCAGCAATCAGGAGTGCAACAACTGCCTGGTGACCCGGCTGGATCAGCGCGAACACGACACCATCACCCGTCCGATCAAAACCCGTGAGGCGTACTTTGGTGAGATGGCGCTGCAGTACCTGCCCAGCCAGCCACCGTCGCAGGACCAGATCCAGCTGATCGAAACCATCATCGAAAACCTGGGTACCGTGCTGTCGCTGGAGCTGAAAGCGGAACGTGAGCAGCAGATGTCGCTGCTGGAGGAGCGTGCGGTGATCGCCCGTGAGCTGCACGACTCGCTGGCGCAGTCCCTCTCCTACCTGAAGATGCAGGTGACCCGCCTGCAGGTACTGCGCAGGAAGGAGGCGAAGGAGGAGCAGATCGACGATGTGGTCGGTGAGCTGAAAGAGGGGCTCAATAACGCTTACCGCCAGCTGCGCGAACTGCTGACCACCTTCCGCCTGACGCTGGATCAGCCCGGTCTGCATCCGGCGCTGGAGACCACAGTCAACGAATTCTCCGACCGCCTCGGGTTCCCGGTACAGCTGGAATACGCCATCCGCCACCAGACCCTGTCGCCCAACGAGGAGATCCATGTGCTGCAGCTGGTGCGTGAAGCGCTGGCCAACGTGGTTAAACATGCGCAGGCGACCGATGTTTCAGTGAATTTGAAGCAACAGGGCGACGAGGTTGAGGTCAGAATAGAAGATAACGGCCTGGGCCTGCCGGACGGCAAAGACACCACCAACCATTACGGCCTGGTGATCATGCGCGACCGCGCCACCACCCTGGGCGGCCAGCTGAAGGTACTCAACCGCGAAGGCGGCGGTGTCTGTGTACTGATGCGCTTCAGCCCCAAATATAAACGATACGGATAGTGAGCTACGATATGAGCGAAGAAACTACAGCAGCCAGCGAAGCGGGCCCTGCGTCCGTCCTGTTGATCGACGACCACCCGCTGCTGCGCAAAGGGGTGAAACAGCTGATCGATCTGGAGGATGATCTGGAGGTGATCGCCGAAGCCAGCAACGCTGAAACCGGTGTCGCCAAGGCGGTAGAGACCGATCCCGACCTGATCCTGCTGGACCTCAATATGCCGGAGATCAACGGCATCGAAACCCTGAAGATGCTGCGTGAAGCCGACGTTGGCTCCCGTATCGTGGTGTTTACCGTCTCCGACAACGAGGAGGATGTGGTGGCGGCGCTACGCGCCGGTGCCGACGGTTACCTGCTCAAGGATATGGAGCCGGAGGAGCTGCTTGCTAGCCTCAACCAGGCCGCCCTCGGCAAGATGGTGATCAGCGAAAAACTCACTGCGCTATTGGCGCAGGCGCTGCAGGCGGGCCGGACCACCAAGTCCGCCGATATCAGCAGCCTGACCCCACGCGAGCGCCAGATCATCAAACTGATCGCCGCGGGGCTGCCCAACAAACTGATCGCCCGCAAACTCAGCATCACCGAAGGTACGGTGAAGGTGCACGTCAAACACCTGCTGAAGAAACTGAACCTACGCTCACGGGTGGAAGTGGCGGTCTGGGCGGTGAACGAAGGGCTGAGTTAACCCTTTTTTATCCGATCTTATCAGGCGCTGACTGCTCAGGCAGTTCGGCGCCTGCGGCTGCCTGAATGAGGTTCCCTCTTCCCTGCTCATGATGCAAAAAATTTCATCTTGCGCCTGTTTCCATGGGTATTCCCATCTAAGGTGATGATTTTTTGAACAAAAGTTCTCCGTGTAATTCTGTCTTTACATAATCCCCCCGGATGTTCAGTTACCTAAACAGATTGGCTGACCTATAACTACAGATATTGCAGGTGCGAATGCACGCCCGGTGCGGGCTGCAGTTTGCTATCCGTTACTGCACAGTCAGGCTCGGCCGGGGGCAGTTGGCATTTCGGCGTGGGGAGTGCTGATGTGACGTACCTCCCTTCCTCAACAACGTATCAAAGCTCCCGCAGGTAGCTATTCCTACACATGCTACGGGAGGTCCTATGCGAAATCTGCTCGTACACTCATTGCTTGTCGGCGTTATGACGCTTGTGACGTTCGGCATCGCTCCCTCAGCGCAGGCTTCGACCTTTATCCAGCTGGACGTACCTGCGCTCAGTCAGCGCTCTGAATCGGTTGTTCAGGGCCGCGTGACCCATATGGAAAGTGCCTGGAATGCGTCCCGGACGATGGTCTACACCTACGTCACACTGGAGGTCTCACAAACCCTGAAAGGGCCCGCGCGGCAGACCATCGAAGTGCGGGTGCCCGGTGGCCGGGTGGATGGATTTATCGTGCGTGCGGTGGGTACCGCACACTTTCATATGAACCAGGATGTGCTGGCCTTTATCAGCCGCTGGAGTGACGGTACGCCCCGTGTGACCGGTTACCATCAGGGGCTGTCACAGGTCGTGAGGGATATCCGCGGCACTATGCACCTGCGGGGTGGTGCCGCCAACGGCAGCACCGTAGCCCAGCTGGCCAAACAACTGAAACCTGAGCGGGGAGAGCAGCCATGAAACGCTTATTTTCGCTGGCAGGTTTGATGGCACTGGCGCTGTTACTGGTAAGCCGTTCGGTGATGGGGTGGGAGTTCTTTGTATCGCCGCCCACCTACGCGGAGGGGCCAATAAAGTGGTATGAAACCGATAATGATCCCAATACCGAAAGGGTAACAGTTCAGGTGGATAGTGGTGGTCTGAATACGATTGGCGACGTCGACAACGGGGTGCTGGCAACTATTGGTGCGCTGGAGGCCTGGAACAGCCCCTCCCTTGATCGCCTGATCAGTGGGGTAGCGGTGGCCAATCCTACGTTCAACGTATTGGACGGCGTATCGACACTGCACTTTTCTGACCCTACGCCCAACAACGACTGCTCATCGCCCTGCCTGGCCCTGACCATCGTCACCCACTATGACATGGGGGATGTGCAGAACGGTGTCGTTGATATCCAACGCTGTAACGGCACCGATTACCTACCCTATTACGATGTCAGCATTGTCACCAATAACACTGATTTCGCGTGGACTTCGGAAAGTGAAGATCCGCAATTGAATGGCTGTTTTAACGAGTATTACATCGAGGCGGTGATGAGCCATGAAGCGGGGCACCTGCTGGGGCTAGGGCACGAAGATGATGTATTCCCGGCGCAGGCACTGATGTATCCATCCATAGCAGCCTGTGATCAAAAAGCCTTGCAGTATGACGACCTGCGCGGGCGGGATGTGATCTACGACTGCGATGGGCAGTGTAGCGCGCAATCACCCCCGAATGCTGCGTTCTCACATAGCACAAATGGTTTGTCTGCGTCATTTATGGACCAGAGCAGCGACAGCGATGGTTCTGTGACCGGCTGGCAGTGGGACTTTGGTGATACCAACGCGTCCACCGCGCAAAACCCGAACCATAGCTATGCAAGTGCAGGCACCTACGCGGTCAAACTGACGGTCACCGATGACAGCGGTCTGACCGACGAGGTAACCCAGAATGTAACGGTCAGCAGCCCAAGTGGGATCAGCCTGAGCGCCAACGGCTATAAGCTGAAAGGGGTTCAGCATGTTGACCTGAGCTGGAGCGGTGCCGAGTCCAGCGTGCAGATCTTCCGTAATGGTGCCTTGATACGCACTACCCTGGATACCGACCCCGATACCTATACGGACAACCTCAACACCAAAGGTGGCGGCGTGACCTATAGCTACGAGGTGTGTAACACCGGCAGCAGTGATTGTTCCGATCCGGTGAATGTGACCTTCTGAGCAAGCGATCGGTCTTGTTCTAAGCCTCGATGCGTGAACCGGTAACCTCAATGCCGGTCTGCGTATCGGGGCTGTGTTTATTCAGTAGGACCTGCAGGCAGCGGATCAGCTGTTCGCTTGCGGTCACCAGTTCGGGCCAGCGGGCTAGCGCAGCCTGGGTCTTGCCCTGCTGGTGCAACTGGCAGATCTCCTCGCCGCACAGATGCACCTGTTTGTGCACTTCTACGATCTCCTCGAACAGCGCAGTACCGCCGTGGCGTCGATCCCCCTCGGTGTAGAGCCACTGGCCAAAACGGCACTGGCAGGGATCAAACGGTGGCTGCTCGTGGCTGTGATCATGGATAAATTTATCCACAACCCGCACCCAGGCGCGGTGCTCGATGGTGGCAAACAGCAGACTCAGGTCATCGCGGCTGATCCGTTGCTGTTGCTGCCAGACCTCAGGTGGCCGCCAGTTGACGATCCACGCAGGCACTTCGCTGGCAGGCATTGGCCGGGCGATGCCGAACCCCTGCGCCAGTTCACAGCCCAGCTGCAATAGCAGGATACCGTGCTCAATATCCTCCACCCCTTCAGCGATCACGTCACGGCGGAAAGCGGCGGACATCCCCATAATGCCCTCCAGAATAGCCAGATCGTCCGGGTCGTCGAGCATATCGCGCACGAAGGTACGGTCGATCTTCAGCACGGCGGCGGGCAGGTGTTTCAGGTAGGTAAGGGAGGAGTAGCCGGTGCCGAAGTCATCCAGCGCGAAGTTCACGCCGATCGCCTGACAGCCCTTCATGACCTGGGAGACCTTGCCGATATCCTGCAGGGCGCTGGTCTCCAGTACCTCCAGCTCCAGCTGTTGTGGTTTTACGCGCGGGTGTCGGGCCAGCAGGGTTTGCAGCTGTTCGACAAAATTACTCTGCTGCAGCTGCAGCGCGCCGATGTTGACGCTGACCGGGATCGATAACCCCTGTGCCTGCCAGCGTTCGATCTGCTGCAGGGCGTTGTCGATCACCCACTCGCCCAGCTCGATCGCCAGCGGCTGATCTTCCAGAACGGGCAGGAAGGCGCCGGGTGGCAGCAGCCCTTCCTCCGGGTGGTTCCAGCGGATCAGTGCTTCCATCCCCACCACATCGCCGCTGCGCATATTTACTTTCGGCTGGTAGTACAGCTCAAACTCCTGCTGTTCCAGTGCGCTGGCGATATGGTCGAGGTTCTCGCGGCGGCCGCGTAGGCTGCGGTCGTGTTCAGTGTCGAAGAAGTAGTAGCGGTTTTTGCCCGCCAGCTTGGCCTGATACATCGCCTGGTCGGCCTGACGCAACAACTGGTCAGCGTCGACTTCGTCCGCCTGAGGATAGAAGGTGACACCCAGGCTGGCGGAAACCTGCAGCACCAGATCGTCCACGAGGATCGGTTGCGAGATCGCCTGCAGCAAACGCCGTAACAGCGGGATGGAGGCGGCGGTATTGTCGATATCGATCAGCACCGCAACGAATTCGTCGCCGCCCAGACGGGCGATGGTATCGCCTTCACGCAACACCTGCTGGAAGCGCCGGCCGATGGCGATCAACAGGTGGTCGCCGGTATCGTGGCCATGGCTGTCGTTGATCTGCTTGAAGCCGTCCAGATCGATATAGACCACGGCCAGCTGTTGCTCGCGGCGCTGCTCCATGCGCATCGCCTGACGCAGCCGGTCGGAGAGCAGGCTGCGGTTGGGCAGGCCGGTGAGTTTGTCATGGTAGGCGTTGTGTTCCAGCTGCGCCTGCTGCTCTTTCTGGGTGGTGATATCGGTGCAGACACCGACCCACTTGTAGGGTTTGCCCGAATCATCCAGCAGTGGCAGGGCGTGATCACTCCAGTAGCGGTAGCTGCCATTGTGGTGACGGATGCGGTAGTTGTAGCGAATGGCGTCGGTAGAGCTGCGATGCAGCTCCACCGCATCCGCCAGCTGGGCCTGGTCCTCCGGGTGGATCAGGTCGAGCCAGGATTCGATCTGGTGGGATACTTCGCCCGGGCCAAAGCCGAGGATGGTGTCGATATCACCGAACCAGCTCAGGGTATCGGTATGCACATCCCACTCGTAGATCAGGTCGTAGGCGGCTTGCCCGGCGATCTTGAAGCGCTGCTCGCTGTCACGCAGCGCCTGCTCAATCCGTTTGATCTCGGAGATATCCACCGACACCCCACAGAGAGCGTAGATGCTGCCATCTTCGCTGCGTAGCGGCAGTTTAGTGGACTGGTAGGTGATGGTCAGGCCGCTGTGTGGTACGTGATTGGTCTCCTCAACGCGCAGGGTTTTACCCTCGTCCAGCACTAGGCGGTCGTTGCGTTGGATGGAGGCAGCCGTCTCGGCATCGAAGAACTTATCATCGCCAAAGCCGACGATATCCTCCATCTCGCTTTGCCAGAGTTCTCGCACCGGCTGGTTGGCAAAGAGGTAGTTACCGTCCAGGTCCTTGAGGTAGATGCAGGCTTCCACGTTATCGAGGATGGTGCGCAGCTTATCCTCACTCTCCTGCACCTGATTACGGGCGTTGATGATGTCGGTGATATCGTGAGCGATCACCAGAATCTGGCTGTTACCTTTCGCATCCTGGAAGGGTTTTTTGATCGACTTGAAGTGACGTACTTCTCCCGTGGCGGTGTCCACGCTGTCTTCAAACACCACTTCGGTCTGACCATGCGCCATGATCTCTTTCACGTTGTTACGCATGAACTCCGCCATCTCTTCGGGCACGCCGAAGTCAGCGTCGTATTTGCCCACCATCGCTTCCGGTGTGGTGTTGTAGAGTCGGGCGACCGTGGCGTTGGTCAGCAGGAAGTTGCCATCCTTGTCCTTCAGCAGCATCACGTCGGGCAGTTCGTCGATCACCGTACGCAGCAGGCTTTCGCGCTCGTGCAGCGTTTGCAGAGATTGACTGAGTTCCGCACGGGCGGTTTCAGTCGCACGTTGGGCGCGCGCGGAGGCGAGCAGGGCCCGTGCCATACCGAGAAAGGCAAACAACAACAGCGCCGAGGCCAAGCCATAACCCAGGCGCATCGGCCAGAGGTAGTGTTCGGGATTAAGTAGCGGATCTTTACCGATCGCTGCGATCTGCCATGAGCCTACCGGTAGCTGGATCTCGGTGACCACCGATTGTTCGTTAAACAGCGCAGGGCGGCCGTAAAACACATCGCCTTCTGCGCCGCGGGCGTCTTTACCCCGGATGGCGATCTCAATCGGCAGGTCACTGTTCAGCAGGTCGCTGTTGATCAGCAGGCTCTGCTGGTCGATCAGGGCGCTGACGATACCCCAGAAGTAGCGCTCGCCCCGGTCATTATTCAGGTAGACCGGCATCCGGGCGATAAACGCCGAGCCGCCTTCCACCAGATCAACCGGCCCCGCCAGCACCGTTTGCCCGGTGCGCTGGGCACGTTCCACCGCTTCCCACTGTCCGGGTTGTTGGCTCAGATCCAGGTTGAGGGCGGCTTCATTGCCGGGCAAAGGGTGGATCATGCGGATCACACTGTCCGGCGCGGCGGAGAATCCTTTTAGTTGGGTATGTTTGTGCAGCAGGGCGCGGGAGGCGGTATCGAACTCCGCCTGATCCAGATCGGGGTTGGTGGCGATCGCGGCGATCAGGCCTTTGGCCAGCTGCACGTCGCTGATCAGGTTGTTTTCCAGCCGGTTACGGGCGTTGTAAAGGTGGTTGAGCACCGCCGAGCGGGTTTCGGCCTGGTAACGTTTGCTGTTCAGTTCTTCAACGTAAAAGGCACCGGCAACCAGCGCGCAGACCAATAGCAGGCCAAACAGGTAGAGTTTTTTGGGCGTCTCGATCATGACCGTACTCCGGCCCGGAACGGGAACCTTAAACGAAGGAATAGAGGTGCTGTGGCGAAGGATGGCATCCGAAAACTCGTCCCCTGTCTGAACGTCGGTCATTTGTCTCAGACTACTGCGGTCGTCCGGCCCGATGCAGCTTAAGTTCGGGTATCCATACAGCTCAAATTAAGGCGTTACGGGCGATCTGTTGAATGGTTGCACAATTACGCAGTGGCGGCAATTTAATCAATAGTTTCAATTGACTTGGGTAGGGTCCTCCTCGCCTGACTCGGGGTCATACAGGTCCTCGATCAGATAACGCGGCCCGTTGCCTCTGGAGGCGATATGGTCGTTGGCGTTGTAGAGCGCGCAGCTTTTCATCGACAGGCAGCCACAACCGATACAAGTGGCGAGGTTCGTGCGCAGTTTCTGCAACTGGGCGATCCGCTCATCCAGCTGTTTGCTCCAGCGGGTGGAGAGCCGTTCCCAATCACGTTTGGTGGGGGTGCGGTTGTCCGGCAGGCTGGCCAGCGCACTGGCGATCTCCTCCAGTGTCAGCCCCAGGTTCTGTGCTGCGCGGATCACCGAGATACGGCGCAACATGGAGATATGATAGCGGCGCTGGTTGCCTTCGGTACGGACTGAACTGATCAGGCCCCGCGTCTCGTAGAAGCGCAGTGCAGAGGTTGCGATGCCGCAGCGTTGGGCGGCTTCGCCGATGGTGAGATAGCGGTCGACGGCGGTCATAAGAGTCTTCTTTGAGTACTGGAAACAACGGTGTTTTTAGATGCTTGACTTAAAGTTAAGTTGAAGTTGTAGACTGCGCAACCTCTAGATTCCGGAGGTCGTTGATGTCAGTGTTTGTTTGTAAAGGATGTGGTTATAACGCACCCGGCCATGCGCCCGATTTCTGTCCGCATTGTGGGATGCGGGCGCGGGGCTTTCTGAGTGCGGAGATAGCCAGTGAGACCTATGCGGTACAGGAGGGGTGGGTGAGCGGTGAGGTGTACCGATTGCGCAGCGAACCCCGTTTGGGTGTGTCCGCCTATCGCATCGATACCCCGCAAGGGCGGGTATGGATCGATTGTCCGCCGGTCATGGATACAACGCTTGCTGTGCCGCAGAGCATCCTGTTCACCCACCGTGATTTTCTCGGCGCTGCGCAGCAGTATCAGGCGCAACATCGCACCCAGTTATGGCTGCATCAGGCTGACGCTACGCATCCACTGGTGACCGGCACATCGATCGATCAGCAATTCGACGGCGACTTTGTCTGGCAGGGGATCGAGGCGTTTCATCTGGGTGGGCACACCCCCGGTTTTACCCTCTACCTCTACAAGGATATGCTTTTTGTCTGCGATTACGTGTTTGGCGTGGATGCAGAGATGAAGCTCAATGCGTTCGGCAACCGACATGCGATCCGTGCCGGGGCGGAGCGGATTCTGGAAATCACCGCCGGGCGTCGAATCCGCAAGCTGTGTGGTTATAACTACGTCACCGATTTCCGCCGTTGGCGCAGCAACCTGCAACGATTGCTGAAAGCGCTGCCAGAACCGGTGCGTCGGGCTGGCTGATTCCCGGGCTCAGGATTCCAGGTGGTTGAGCGGCAGCTCAGTTTTGTAGACCGGCTGGCGCAGCACAAAGTTGGAGATGATCGAACGCACCCCTGGCATACCGGTCATCTTGTCCAGCAGTAGCTTCTGGTAGTAGTCCATATCTGGAGCAACGATCTTGAGGATGTAATCGGCGGTGCTGCCGGTGATCAGGTAGCACTCCATCACATCGGGGATCTCCGAGATGGCCGCTTCGAAGTCGTTCAGCTTCTCCTGCGTCTGCGCCTCCAGCGATACATGCACCATCACAGTAATCGGCAGCTCGACCTTCTGCTGCTCCAGCAGCGCCACCCGCTTGCGGATATAGCCCTCCTCCTCCAGCCGTTTGATACGGCGGCTGCACGGCGTCGACGACAGCCCCACCTTATCGGCGATCTCAGCCACGCTAAGGCTGGCGTCTTTCTGAATCTGTTCAAGGATGCGGCGGTCGGTGCGATCAAGGGCAGTGCTCACGGTGCGGGTCCTTTTGTAGGTGCTGGGTTCTAGCGCGCACGGAATTGGGTATTGGGAGGGGAAGGATGGTTGTTGACCTTCTTTGTAAGAAGTCCCTTCGCGCAGGTCTTTTGAACTTGCTGTGTGCTGCCTTGTGGGCATCTGGTTTGGCATAACCTTTTGGGTTTCCTGACCAACCATCCGCTGCATATATTAGCAATGAGACCTGAGTGAATGTGTGCAAACCTTGCCCTGTTTGGTGGTAAGTGTGCATGCTTTCACTCATGTTAATCGATATGGTGGTGAAAATCTGTTTTGGGTTTGGGGCTGGCTGATATCTAGCTGTCTTGGGGGCGGTTGATACGGCAGTTTCGTGTTGAGGATGGAGTGAATTTGGTGCTCATTGCACTTGAATAGCTTCTACCACGTGAACGTTCTGATCGTAGGTTGTCCATCGCGCAGCGATGCTCAACATCAGAGGTTGAAGTGTATGTATTGGGAGTATGGAATCTGCGGTTTTACGTAGGCTGGTGACGAGAGAAGCGACTCCCAGCAACTAGATTATTGGGCAGGGGGAGTTTCCTTCCTGGCGAGTTGTAAATTTGGATTTCTTCTCGCTCGGATCGTCTCTACCAGGTGTCAAGGGAGAGCGGCAGCGCCCTCCCTTAACGATCCCTCCTACAGCCCTCCAGTTTGGTTGGCTTCGCCAACTTCCCTGTGCGTTTCGATCTTTCGTGAGGCTGCGGAACTCGGTCGCTTCGCGCCCTCAAACAATCCTCGCCTTAAGTCACGAAAGATCTGCAATGCTCGGCTGCACTGAAGGGAGAAGAAACAGTGCCACTAATCAGGCTTTTGTAAGTTTGAACTGGTACGAGTTTTCTTCCCTCTACGCCGCCGAGCTTTGCTTTGCGTAGGTTGTCCATCGCGCAGCGATGCTCTACATCAGAGGTTGAAGTGTATTGGGAGTATGGAAACTGCGGTTCTACGTAGGCTGGTGACGAGCGAAGCGACTCCCAGCAATCACATGATTAAGGACGTTGTTGGGCAACGCTGGGGCATTGGCCAACCTACAGCGCTTGAATGCGCGGGGGCAGGTGATAAAAATCCAAAAAAATACCCCGGTAGACAACATCAACCCGAATTGGAGAGAGCCTGCGGGTTGCGCCTACCAGGGTGTCAGGAGCGATCTCCTGACACCCCGGACGGCAAAGGTGGGGGGCAGGAGTCGTTGCCAGGTCGTCGGCGTGCGCTACAGGTTCTGGGTTTAAGCGCTGTGTTGTAAGGGAGAACACCTGAAACCGGATGGCGGGTTGAGCATACCTTCCACCGGGTCTCTGCAAACGACGGTTAAACAATAGCCAACCCAGTGGTGGGCTGAATATTCCTCTGTGGGGGTAAATTGCGACTACCTCCAATGAACCAACCACCTTTTTTCGATGCTTGATAATCGTCATGTGCGGTTCGTCCGGGAGTCTCTAAGCTGTGGTGCTTTTTTGAACAGTGCAGACCGGTTTTTCCCTCAACACCGAAACGCAGCGCCCGGCTACCCCCAAAGAATCGATGTGGTAAAAGCTCACCCGTTAATGAACGCCGTTGCGTTAATTAAATCCTTTTAAATCAACAGATAACGATCATTTTGAGGTTGTACCTCCAAGGTGGTAGAACGCTGGTTCGGTCGAAAAATCAGCGTGGTGGCAGTTGATGCATATCAAAAATATTCCGCGCCTGTTGCCGTAATTTGACTTGCATAACGCGGGTCCCGAGGCTGATTCGGTGCCCTTGAAAACCTGTGACACCCCACCAACCTTAACGGTTGCCCCCGCGTTTTGAATGTCTGGCGATTAGCCACCTCGAAACCTTTAGGAGCAGTCCTATGTCCACCGACAGAATAAGGCTTCTTGATTTTAGCGATCCTAAGATCAAGACGCTGCATGTGACCTGGTTCGCATTTTTCCTGACTTTTGTGGTGTGGTTCAGCCACGCCCCGATGATGGCCTATATAAAAGAGGCGTTTGGTCTCTCGGGCGCAGAAGTTAAAGCGCTGTTGATATTAAACGTCGCCCTGACGATTCCGTCGCGTATCGTTATCGGTACGCTGGTAGACAAATACGGTCCGCGTGCTGTGTACAGCATGCTGCTGATGATCGGGGGCTCGATCTGTGTCGCCTTCTCGCTGGCGCAGACCTACGAACAGTTGGCCTTGCTCAGGTTCCTTAGCGGCTTTATCGGCGCCGGTTTCGTAATCGGTATCCGTATGGTGGGTGAGTGGTTCCCGGCAAAACAGGTGGGTGTTGCAGAAGGTGTTTACGGTGGTTGGGGTAACTTCGGTTCCGCAGCGGGTGCGATGACCCTGCCAACCCTGGCGCTGATCTACGGTGGCGACGACGGCTGGCGTTACGCGCTGGCGACTACCGGTGTGATCGCCTTTATCTACGGCATCATCTACTACCGCATCGCGCGCAATACTCCTAAGGGTTCCACCTACTTCAAGCCGAAGAAACACGGTGGTCTGGAAGTTACCAGTAAGAAGGATTTCTTCTTCTACATCGGCATGAACATTCCGATGTACATCGCTCTGGCGGTACTGACCTGGAAACTGTCTCCATCCAACTTGGGTCTGCTGGACGCGACAGCGACCAACGGTATCTACATCGCGCTGGTGGTGCTGTTCCTGATCCAGGTGCGTGCGATCTACCACGTGAATGAGGAGAACCTGAAACACGGTGTACCTGAGATTCAACGCTACAAGTTCAAGCAGGTTGCAGTGCTGGACGTGGCGTACTTCGTAACTTTCGGTTCCGAGCTGGCGGTAGTATCCATGTTGCCTCTGTTCTTCCTCGAAACCTTCGAAGGTCTGGATCCAATTAAAGCGGGTCTGCTGGCATCCGGTTTTGCCTTTATGAACCTGGTGGCGCGTCCTACCGGTGGTCACTTGAGTGACACTATCGGTCGCCGTAAAACCCTGTCCGTGCTGATCCTGGGTCTGGCAGTGGGTTACTTCGTACTGAGTCAGGTTGACTCTGGCTGGTGGATCGCCGCCGCGGTTATCGCTTCCATGTGCTGCTCGTTCTTCGTGCAGGCAGGTGAAGGTGCAGTATTCGCAGTCGTACCTCTGGTACAGCGTCGCATGACTGGTCAGATCGCCGGTATGGCGGGTGCGTACGGTAACGTAGGTGCGGTGTGCTACCTGACTGTGCTCTCCTTCGTGGACTACAGCACCTTCTTTATGGTGATCGGTGCGTCCGCTCTGGTGGTGTTCCTGTTCGTACAGTTTATGGATGAACCAAGCGGTCAGATGGCAGAAGTCTTGCCGGACGGTACCGTCCAGCTGATCGATGTCGAGTAAGCTACAGACAAGATTGCTTACACTGTAGCTAAGAAAGAGGGTTGCTCTGGCGGCCCTCTTTTTGGCGTTTTCGGGGCAGGTAAAGAGGAAGGCCTATGTTATTGGATACCGAAATCGGATTAAGCTCAGGACAGAGCAGCCTCATCGGGCGCAAAGCGCGTAATGAGGATTGCCTCGGATTCCTGATGCCCGAGGGCAACCTGCTCACCGCCAAAGGCGCCTGTGGCCTTATCGCTGACGGCGTGAGCACTGCTGAGGCGGGGGCCGAAGCGTCCCAGTACTGCATCCACGAGTTCCTCAACGATTACTTTGATACGCCCGATATCTGGACGGTGAAGAAATCCGCCCAGAAAGTGCTCACCGCCATCAACCGCGCGCTCTATTCGCGCAGCCATGAATACCTCTCCACCACCCGCGGTTACGTCTGCACCCTCTCGGTGGTGGTGATCAAGTCACGCACCGCGCACCTGTTCCATATCGGTGATAGCCGGATCTACCTGCTGCGCCGCGATGCGCTGGAGTTACTTACCGATGACCACGTCACGCCGCTGAGCGAAAGCAACAGCTGCCTGTCGCGGGCGATGGGCATGGATACCCATCTGGAGATCGACTACCGCACCGTGGAGATTGAGGAGGGCGACCGCTTTCTGCTCACTACCGACGGCGTGCACGATTCGCTGCAGCCCGCGCTGATCAAGCAGATCATCAACGACGCCGACACGCTGGATGATGCCTGCTCTACGCTGACCCAAGCCGCTTATGACGCGGGCAGTACCGATAATCTCAGCTGCCAGATCATCAGTGTGGATCGCGTCGAAGAGCACAGCATGGACGAGTTGTCCGAGCGTCTCACCAAGCTGCCGTTTCCGCCCGAGCTGGAACCGGGCATGAAGATCGACGGATTCCTGATCGAGAAGCAGCTCTACGCCAGCAACCGCAGCCAGCTCTATCTGGTCAAAGATCAGGTGGAGGGCGGCACCTTTGTGATGAAAACGCCGTCGCAGAACTTCTGCGACGATCCCGCGTATATCGAACGTTTTATTATGGAGGAGTGGGTCGGTAGCCGCATCGACAGCCCCTACGTGGTGAAGGTGCACAGCCCCAACCGGGCGAAAACCTTCCTCTACTACCTGATGGAGTTCCTTGAAGGCACCACTCTGGATGACTGGATTGAGCAGAATCCCAATCCCCAACCGGCGCGGGCGATCGAACTGGTGAAACAGATTTCGTCGGGCCTGAAGGCGTTCCATCAGCGCGAAACCCTGCATCAGGACCTGAAACCGAGCAACATCATCGTTGGACCGGATGACAAACTGAAGATCGTCGATTTCGGCTCCGTGTTTGTCGCCGGGGTGAACGAGATCTTCGTGCCGCTGCAGCGCGATCGTATCCTCGGCACCATGAACTATTCCGATCCGGTGTTCCGGCTGGGCCAGAATACCGGTGTGAAGGGTGATCAGTTCTCACTGGCGGCGATCGCCTACGAGATCTTCACCCAGCATCTACCCTACGGCGATAAGCTGGAAAGCTGTGAAAAACCGCAGCACCTGCAGCGCCTGACCTATATCCCGGCCGACCGCCACAACCCGATCATCCCGATCTGGTTTGACCGTGCGCTGGAGAAAGCGCTGTCGATCAAACCGGAGGAGCGTTACGACTCCCTCGACCACTTTATGCATGACCTGACCGAACCCAACCCGGATTTTCTGGAGCCGCGCGAAGAGATCCAGCACAGCTCCAGCTCGCTGCTGTTCTGGCAGCTGATTTCGCTGATCTGGTTCACCGTGTCCATGTTCCTGCTGATCGCGTTCTGGGTCTCCTGATGATCGATATCAAGTGCCGTAACGGCAACGCCGGATATGATGAACCCCTCTTGTGAACCTGGAGTATGACCTTATGCACGTGCATCATCCTCTGCCTTATATCCCCAACCTGCCGCGCCCAGCGCTGGCACCGTTTGTGCGTTTAGTTGAGCCCCGCATCCCCTTTCGCCTGAAGAAAGCGGTGCTGGAGACGGCCCTCAATAACGCCTTTAAAGCCCTGTTAGAGGATGACGAGTTCTACTTTATGGAAGATCAGCGCCTGGGGTTGGAGGTGCGTGATCTGGGTATCCGTATCACCTTCACCTGTGCCGACGAAAAGCTGGTGGTGTGCACCGGTGATGAGGCGGACGCCTGGATTAAGGGCGACGCCGCTGAGTTCCTGAAACTGGCCAACCGTCAGCAGGACCCGGATACCCTGTTCTTCCAGCGTAAGTTGCTGATTGAAGGGGATACCGAGCTGGGCCTAGCGGTGAAGAACCTGCTGGATAGTTTTGATTGGAGTGAGCTGCCGCCGCTGTTTCAGAAGGGATTGGGGGTAGTGGGGAAACTGGCGTAGGTCGTGTTTTAGCTGCTTACTAAGCTCCTCTGCCATCATTCCACTTACGACGGTTAAGGGAGAGCGGCTGCGCCCTCCCTTAACAATCCCTCCCGCAGCCCTGCTACTTGCGTCGCTTCGCGCCGTTCCCTGTGCGTTTCAAAATAAAACGAAGCGAATAAACTCGGCCGCTTCGCGTCCTCAAACAGAATTCGCTTTTGATCGTTTTATTTCTGCAATGCTCGGCTGCGTAGAAGGGATTATTTCCGTGCCAATATTCAACATATGCAGGTCTTCATAGCGAAACTAAGGTCCGACTGTTTGTGCTTGGCACTTGGGGTTTTCCCTTCTGTGCAGCCGAGCATTGCAGATTTTTCGTGACTAAAGGCGAGGACTGTTTGAGGAGCGCAGCGACGAGTACCGCAGCCTCACGAAAAATCGAAACGCACAGGGAAGTTGGCGTAGCCAACCAAACAGGAGGGCTGCAGGGGATTGATAAGGGGCGGGCAGTTGCGCCCCTTATCTCATCCGCCAGGATGATGAAAGGTTACATCGAGTGTTGCTCAACCCACTCCATTCCCGGCTTCCCATACCAGTAACCATTACACTGCCCCTGCCCCAGCGGAATCCGGTTATCCACAGCGCTTGCGTCGGCATGTATGCGTTCATGGAAACGCTGGATCACCTCCTCCATCCCATTCAGTTCCGGACTGAGCCTTACGATATCCACACCCATCGCCTGCATGCGTGGCAGTTCGAATTCCAGGTTGTAGCATTCGCCGGAGAGGGTCTGGATACCGTTCATGGTGAACAGTTCGGCACCCTCCTGAGAACGGCTCTGGATGCCTTCCGGGTATTCGATGCAGCAGAAGCTGCAGTTGTCCTTGGGCAGGTTGCGGTAGCGGGCGGTGAAGCAGCGTGCAGCGTAGGCCAACGGCAGGCGGCCCCAGGCGAATACCTCGGTTTCCAGCGTTTCACCGATACCGTCGGCATCGGCTTGAGACAGCAGCTCCTGCAGCGTCTCGGCACCCAGTTCCACCGGCATTACCCAACGGCGCATACCGCTTTTGTGCAGCTGTTTCAGTACCGGCAGGTTATAGATGTTGATCGACGGGCCGGTGACGAATTCGATCCCCGCCTGCGACAGCAGCTGTACGGCGGCGATGTCGTTGGCTTCCACTTTGAAGTTGCCGTTGTCACAGAGGCGGCGGAGGGTTTTCAGTTCGGACTCCGCTTCCAGCAGGGCGAGGGTGGAGAGCACCACCTGTTTTCCACAGGCGGTCAGTTCCTCTGCCAGTTGTATCCAGTCGTTGAATCGCATCTCGCGACGCTTGGAGCAGACGGTTTCGCCAAGATAGATAATATCCACAGGGGTTTCTGCGACACTGGCGTAGAAGTTAAGCAGGTCCTGCTTCTGCCAGAAGTAGAGCACCGGGCCAAGGGAGAGCTGCATGGTTTGATCGGACATGGGAATCTCCTCTTACTGCCAGGCGCGGTGGTAGGCGCCGATGGTGGTGGTCGAACCTTCGGAAAGGTCGCTGAGCGTCTGGTTCCAGCTCGGTTGCGGCTGGTAGGTCTCGGGCGAGCGAGCAGCGGCATCCAGTGCCTGTCGCCAGATATCGACGACTTGTGCCACATAGGCAGGGCTGCGCTGACGGCCTTCAATCTTCACCGCTTCGATACCGATCCGCTGCAGTTCAGGGATCAGGTCCAGGGTGTTCAGGCTCGTCGGTTCCTCCATGCTGTGGTAGACGTTGCCCTCCACCTCGAAACGGCCTTTGCACAGGGTGGGGTAACCGGCGTTCTCGCCTTCCTTATAACGGTCGATCAGCACCCCGTTGAGTCGGGATTCCAGCCCCTGCGGTGTCTCCTCCCAGCGCACTGCTTTCGCCGGAGAGCAGGCGCCGCATGTGTTGGGGGATTCGTCGGTCAGGTAGGAGGAGAGATAACAGCGTCCCTCTGCCATGATGCAGAGGCTGCCGAAGGCGAACACCTCCAGCTCGACCGGGCTGTGTGCGGCGACGTGTTCCACCTGCGCCAGCGACAACACACGCGGTAATACCGCACGTTTGATGCCGAACTGCTGCTGGTAGTAGTTGAGCGCTTCGTAGTTGGTAGCGCAGCCCTGCACGGAGAGGTGCAGGTTCAGATCGGGGTGCCGCTCAGCGGCGTAACCCAGCACCCCCATATCGGCGGCGATCAGGGCGTTCACGCCGAGCCCGGCGGCCATATCCACCGCCGTCTGCCAGGCCTGCCAGCCGGAGGGTTGCGGGTAGGTATTGATCGCACAATACACCTTCACACCCCGCGCGCGGGCGTAATCGATCCCCTTCTCCGCGCGGCGCTGATCGAAATTCAGTCCCTTGAAGTGGCGCGCATTGGTTGCGTCTTTGAAGCCAAAATACACGGTGTCGGCGCCGTTATCGACGGCCGCCTTCAGCGCAGGAAAACTGCCTGCGGGACATACCAGCTCCATCCTGTTTACCACCTCTGTTGGTTAGGAAAACCGCAGCCTAGCAAGTGGTTTCAGGGGGTGTACTTGATGGCTATCAACTGGTTCCTGCTTGAGGTGTCAAGGGAGGGCAGCTGTGCCCTCCCTTAACGATCCCTCCTCAGCCCTCCAGTTTGGTTGGCTTCGCCAACTCCCCTGCGCGTTTCAATTTTTCGTGAGGCTGCGGAACTCGGCCGCTTCGCGACCTCAAACAGTCCTCGCCTTAAGCCACGAAAAATCTGCAATGCTCGGCTGCACTGAAGGGGGACAAGCCAGTGCCAATAATAAGTCCCGTGAGGCTTTCGGAAGCTTGAACCGGCACAAGATTTATCCCCTCTGCGCTGCCGAGCATTGCAGGATGCAATCGACAAGCGCGAGGACTGTCTGAGGAGCGCAGCGACGAGTTCCGCAGCGCCGATTGTAGCCGAAACGCACAGGGTACGACGCGAAGCGGCGCAAGTAGCGGGGCTGCTGGAGGGATTGTTAAGGGAGGGCGCAGCCGCCTTCCCTTAACGTCCACAGAACTGTGGATATGACCCAATAATCCGTTTAAACACGCTGTGCGTCACTCTGTGAATAACCTGTTTATTCCCTGTAAATCAATAAATTAGCGCGCAGATATTTGTGGGTGACATTTTTTGTCATTAAATCTGGCCGCATTTGTCATTGGCGAACTCCGCCCCCTGAACCATCCTGTTAAACAGAAAAACTGAATCCGCCGAGTATGGCCGGATACGCGCAGCTGAGGAGGGATAGTCATGCCCGAATACAAAGTGCCATTGCGTGATATGAGTTTTGTGCTGAACGAGGTGCTGGGCTACGAACAGCACTATCAGCGTCTGCTGGGTTGCGAAGAGGCGACGCCGGATATGGTCGGCGCGATCATGGAGGAGGGCGCGCGTTTTTCCGAGCGGGTGCTGGCGCCGCTAAACCAGATCGGTGATCAGCAGGGTTGCCGCTGGCAGGGCGGTGAGGTGACTACACCTGAAGGGTTCCGCGATGCCTATCAGCAGTTTGTCGCCGGTGGCTGGCCGTCGCTGGCGCATTCCGTTGAGTTCGGCGGTCAGGGCTTGCCGGAGTCGCTGGGAATCGTGATCAATGAGATGATCGGCACCGCCAACTGGGCCTGGAGCATGTATCCCGGACTCTGCCACGGCGCGATGAACACTCTGGCGGCGCATGGCAGCGACGAGCAGAAACAGACCTACCTCAGCAAACTGGTTTCCGGTGAGTGGACCGGCACTATGTGCCTGACCGAACCGCACTGCGGCACCGATCTGGGCATGTTGCGCACCCGCGCCGAACCTCAGGCGGACGGCAGCTACCACCTGAACGGCACCAAGATCTTTATCTCCGCTGGCGAACACGATCTGTCCGACAACATCGTGCATATCGTGCTGGCGCGTCTGCCGGATGCGCCCGAGGGCACCAAGGGGATCTCGCTGTTTATCGTGCCTAAGTTCCTGCCTAACGGTGCAGGACTGGGTGCGCGTAACGGTGTCAGCTGTGGTTCGCTGGAACACAAGATGGGGATCCACGGCAACGCCACCTGCGTAATGAACTTCGATAACGCAGTGGGTTACCTGATCGGCCCGGCCAACAAGGGCCTGAACTGCATGTTCACCTTTATGAACACCGCCCGTATCGGCACCGCGCAGCAGGGGTTGGCGCACGCCGAGTGGGCGTTTCAGAACTCGCTCAACTACGCCCGCGATCGCCTGCAGATGCGCGCCCTGAGTGGCGCTAAACGCCCGGATAAGGCAGCGGATCCGATCATTGTGCACCCGGAAGTGCGCAAGATGCTGCTCACCCAAAAAGCGTTCGCCGAAGGGGGGCGGGCGTTGATCTACTACACCGCGCAGTTGGTGGACCAGGTGAAGCTGGCAACGGACGAAGCGGAGCGGGAGGAGGCCGATACCTTGCTGGCGTTGCTGACGCCGATAGCCAAGGCGTTCCTGACCGAGACGGGATTTGAGTCCGCCAACCACGGTCTGCAGGTATTTGGCGGTCACGGTTATATCGCCGAGTGGGGCATGGAGCAGAACGTGCGCGACAGCCGCATCTCCATGCTCTACGAGGGCACCACCCAGATCCAGGCGCTCGACCTGCTGGGACGCAAGGTGCTGCTGACCAAGGGTGAAACGCTGAAGCGCTTCACCAAAATCCTGCACAAATACTGTCAGGCGAACGCGGATAACACGCAGATGGCGGAGTTTATCGAACCGCTGGCGCAGCTGAACAAGGAGTGGGGTGAGGTCAGTCTGCAGATCGGTATGAAGGCGCTGAAGAACCGCGAAGAGGTGGGGGCCGCATCGGTGGATTACCTGATGTACGCCGGCTACATCACCCTGGGGTATCTCTGGGCACGCATGGCGCAAACCGCACAACAGCAGCTGGCTGCGGGAGCGGGTGAGGCGGCGTTCTACGAAGCCAAGCTGACCACGGCGCGTTTCTACTTCCAGCGCATTCTGCCGCGCACACGAAGTCTGGTGGACACCATGCTCTCCGGCGCGGACAACCTGATGGATCTGGACGCTGATCACTTCCGTTTCTGAGGTGGTCGTCCGAGGAGGAAGCAACATGGCCGATCTGGCAGTGCTGTTTAGCGAAATGATGACCCGCTTCGACGCTGAAGCGGCGGGGGACACCGATGCGGTGTTCCAGTACCTGATCGACGGGGAGGCTCACTGGAACGTTGCGGTCTGCGACGGCCGCTGTGAGATCAAAGAAGGGGAACACAGTGAGCCCTCCGTCACCCTTTCCATGGACGGCGAGACGCTGGCTGAGGTGATGGCTGGTGAACTGGACGGCATGCAGGCGTTCATGGAGGGACGGATTCAGGCCGAAGGCGACATTATGGAAGCCACCAAGCTGACCGAGATCTTTCCGGTGGGCTGAGTGGCGCAGATTTAAGAGACGTAAGCGATGTAAGGGCTCGCAAACCCGCCAAGCGGACTACTATTGAGTAACGCAGGCGGTGAAACGCAGTCCCGCACTTTACGGTTACAGGACAGGAACAGAGGGAGCCACGTGATGCTGTATCAAGGGCAGTCGATTAGGGTGGAAGCGGTCGACAGCGGCATATTCCGGCTGGTGTTCGACAATCAGAACGAAAGCATCAACAAACTGGACCAGGCGACGCTGGGTGAGCTGCGTGAGGCGGTTACCCGTCTGGGGCAGCAGTCCGAGCTGAACGGTCTGATCTGCACCAGCGCCAAGGACTGCTTTATCGTTGGTGCGGATATCCGCGAGTTTAACCAGATGTTCGCCCAGAGCGAGGAGCGGATCGCCTCAGCGCTGCTGGATATGAACCAGATCTTCAACGCACTGGAAGATCTGCCCTGTCCGACGGTAACCGCCATAAACGGCATTGCGCTGGGCGGCGGGTTCGAACTCTGTCTCAGCACCGATTACCGGGTAATGGCGGAATCAGCCAAGATCGGCCTGCCGGAAACCAAGCTGGGGATTTATCCCGGCTGGGGTGGTTCGATCCGTCTGCCTCGTTTGATCGGCGTGGATAACGCCAACGAGTGGATCTGCGGTGGTGTGGAAAAACGTGCGCCTGCGGCACTGGCGGAAGGTGCGGTGGACGCCGTGGTGCCGGTCGATCAGGTGGAAGCGGCCGCGCTGGATCTGGTGCGTCGCTGCAACGCCGGAGATTTCGATTACCGTATGCGGCGCGAGGAGAAAACTTCGCCGATCAAACTTAGTCAGATGGAGATGCTGATGGCGTTCGAAAGCGCCAAAGGTGTGGTGGCAGCCAAGGCCGGTCCCCACTACCCGGCACCGATGGCCGCACTGAAAACCATGCAGAAACACGCCACGTTGCCGCGCGATAAAGCGTTGGAGGTGGAAGGTAAAGGTGTCGCCAAACTGGCGAAATCGCCGGTCACTCACGCGCTGGTGGGCCTGTTCGTCAAAGATCAGATGGTGAAGAAGATCACCGGCAAGTACAGCAAGCAGGCTGCGCCGGTGCATCAGGCGGCGGTGCTGGGCGCTGGGATTATGGGCGGCGGTGTGGCCTATCAATCCGCCAGCAAAGGCGTGCCGATCCTGATGAAAGATATCGCTGAACCCGCACTGGAGTTGGGATTGGCGGAGGCGAGCAAACTGCTGCAGGGGCAGCTGAAACGTAAGCGGATCGACAGCGTGAAGATGGCGCAGACCCTCAACCGCATCACACCCACCCTGAGCTACGGCGATTTTGAACGTGTCGATTTGGTGGTGGAAGCGGTGGTGGAGCATCCGCAGATCAAAAAAAGTGTGCTGGCAGAGGCAGAGAAACACCTCAAAGAGGGGGCGGTGCTCACCTCCAACACCTCAACCATCTCGATCAGTGAACTGGCGAAAGCGCTGCAGCAGCCGGAAAACTTCTGCGGTATGCACTTCTTCAATCCGGTGCACCGCATGCCGCTGGTGGAGGTGATCCGGGGCGAGCACACCTCCGAAGCGACTGTGGCGCGCACCGTGGGTTACGCCAAAGCGATGGGCAAAACGCCAATCGTGGTGAACGACTGCCCGGGCTTTTTTGTGAACCGTATCCTGTTCCCTTACTTCTACGGCTTCTCCGCACTGCTGCGCGATGGCGCGGATTTCCGCCGCGTGGATAAGGTGATGGAAGGTTTCGGCTGGCCGATGGGCCCGGCCTACCTGCTGGATGTGGTGGGGATCGATACCGCCCACCACGCCTCCCAGGTGATGGCGGCCGGTTATCCGGACCGAATGACGCAGCAAGGTGAAGACATCATGGCGCGCATGTTCCGCCTGCAGCGGTTTGGTCAAAAAAGCGGTGCCGGTTTCTACGGCTATGAAACCGATGCCAGGGGTAAACCAAAGAAACTAGCCGATGACAGCATCGACGAGCTGCTGCAGGGTGTGGTCGGCGAAGCGCGGGAGTTCAGTGACGAGGAGATCATCCAGCGCATGATGATCCCGCTCTGTATTGAAACCGTGCGTTGTCTGGAGGAGGGGATCGTCTCCAGCGCCGCCGAGGCGGATATGGCGCTGATCATGGGCGCGGGATTCCCGCCGTATCTGGGTGGTCCGCTGCACTACCTCGACCAGCTTGGCTTGAAAGCGTTCTGCGAGATGGCGCAGCAATTCAGCGCGTTGGGCCCACTGTATCAACCAACTGAGAAGATGCAGGCGATGGCCGCCAAACATGAAACCTATCTGGGACTGGCGCTGAATGCGTCCGCGCAAGGAAACTCACAAGGGAACTAACGGGGAGAATGGCGATGAAACTGCAAGCGAATGACGCGGTGATTGTGGATGCCGTCCGCACCCCGATGGGCCGCTCCAAGAACGGTAGCTTCCGAAATGTGCGCGCCGAAGCCCTCTCGGCGGCGGTAATGAACGCGCTGCTGGCGCGTAACCCAACCCTGAAGGCGGCAGAGATCGACGACATCATCTGGGGTTGCGTGAACCAGACCAAAGAGCAGGGCTTTAACGTAGGCCGCAACGCCGCAGTGCTGGCAGGCCTGCCACATACAGTGCCTGCACAGACGGTGAACCGGTTATGTGGCTCCTCCATGGCGGCGCTGCATAGCGCGGCGCAGGCGATCCAGAGCGGTAACGGCGACCTCTTTATGGCCGGGGGCGTGGAGCATATGGGTCACCTCTCGATCCTGCATGGCATCGACGTCAATCCGCAGATCTCCAAGCAGGTGGCGAAAGCCTCGATGATGATGGGTGCCACCGCCGAGATGCTGGGCAAGATGAACGGTATCGGCCGTGAGCTGCAGGATGAATTTGGCGCCCGCTCACATCGGCTGGCGCACGAGGCCACTGAAACGGGGCGCTGGCAGAACGAGATCGTGCCGATTGAGGGCCACGACGAGAACGGCTTTAAGAGTCTTTTGTGTCATGACGAGGTGATCCGCCCGGAGACCACCGTCGAAACCCTTAGCACCCTGAAACCCGCCTTTGTGCCTAAGGTGGGTACGGTTACCGCCGGAACCTCCTCCGCCTTCTCCGACGGAGCCTCCGCATTGTTGCTGATGTCGGCGCAGAAAGCCGAGGAGCTGGGGCTGAAACCCCGAGCACGTATTGTCAGCATGGGCGTTGCGGGTTGTGATCCATCGATCATGGGCTTTGGTCCGGTGCCTGCCAGCCAGAAAGCGCTGAAGCGTGCTGGATTGGGGATCGCGGACATCGACTGCATCGAGCTGAACGAAGCCTTCGCTGCACAGGCGCTGGCGGTGCTGAAGAACCTGAAGTTGCTCGATCAAATGGACGACAAGGTCAACCTTAACGGCGGCGCTATCGCCCTGGGGCACCCGCTGGGCTGCTCCGGCGCACGGATCTCCACCACCCTGCTGAATATCATGGAGCAGAAAGACGCCACCTTCGGGTTGGCAACCATGTGTATCGGGATGGGGCAGGGGATCGCGATAGTGTTTGAGCGACTTAACTAGTCAAATCTCGAATGTTCAGGAAGAACATCGTGGCACCCAATATCGGAGTGAAAACAGGCTTACCGATGTTGGGAGTCGCTGCGCTCGTCACCAACCTACGCGCTGGTAATAATCGTCCTGTAGGTTGGCCATCGCGCAGCGATGCCCAACAAAGATTTGGAAAGCCCGCCTGAAAGTAAACCTTTTTAACATGTCCCTTGATCTTTCACTCCGCCAAGTGCGTAATGCGATCCTTACTCTCTGCAATCCGCTGAATAGGAATCCACCATGTTCGAATATCTGCTTCCGCTCCTTCTGTTGATCATTATCCTGCTGATCTTCAAAAGCATGAAAGGCAATAAAGCGCAGGCGGCAGCCAACCGCGAACAGGGTGTGCAGTTCCTGGTGGAGAACGCCAAAGACGAGGGGGTGAACGTCACCGCATCGGGTTTGCAGTACAAAGTGCTGGAAGCGGGCAGTGGTGATGCTCATCCGCATGCGACCTCCCGCGTGAAAGTGCACTACCACGGTACCCTGATCGACGGCACGGTGTTCGACAGCTCCGTGGAGCGTGGTGAACCGATCGAATTTGGCCTCAATCAGGTGATCAAAGGCTGGACTGAAGGTGTGCAGCTGATGGTGGTGGGTGAGAAAACCCGCTTCTTTATTCCTGCCGATCTGGCGTATGGAGATGGTTCCGCCGGAGTGATCACGCCGGGATCTACCCTGATCTTTGACGTTGAACTGCTGGCATTTGATGAGTAATTAATCAAAAACGGTACGACCTTCCACGGGCGATTCCCCTCCTGAATCGTCCGTAATCTCACCCTTCTAAAAACCTGCCTGCCGCTACGATAAATCTCAAATTCACTGCTAGACTGATTTTTACACGTTTTTTCCGGGGAATCGGATATGTGGCGAATGGTCAGGCAGTTGCTTTATGTAGTGGTCGGCTGTTTCGTTGCGCATCTTCAGGCAGCGGATCGCAATCTCTACGTCAATACAGGTTTCACCCCACCGGTATCCACCATCTACAGCCGTGTGCTGGCGGAGGCCGGTGAGCAGATCGGGGTAAATATCCAGGTACAGGCGGTCTCGGCAGAACGCTCCCTGCAGCTGGTGGCGGAAGGTGTCGATGATGCAGAGTGCTGCCGCGTCAAAGCGATCATCGAACGTGAATTCCCCGCCCTCACCGTCGTTACTCCCAGTTTCCTGACCGCCCGTTTCGTGGCGTTTACCCGTTCCGATGAGATCGCCATCCGCAGCTGGGAGGATCTGAAACCTCACTCCGTTGGCGCGGTAACAGGCTGGAAGATCCATGTGAACAATATGCGTCGGGTGGAGCCTGCCACCGCCCATGTGCTGGATTCCGCCGCCTCCATGTTCAGAATGCTGGATAACCACCGGATCGATGTGGCGTTGTTGAGCGATTACAACGGCCTCTACGAACTGCGCAAACAGGGCATCGAGGCGTTTCATATGCAGCAGCCAGCCCTGGCGGAGGTGCCGCTGCACCTGTTCCTGAATGCCGATAACCGGGATCTGGCTCAGCCCCTGGGCAAGGCGTTGCAGGTGATGCTCGACAGTGGGCGGGTAGACGCGATCATCCGCCAGGTGATGGCCAGCACGGAGTAGGGAGTGATGCGGATGTGGAGGGAGCTGCAGCGCATACTGTTTGGAGGCAACGTATCCCGCGTCTTCGTGGTGATGATCCTGCTGTTCAGTACCGCGATCACCCTGCTGCTCACCGGACTGCAGCTCTGGCGTGACTACAAATACGACCTCAACCTGCTTGACCAGCGCCTGGAGCAGATCCGCATCTCCAACCTGGAAAGTATCACCCAGAGTCTCTGGACCTATAACCTCGACTCGCTCAACATTCAGCTCGAAGGCCTGGTGCGCCAGCAGGATCTGGTGTTTATCTCGGTGGAGGATGCGGAGGGGGAAGCGGTAACCGCAGTGGGCGAACTGGGCGATGGTGAAAGTGTCGCGCGCAGCTATACGCTAACGTACTCACATCGGGATACGGTGCAGCTGCTGGGCATTCTTAATGTGCATGCGTCGATGACCGGCATCTACCTGCGCTTGCTGGATACCTTTCTGGTGATACTGATCACCCAGGCGGTTAAGACCTTCCTTGTCTCTATCTTTATCATCTATCTATTTAACCGATTGCTCAGCCGGCACCTCAGTAGGCTGGTGGAACAACTGAGTCAGGGCTATGCGTCAGGGCGGCGGTTTACGCTGGAGCGCCCCCGCACACTGCTCAATCGTGGGGACGAGCTGGATACGCTGGTGACCTCCCTCAACCAGCTCTACGACACCATTGAGCATGAGCACCAGCAACTGGAACAGTTGGCCAACTACGACTCCCTTACCGGGCTGCCTAACCGGCTCCGTCTGCGCGAGGAGCTGGAATCACGGATCAGTCGTAAGCAACCGTTCTGGCTGGGGATTCTGGACCTCAACGATTTCAAGAGCATCAACGATACGCTGGGGCACCACAGTGGTGATGTGGTGCTGGGTGAGATAGGGCAGCGCTTCGGCCTCTTGCGCAACCATCGGCGTTTCTTCGCCCGCCTGGGGGGTGATGAGTTTGCCTGTATCTTCGACGGTGAGTGGGACGCAGAGGCGGTGGCCGCGACCATCCTGCAACAGTTTGAGGCACCCTTTCAGCTGCATGCGGTCAGGATGCGTCTGGATACCAGTATCGGTCTGGCGGCGTTTCCGCGGCAGGCAGAAGACGCCCATGTGCTGATGAAATACGCCGATATCGCCATGTACAACTGCAAGAAAAACCGCAATGCTTTCAGTCAGTTCAGCCCAGAGATGGATGCCAGCTCGGTGAAACGGCTGACGCTGATGAGTGAGGTAAAAACCGCACTGGAGCAACGTCAGTTTGTGCTGTTCTACCAGCCGCAGATCGAAGGCCGTTCGGGGCGGGTCAGTGGTGTGGAAGCGCTGATCCGCTGGCGTCATCCTACCCAGGGGTTTATCCCGCCGGATCTGTTTATCCCCTCGCTGGAGCTGAGTGGCGATATGAACGCGCTTACCTGCTGGGTGCTGGAGCAGGCGCTGATCGACTACCAGCTGATGCGGGTACGCCTGGAACAGGATATTTCTGTGTCGATCAATATCTCTGCCCTGAACCTGCTGGATGAACGTTTTCTGGCCTCGGTTGAAGCGGTGCTGAAGCGCTATCCGACACGCCCCACCATCGTGATGGAGATCACCGAAAACGCCCTGATGAGCGATCCGGAGTACGCCTGCACCACGATGCAGGCGTTAGCAGATCGGGGAATCGAGTTTGCGATCGATGACTACGGCACGGGTTACTCCTCGATGACGTATCTGAGCCGCCTGCCGGTGTCGGAGCTGAAGATCGACCGCTCCTTTATCGCTGATATGGAATCGGAGATCAGTCACTTTACCATCGTGCAGTCCACCATCAACCTGGCCAGCAACCTGGGTTTGCGGGTGGTGGCCGAGGGCTGTGAAACCCGCAACAGCGTTAATATCCTTACCGACCTCAACTGCGATGCTCTGCAGGGGTATTACTTTAGCCGTCCCGTGCCTATAGATGAACTGATAGAACAGCTGCAACCGGTGACGGCGGTGGAGACAGAAAGCAGCTGAGCGCATAACTGCTATCAAAAACCGCTAACCACATATCTTTCAATCAGTTGTATGCGTGTTTGTAGTGACATAAAACGTCAGATTTTTTCATGCAGGCGGTTTTTACGGTGGTGGCGGTCTATAACTATAAGAACCTGAAGCCGCTTTTGGGGGCATCGATGGTTAAACAGATCACCGTTCCGACACCTTACGTGCGCTACCTGCTAAGACAGGCAAAAGCGCAGGGCTACGATATCGATCAGCTGCTGGCGGAGGTCGGTCTGAGCCAGGCGCAGATCGAAGGGCTGGCGGAACTGTCGGCGGAGCGCTTCAGCCAGCTCTACCAGCGGATGATGTATCTGGCGCAGGATGAGCGCTTCGGCATGCTGGGTGGTGGCAGGGTACCGATCGGAACCTTTCGTATGATGTGCCACGCTATCATCCACGCCCGTAATCTGGAAACAGCGATCTACCGCGCCAGCGATTTCCACGAGATCTGCCGTGGTACCCAGGTGAAACCACAGCTGCTGCGCAAAGGCCGCTATGCGAAAGTTTCCATCGCTGCCACACAGGCTTCCGGCCAGCCTGTTGAAACCCTGTTACAGAGCGAGGATCCGGAACGCATTCGTACGGCGCTCTCCATGTGGCACAACTTTATCTGCTGGCTGCTCGGTACCCGGGTGGATCTCAAAGCGGCTTATTTCGCCTTTCCGGAACCTGACGATGGTGATGACTACCAGCATCTGTTTCAGTCCGAGGTTCGCTTCGGCCAGCATGAGAATGCGCTGGTTTTTCCCGCCTACTACCTGGATTATCCACTGGTGCAGAGTGATGAATCCCTGCGTCTTTTTCTGAAAACCGCACCCTATCAGCTGGTGACCAGCGTCAGCGACGACCGCAGTATGAAAGCGCAGGTGATCGCGTTGCTGGGGCGGGATTTCAGCTGCGAAGCACCCAGTGCGGAGGCGGTGGCCGCCCGTTTGAACATGTCCCTCTCCACCCTGCGTCGCCGTTTGCTGGAGGAGGAAACCTCCTATCAGAAGATCAAAGATGAGTGCCGCAAACAGGCTGCGTTGGAGTATATGAACTCGCCGCAACTGTCCATTAACGACGTCGCCAGCCTGATGGGGTTTGATGATCCTTCCGCGTTTTTCCGCTCGTTCAAAAAGTGGACCGGGATGACGCCTGGGCAGTATCGGCAGAGTGAGACTTACAGAAACACGCTGGAAGCGGTTTAATCTCTCTTATACCTCAAATCCCTTTTAGCAGCCTGCCGTCAGCCGGGATCGACTAAAATTAAAAGGCCAATCTAGGACTGTAAAAAGCCCCAATCCAAAAACTATAAGGAGGGGAGTATGAGACACAGTACTCAGATTTTAGGCCTTCTTCTGGTCGCTTTATCCCTGGTGTTTGTGAGCCCACCGATGTTGGCGGCAGAACCTTCCCATCTGTTGGATGATAAGGTTTTTGTCGGTCAGAAGGGCGATGCAGGCGAACCTTCGGATGGCGAAGATGAGCTGATCTTCTCGGAGGGTCGATTTATATCGGCCTCCTGTCGAGACTACAACTTTGAAACAGGGCGTTATTCCACTTCAGAGGACGGCGGAGCTATCCATTTTGAAGCGGTTACGGAGAGTCCCTCTCACGGCACGATTACCTGGCAGGGCACGATAGAGGGTAATCAGCTGGAAGCCACCTACGTCTGGACCAAGGAGCGTTGGTACTGGTGGGATACGCGTAGGGAATACTGGTTTAAAGGCGCGCTGAAGCAATAACGTAGTCACACTTCATCACAACCCAACAGAGACAGGCTCCCGTGCATTGCAGGGGAGCCTGAAACCGATCAGCTCATATACTGGCCGCCGTTCACCGACAGGTTGGTACCGGTGATAAAACCAGCATCGTCGGCGGTGAGGAATGCAACCGCACGGGCGATCTCTTCCGGCTGACCCAGACGACCCACAGGGATACCATCCACAATCGCGTTCAGTACGTTCTCAGGTACCTGACGTACCATCGGCGTATCGATGTAACCCGGTGATACCGCGTTGACGGTCACGCCTTTACGGGCACCTTCCTGCGCGATGGCGCGGGTGAAACCGTAGATACCGGCTTTCGCAGCGGAGTAGTTAGCCTGACCGAACTGTCCTTTCTCACCGTTCAGGGAGGAGATGTTCACGATACGGCCGAAACCGCGACCGCACATGGCGTCGAACAACGGCTGAGACATGTTGTACATGGAGTCCAGGTTGGTACGCATCACCGCCTGCCACTGCTCGGACTGCATTCGCTTCAGCGGTGCATCGCGGGTGATACCGGCGTTGTTGACCAGGATGTCGATCGGGCCAACCTCTTCCTCAACCTTGGCGATGAAGCTGCAGCAGTTGTCGTAGTCGGCTACGTCCAGCGGATAGATGGCGATATCGTATCCTGCTGCTTTCATCTCCGTCTGCCAGCTCTGAGCTTCCGCGTCCATACCGGGCAGGTAGCTGCCCACTACGCGACGGTCCTGCTCGCAGAGCGCTTTACACATGCTTTCGCCCAGGCCGCCGCTGGCGCCGGTTACTACTGCTACACGTTGGGTCATCTTCATCTCCTTATTTTTATTGCTGAAGGATTTAGTTCGGGTGTTTTTTGAGATTGCTGATTCAGGTTTTCAGCAAACCTTTGATCTTGCTTGAGAGGGCGATCTCGCCTTGCTCGGTGTAGTTCTGACTGCGCGTTTCGATATGCGGCAGGTCGTAGAGGTAGTTCACCATCAGGCCCGCCGATTGTTTCAGACCGTTGTCGGAGCGGTCGGCCAGCCAGTTGAGCTGGGCGATCTCGGCGCCGTTACTGAGGTGGAAGTTGGCCACCGGATCGAGGGCGTTATGGCCTTTGCGTTTTTCCTGGCTGAGGTAGTGCGCCGCCAGTTTGGTGAGCGGTTCCTGACGCAGGGCCGCGTGGTCGTTGTCCCGCTGCCAGTCAACGGGCAGGCGTGGTTGCGAGATGGCGGTCCACTCCGCACCACCCGGCAGGGTTTGCAGGGTGTCGTCACTCTGGCTGTCGAGCCAGCGCCGAAAACCGGGGATAGGTGACAGCGTGGAGAACTGTTGCAGGTTAGGGAACTCGTGCTGCAGCTGAGCCACCACCCGTTTGATCAGGAAATTGCCGAAGCTGATCCCCGCCAGTCCGCGCTGGGCGTTGGAGATCGAATAGAAGATTGCGGTGTCCGCCTCGCGGATATCGAGAATCGGTGCATCCTCATCCAGAAGGTTCTGCACACTGTCCGCCAGCCCCTGTACCAGCGCCACTTCGACGAAGATGAGTGGTTCGTCCGGCATGTTGGGGTGGAAGAAGGCGAAACAGCGGCGGTCCGATTCGAGGCGATTCTTGAGGTCGTCCCAGCTCTGGATCGCATGCACCGCTTCATAGGCGATCAGTTTTTCCAGCAGCTGTGCACCGGATTGCCAGCTGATCTGCTCCAGCTGCAGCAAGCCGATATCAAACCAGTTGGTCAGCAGCCGTTTCAGGTCCGCCTCCAATGGGCGCAGGTGCGGGTGTTCACGGCGCAGCGCCAGCAGTTCGGCGCGCAGATCTACCAGGAACTTTACCCCTTCGGGCAGCTCGTTGAACTGGGTCAGCAGTTTCATGCGTGGTGGATCGAGGCAGTCGCGCAGGGCAACGCGGGCATCCGCTTTCTGCTCGGCGGGTGCCTGACGCCAGAGTTCAATCGCCTGCTCCACCGCATCGCTGTCCACGTCGTAGCGTTCGCACAGCAGGGTGAGGAACTTCAACCGTCCTGCCGCGCTGAGATTGAGGTAGTTTTCGCCCAGCACAGCAGCACGGTGGCGTGCTGCCACCTCACCGCCGGTGATCGCCAGACAGCTGTCCATCCAGGTTTCCAGTTTTTGCAGGTCATCGCCATCGAGGTCGGCGCTGAGGTCGAGCTGGCCCTGGGACTGGCGGCTTTCGGACAGGTCATGCCACACCTGTTTCAGGTGGCTGAGCGTGCGGTTAAACAGGCCGGTCGCGATCTGGCTGGGCATGGTGATCTCCTGATAATTTTTGCTTCATCTTCTTGCTGTATAGCATTTAAAGATCCGCGCGGCGGGAGAGCCGTTTTATTTCACGCTACCAAAGGGGGGTGAAAAAACCAAGGGTTTATACTTGGTTTTTTGAGAGTGAAGCGTTAAGGTGGACTCAAGTGCCCGGTGTATGGGCGGAAACGAGTCACGGAAACAGAATAAAAATTTGAGGAGCGACCGATGCAGGAACTGCATGGCTACTACCTGGAAGATCTGGAAGTTGGCATGACCGCCAGCTACGCAAAAACGATTACTGATGCTGATGTGGTGTTGTTTGCTGGCGTAACGGGTGATGACAACCCGGTACACATCAACGCCGAATACGCTGCCACCACCATGTTCGAGCAGCGCATCGTACACGGCATGTTCAGCGCGGGTCTGATCTCCGCTGTACTGGGCACCCGTATGCCGGGACCAGGTGCGATCTACATCGATCAGCAGCTGAAGTTCAAAGCGCCGGTACACATCGGCGACACAGTGACGGCGACCGCCAAAGTGTTGGAGATCGATGAGAAGCGCCGTCGCGTGAAGCTGGAAACCATCTGTACCGTGGGTGGAAAAGTCGTAGCTGAAGGTGTGGCGACCAACATGGTTGACCGCCGTCCGACTGAATAATCAGGCTGGAGAGAAACGATGCTGATCGAAGCAAACAAATCTGCCCTGCTTGTAATCGACGTGCAGGAAAAACTGCTGCCGGGTGTATTCGACAACGAAAAACTGGTGACCAGCTGTCAGTGGCTGATGGGCGTGGCGCAGTTGATGGATGTACCCGTGCTCGGTTCCGAGCAGTACCCACAGGGTGTTGGCCCAACTATATCCACGCTGCGCGACATGCTGGGCGACGATGATTTTGTCGGTAAAACCCACTTCTCCTGCGCCGACGCGCCGGAGTGCAGCGAGCGTATCGACGCGCTGGACCGTGAACAGATCGTGATCTGCGGTATGGAAGCGCACGTTTGCGTAATGCAGACCGCACTGCGCCTGCTGGAGCAGGGCAAGCAGGTGTACGTGGTGAGCGATGCGATCTCCGCACGTAACCCGAACGACACCGAAGCGGCGATCGAGCGTATGCGTGAAGAGGGTGTGAAGATGGTCACCCGTGAGATGGTTGGTTTCGAATGGATCGGCCGCTCCGACGCACCGCAGTTCAAAGACTTCAGCATGAAGTTCCTGCGCTGATTTGCGCACACTTCAGGCCGGACCGCCTGTTGTTTCTTTGTTTGGGCGTTTCGGTTAAACACAGCCTCTGGTAAGACGGGGGCTGTGTGTCTACTGCTAACTAAGCAAGCTCCCGAATTAAACCAAACAATAGGTAGAAGTATGGAGAATAAAAATAACAATCCGTACAGCCTGGGTCTGGAGAAAAACGCGGCTAACTACGCTGCCCTGACCCCACTGTCATTTATCGAACGGGCTGCGTCCGTGTATCCCGATCGCACCGCCGTGGTCTACGGCGATCTGCGCCGCAACTGGGCGCAAACCTATCAACGTTGCCGCCAGCTGGCCTCCGCCCTGCAAAAACGGGGGATCGGTGAGGGCGATACCGTTGCCGTGATGCTGCCCAATATCCCCGAGATGCTGGAGCTGCACTTCGCCGTGCCGATGATCGGTGCCGTGCTTAACACCCAGAACACCCGCCTCGATTCCGAAACCGTCGCCTTTATGCTCGAACACGGCGAAGCCAAGGTGATGATCACCGACCGCGAATACTCCGATGTGGTGGGTAAAGCGCTGCGTATGGCCAGCGTCGAACCGCTGGTGGTGGACGTGGACGACCCGCAGTTTGAAGGCGGTACGCTGGTGGGACAGATCAACTACGAGCAGCTGCTCGCCGAAGGCGATGCCGATTTCCAGTGGCAGCCGCCCGAAGATGAGTGGCAGGCGATCACTCTGAACTACACCTCCGGCACCACCGGCAACCCGAAAGGGGTGGTTTACCACCACCGTGGTGCCCACCTGAATGCGATCAGTAACATCATCGGTCAGAACCTGCCGCCGCACGCGGTGTATCTCTGGACGCTGCCGATGTTCCACTGCAACGGCTGGTGTTACCCCTGGTCGGTAACGGCGGTTGCGGGCACTCATGTCTGCCTGCGCCATCTGCAACCGGAGCGGGTGTTCGAGCTGATCGAAACCTGCGGTGTTACTCACTTCTGCGGTGCACCTGTGGTTCTGAATATGCTGCTGAACGCGCCTGAGGAGGCGAAAGCGCGGGTTGATCACCCGGTCACGGTGACCACTGGCGGCGCGGCGCCACCGGCGGCGATCATCGAAGGCATGGAGAAGATCGGTATCCAGGTGGTACACGCTTATGGCCTGACCGAATCCTATGGTCCGAGTGTATTCTGCGCGCATCAGGATGAGTGGGATGCGATGGTGTTGGAAGACAAGGTTGCCAAGATGGCGCGCCAGGGCGTGCGAGCGCCTGCGCTGGAGCAGCTGATGGTGGGCGATCCCGAAACGCTGGAACCGGTACCGCGTGACGGCCAGACCATGGGCGAGGTCTTTATGCGTGGTAATAACGTGATGAAAGGGTACCTGAAGAATCCGTCGGCTTCCGACGATGCTTTTGCCGGTGGCTGGTTCCATACCGGGGACCTGGCCGTATGGCATGAAGACGGCTACATCGAAGTGAAGGATCGCTCCAAGGACGTGATCATCTCCGGTGGCGAAAACATCTCCACCATCGAGGTGGAAGATACTCTATACCGCTTCCCGGGTTTGCTGGAGGCGGCAGTGGTGGCCCAGCCCCACGAGCATTGGGGTGAGGTGCCATGCGCCTTCGTCACCCTGAAGGAGGGTATCAGCGCCAGCGAGCAGGAGATCATCGATTTCTGTCGCGACCAGATGGCCCACTTTAAGTGCCCGAAAAAAGTGGTGTTCGCGCCCCTGCCGAAAACTTCCACAGGTAAGGTGCAGAAGTTTGCGCTGCGTGCCATGTTGAAGGATCTCTGATCCTATTTATTAATTCACTCTGTTCACCAATCCGATCCGTAGGATCCGTTTGGGGATAACCCTCGGGTTATCCCCACTTTTTCCGCTTTCTGATACCATCAGGGAAACCACTCATTATGTTGCTGAGCCAGCTACCCGAGAACAACCCGATGGACACGCCCACCCCGCAACAGGGGCTTTCCGCCCTCACCGACGATGCTGAGCGCAACCGGCTACTCGCCGAGATGGCGGAACAGTCGACCGACATGATCTCCCGTCACACCCCCGATGATTGGCGTTTTATCTACGCTTCCCCGGCGGTAACCCACCTGCTGGGTTATACGCTCGATGAGATCATCGGTATGTCGGCCTACGAGCTCTACCACCCGGATGACGTGGAGGATTTCAAGCGCCGCTCCCCCAGCGTCAGCTACGAGCGGGGTCTGTACACCCACACCTACCGCTTCCGCTGCAAGGACGGTCACTACACCTGGCTGGAGAGTACCAGCCGTTCGATCCGTGATCCCAACAGTGGTGAGTTAAAAGAGATCTTAGTTGTCTCACGCGACGCCAGCCGCCGTATCAACGCCGAACAGGCCAACCGCCGTCTGGCTCGCATTCTGGAAAGCAGCAGCGATCTGGTGGCCTTTGTGGGACTGGACAACCGGGTCACCGACCTCAACGAAGCAGCGCGCCGCACCCTGGGTGTGGATAATCCGGAGCAGGCCGGTCTGGCGTTGGCGGACCTGTTCACGCCGGAAAGTTATCAACAGCTAAAGGCGCAGGCGATACCCACTGCCAGCGCAGCAGGCAGCTGGCGCGGCGAAGCGGAGATGCAGGCGCCGGGGCGCGCGCCGATCCCGGTGATGCTGGAACTGCTGGCCCACCGCTCCCTGGACGACCGTATCGAATACTTCTCCACCGTGGCGCGTGATATGAGCGAAGCCAAGGCGATCGAAGCGGAGAAGCAGCAGTACCAGGCGAGTATCGGACACGCGACCCGCCTGATCACCATGGGGGAGATGGCTTCGGGGCTGGCGCACGAACTGAACCAGCCTCTCACCGCCATCGTCAACTACGTGCGTGGTATCGAACGCCGTATCGGCGACAGCGACGATCCAAAGCTCACCGTGCTGCACACCCCGTTGCAACGGATCAGCGCCACCGCCCTGCGCGCCGGAGAGATCATCCGCCGTATGATGGACTTCTCGCGTAAGAGTCCGCCGCAACGTCAGGCGGTTGACCTGCAGCCTGTGGTAAATGACCTGATCGAGTTCTGCACCAGTACCGCGACCCGTCAGAATGTGCAGGTGGAGAACATGATCTCCGCCGATCTTGCCGCCGTCGTGGCCGATCCGATCCAATTGGAGCAGATCCTGCTCAACCTGTTGCTGAACGGAATTGAGGCATGTCAACAGATCGACGAGAGCACCCCCGCACAGGTCTGGGTTGACGCTTCTGAGCAGGGGACTGATCAGGTTATAATCCGCGTACATGATCAGGGAACCGGCTTGCCGGTGACAGATACGGAACAGCTGTTCGAACAGTTTTTCACCACCAAACGCGATGGTCTGGGTATGGGGCTGGCCATCACGCGCTCTTTGGTGGAAGCCCACGGCGGTCAGCTATGGGCAGAAAATCAACCGCAGGGCGGGGCTGTGTTCTGTTTCACCCTCGATAAAGCCACCTGATCACAGAGGTACAACAGACAACCGCAATCACACAGAGATAACTGATGGACAGCAGCGCCGAGCAGATCGTATACGTCGTAGACGATGATGTAGATGTACGGGATTCCCTCCAATGGCTGCTGGAATCGGTGGGTCTGACGGTCAGCAGCTTCCCGACCGCGCAGGACTTTCTCGACGATTATCCATCAGGGCAGAGCGGTTGTGTGGTGATGGACGTGCGTATGCCCGGTTTGAGCGGCATCAGCGCACAGAAAAAATTACCTGAATACCAGATCGATATCCCGGTGATCATGATCTCCGCCCACGGTAACGTGGATATGGCGGTGACTGCTATGACACAGGGTGCCCAGACCTTCATCGAAAAACCCTTCAACGACCAGACCCTGCTCGATCATGTGCAACGTGCGCTGGATCAGGATCTGGCGCGGCGCGAATCCCTCAACCGCAAACAGGTGGTTAAAACCCGCTTCGATGGCCTGACCCGACGTGAGCGGCAGGTGATGGAGCAGGTGATTCAGGGCCTGTCAAATCAGGAGATCGCTGACAAGCTGGTGATCAACCGCAAGACCGTTGAGGGCCACCGCGCCAATATGATGCGTAAGATGGCCGCCGGATCGCTGGCGGAACTTATTCAGATGGCGGTCGGATTGGGATTGATCAGCAATACGCAGCTTTGAGACAGCGCATCCGTGGTGGATGTGACAAGCCGTTAGCCAGAAGGGAGACAAGGAACGCTATGCCTGGAATCACTAACCTTCGCAGCACCCTTATGACCGTATGCCTGGCCTTTTGTCTGGGATTAGCTTCAGCGGTGCAGGCCGCGTCCCTCGCCGACGTTGTTGAGCACACCATAAAAGACCAGCGTACGGTGAAACTCCAGCAGGTCACCAACAGCTACCTCAAAGTCCTGCAGCACCGTCAGCTGAGTCGCCTCTCAGAAAAAAACGAAAAAACGTACAGATCGGTGCTTGCCCAGATGGAGCGACGGGTGGCGTCGGGTCTGGCGACCGCTGAAGAGATCGAACTGATCACCCAGCGTCTGGCCGATGCGCAAGCCAACCATCAGGCGGACCGGGAGAGACTCCGCGCCACTCAGGCGCAGTTCGAGCAATTAACCGGTGTGGCACCGCAGCAGCTGCAGGCACCGCGCTCGGCTAAACAGCGGATGCCAGGTTCGCTGGAGCAGGCCCTGCAACAGGCCGAACAGAGTGCCGATCCGGTATTTGCCCGTCGTATGCTGAACCAGCTCTGGTCGGCGCATCAGGCACGTTATGCGCAACAGGAACGGCTGCGGAACATGCGTGCCCATGCTCAGCAGAAACTGGAGCAGCAAGCTCAGCGCTTTACCAAGGGTAAAGGTTCGCTACTGACGTTGCTGGAACACGAGGGTGACCTGTTCCGGGCAAACCGGGCACAGACCGACATGCACTACCGTGTGCTGATGGGCGAATACAACATCCTGCTCTACACCGGTCAGCTGTTCAGCTTCCTGGATCTGGATGTGCCTCCGCGCCAGCAGATCCAGGCGCAACCGGTGGTGGAAGAGCCGTCGGCGAACGCTACTCCGGATCAATCCGCACAGCGTACTCAAGGCCCGGTGCAGCTGGCTGCAGGAACACTGCCCAAGATCGATATTATCTACGAGCAACCGAAGGTTGTTGCGGAAGGTACTCACTGGCTGCTGCAGCAGGATGCCGGGGATTACACGTTGCAGCTGGTGGGGGTGTCCAGCCTGACCAACGCAAAAGCCTTTGTGAAGCGCCATGCGCGCTTATCTGATCTCCATGTGGTGCGTAGCACACGCGCGGGAAAACGCTGGTATGTCGTGGTCTTCAGCCGTTATGGCAGTGCCCGGGCGGCACGTAGTGCGGCGGCTGAGTTGCCTGTGGAGCTGCGTCAGCTCAAGCCCTGGACACGTAAGTTTGAGGATGTGCAGCACAGCCTGGTGACGCGCTGATCCTCGTTGATATCTGATACCGCCTATAGCTCCGGCGGAGCGACAGTCAGCTGCAAGCCGTCAAGATCGTCGCTCACCATAATCTGACAGCTGAGGCGGGAGGTCTCGCGGCGGTTGTCCTGTTCAGAGAGCAGCTCCTGCTCCATCTCCTCGCGTGGCGGCAGACGAGGATACCAGCTGGGATCGACATACACATGGCAGGTAGCGCAGGCGCAGCTGCCGCCACAGATCGCCTCCACGTCGAGGTCGTGCTCACGCAACACTTCCATCAGGCTTATACCAGTCTCGGTGGTGATCACGTGTTTGATCCCGGCGCGATCTGTTACCTGTATCTGAATAGGCATAAACACTCAGCTCCGGTAGGAATAATAAGCAGGTTCGAAATTAGACCTCAGCACAGTGCTATTGGTTGCGTTATTAGGGGCCAATACGCGTTAAGTCGCTGATTCAACGCAATTTCGTCCATTTTGTTTGGCACGGTAAAGCGCATCATCGGCTGCTTTTAGCAGCTGATTGAGATCCCCATTGAGAGCCAGGTTTGCCACACCAAAGCTGGCGGTTTGGCTGTTGGTGGTTGTGAATGGATGATTGGAGATCGCCTTGCGCAACTTCTCGGCAACCACCATGCCACCTTCCAGAGGGGTGGATGGGCAGATAACCAGAAACTCTTCACCGCCCCAGCGCCCGGCGATATCACATGCCCGTATGTTGTTTTGTATCAGGTCAGCGATCTCGGTTAAAACCTCATCGCCAACTAAGTGTCCGTAGCGATCATTCACCTGTTTGAAGTGATCGACATCCAGAATGATGACTGACAGCGGCGTTTGATAACGCTGGTATCGCCTGAACTCGTTTTCTAGAACATCGTCGAGTTTCAGGCGATTAAATAACCCGGTCAGGCGATCTGTTACTGACAGCTCTTCAATCTGTTTTTTGTCGGTTATGTCCGACCGAACAGCGGTATAACCGATAATGTTTCTATCTGCATCGAAGTCGGGTTCGATGTTAACGTCCACCCAGTAGGCACTGCCATCTTTGGCACGGTTCATTATTTCGCCACTCCAGGCTTCACCCGAGCGGAGGGTGTGCCACATCTCTTTGTACAGCGATTTTGACATATCGGGGTGACGTACAATGTTGTGGGCCCGACCTAGCAGTTCTTCCTTCGTATACTGGGATATTGTGGCAAACGCTTCCGAAACATAGGTGATGCGGCCGCGTGCATCGGTGCTGGATGTGATGACGTATTTGTCGACGACGTCCACATAATCCTGAAGCTGTTTCTTTGCGGTGATATCTGTCCGGATAGCGGTATAGCCAATGATGGTGCCATCGGTATCAATATCCGGCTCGATATTGACGTCCACCCAGTAGGCACTGCCGTCTTTGGCGCGGTTCATTATTTCACCACTCCAGGCATTGCCTGAACGGATTGTTTGCCACATATCTTCGTAGATGGCGCTGGGCATATCAGGGTGGCGGACGATGTTGTGTGATCGCCCCAGAAGCTCTTCCTTGGAATACTTTGATATCTTGGCGAAAGCCTCGGATACATAAGTGATGCGTCCGTAGATATCGGTGCTGGAAGTGATGACGTATTTGTCGACGATATCGACGTAGCTTTGCAGTGTGCTTGCGGCGCCCTTCGCAAATGGCTGAGAATTCTTGAATGAAGCCATTGATGTGTCCTTACCTGCATTAAAACAGCGTATCAGGCTCTCATAGTTATTTTTAGTTGTCTTCAGCTGATAATTTAAACAAAAAATTAGATTGGTGACAGGGTCTGGATAAAAATCCGGCTTTTTAATTGGGTTTGAAAGGTCGCTCTATTTACGAGGAGATCAGTTCAGCACCTGTGTATCGAATACGACTTGTCAGAGCCGGGCGTATCGTTTTTCCCTTTGTGGAAGAGACAGTCAAAATGGTGCGGATGCAGATCCATCCTGCTTTCCTCCTGCTTTCCTCCTGGGTCAGCATCTGACATGGATGTAGCGGGAGGGATGCCTGCCTGGATGAAGGCGTAGGCTGGCGCTTGCTTCAGAACCACTGAATCCGGCTGCAATCACCGCAGGCGCAGAAACTGGTGAGTGCCCGGTTATCCAAGGAGTGCTGTACCTCATCGCTGCGGGTGGGCAGGAGGCCCCTGTGCTGGCAATTCTCGGTTTTCAGGCCAATCCATGTGTTGCGACCGGAGTGTTTGGCCGCGTACAGGGCGAGGTCGGCGACCTTGGTCATGGCGTACCAGTCCACCGCAGTGGCGGTGGTGCTGGCCAGGCAGGTAAAGAACCCGATGGAGCAGGTCAGCTGCACAGGTGTGCTGTTGGCGCAGAAGTTGTGGCCCTCCACCTGGGCGCGGATCCGTTCGGCGATGGCACAGGCGGTTTCTTCATCGGTGTTGCGACAGACCAGCATAAACTCCTCGCCGCCGTAACGAACGACCAGATCGCTGTCGCGGCTGGCCTGTTGCAGCAGGATGGAGAGTTCACGCAGTACCTGATCACCGGCGTCGTGGCCATAGGTGTCATTCACCTGCTTAAAGTGGTCCAGATCGATCATCATGATCAGCACCGGTTCCGGCGTTTGCAGGGCGCGACTTTCAGTGAAATAGAGATCCATAAAACGGCGGTTACGCAGCTGGGTCAGCGGATCGGTGAGGCTGGCGTCCATGTAACGCTGACGTTCCTGCTCGAGTGCCCCCTGAGATTCCGCCAATTGCCGCGCCATATTGATAAAGCTCAGGGAGAGTTCCCCCAGCTCGTCGTTCTGAGATAGAGGCTTGAACCCCAGCAGGTTTCGCTCTTTGCCGAAGGATTCCGCCTGACTCTTCAGGGTCAGGATCGGTTTAACGATGGTGGACTTGAGGAACAGGTAGGCGAGCAGGGAGACCACGCTGCCAAGCACGGCGATGATCAGCAGGGTGTAATCCACTACGGCGCTGGCCTCCTGATAGTAGGGGCGGTCTTTCTGGATAGAGAGCAGCAGGTGGCTGGCCGGATCATTGGCGAACGCCTGCGTTTGCTTTGCCAGTGCTTCGTTATCGGATGGAAAGAGGATGGCCGCAGCGTGCAGCGCTGTTTGTGTGGTGGATAGCGTTAAGGGCAGCCGGGTAACGTTGGCCAGATAGCTCTGGAAGCGGTTGTCGACGGAGCGCCCGAAGAGCAGCAACCCGCGTTCATTATCCATCCCTTCGCTGGGCAGTATGGGGCTTGCCGCAAACAGCATCGGGCCACCGCTGGTATTAAACAGCCCGCGCAGTTCCTCAACCTTGCCCACCAGGCGTAAAGGATGGTCGCCAGTCAGAAATTGTCCCTCCAGATGCTGCACTTGCTGAGTGGATTCCGTCGTCATCAGCTGCAGGACCTGCCCCTCCGGCGTGATAATCGCAAAGAGGTCGGCGTTCACCGTAGCGAGCAAACTGGGAGTCAGGTTGGACTTTACGTATTCCTGATTGTGGGAGGCCATATAAGCGTAGGTATCATCCCACTGGCCCCAGTCATTGGCGAGACTGGTCAGTCGTTGCAGCTCCTGCGCGAATCCCTGATCGATCCGGTCGAGGTCGGTATTCAGGTTACGGGTCTCGATCACCTGCACATGCGGCAGGAGATACAGATGAATTGTCAGTGTAACACTGGCGGCGATACCGGCGAGCAGTATCAGAAGACCCGCAATTAACTTGGCGTGTATATGCATCCGGTGTACCTGAATCACGACGGCGGTTCATAGGTAGCAGACGCACAGAGGAGGAAACCGGATATGCGATTACCCCCGCGTTGAAGACCCTATAGATATTGCAGTCTTCACCGGCGCGCACATCATGTGTCTGTCTACCTCCCTGTTTCTGCTACAGGGTGCAACGATTCAAACGGCAAGTAAATGATGGCGGGCAACCTTTGAGAACTTTTTAAGCGGTTGTGACGCTATAACCCTACTATTTTAGAGGGTTATAGCGGAGGGCATGAATCAGTTGGCGAAAGCGTGTCGTGCTAATTCAAACAAGATGTATTTATTATGCCTGTTTGTTGGCGGTTGCGACGCGAGGTGGAAACCTCACGCCACAGGTGATCAGAACCGATCGATACGGTACGGATTCAGATCGATCTCGCTGCTACCGCCGGTCACCAGTTCGGTGATGATGCGACCGGTACGCGGCCCCAGTACCAGCCCCATATGCTGGTGGCCAAAAGCGTAGAGCACGTTGCCGTAATTCGGACATTCACCGATCACCGGCAGGCTGTCGGTGATTGATGGACGGTGCCCCATCCACTTTACGTGATCGGTGGTGTCGATCTGCGGGAACAGGGTTTTGGCGTGGTGCAGCAGGCGGTCGCAGAAGTCGTAGTTCGGATCGGCTTTCAGGCCACCAAATTCGACGAGACCCGCAAAGCGGATACCGCCCTCCATCGGTGTGGCGACCAGCTTGCCCGCAGAGAACATGATCGGCGCGTGCAGCTCGATGCCCGGATTCTGGATCTGTACGTGGTAACCGCGCTCCGATTCCAGCGGTACCTTGTGACCCAGCTGCTCGGCCAGTTTGGCAGACCAGGCGCCCCCGGCGATCACCAGACGATTGACCGGATAGATCCCGCGGTCGGTCACGATGCCATTCACCTGACCGTTTTCACGGCGCAGTTCACGCACCTCGCCGGTGATCAGCTCACCGCCCTGTTCGACAAAGTGTTTCGCCATGGTTTTCACCAGCATGCCGGGGTTGGGTGAGAAACCGTGGTTGTGAAGGGAGACGGCGAAGTTGAACTCCGGGGATACCGCTTCTTCTGCGTTGTGGACCTCCGCACCCTCCAGCAGATCGTAAGTGTTGCCGAACTTGCTGCGGGTTTCCCACGCCAGTTTGTCCGCGTCGAACGCCGCACGGTCTTTGTAGAGGTAGTAGTAAGGTGCAGCTTTGGCGTACGCCTCGGCGCCGGTCATCATCGCCTGATCCAGATGCAGACGAGTGGCGTCCTTCAACAGTGCCGCCAGCGACTGGCTGATGTGGCGGAAGCGTTGCATGCGGGTGTTCATGGCAAAGGAGGTGCCCCAGCCGGTGAGCTTGGGCAGGTAACCCAGTGGCAGCGACAGTGGGCCGTGCGGATCCAGCAGCAGCTGTGGCAGGGTCCAGAGGAAGCCAGGTGTTGCTACCGGGATGCAGCCACATTCGGCGAAGATACCCGCATTGCCGTGCGAGGTGGCGTCCGCCGGGGGCAGTTTGTCGATTACCGCCACCTTCAGGCCTTTGGCCTGCAGCTGTACGGCGCAGGAGATACCGATAATGCCCGCACCGATCACGGTGACGTCAGGCACGCCGGATGCTGTGTGGGTGTTTGGCTCGGAGTGGTCTAGCGTAGCCATAGTTGGAGTATTCTCCGGTCGTTTGCGACGGTTCAGGCGGTAGTTAAGGCAAAGGGCTGCCCTGCCATCCGCAGACGACATAGTTGATTGATACAGGGGGTTACGAGAGAGGGCCGGGGTTTTCACCCCGGCCGGATTTGGGCGGTTAGCCTGGTGTCTGCTTCATGTTTTCCGGCAGGTAGGTGGCCAGTTCCGGGAACATCACCAGGATACCAACCATCACCACCATCAGCAGGAACATCGGGAAGGCGGTCTTGGCGATGTAACCGATCGGTTTCTTGGTCATGCCCTGCATGACGAACAGGTTGAAGCCGATTGGCGGTGTGATTTGGGCCATCTCGACCACCACCACGATGAAGATACCGAACCACAGCAGGTCGATACCCGCCTGGCGGATCATCGGTTCCACCACCGCCATGGTCAGGACCACGGAGGAGATGCCGTCGAGGAACATGCCGACGATGATGTAGAAACACATCAGCGCGAAGATCAGCGTCAGCGGTGACAGCTCCAGTGAGCCGATATACTCAGCCAAGGTGGATGGCAGACCGGTGAAACCCATCGCCAGCGCAAGGAAGGCCGCACCGGCCAGGATCAGCGCGATCATGCAGGAGGTGCGGGTAGCCCCCATCAGACTCTCGATAAAGGTGTCCTTGGTCAGGGAACCCTGTACCAACGCCAGCGTCAGCGCACCGATCACACCAAAGGCGGCGGATTCGGTGGCAGTCGCCACGCCGGTGTAGATGGTGCCGATCACCAGCCCGATCAGCAGGATCACCGGGATCAGGAAGCGGGAGTTATATAGCTTCTGGCCGAAGCTCATACGCTCCTCTTTTGGCGGCACTTCGTGACGGCGTACAAAGGACCAGACCGCGATGTAGCCCATAAACAGACCGGCCAGTACCAGACCCGGGAAGACACCCGCCATAAACAGCTTGGAGATCGACTCGTTGATGGTCACGCCGTAGACGATCAGCGTCAGGGACGGCGGAATCATCAGGCCTAAGGTGGAGGCGCCGACCAGCGTACCCAGGGTCATATAGTCCGGGTAACCGCGACGGCGCAGCTCCGGAATCGACATCTTGCCGACGGTGGTCAGGGTTGCGGCAGAGGAGCCCGATACAGCAGCGAACACGGTACAGCCCACCACGTTGGTGTGCAGCAGCTGGCCCGGCAGGCCCGCCATCCAGGGCGCGAGCCCCTTGAACATATCTTCCGACAGACGGGTGCGGAACAGGATCTCACCCATCCAGATAAACAGTGGCAGCGCGGTCAGCGTCCAGCTGGCAGAGCCGGACCAGATTGCGGTAAACATCGCATCGCCGGTCGGACGGCTGGTGAACAGCTCCATACCAACGAAGGCTACACCCAACAGCGCCAGTCCGATCCAGACGCCGCTGCCGAGCAGGAAAAACAGTGTAAACAGGAAAATACCTGTGAGTGTCAGCTCATCCATCAGAACTCCTCCCCTTCAACGTGGTGCTCTTCAGCAAAGGTGTCGTCGTGACCCATCAGGGTACGTACCAGGTGATCCAGCAGGGCGATGGTGAAGATCACCGAACCGATCGCCACGGCGGACTGCGGAATCCACAGTGGGGTGGCGTCCTGTCCCTGGGAGATGTCGTGGATCAGGTGGGAGAGCTGAACGTTACGGATCGAGTAATACGCCAGATACCCCGCCAGTAGGGATGCGATGCTGAGGCACCAGATATCCAGAGCGCGGCGCATTTTGCCCTTGGCGATGTTCAGCACCAGGCTGACGCGGATATGGGCGTTGTTGTTCAGGGTGTAGGCCAGCGCGAAAAAGGAGGAGGCGGCCATGCAGTAACCGGCGTAATCGGTGGAGCCTGGGAACTGGACGCCCAGCCAGCGACAGACCATCTGGGCGACGATGATGCCCAGAATCGCCAGCAGGAACAGCGCTGCTAGCGCACCGGACGTCAGATACAGCGTATCCAGACCTTTGCGCAGCAGCGATTTGCCTGCCGTACGGGTGTTTTCCCGGGTCATAGTTTCGGTAGTCATGGTGGTTAGCGTTCTTCTTATATTAGTCGTGCAACGGGCACTGCATCCCTGTCAGTGCAGAAAAGGCACGATTACCCCGACGAGGAGCGGGGTATCGCGCAAGGGAGGTGCCCCGGATTTTCAGCGATCTCCGGGGCTGAGCTCTTACTTACGGTACGCGTCCAGGATCGCCTGACCACGGTCACCGGCGTGCTTCAGCCACTCGGCGGTCATGGTGTCGCCGATCGCTTTGAAGTCCGTCGCCAGATTCTCACCCGCTGGCTGTACGGTCATGCCGTTTTTCTGCAGCTGTTCGATGTACCAGCCTGCCAGCTGTTCGGAGCGTGCTGCACCGGCTTTCTCTGCCATCAGCGCCAGACCTTTAACGATGTTTTGGGTATCTTTATCCAGATCGTTCCACGCCTGCTTGTTCACGAACACGTAGTTGCGTGGCAGCCATACTTTCACGTCGTACCAGTGGGTCAGGTGTTCCCACACCTTACGGTCGTAACCGGTGGCACCGGAGGAGATGAAGGATTCAGCAACGCCGGTCGCCAGCGCTTGGCTCAGTTCGGACGCTTCTACCTGTACTGGTACGGCGCCGGCCAGCTCGGCCATACGCGCGGTGGCGCTGTTGTAAGAGCGGAATTTCACGCCCTGCAGGTCCGCAGTGCCGTTCAGCTCTTTCTTAGCGTAGAAACCACCCGGAGGCCATGGCACGGAGTACAGCAGTACCAGATTGTGTTTATCCAGCAGTTTTTCCAGCTCCGGACGAGCCGCTTTCATCAGTGCATCGGACTCTTCGAAGGAGGTCGCCAGGAACGGTACGGAATCGAAGGCGAACAGCGCGTCTTCGTTGGCGTGGGCGGAGAGGATACGCTCACCGATCTGTGCCTGACCGGTCTGCACTGCACGTTTGATCTCGTTGCCCTTGAACAGGGAACCACCACCGTGCACCTTGATCTCCAGCTCACCGCCGGTGGCGATCTTTACCGCTTCGGCGAACGCCTTGGCGTTCTGGGTGTGGAAGTTAGAATCGGTGTATGCCATCGGCATATCCCACTTCTCGCCAGCCATAGCGAAGGTGCTGGATACCGCCAGCGTCGCCGCCGCAATATGCTTGATCAGTTTATTCAGTTTCATAGCCATGTTTCGTTTCACCTGTTGATCTATTTATTGTTCTACCGGGTGTAGGGTTATTCAAGTAGCCCTAAGCGATTCAAGTAGCTCTAAGCTAAGTGACTCAAGTGGTACTGAGCGATGTATCGGTGGATACATCAAACGGCAGCGATGCAGGACATCTCTACCAGCAGGGACGGACGTGCCATACGTGCTTCCACACAAGCACGGGCCGGGGCCTGACCCTCTTCAGTCCAGGCATCCCAGACTTCGTTCATCGCTGCAAAATCTTTCATGTCGCGAACATACACCGTCACGGAGAGCAGTTTGCTCTTGTCGCTGCCAACCTCGGCCAGCAGGGCTTCGATCTTCTCCAGCGTGGAGGCGGTCTGTTCACGAATACCCACGGTTTCGTCAGCAGGCACCTGACCACAGAGGTAAGCCACGTTGTTATGGATCACGGCGCGGCTCATACGCTGGCCGCTGTCATGACGTTCGATAGACATTGAGTGTTCTCTCCAACCTAACTGCGCAAAGTGCGCATCAATTTCTGTGCTTCTCGACGGGACCTATTATTATTGGCGGTGGTCTATAAGTTCCAATACAATTATGTCAACGATCTATGCAAAATCCTTATGGGTAGGGTAAAACACTATGAATTCCAAACAGTTATCTGCGTTCCGTGCGGTGATGCTGGCCGGCTCGATGAGTGATGCCTCGCGTATGCTCTACGTGTCGCAACCTGCAGTATCGCGCCTGATCAAGGATCTGGAGGAGTCGCTGGGTTTTACTCTGTTTGACCGCCGCAACAGCCGTCTCTACCCGACCCAGGCTGCGCATGCGTTCTACCGCGAGGTGGAGCGACACTTTATCGGGATGGATAACCTCTCCCAGGCGGCTGACCAGATCCGCATGATGCGCAGCGGCCGTCTGCGTATCGCGGTGATGCCCGCGCTGGCGTTCAGCGCCATGCCAACGGTGGTGAGCCGGTTCCTGAAAAGCCACGGTGATGTATCCGCCACCTTCTCGCCGCACCTGTCGCCGGAGGTGGTGAATCGTGTGGGTGCGCAGCAGTTTGATCTGGGGTTGGCGATGCTGCCGGTGGATAGCAAGGAGATCGCCTTCGGGGCCTGCTACAAGGTGAACTGCCAGTGCATCGCACCCGCCGGGCACCGTTTTGCCGAGCAGAAACGGGTCAACGCTGCCGATCTGGACCGGGAGCCGTTTGTGGCGATCGGCGCGCAGAACACCATCACCCGTTTCCGCATCGACGTGGCGATCAAGGAGAGCCTGGCGCGTCCCGATGAGCGGATCGAAACCCCGCTGTTCTCCACCGCCGCCTCGCTGGTGAAAGAGGGGCTGGGGGTCTCCATCGTCGACCCGTTCACCGCGCATCAGTTTGCGCAGCAGGGTGTGGTGGCACGGCCGTTCGATCCGGGTATTCCTCTCTACTTCGGTTTTATCAGCCCGGTGAACCGGCCGATCTCCGGTTTGGCGCAGGAGTTCATCGACAGCTTTGAAGCTTACGCCGCCTACAATGTGCCGCTGACGCCGATCGATCCCGAGGAGGTGGGGGTAGCCTGAGCGCAGCGGCTCGGTTACTATCGCGATCTCTCTTCCCGACATCTTTTTCTGTGGCTTCTCCTGAATCCAATCAGGGAGAAGTTCTGTGCACATTCATATTCCCCCGCACGATCTGTGGCGGGGATTGTTCTATGGCCTGTTGGCGGCGCTGATCTGGAGCGGCCACAGTACGGCGACTACGCTGGGCCTGCAGGCGGGCCTGACGCCCACCGATATCACCGGGTTGCGCGCACTGGTGGCGGGCGTCCTGCTCTGGCCCTACCTGCTCAAACGCTGGCGACTGGTGCGCCGTCTTGGGCTCTGGCGCTGCCTGCTGATGATCGGCTGCGTTGGCGTGCCTTTTGGTCTGCTCAACAGCGCCGCGCTGCAGTTTGCGCCGGTCTCCCACGCCGGGGTGATCGCGTTGGGGCTGGTTCCGCTGATGGCGATGCTGCTGGTGCGTGTGCTCTACCAACAGCCACTGGGCGCTCCCGCTTTGCTGAGCATGGCGGTGATGCTGGTGGGCCTGGGGGTGTTCGGCGCATCAGCCTTTTCCCAAACTAATTCAATGAGTTGGATCGGCGACCTACTGTTGCTGGCCTGCGCGTTGCTCTGGGCGCTGTTCAGTGTCTGTACTACACGCTGGCAGGTGCCGTCGCTGCTGGCGGTGGCAATCACCAGCGTGGGTTCGTTGCCGTTTGTTGCTTTCTGGTTGTGGCTCTGGCCACCCACGTTCTCGGCAATCCCCCTAAGTGACTGGCTGTTCCAGGCGTTCTATCAGGGTGTGCTGGTGGCGGGTGTAGCGATCTACGCGATCAGTCGGGCGGGCGCGGCATTAGGTGCGCAAAAGGCGGCGTTGTTCAGCGCGCTGGCACCGGGTGGTGCGGCGATCATGGGTTGGTTGGTATTGGCGCAGCCGGTGACGGATCTACAGTGGATCGGAATCGGTGTGGTGACGCTGGGGATGGTGATGGCGCTGGTCAGTCGGGAGAGGATCAAACCCGCGACTGCGTCCAAGGCGAAAGCCTAAGGGGTTAGGGCGAAGGGAGAAACGCAGAGCCTGTGACACACAGGCTCTGTGCTTGAGCGTGGGGGATTACTCCGCCAGTGCTTTTTTCTGCAGTTCGGCCAGCTCGGTCACACCTTTCTTCGCCAGATCCAGCATCTTGTTCAGCTCGTCCTGGGTGTAAGGTGCACCTTCGGCAGTACCTTGTACTTCGATAAAACCGCCGGAACCGGTCATGATCACGTTCATGTCGGTTTCCGCTTTGGAGTCTTCCGCATAATCCAGATCCAGTACCGCTTCACCTTCGTAGATGCCCACGGATACCGCTGCGATCTCGTGTTTCAGCGGGTTACCTTTCATGGCGCCGTTTTTGTCCTGCTTCAGCACGTTAATGGCGTCAACCAGCGCCACGTAAGCACCGGTGATGGATGCGGTGCGGGTGCCGCCATCCGCCTGAATCACGTCACAGTCGATAGTGATGGTGTTTTCGCCCAGCTTGTTCAGGTCCAGCGCGGCACGCAGGCTGCGGCCGATCAGACGCTGAATCTCAACGGTACGACCACCCTGTTTACCACGGGCCGCTTCACGGTCGCAACGACTGCCGGTGGAGCGTGGCAGCATGCCGTATTCTGCGGTTACCCAGCCACTGCCGCTGCCACGCAGGAAACGTGGTACGCCACGATCAACGGACGCAGTACAGATCACCTTGGTGTTACCAAACTCAACCAGCACAGACCCCTCTGCGTGGCAGGTGAAGTTACGGGTAATTTTCACCGGGCGCATCTGGTCCGGTTCGCGACCGCTCGGACGCAGTTTGTTCAGGCCGAGGTTTTGCAGCTGTTCAGAGATGCTGGAGCTCATAGATATGTAACTACCGTTGCTTGTTCCGGGCGGCACATTAGCAGCAGCGCGCCCTTGGCTGTTAGAATGTTGAAAGCCTGCATTCTAATCGAGAAATAGTGATATGACACGTAGTATGACCGCATTTGCCCGGCAGGAAGCCGAGCACCCTTGGGGTTCCCTGATCTGGGAGATTCGCTCTGTAAACCACCGCTACCTGGAGCCACACCTGCGTCTGCCGGAAAGCCTGCGTGATCTGGAAGGTTCTCTGCGTGAGAAGCTGCGTAAGACGCTGAGCCGCGGCAAGGTGGAGTGCACCCTGCGTTTCCACCCGGAAGCCCAGGCCCAGCAGCTGACCGTGAACACCGACTTCGCCAAGGAGCTGATCGCTGCCGCCGACGAAGTGGCCGCACTCTCTCTTTCCGGTAACACCCAGCCGATGAATCCGCTCGACGTGTTGCGCTGGCCGGGCGTATTGCAGGACGCACAGATCGATATGGATCAGGTGAAAGCGGAAGCGCTGAAACTGTTCGGCAGCGCACTGGACGATCTGGTAGCGGGTCGCGAGCGTGAAGGTGCCGAACTGAACAACCTGATCGAACAGCGTCTGGTCTCCATCGCCGAGATCGTAGTGGAAGTGCGCAGTAAACTGCCGGAGATCCTGCAGGCCCAGCGCGACAACCTGCGCAGCCGTCTGGATGAACTGAAGGACGAGCTGGACGAAGGCCGTCTGGAGCAGGAGATGGTAATGCTGGCGCAGAAAGCGGACGTCGACGAAGAGATGGACCGCCTCAACACCCACGTGCAGGAAGTGCGCCGCGTACTGAAGCAGAAGGGCCCGATCGGCCGCCGCCTCGACTTCCTGATGCAGGAACTGAACCGTGAAGCCAACACCCTCTCATCCAAGTCTATCGTGGCTGAAACGACTCAATGCGCAGTGGAATTGAAGGTGCTGATCGAACAGATGCGCGAGCAGATCCAGAATATTGAGTAATGTCTCTGGGTGTTTTTTCGTGAAAACACCCAACCTTCTTTCCCCAGCGGTAAAGTTAATATCCAAGGCCATCAAGCTGGCATTTCAGGTTCTGCACGGGTGCGCTCACCCGAAAATACCCATTAGTGTATGCTTCTGTAATCTGCAGCTCTCAGTAAACTCTAGCTATTGAGATAGGCTAGCTATCAAAATTCACACCCCGTTCTATTGATAGCCTTTTCCTATGCTGTGCTAGGGGCAAAACTCTCAAGAGGCGTACACTATGAGAGCAATGGTCTTCAACTTCTTTTATCGCTACAGACTTGGCTGTTTGAGCCCCCACATCTGGGGCACCAAGCAAATTACACTGCTGAATCTTTTGTCTTTACATAGCATAAAATTTGACAAAGATCGTTAACCCCTTGCACCAGTCGATTATCAATATTACTCAATTCTGTAAGGCTTTAATCACAAGCTTGATCACGTATCTAGCATGGAACAGTCTTGGGGCTGAACCGCTAAAACAGCAGTTCAGGACAACCTGTGAACCCGGCACGCACGCCCAGCAGATTAATCCACGCTAGTTTTTCTCTAGGGCAACTCTTTAAGATCCGATATTATATCCTGTGATTTTGGGGACTCTGTCCTTTACTCATTATTTATTAATAACCTTAGCTAGAATCTTTATGAACGCAGTAACCCAGCACGAAAGAAGGCGTTGGGCGGATATCCGCAACACGAAAATTCAACTGCTAAATCAACGAGGATCAGCCAGGACATTGGACCTCTTTGCCGGTTGCGGAGGCATTTCATTAGGCTTTAGCAAAGCTGGTTTCGATATCAAAGCCGGTATCGAAATCGACAAGCATGCAGCTATGACACATGCTTTGAACTTTCATTCCCATTTGGGGGAAGAGCTTCAGGACAAGCATGGCCAGTCTCATGACATTACACAGCTGGAACCAGAAGATCTTGTTAAAGAACTGCAATTGGGTGACGAGCCAGCAGAAGTTGTCGATGTGATTGTTGGTGGCCCACCATGTCAGGCATTTTCTCGCGTTGGGCGCTCTAAGCTGCGTGAAGTATACGACCATCCGGAGGCCTACCTGACCGACCCACGAAGCAATTTGTATCTTCGCTATTTGGATTACGTACGTGCATTCCAGCCTCTGGCCATCATGATGGAAAATGTTCCTGATGTTCTGAACTTTGGCGGGCATAACATCGCTGAGGAAGTCTGCGAAGCACTTGAGGATATGGGCTATATAGCTAGGTACACTCTGATGAACTCAGTATTCTTCGGAGTCCCAGAAATGCGAGAGCGTATGATCCTGATTGCTTACGCAGAGGAGCTGGACGTAGAAATATCGTTTCCTGAGCCAACTAACTGGATAGAACTGCCTCGTGGATATCTCGGCTCGAGACAGGTTGCGCTGCAAACCATCCAACCCGGATGCGAAGCTCATCACTACGTCGAGGCGCCTGAGCCGACTGAAGACCTGCCAAGGGCAGTAACAGCTATGGAGGCCCTGAGTGATCTTCCACTTATCCCGGATAATCATCGCTGCAAATTGAAAAAGTCGCCTCAGCGTTTTAACACTCTCGACCCTTATCCAAATGGGGTTGAGTTGAATGCCTATGCTCGCCTTATGCGTAACGAGTGGCCGAATTTCAGTAATGATGAACCAGGCATTTATGACCACTTGATTCGCTTTCTCCCACGTGACTACCCGATTTTTGCTCGTATGCAGGCAGGAGATCAGTACCCGGAAGCTTACAGGGTAGCCTTGGATATGTTTGAAGAGGCCTTGGCTGAGAAACGTGCTGCCGGTGAAATTCTCCTTGAGGGATCAGAGCAGTACGAAGCGTTGATGAAAAAGATCGTACCTCCGTATGACCCTAGTAAGTTCCCAAACAAGTGGCGCAAAATGGAGCCAGATCAGCCCGCTCGGACTTTAATGGCGCACCTGGGTAAAGATAGCTACTCGCATATTCACTACGACAGCGCACAGGCTAGGACGATTTCTATCAGGGAAGCGGCTCGGTTGCAGTCGTTCCCTGACGGATTTAAGTTTGCTGGTAGTATGAACCCTGCGTTCAAGCAGATTGGAAATGCTGTTCCACCATTAATGTCGTTCGCCGTTGCTTCGACAATCAGTGAAACCTTGGGCCTGGGATAGGGAATTAATAACATGGAAAAGTTAGCGATCAAGCGCCTGTCCGCATCTGACCTAACCTTTTTTGCGTGTCACTTTAATCCGAAGCATGGCACCAATCAAAAGGCGTGGAACTTGGACAAGAAAGTCTTTGTTGAAGAGATGTACCCGGTTCACTGGGGCGACAGCAAGCACAACGTTACCCTAGCGTTCCACGGACCTGATAATTCACCAAAGCATGTGCTTGAGCGAAAAATCGTTCGCCAGCAGAAAAATATGCGGCTTAATGGTGAACTAATCCATGGTCATGACTCAGGCACCGATAGCTACGACTTGCTTGCTAAAGGCGACTACGCACTCATGGTATTCAAGGGTGCGCCTTTTCCTGATCATATCGACATTTTTTTGATTGCACAGGCCAGCCGTTCAGACTGCTCACTCCACAACGAGATCACAACTCAGGTAGGTGATAAGTTCAACCAGCTTCGCTCGATGGTCCAGCTGAACAAAGAAGAAGTACAGGCTCTGCTGGATAGTTCATCTGTTGGTGATTACTATCCGGTCAGGTCTCTTTTTGATGATGAGCTGTTAGAAGATGTAGTCCAAGGTGGTGTAGATGGCTTCAAAAAGCTTAGAAAGCGCCGTAGAGGCGAACCTGTCTCATCAAATGAATTAGCACAAGCAAAAGCCAAAGCCGCCGAAATAGGAAGTTTGGGCGAGCGCTTGGTGAACGAGTACTTATCAGAGCTTGAGCGCAGTGGACAAATCGAAGGCTATGTCTGGGAATCTGCCAAAGACGCTATTGCTCCGTACGACTTTGAGCTGCAGCATAAGTTAGGATCTACCGTACTCGACGTTAAAAGTACATCCAGTGCGTTCAACACGAAGCTGCACATATCTGTAGCGGAGTTGCTGGAAGCCAGAGATGGAGGTAAGCGTTACGATATTTACAGAGTTTTCGAAGCAACTGATAATGGAGCAAAAATGCGAATTGCCGAAGATTTTGGCGCTAAAGCTAGTGAGATTATTACCGCCTTGGAAGCGCTTCCGCACGGGATCAGTTGCGATAGCGTGTCCATATCACCAGAGACTCTTACCTTTGGTGACGAATTTCAGCTCGAAGGCTAAGCATGCCAACTGACGTTCTCACTCCTGAACAGCGTCGAAAAAATATGTCCGCTATCAGAGGTAAAAACACCAAACCAGAGCTCAAGCTCAGAAAGCTCCTGCATGCCACCGGCTTCCGATACCGCCTCTATCAGTCTAATCTGCCAGGCTCTCCAGACTTAGTGCTTAAAAAGTACAGTGCTGCCATTTTTGTCAACAGCTGCTTTTGGCACTGTCATAGCAACTGCAAGTACTTCAAGGGATACCCGAAAACACGCAGGGCGTATTGGCAAAAAAAGCTCAGCCGCAATGTTGAGAGAGATAAAGAGAACTACCGAGACTTAGCACTTCTTGGTATACGGATATGCGTGGTTTGGGAATGTGCTTTAAGAGGTACAGGCAAGCTGCTTGATGAAGAGATCATTAACAGGATCGGGCACTGGTTGCGCTCAGACATCAAGTTTATAGATATCTCTGGATCATCTTCGGAAAACTCTCGATATTTCAGTTAGCGAAGGAGCAGTCATGAAGTAGTACAAACATTAGTTTTGTGCTGATATTGAATTGAGCTTTTGAAATGAACAGTTCTCTCCTACTAACAGATCAAGCCTAGTCCCCCGATTCTTCTTGCCCAGCTTCTCATTTAGTATCGATGTTGAACGGTTTGTCGTGCTCGCGGATTTCGCAGAAACAGGGCATCAGCGTGCCAGTCCCCCAATAAATTAGTTGGGTCTGAATATGGTGCTTCAGGGGAAGCCAGTCTGACAGCTGGTAGGGCACTTACATTCACGACTAATACCAGAATTTTCTTATCTGAATAGCCATCTTAAAAGCTAATTGGCATCCGCCGTTAATGTCTCCACCCCAGCCAGCCGTTTGATCAGACGTCTATTTTTCTCCCTCAAAGGCATGCTGTAGAGCAGCGGCGAACTCAGTCGTGCGTCCAGCTCTTCGGCGATTACCTGTGCCAGTCGGGCTATCAGACGGGAACGATCGCGGTTGAAGTCGGTTTCCGCCAGTTTGCGGATATAGGCGCGTGTGGGGGCGAACTGGGTGTAGCTGCTGTGCGCTTCTTCGGGGCTGAACTCGTAACTGTCGAGGTCGATGTCGGTACGAAAGGCGCGATAGCGCAGGTAGTTTTGGTTATTCATCGCCGGGTGTTTGTTGCTGATCTTCAGTTCGTAGTCACGGTGGTGTGCCAGGTTGATCTGCGCCATATAGATCGAATCCCACTGATTGGTGAGCAGGGCGGCGAGGGTGTCGGCGAACAGTTCGTGGTAGGGCGCCAGTACCCGGTAAAGCGAGGGTGCGTGGGTATGCCCGGTATAGCGTGGATACATGGCGGCGAGCCGGTGATCCAGTGGTGTGGCGATGCGCAGTTCATCCAGAAGTTGGTTTGAGGACACAATGGCGCGGGCGAGGTTGGTGGCCATCTTCTGGTAGCCCTTCTGCTTAAGCTCCTCCAGATACTGGCGATCGTCGGCCAGCTCTTCCTTCAGCAGTGCAATCTTCTCACTCACAGGTTTACCGCGAATACGGCGTCGCAGCTCGAAATAACCCACGGCGGCGACCTGCTGCTTGAGGTAGATATCCAGCAGGGCGTGGGCGTATTCGTGGAACAGTTCAACGGGAATGTAGGCTTCGTCCAGCAGCAACAGCTCCAGCGCCAGATCGTATTCGGGAGTACCGTAGGTGCGGGCTACTTTGACGGTGGCGGGCAGCGGCTGAAAGCTGTCTCCGACAAAGTCGTTGACCTGTCGGATACGCAGCTCCACGCCCTCTTTCCATACCGCACCCGGCGAGTTCAGTACCAGAATCTCCTGTGCGTGCAGGGGTAGCGCGACAAACAGCGGGGCGAGCAGCTGCCAGACGCGTTTATGACCTGAAACGCGTAGCAGTCGTGTTGTGAGAGAGCCCAGGGCACTTAGCATGTTGGGTGATGCCTTTCTTCCGTGAACTTGACTCCGACATTAGCACAAGCCCAACAGCGCACCTATTAAGGTTATTCATACGGGAAGGCGGCGATCACTACTGATTCGACCGTTGCTGGTAGAACACATTCTGCATGAAATCTTTCCTAGGCCAGCAGATGGTGGGTCAGGAACGCTTTTGTGCTCTCCGTAAGCGGATGAGATTTGCGACTCTCCTCGTGCATCTGCACGATCACGGTTTCTGCCGTGGCGACGCACTTACCATCCTGAAACAGCCCCTGATACAGGCACAGTGAGCTGTTGCCCACCTTGGTGACGCCGGTACCGATATCGACCTGGCCGGGCCAGCGAACTTCCGCCAGCAGCTTCAGGTTGAGGTTGGCGATCACAAAGGAGGCGTTTTCATCCGTGAGCGGATTGCCGGGCGCGTAGAGAAACTCTACCCGGCCGGTTTCCAGAAAGGTGGAAAACACCGCGTTGTTCACGTGGCCCTGACGGTCGGTATCGGCGTAGCGCACCTTATCAAAGGTCTGGAACGGGAAATCGCTGAAGCTCAGGTTTTGCAGTTCGGTTGCCATCGCTTATGCCTCCTTTCGGGCGTTGTCTGTGGCCAGTTTCTCGGCGGCGTTTCTGCCTGCCTGCAGCAACTGGTCGGAGAGTTCTTTCGACTGTACTGCGCGGGACAGGGTGATGGAGCCGATGATCAGTGACATAAACGCCAGCGCCTCCTCTGCCTGAGCCGCGTCGGCCTGATCAAATTCACCCTCGCAGATAATCGAGAGGGTTTTCAGTAGCTCCTGCTCGTAGGTCTGCTTGAATTCGTCGTTGCTGCGGGCCGCTTCCGACCCCAGGGCAGCGAGGGCGCAGCTTTCTTTCAGGTCGCGGCGGTGTGCTGGCGTCAGGTAGCGTTTTGCCAGGCGTTTCAGGCGCTCGCCCCAGGATTCCCGCTGTGGTTTACCCGTCCAGCGCTCGCGGTTGTCACGCAGGGCGTGGATCAGCGCTTCGCGCGCCAGTTCGTCCTTATTGCTGAAGTGGGAGTAGAAGGCACCGTGGGTCAGGCCTGCGTCGGCCATCACTGCGGCAACACCTGCACCGTTCATCCCTTCGACGCGTAATCGACGCCCGGCGGCTTCGAGAATCTTGTCGCGGGATTGCTGTTTTTGTTCGGCTCTGGTGGTCATAGTGTTTTCACATGATAGATGTCATGTAAAATAGATATCGCATGATAAGCGTCATGTCAAACTTCGTGGCGAGATAATGAAGCGGATGCGCGGTTGGTGGGTAGCTGATATTGCTTGATAACAAAGCGTGAATACAGCTATCGGTGATGCCGTAAGTTATCTTTTCGACTGCGGGAAATATCCGATAATTCCTCCCTCCGGCACGCAAAAATTCTTATCCCTTGTATAATGCATGCTTTACGCCGACAGGCACTTTTCCGCGACAGAGATCGAGCTAAAGCATATGAGCGATAAAGGAACCCTATACGTAGTTTCCGCACCGTCCGGTGCCGGTAAAACCAGTCTGGTCAAAGCGCTGCTGGAGCGCGACAACCGTGTTCTGGTGTCCGTTTCCCACACCACCCGCGATATGCGTCCGGGGGAAGTGGATGGTAAAGACTACAACTTCGTCGACATGGATCAGTTCAACCAGATGATCGAGGCGGGCGCCTTTCTGGAGCACGCGGAAGTCTTTACCAACAAATACGGTACCTCCCAGTTGTGGGTTGAGGAGCAGCTGGCGCAGGGTATGGACGTGATCCTGGAGATCGACTGGCAGGGTGCACAGCAGGTACGCCGTCTGATGCCTGATTGCCTGTCGGTATTTATCCTGCCGCCGTCGCAGGAAGAGCTGCAGCGTCGTCTGTCCGGTCGTGGTACTGACTCCCAGGAGGTGATCAATCACCGCATGTCACAGGCAGTCGGTGAGATGAGCCACTACGGCGAGTACGAATACCTGATCATCAACGATGATTTTGATACCGCGCTGAATGAGCTGGCGTCGGTGTTCCTGAGCCGCCGCCTGGGCCAGTCCCGTCAGGCTGCGAAACATCAGGAATTGCTGCAGGGCCTCTTGTCAGCTTAAACGTTGACCAGTAGAATGCCCGGTCTTTCGAAAAACCCCTGACTAGAGGTTGAACATGGCACGCGTAACCGTTGAAGATTGCCTGGATAACGTTGATAACCGCTTTGAGCTGGTGATGGTCGCTGCAAAACGTGCGCGTCAGCTTGCAACTGGAGGCAAAGAGCCAAAAGTTGAGTGGGAAAACGACAAGCCTACCGTTGTTGCCCTGCGTGAAATCGCTGAAGGCCACGTGGATAAAACTGTTCTGGACGAAGTTGAAGAAGACTAACTCTTCCCCAACTCTCCTTTATACGGCATCATTCCAACTATCGGACAAATAAGTGCTTTTTCAGCACTGACGGTATTCTGGAGGGGTGATGCCGACCATCGACGCACTTTCTGAACGCTTAACTGAGTATCTGGATCCGCAACAGATCCGGCAGGTGCGTCGTGCCTATTTCTATGCAGAAGAGGCCCACGACGGTCAGCGCCGTAAAAGCGGCGAACCCTACGTCACCCACCCCCTCGCTGCAGCCAGTATCCTCGCCACCATGCATATGGACCATCAGAGCCTGATGGCCGCGATGCTGCATGACGTGATCGAAGATACCGAAGTCACCTACGACGGCATCAGTTCCCAGTTCGGCGATTCTGTCGCGGATATCGTGGACGGTGTCTCCAAGCTGACCCACCTGGAGTTTGAGACCAAGGCGGAAGCCCAGGCCAGCAACTTCCAGAAGATGGTGCTGGCGATGGCGGAGGATATCCGCGTTATCCTGGTGAAACTCGCCGACCGTCTGCACAACATGCGTACGCTGGGGGCGATGCGTCCCGACAAGCAGCGCCGTATCGCCAAGGAAACCCTCGATATCTACGCACCGATCGCTGCCCGACTGGGGATGCGCGACGTGCAGATCGAGCTGGAAGACCTGGCTTTCCAGGCGCATTACCCGATGCGTGCCAAGTATATCCGTCGTGCCGTGGTTCAGGCGCGTGGTCAGCGCAAGGATGTGATCAGCTCCATTCAGGAGACGATCGAGCAGCGTCTGCGTCAGGAAGGGCTGACCGGCACCGTCACCGGGCGCGAGAAACACCTGTACAGCATCTACAGCAAGATGAAGGCGCAGAACAAGTCCTTCTCGGAGATCATGGACGTGTTTGCGTTTCGTGTGGTGACCGAGTCGGTAGATGACTGCTATCGTGTGCTGGGTGCGGTCCACAACCTCTATAAGCCGGTTCTGAACCGCTTTAAAGATTACATCGCCATCCCTAAATCCAACGGCTACCAGTCGTTGCACACCGACCTGTTTGGCGCGCGTGATATCACCATCGAGGTGCAGATCCGCACCAAAGAGATGGACGCGGTGGCCAGCCAGGGGGTGGCGGAGCACAGTCATTACAAAGGTTACAGCGGTGACTCCAGTGACAGTGCGGTGGGTTCCTACAAACGAGCTCGCAAGTGGGTGCAGGGGCTACTGGAGATGCAGCAGCGCGCGGGTAACTCCATGGAGTTTATCGAAAGCGTAAAAGAGGACCTGTTCCCCGATGAAGTCTACGTGTTCACGCCAAAAGGCCGCATTCTGGAGCTGCCTGCGGGTGCGACACCGGTCGATTTCGCCTACGCGGTACATACCGATATCGGTAACTCCTGCGTGTCCTGCCGCGTCGACCGCCGTCTGGCGCCGCTGTCACAGCCGCTGGAGAACGGTCAGACCGTCGAGATCATCACCACACCAAGCGCTCAGCCAAACATGGCGTGGCTTAACTTTGTCACTACCGGTAAAGCGCGGACCGCCATCCGTCACTTCCTGAAAAATCAGCAGCGCCACGAATCGATCGAGTTGGGTCGCCGCCTGTTGAACCAGTTCCTCAGCAAATACGGCAGCAACGTCAACGATATTGAGATGCATAAACTCCAGCCGTTGCTGGAGGAAGCCAGCTTCAATTCGATCGACGACCTGCTGGAAGATATCGGCATGGGTAACCGCCAGGCTTATGTGGTGGCGCGCCGTCTGCGTCCTGAGTCTGACGAGAGTGGCGACGGTGGTCGTGAAAACCCGCTGGCGATTCAGGGCACCGAAGGTATGGTGCTGCAATACGCGAAATGCTGCCGTCCGTTGCCGGGCGACGAGATCATCGGTCATATCAGCGCTGGTAAGGGACTGGTTATCCACCGCACCAGCTGCCGCAATATCGGTTACCTGCGTGATGATCCGGACAAGTGTATCTACCTGGAGTGGTACGACGAAATCAACGACGAGTTCAGCGTGGATCTCTCATGTGAGGTGGAATCCCACCGTGGCATCATCGCCGAGTTGGCGACCGTTGCCACCTCCATGGGCGCCGACCTGCTTCAGATCGACATCGACGATCATGAAGGCAAACTGGCCAAGGTAAATATGGAAGTGCAGGTGAAAGACCGTATCCACCTGGCGCGTGTGATGAAGAAGATCCGTGCGCTGAAAACGGTGAATCGTATCCAGCGCTGCTAAAGCATTCTTGGGCTCATTGGCAAAAGTCGGTGAACCTATTTGTTGGGAGTCGCTTCGCTCGTCACCAACCTACAGGGTATCGTAATGCGTAGGTTGGCGACGAGCGCCAGCGACTCCCAACGTTCACAAGCTCTTTTCCCCTGCGGATTAACGCCCCCGCGCGCTGCCTTCCCGGCGGTTATCCACAGCGCTTTCCCAGCGACCATCATCAGTACGGCGAACGCCGTGCAGGCCGCTGTTGAGATCCCGTATCTTGATCTTATGCCCCATCGCTTCCAGCTGCGGTGCCAGTGTCGTAGCGGCAGTATCTTCCTCCAGCTCGGTCACGCCGTTGCGGTTACTCACATGGGGTAGGTTGACCACCTCTTGCAGCGGTAGTGGATGGTTAAGCATCACGAGCATGCTTTGCGCCACGTAATTGATGATGCGGCTGCCGCCGGGTGAACCAATCGCGGCGATCAGCTGGTCGTTCTTATCAAACACCATAAAGGGTGACATGGAACTGCGTGGGCGTTTGCCCGGTTGCACCCGGTTGGCGATCGGCTCGCCATCTTTTTCGGCGCTGAAGGAGAAGTCGGTAAGCTGGTTGTTAAGCAGGAAACCGCCCGCCATCAGGGTGGAGCCGAACGCCATCTCGATGCTGCTGGTGATAGAGGCCGCGTTGCCCCACTTATCCACAACGACAAAATGGGTCGTGGAGGGCAGCTCGGGTGATTGATCATCGCTGCGGCTCAGCGCTTCGGATGGCGTGCCAGCCTTGGCGCTGCCGCTGTCCTGTTTGCTGTTGATCAGCGCACGGCGCTGCTGCAGGTAACCTTCGTCCAGCAGGCCTTTGACGGGCACCTCAACGAAATCGGCATCGGCCAGATAACGTGCGCGGTCGGCGTAGGCCAGGCGTGAGGCCTGGGTAAACAGATGGTTGAACTCAGGGCCGCGAGGGTTGAGTTTGTCCATCGGCTGCTTTTCCAGCAGCTTCAGAATTTGCAGTACGGTCACGCCGCCGGAGGTGGGAGGCGGGAAACCACAGAGCTTGTAGCTGATGTAGGGGCGGCAGAGCGGTTCGCGTACCTTGGCCTGATAGGTTTTCAGGTCGTTGAGGGCGAGTTTGCCGGGATTGTCGGTGGCCGCCGCGACGGCGGTGATGATCTTGTCTGCCAGTGGGCCCTGATAGAAATAGTCGGCGCCCTTATCGGCGATATTTTGCAGGGACTGCGCCAGCGCCGGGTTTTTCAGAGTGGTGCCGACCGGCAGTGGTTCGCCTTGCTCAGTATAAAAGTAGGCACGGGCGGCGGGATAGCGGTCCAAGCCCGGGTTGATGCCGGATTTGATCAGCTGGTGCAGGCGTGGTCCGACGGTGAAGCCTTCTTCGGAACGTGCGATCGCATCGCCAAACAGTTTAGACCAGGGTAGTTTGCCATGTGTTTGGTGTGCCTGTTCCATCATCCGCAGTACGCCGGGTGTACCCACGGAACGCCCACCCACAAGCGCGCCCCACCAAGACATCGGTTGGCCGTCCGGCTTGATAAACAGGTTCTCGTCGGCGCTCGCCGGTGCGGTTTCGCGGCCGTCGTAGGCGTGCAGTTGTTTGGCCTGGTTATCCCAATAGAGCAGGAAGGCACCACCGCCGATCCCCGAAGACTGGGGTTCGACCAGCGTCAGCATCGCTTGCATCGCTACGGCGGCGTCTAACGCGCTGCCGCCATGTTCCAGAATGCGGTAACCAGCATCGGTAGCGTGGGGATGTGCGCTGACCGCCATAAAGCTACTGGCGGTGACCTGCTGGTGTTGCTGCTGGCCGGTGGCGGTTTCAGGGACCTGATCTTCGTTAACGGCAAGGGCGTGGTTGCCGGTGAGCAGCAAACTGGAGAACAGAAGGCTACGTATAACGATCTGGCGCATAAATAGTTCCTTTATCGCGGTAAAATGACGTGCATACGTTGCTGACTAATACGTATTTACGGTAGGTTAGGCGTAATTGGCAGAGATGTCATTTGTTATAGAGGGGCGGGTGAAAACACACGAAGTCTGTGTGGAATACCCCGGTTACCTCAAGGATCTGATTTTGTAGCTGGAGATGGAAAAGTGTCTGTAGGCGTTCAAGTTGCACCTGCCGGTCATGATGGCCGCAACGCACGTCTGGTGCTGATGCATGATAAAGAGGGCAAAGTCCTTGCGCTGTTACCGGCCACCGCGTTGCTGAACCTGGCCAATGTCTGGAAGACCACCGGACGCCAGCTCCAGCCGGTGAAAGGTTCTGACGCGCAGCGGTTCTTCGAACAGGATGCCTTACAGAATGCGGCGGGTTTCCAAAAGCTGCAGAGCCTGCAGCTGCTGGTGGACGAACAGTGTCTGCAGCATGAAGGCCTGCAGGTGAGTGAACCGTTCTCCCGCAGCGACTGGACGATATCCGCTACTGAGCTGGCGGGTGCGCAGAGCTGCAAACTCTCTATTCATGCTGAAGAGATCGCGTTGCAGGCACCAGCTGGTAATGACGAAGAGGTGATTACCAGCGCGGTGAAGAAATTCACCGAGTTGCGAGTTCAGCAACGTCTGGAAGACACCCTCGGCTTGCCATCCATGTCGCCAACTACCCAGAAAATCCTGATGCTGCGCTCCGATCCGGATGCGGAGATTACCGATCTGGTGGATGTGGTGCGTGTTGACCCGAGTCTGTCAGCACAGGTGATGAGCTGGGCAGCCTCACCGTACTACGCGGCACCGGGCAAGGTCGCTTCGATCGAGGACGCCGTCGTGCGCGTGCTGGGCTTCGAGCTGGTGATCAATATGGCGCTGGGCACGGCCATGGGGCAGATGCTGAACGTGCCGAAGAACGGCCCGCGTGGTGGCACCCCGTACTGGCTGCAGGCGGTGTACTGCGCAACCCTGGCGGAAAAACTCTGCAAGAAGATGCCCGCCGCGCAGCAGCCTAAGCCGGGTATGGCGTACCTGAGTGGTCTGCTGCACAACTTCGGTTACCTGCTGCTGGCACACCTGTTCCCGCCGCAGTTTGCGCTGTTAGCGCGTTACATCGAAGCGAATCCGCATTTCAGTCTGGAAGCGATCGAGCAGCAGGTGATTAACGTTACCCGCGAACAGATCGGTGGCTGGTTGCTGTCCAGCTGGGCGCTGCCGGCAGAGGTGTGTGATGCGATCCGTTACCAGAACCAAACCGACTTTGACGGTGAAAACCAGGCGTATGTGCAGCTGCTGTATGTGGCAAATCGCCTGCTGCGTCAGCAGGGGCTGAGCGACGGTCCGGTGGAGCATGTCTCCGATGCGGTGCTGGAGTCTCTGGGGCTGAGTCAGGAAGTGGCGCAGGAAACAGTGTCCGAGCTGATGGCCGATGATGAGGCGATCCGAGAGTTGACCGCCCTGTTGGAAAAAGGCCAGCAGTAACACTGGCCTCCGCTCTTCTTATCTCTTTACTGAACTGAGCGCTGTTCAGGCGTTCAGTTCAGCTTCCAGTACTTCCAGCGCTTCCTGCTGCTCCATCCACTGCTCTTCGGTCTCTTCCGCGTCGCGTTTCAGGTCGGCCTGTTGTTGCAGCAGGGTTTTCAGCTGGTCTTTGTTGGCGTCTTCGTAGATTGAAGGGTCTGCCAACGCATTCTCAACCTCATCCAGCGCTTCCTGTAGACGGTCCACTTCCGCTTCCAGTTTGCTGAGCTGCTTCTTCAGCGGGCTGAGTTTCTTACGTTTTTCCGCTTCCAGGCGTTTCTGCTCTTTCTTGTCTGCAGCACTCAGCGAGCGGTTTTCACGCGCCGGTTTCTCCTCTTCGCGCTGTTGCTGCTGACGTCTCTGCTCAACCAGCCAGTTCTGGTAGTCGTCCAGATCACCGCTGAACGGCTGCGCCTGGCCATCGGCAACCAGCAGGAACTCGTCCACGGTATTACGCAACAGGTGGCGGTCATGGGAGACCAGAATCAACGCACCCTCAAAGGATTGCAGGGCCAACGTCAGGGCGTGACGTACTTCCAGATCCAGGTGGTTGGTCGGTTCGTCCATCAGCAGCAGGTTGGGGCGCTGCCAGGCGATCAGTGCCAGTGCGACACGGGCTTTTTCGCCGCCGGAGAAACGTTTTACCGGGTCCAGGGCATCGTCACCGAAGAAGCCAAAGGTACCCAGGTAGTCGCGGATCTCCTGATCGGAGGCGTTGGGCGAGATACGTTTGATGTGCAGCAGCGGTGAGGCATCCAGATCCAGCGCTTCCAGCTGGTGCTGGGCGAAGTAACCCACCTTGAGGTGTTCGCCGCCGCTCTTCTCACCACTTACCAGTGGCAGCTCGGCGACGAGGGACTTGATCAGGGTGGATTTACCGGCACCGTTGGGACCGAGCAGGCCGATACGGGCGCCGGGCACCAGATTCAGCGAGACGTTCTCCAGTATCACCTTGCTATCGTAACCGCAGCGCGCTTCACGCAGGCTCAGCAGCGGGTTGGAGATCTTCTCGGCTTCGCGGAAGCTGAAGGTGAACGGGCTGTCCACGTGTGCCGGAGCGATCTGCTCCATGCGTTCCAGCTCTTTGATGCGGCTCTGCGCCTGCTTGGCCTTGGTGGCCTTGGCGCGGAAACGGCGGACAAAGTTCTCGATCTCGGCGATACGGGTCTGCTGTTTCTCGAAAGCGGCTTGCTGTTGCGCCAGACGGGCGGCACGCAGTACTTCAAACTGACTGTAGTTGCCCTTGTAGAGATCGATGATCTGGCGGTGCATATAGGCGATATGGCCCACCACGTTGTCGAGGAAGTCGCGGTCGTGGGAGATCAGAATCAGCGTGCCCTGATACAGCTTGAGCCACTGCTCCAGCCAGATGGTCGCATCCAGGTCCAGGTGGTTGGTCGGTTCGTCGAGCAACAGCAGGTCGGAGCGGCACATCAGTGCCTGCGCCAGATTAAGGCGGATACGCCAGCCACCGGAGAAATCCTTTACAGAGCGTTGCGCATCGCCGGTGCTGAAACCCAGGCCCGCCAGCAGTTGATAAGCGCGCGCTTCGGCGCTGTAACCGTCGATAGCGTCCAGTTCTGCGTGCAGCTCACCCAGGCGGGCATGGTCTTGGCTGCGTTCAGCATCCGCCAGCGCCTGCTGAATCTGCCGCAGCTGTTGATCGCCGTCCAGCACGTATTCCAGCGCGCTGCGTTCAGTGGCCGAGACCTCCTGCGCCATATGGGCGATCTGCATATTGCCCGGCAGCTGCAGGTCGCCCTGATCGGCGTGCAACTCGCCCAGCAGCAGTTTGAAGAGGGAGGATTTACCCACGCCATTAGCGCCGATGAGGCCGACTTTCCAGCCGCTGTGGATGGTAAGGTCGGCGCCCTCTAGCAGGAACTGGGTACCGCGGTGTAAGCTGACTTGCTGTAACTGAATCATGGGCGCGGATTGTATCACAGCTATGAAACTCGAAAATGATCTTTGGAGCTTCGCCCTGCAGCTGTACGCGGCAGAAGGCGTGGAAAGTGCCTGTCTGGAACTGCAGCAGGCGGGTATGAGTATCAACCGGATCATCTACGCCATCTGGCTGGGGCTGGAGGGGCGTGAGCTGGACATTACCGCTACGGCTGCGGCGGACCGCTGGCAGAGCGAGGTCACCCATCCGTTGCGTGCCCTGCGTTACCGGGTGCGTGTGGAGAAGCAGCAGTCGGCGGACTACGCTGAGTGTTATGGGGCGATGCGTAAGGCGGAGCTGGCATGTGAGCAGCAGGAGTTGGCGTTGCTACACGCTGCACACACCGCGATGCCGCTTGCCAGTCCCGGCGCGGCTCTGGTGGTGGAAAACCTTGCTCGCTATCGGGATAACTGTACACTGGAAGCAGGTCGGGAGATTAAACCTGCGTTGCGACAGGTACTGGTGCAGGCGCTCCCAGAGGAATCGGAACTGTCCGTACTGGCGGACAGCGGGCTGGACAGGTTTTAAATTCCGGATTGAACTTTCCCGGTTTAGCCCCCACTAATCATCCATGTGGAAAACACAACAAGGATTACATGATGAAAAAAACTTGGCTGGCTGCTGCTCTGGCGACAGCGATTACTGCGCCAACGGCGTTCGCAAATGAACTGACCACAGACGAGCAGAAGCTCAGCTACAGTCTGGGTCTGATTGTGGGCGGGCAGTTACACACCGAGGTGAAGGAACTGGATCTGGACGCGTTCCAGCAGGGCCTGAAGTCTGTCTATGCAAACGAAAAACCGGCGCTGACGCAGGAAGAGGTTAACCAGGTAATGGTGACCTTCCAGCAGAAGAAGATGGAAGAGCAGCGTCAAGCTGTGGCTAAACTGGCGCAGGACAACCTGGAAAAAGGTCAGAAATACCTGGCTGACAACGGCAAAAAAGACGGTGTAACCACCACCCAGTCCGGTTTGCAGTACCAAGAGCTGAAAGCGGGTAACGGTAAACAGCCAACGGCCACCGACATGGTTAAAGTGCACTACCGTGGCACCCTGGTTGATGGCAGCGAGTTCGACAGCTCCTACGCCCGTGGCGAACCGGTAACTTTCCCGCTGAACGGCGTGATTGCAGGCTGGACCGAAGGTGTACAGCTGATGAAAGAGGGTGGCAAAGGCCGCTTCGTGATCCCATCCGATCTGGCGTACGGCCCAGGCGGTATGGGCAATGCGATTGGACCAAACGAAACTCTGGTGTTCGAGATCGAGCTGCTGGAAGTTGCGCCAAAAGCTGAAGGCGAAGCTAAGGGCGCGAACTGATCCGCGACCTTTCAGAACGAAAAAAGGCTGGTTTAAACCAGCCTTTTTTGTGTCTGTATGAAAGCGCTTACTTCAGCACGTTCATGATGCCGTTGGAGCCCATGGCGAAGTACTGGCCGCTACCAAAACCCACCGCGTAGACGCCGGCAAAAACCGGGCCGTAAGGATCGCGGCGATGGATACGCCAGCGCTTCAGCTCCTTGCCGGTACGCACGTCCCAGAGCTGTACCAGGCCTGAGGCGGTGCCAGTGAGCAGGCGATCGCCGGTTTTCGAGAAACGGGCGCTGAGGTAGCTGACACGTTTCTTGAAGAAATCACCCATGGTGGTGAGTGTATGTTTGATCTTGCCGCTCTGGGTATCCCAGATCACCGCCTGATCCAGGCTGCCGGAACTGAACGCCAGGTCGCCGTCCGGTGACAGCGCCACGGTATCGACCACGTTGCCCAGCTGCAGCTCCTGCAGCAGTTCACCGGTTTCTACGTTCCAGAATTTCGCTTTGTAGGCGTCGGAGCCGGTCAGCGCGTAACGCGCGTCTTCGCTCAGGTCGACGCTGCGCACACGGGCGTCGTGGCGGAACACGCGTTTCTCGCCGCCGTTCTTGGCGTCAAAATACACCGCCGTATGGTTTGCCAGGCCCAACAGCGCAAAGTTGCCGTTGGGTGACAGGTCCATCTGCAGGATCTCTGCCGGTGAACTCCAGAACCCGGCCGGTGAGCCATCGTTCAGGTTCCACAACACCAGATCCTGTTGGTTGGCCGTCGCGGCGTAGTTCTCATCGGGTGAGAAGGCGCTGGCGGCGATCAGACTGTACTCTTTGGCGCGGTGATTCCAGTCGTATTCGCGTGAGTGCTTCTGCAGATCCCACAAACTGCCGCCGTGATTAAAGGAGCCAAGGGTCGCATAGCGGCCGGAGGATGAGATAGACGCTGAATAAGCGCCTTTTAGCGCATATTCCTTATGGAAGGCAGGTGCTTTTCCCTCTTCACAGCCGGTAAGTACCAGCGCCAGAGAAAGACCTGCCAGAATGCTGTGCGCCTTGCGCATCGGTACCGCCTTTATGCTTCGCTGTTTTCTGTGGCTTCAACAAGATCGGAGTGGGAGGTATGCAGGACCTCGATCATGCGGTCTTCCAGTTCGAAGCGTTCTTCCAGCTTCTCGCCCAGAGCCGACAGGTCGTTGGCCATCTCCTTGATCAGTTTCACAGTCAGTATTTCAGCGGTGGCGTACTGATCGTTGAAGTCCAGCGCCGCATCCGTGCTGATCTGAATGCGTGGAAACAGTAGCTGCGCTTCTTCGACACTGCCATCGTCGAATTCACTGCCTTCGCGCAGAAGCTGCTCGTAGACTTCGAAGTGCCCCGAGGAGAGGTAGTCCACTAAGAGTTCACAAAAACGCTCAACCTGCGCCGCGAGGCCGTTATCAGCGGGTTGCTCCGGCAGGTGTACAAACGCACTGATCAGTTCCTGACGCTCTTCTAGCCAGTGATCAATGATGTCGCTGACACCACCCCAACGTTCTTTGGCGTTGCGGCATTTTTCCAGCATCGTGCGCCTCCTTTCATAATTTATTCGGCAGAGACTCAATAATATGCCCAAGGGGAACAAGGGTGCAACATGGCGGATACACCATCTCGCAGGTTATACTCCTTGGATATTGCTGACCTTTGAGAATGGAGAGTTGGGAAAACGATGTTGAAACGACTGCTTATGGTTCTGGTGATGGGGTTGTTCCTGCAGACAGCCTGGGCTGCTGATGAGCCGGTGCCTGACGATTACGTGAACTATATTGAGCTGAAGCCGATTCTGACCAACTACGGTGGTCCGGGTAAGGTCCGCTTCGTGAAGTGTGAGATTACCATTCAGGTATCCACCCCGGCGGCGCACCACGCGGTGAACTTCCATATGCCGCATATCCGCAATGACCTTGTTTTCCTGCTCAGTGATCAGTCCCATGAGGAGATGACCTCGGTGGAGGCACAGTCGGTGCTGGCGAAGAAAGCGCTGAAACTGGTGCAGAATATTCTGGTGGCCGAAGAGGGGGAAGCGTTTGTCAGCGACCTGTTCTTCACCAGCTTTATCACCCAGTAGCTGGGTACACGCAGATACAAAAAAGGCTTCCCACGGGAAGCCTTTTTTATTGCCGGTCGGGTGACCGTAACTGCTGGGTGCGATTAACCCGCCAGGTAGTCGGCCAGGTATTCGTCGAAGGACTGGGTATCCGCCGCTTCGATGTTGGCCTGCTCCTCCAGCGATGCCATCGCCTGCTCGCGCAGGTAGTCAGCGGTCTGGCCTTTCATCTCACGTGCCAGCAGACTGGTGCGATGCAGGTCGCTCTGTTGCAGGACCAGCTCTTCGTAGCTGATCTGCTGGCTTTGCAGGGCAGACAGCACCTGTGCGGACGGTGTCAGCTCAGGGTTGTCGAGCTTCGAGCGCTGCGCCTGCAGGCTCTCGCTGTAACGCTGGCTGCCATCGACACGGTCCATCATATTGGCGGTCAGCTGGATCTTATCCAGCAGCTCGTGACCCCATTCGATCAGGCCGATCTCGTCCTCTTTACGCTCCAGCTTCAGACCTGGTTCGCGGCCGCGGGTTACAACCAGGTCGTGGTTGCGGCTGATGCGTTCGCATTCGCAGGTGCTGATCTCTGCGTCGTCCGCCAGCAGGCAGGTGATCAGGAACAGGTCGATAAAATCGGCCTGGGTCTGGTCGATACCCAGCGGCAGGAATGGATTGATATCGGTGTTGCGTACCTCGATATACTCCACGCCACGCTCTTTCAGAGCGTGCAGCGGTTTCTCGCCGGAGTGGGTCACCCGTTTCGGGCGGATATCGCTGTAGTATTCGTTTTCGATCTGCAGCACGTTGGTGTTCAGCTGACGGTAGCTGCCGTCCACTTTTACGCCAATCTCATCGTATGCCGGGTACGCGGTATTGATGGCGTTGTGCAGGCTGTTGGCGTAGGTGCCCAGATGGTTAAAGCAGATGTTCAGGGACGCCTGTGCCTTGTTGGAGTAACCCAGGTCACTCATCCGCAGGGAGGTCGCGTGCGGCAGGAACAGGGTGTGATCGCCCAGGCTCTGCAACTCGTGGTTTTTGCCTTTCATAAAGGAGGCGGACAGCGCTGGCGACGCACCAAACAGGTACAGCAGCAACCAGGAGTAGCGACGGAAGTTACGGATCAGCGTGAAGTACGCGGCGGAGCGGAAATCCTGCAGGGATTCCTTGCTGTCGCAGAACTGCTGATACTCCGGCCACAACGCCTCCGGCAGGGAGAAGTTGTAGTGGATACCGGCGATGGTCTGCATCATCTTACCGTAGCGGTATTTCAGGCCTTCGCGGTAGACGGTTTTCAGGGTGCCGACATTGGAGCTGCCGTATTGCGCCACCGGGATCGCCTCTTCATTGGGCAGGTGGCAGGGCATACTTGCGGCCCAGACATGCTCGCCATCAAGATTGGCGAAGGTGAACTGGTGCAGGTCAGCGAGGAAGTCCAGCGCATCCCCGGATTGCTTGAATACCGGGGTGATAAATTCCAGCAGGGCTTCAGAGTAATCGGTGGTGATATGACCGTGGGTCAGGGCAGATCCCAGCGCACGTGGATGCGGCGTTTCAGCCAGCTGACCGGAGGTATCAACACGCAACCCCTCCTTCTCCAAACCGTGCAGAATCCCTTTTAGCAGGGGAGCGTGGCCGTTCTCTACCAGCCATTCCAGCTTCTGTTCAAATGCTGCAGACAAGGTTGCTGTCCTTTCCGTCATTATACAAAGGTCGCCCATTATAGATGAGCGTGCGGTAAATTACCGTAGTGTAACACTCAGTTTCTGAATTTGAGATGAAAGCGCGGTCACGCCTATTTACGCCATCCCGCTGCTTTCAGTTTATCGCCCAAAGTGCCGGTTTGCTGGGGACGCTGTTTGGGTTTGGCCTTGTGGGGGCGTTCGCTGCGCGGTTGCGCCTGCTCATCCTTCATGGAGAGGGCGATACGTTTGCGTTGCAGATCCACTTCGGTCACCCGCACCTGCACGATATCACCGGCTTTCACCAGCTCGTGTGGATCTTTCACAAAACGGTTGGCCAGCTGTGAGATATGCACCAGACCGTCCTGATGTACGCCGATATCTACGAAGGCACCGAAGTTGGTGACGTTGGTGACCACACCTTCCAGCTTCATGCCCGGTTGCAGGTCGTTGAGATGTTCCACGCCCTCGCTGAACTTGGCGGTGCGGAACTCGGGGCGTGGATCGCGACCCGGTTTCTCCAGCTCCTGCAGTACATCCTTGACGGTGTAGCTGCCGAAACGCTCCGATACGAACTGCTGTGGATTGAGATCACGTAGCTTCTCTGACGACGCGATCAGCTGGCTGACCTCACAGTTGAGGGAGGTGGCGATCAGCTCCGCCAGCGGGTAAGACTCAGGGTGTACGGCGGAGTTATCCAGTGGGTTGTCACCATTGCGAATGCGCAGGAAGCCCGCGCACTGCTCGAACGCTTTGGGGCCGAGGCGTGGCACTTTCAGCAGCTGTTTACGGTTGCTGAAGCGGCCCTGCTCGTCGCGGAAAGCGACGATGTTGCGTGCGGTGGTCTGGTTGAGCCCGGCGACCTGATTGAGCAGGGCGACGGAGGCGGTGTTGATGTCCACACCCACGGCGTTTACACAGTCTTCCACTACCGCATCCAGCTGTTCGCCCAGACGGTTCTGGTCCACGTCGTGCTGGTACTGGCCGACACCGATCGCCTTGGGTTCGATCTTCACCAGCTCCGCCAGTGGATCCTGCAGACGGCGGGCGATGGATACTGCACCACGGATGGTGACGTCCAGATCGGGAAACTCCTGGGCTGCCAGTTCGGAGGCGGAGTAAACGGAGGCGCCCGCTTCGCTGACCATCACGGCGGTCATGTCCAGCTGCGGATGCTGACGGATAAGCTCCTTCGCCAGCTGTTCGGTTTCGCGTGAGGCGGTGCCATTACCGACGCTGATCAGTTCCACATCATGACGTTTGACCAGCTTGCCGAGCGTGGCCAGTGATTGATCCCACTGATTCTTGGGTGCATGCGGGTAGATGGCGCAGTGATCCAGCAGCTTGCCGGTAGCGTCCACCACTGCCACTTTGACGCCGGTGCGCAGGCCCGGATCGAGGCCGAGCGTTGCGCGTGGACCGGCCGGGGCGGTCAGCAACAGATCGTTCAAGTTGCGGCCGAAAACACGGATCGCTTCTGCCTCCGCAGCTTCGCGCAGGCGCTTGAGCAGGTCGGTTTCCAGTTGTGTTTGCAGCTTCTGTTTCCAGCACTGGGCGAGGGTTTCCTCCAGCCACAGGCCGGCAGCACCCCGTAATTGTGGTACCCGGTTTTCGCGGCGGATCTGTTCAGCAGGGTAGGTGTTGTCCTGCTCCTCCAGCTTCAGTGAGATACGCAGAATACCTTCGGCGTGACCGCGGAACAGGGCCAGCGCGCGGTGTGAAGGCACTTTCTGGATCGCTTCCTGATACTCGAAGTAATCGCGGAACTTGGCGCCCTCCTGCTCCTTCTTTTTCACCAGTTTGCTGTGCAGCTGGCCGCGCTTCCAGAACCACTCACGCAGACGTCCGATCAGAGTCGGTTGCTCGGCAAAACGTTCGATCAGGATAAAACGCGCGCCCTCCAGCGCTTTGTCGGCACTGTCGATTCCGGCGTCGTTGTTAAGGAACTTAGCTGCGATCTGGAGTGGATCGTTGTGGTTGCCCTTCAGCAGCTCATCGGCCAAGGGTTCCAGTCCCGCTTCGCGGGCGATCTGCGCCTTGGTGCGGCGCTTCGGACGAAACGGCAGGTAGAGATCCTCCAGCGTACCTTTGCTGTCGGCGTTGCGGATCGCCTGCTCCAGTTCGCTACTCAGTTTGCCCTGCTCACGAATACTGTTGAGCACGGTTTCACGGCGCTCGTTCAGTTCGCGCAGGTAACCGAGCCGTTGCGCCAGCTGACGTAGCTGACCGTCGTCCAGCGCACCGGTCATCTCCTTACGGTAACGGGCGATGAAAGGTACGGTGGCGCCTTCGTCGAGCAGTTGGATGGTGGCATCTACCTGTTGTGGGCGGACCTGGAGTTCATTGGCGATCAGTTGGGCGATTTGCATAACGGGGTATTCTTCAGACGTGGGCGTTTCGGAAGCGGGGAGCGTACCGCGCAGCAGGGTCTGCTGCGCGGTGGTGGCGTTGTTTCTCGGGCAACGCGTTATCAGGAAACTTTCAGTACCTGCATGGAGTTGGTGCCGCCGTCTTCGCCGAGTGTGGCGCCACGGGTCAGGATCACCAGATCGCCTGCCTGCAGCTGGTCCTTGGCTTTCAGGCCTTCCAGTACTTCCTGGTTGAGCCTGGCTTCATCGATGGAGGTGGCATCAAAGAACATCGGTTCCACACCGCGGTACAGGGCCATACGACGCAGGGTGCGTTCGTTGCGGGTCAGGGCGTAGATCGGCAGGCCGGAACGGATACGGGACATCCACAGAGGGGTGGAGCCGGATTCGGTCAGACAGATGATCGCCTTGGCGCCGACCAGATGGTTGGCGGTGTACATAGCGGAGCGGGCGATGGTTTCGTCGAAACGTTCACAGCGCTGGGTGATGCCGGTTGGGGCCGGACGGGAGAGCTGGTGTTTCTCGGCACCCTGACAGATGTGGGTCATCGCTTTAACCACCTCGATTGGGTTTTTACCGGCGGCAGTTTCGGCGGAGAGCATCACCGCGTCGGTGCCGTCGAGGATGGCGTTGGCCACGTCGAACACCTCGGCACGGGTTGGCATCGGGTTCTCGATCATGGTTTCCATCATCTGGGTGGCGGTGATCACCACGCGGTTCAGCTCGCGGGCGCGCTGGATGATGTGTTTCTGCACGCCGATCAGCTCAGCGTCACCAATCTCCACACCCAGGTCGCCACGGGCTACCATCACGCCGTCACAGGCGAGGATCACGTCGTCCAGCGCTTCGGTGCTGGCGACGGTTTCAGCGCGCTCCACTTTGGCGATGATCTCCGCTTTGGAACCGGCGTCGTCCAGCAGCTGACGTGCTTCGCGCAGGTCGTCACCGGAGCGCGGGAAGGAGACCGCAACGTAGTCCATGCCGATCTCTGCGGCGACTTTGATGTCACGCTTGTCCTTGTCGGTCAGCGCTGCGGCAGACAGACCACCGCCCTGACGGTTGATGCCTTTGTTGTTGGACAGCGGGCCGCCGATCAGTACCTCGGTCTCCACGCGGGAGCCGTCGATGTTGGTCACTTTAAGCTGTACGCGACCGTCGTCCAGCAGTAATACGTCGCCGGTCTGGCAGTCCTCTGGCAGGGCTTTGTAGTCGATGCCGACCTGGTTCTGGTCACCGTCGTTGGTGCCGAGGGTGGCGTCCAGCACGAACGCATCACCCACACTGAGCTGGATCTTGTCGTTCTGGAAACGGGCGATGCGGATCTTCGGGCCCTGCAAGTCACCCAGTACAGCGACCGGCTGACCCAGTTTGCGCGCGCACTCGCGAACCGCTTTGGCGCGGTTGCGGTGGTCGTCGGCGCTGCCGTGGGAGAAGTTCAGGCGGACCGTGTTTACCCCGTTGCGCAGCAGCTCTTCCAGTACGCCGGGTGCGTCGGTAGATGGACCCAGTGTTGCTACAATCTTGGTACGTTTAAGCATCAGACACTCACTAATTTACTTAAATTATTTGGGATGGGGCCGGTGATCCGGTCTTATTGTGAGAACTGGTCGCATGCTGGAACTGGCGCCAGGTTCTTCATGAGTATAGGTTTTTCTGACGAAAACCCTGTCTCAGTGTTTCCACAGCTCGAGTAAAGGGAAACCTTATGGCGCTGCTCGCGCTATTTCAAGTTATTCATCCACAGCGCATAATGATAACGCCGATTAAGTCACTGTAAGTTTCTGTATGAACGGTCTGCCTTCACTACTCGAGCCCTGGAAAAAACACCGCATCCTGTTGTCGGTGCTGACGTTGCTCGCCTTTCTTCTGATCGTCGGACAGACCGCCGTGCTGAGCCGTTCTCAGGCGCTGGATACGTTGCAGGTACGGTCGCAGGCAGACCTCAACCGCTATGTGATCAGCTTGCAGCACAAGCTGGACCGCTACAAAGAGCTACCCAGCCTGCTCTCTACTCACTCGTTGCTGCAGAACGCCCTGATCATGCCGAACGATCCGGATGCGCGCAGCTCCGCCAACATCTATCTGGAGTACGTTGCCAATACCGTGGATGCGGCCGACGTGTATCTGATGGATAAAGAGGGTACCGCTATCTCCGCCAGTAACTGGGCGGAGCCGCGCTCCTTTGTTGGCAATAACTACAGTTTCCGCCCCTATTTCAAGGATGCCATCGCTGGTCGCCCCGGCCGCTACTTCGCGTTGGGTTCGGTCTCCAAGAAGCGCGGCTACTACTTCTCCTACCCGGTGACGGTGCGTGATGAGATTGTGGGTGCGGCTATCGTGAAGATCGACCTCAATGAGATCGAGGGGGACTGGAGTGACCCCCAGCAACAGATTCTGGTGACCGACGAGGATGGCGTGGTGGTGATCTCCACCGAACAGGCATGGAAGTTCCGCACCCTGCATCCGCTCTCTCCCGAGGATCTTAAACGGATTATTGCGAGCCTGCGCTACGGCGACCGTGAGCTGCAGGCACTGGAAATTATCGAACGTCAGGCGCGCGGTGACGGCAGCGTACTGGTCACGCTGGTGGAGGGTGACCGTATTAATAACAGCGCGCTGGATGGAGTGAAAACCCACCAGTACCTGATGCAGAGTCGCCGTATCCTTGAAGCGGGCCTGAACGTGGTGATTCTGGCCAGTACCCAAAGCGTGCGCCATCAGGTGTTCAATGCGGTGATTTTGGCTTCGTTTATCGTTGTTGCGCTGGGTTTGCTGGTGCTCTTCCTGCTGGCGCGCGAGCGCATCAAACGCGAACGGGAGCGTTTCAAGCAGCACCGTACGGCGGCGCTGGAGGAGAACGAAGCCCGTATTCGCGCCATCATCGACAACACCCAGGCGGGCCTGATTACGCTGGATGAGCGGGGGCGAATCGAATCGATCAACACCACTGCGGCGCAGATGTTTGGCTACAGCGAAGCGGCAATCCGGCAGCAGTATTTTAGTCTGCTGATCTCTCAGGCGGACCGCAGCGTCTGCTGGCAGCATATCACCGCCAGCGACGAACAACGGGCCGGTGAACTGTTTATCGAAGCTTCCGGCGTGCGTAAGGGCGGAGACAAGATCCCGATTGAGCTGATCATCGGTCAGATGGAGGTGGGCGGCGTCAAACGCTTTATCGTCACCATCCACGACATTACCGAACGTAAGCTCTACGAGCAGGAGCTGCAGCGGGCGCGTTCCGATCTGGAATCCCGCGTGGTGGCGCGTACCGCCGATCTGACCCGCGCTAACGAGAAACTGCTGGATGAGGTGGAACAACACCGCAACACCCAGAATGAGCTGATCCAGACCGCCAAACTGGCGGTTCTGGGGCAGATGTCGGCGGGGATCAACCACGAACTGAATCAGCCGCTGACCGCAATCCGCGCTTACGCCGACAACGCGCGCGCGTTTCTGGGCATGGGCAAAACCGAGGTGGCGGCTGGCAATCTGGACGAGATCAGCGGCCTGACCGAGCGGATGGCGAAGATCATCCACCCACTGAAAGAGTTCTCCCGTAAGAGTTCCGGCAAACCGGAATCGGTCTGCTTACGGGCGGTGCGCGATGGCGCCATGTCGATCATGTACGGTCGCCTCAGCAAAGCGGGTGTCGAGATCAGCTGGCCGGATAATCTGGATCACGTCTACGTAATGGCCGATATGGTGCGGCTGGAGCAGGTGATGGTGAACCTGATCAGCAACGCCCTGCAGGCGATGGAATCGGTGGCCGAGAAACAGATCGAAATTACATTGCAGGCGCAGGCCGATTCCCTGATCATTCGCGTGCGCGATCACGGCCCCGGTATCCCGGCTTCTGAGCTGGATCGGGTGTTCGAACCTTTTTACACCACTAAACAGGCGGGCCAGGGACTGGGTCTTGGCCTGTCGATCTCCCACCGGATCATCGAAAACCTCAATGGCTGCCTGCGGGCGGAAAACCATGTCGGGGGTGGTGCCGTATTTGTGATTGAGCTGCCGGTGGCGCAGCTGTCGCAGGTGGAATAGCGTTAACAGGCCCTAACAGCGGACGAGCAGATGCAGACAGACGAAGCACTACCGATCATTCTGGTTGATGACGAAAAGCATATCCGGCTGGCGGCCAGCCAGACGCTGGAGCTGGGCGGTTACGAGGTCACCACGCTGGAGAGCGCCGAAGGGGTGCAGAATCTACTCAGCGAGGATTGGCCCGGCGTGCTGGTGACCGATATCAACCTGCCCGGCATCGACGGGCTGGAGCTGATGCGTCGCGTACAGGCGCAGGACCCGGACCTGCCGGTGATCCTGATCACAGGCCACGGTGATATCTCCATGGCGGTAAGCGCCATGCGTGACGGTGCCTACGATTTTATCGAGAAACCCTTCTCCTCAGAGTGGCTGTTGGACGTGGTACGCCGGGCGATGGAGAAGCGCCGACTGACCATTGAAAACCGCCGCCTGAAGCAGGACCTGGCGCTGCAGAGTTCGCCCGGCCCGCGCATTATCGGCAACACCCCGGCGGTGGTGCAGATGCGTCGTTTGGTACAGAGCATCGCCGATGCCCCGGCCGATATCCTGATCATGGGGGAGACCGGCAGCGGTAAGGACCTGCTGGCGCGTTATATCCACGATCACAGTCAGCGTCGCGACCACAACTTTGTTGCGATCAACTGCGGAGCCGTGCCGGAAAACCTGATCGAGTCGGAACTGTTTGGTCACGAGAAGGGCGCCTTCACCGACGCCAAGGCACGCCGTATCGGTAAGTTTGAACACGCCAACGGCGGGACCGTGTTCCTCGATGAGATCGAGAGCATGCCGATGACGCTGCAGATCAAACTGCTGCGTGTGTTGGAGGAGCGGGCGATCGAACGTCTCGGCTCCAACGAACTGATCCCACTGGACCTGCGCATCATCGCCGCATCCAAAGCGGACCTGAAGGAACGCGCCGAACGGGGCGAGTTCCGTGAAGACCTCTACTACCGCCTCAACGTGGTACGTCTGGATATTCCGGCCCTGCGTCAGCGCCGCGACGATATCCCGATGCTGTTCCAACACTTTGCGTTGCTGGCCTCGAACCAGTACAACCGCCCGGTTACACCGCTGACCGCCGAGCGGATGCACAGCCTGATGACCCACGACTGGCCGGGCAATGTGCGTGAGCTGCGCAACCTGGCTGAGCGTTATGTGCTGCTGGGCGAGTCCTGCACCTTCGACTGGGATAACCGCCCGATCACCAGCGGCGAGCAGACCGGCTTTATGACCCTGCCGGAGCAGGTAGAGCGGTTCGAGAAGATGCTGATTCAGGCCGAGTTGTCACAACACGGTGGTTCGATTAAAGATACGCTGGTCAGCCTTGGCCTGCCGCGCAAGACGCTGTACGACAAGATGAAAAAGTACGGTCTGGATAAGAACGATTACAAGAACTGAGGTGTTGGTGTTGGGCATCGCTTGGGGCGATGGCCAACCTACGGCCGAGGTGTGCAATAGGCCATTGTTGGGTGTCGGGCTCGGGAAATTTGAGCGTGGAGGGAGCGCTCTCGACTCAACCTGCATGTCTGGTAGGTTGGCCATCGCGCAGCGATGCCCAACATTCGGGAAATAAAAAAGGCCGCATTTGCGGCCTTTTTTGTGGGATCGTGATCGCTTAGAGCTTGAAGCGCTCGACCAGCGATTCCAGTTCGTTGGCCAGGGAGCCCAGCTCGTGCGCCACCTGATTCAGTTTGCCGGCACGCGATGAGGTATGCTCGGCGGTCTGAGCGATTTCGGTCACGCTGGCTTCGACGCTGGCGGCCATCTGGGTTTGCTCCTTCACGGAGGAGGCCACCTGATGGTTCATGTCGTTGATTACGCGAACCTCTTCGGCGATGTTGCTCAGCGCGTTGGAGGTACTCTGTACCTGCTCGACACCCTCTTCGGCGCTTTCGTGGGCGCGTTTCATCACATCCACCGCTTCACGTGCATCCTGCTGCAACGCTTCGATGATCGCGTTGATCTCTTCGGTGGAGTTGCGGGTGCGGCTCGCCAGAGTACGAACTTCATCGGCCACCACGGCGAAACCGCGGCCCTGCTCACCGGCGCGGGCTGCCTCGATGGCGGCGTTCAGCGCCAGTAGGTTGGTCTGCTCGGCGATCTTCTGGATCACCTCAAGCACGGTGCCCACGTTCTGGCTTTGCTCGTCCAGCTTATGGATCACCGCAGTAGCACCATCAATATCGTGTTTCAGGGTTTCGATCGCGGAGATGGCGTTGTTGGTGATGCCGGTGCCGTTGGCGCTCTCTTTCAGCGCCAGGTCGGAGGCGGATACGGTGCTCTCGGCGCTGGTTTCCACGCTGCGGGTGGCAGCTTCCATCTGCTCCATGGCGCTGGCGACGGCACTGGTCTGCATCTGCTGATTACGTACCGCGTCGTTGGCCATGGTGGCGATCTGGTTGATCTGAGTGCTGGAGGTGCCCAGCTTATGGATGGTGTTGCTGACCTGGTTCAAGCTGTCGTGGAAACTCTGCAGCATGGAGTTGAACGCGGAGGACATCTGGCCGATCTCATCGCCGGAGGTCACTTCGATGCGCTGGCTCAGGTCGGAATTCTTGTCGATATCGGAGATGGTTTTGTTCAGCTTGTTGACTGGCTTCAGCACGATGGAGCGCAGCAGCAGACTGATCATGACCACACCGGCGATAAACAGCGCGAGCTCGACCAGCGCTACGTTCATCACGTTTTTGTTGATCTTGGCATCCAGGTTGGCGAAGTCGTAGGTGACGCGCACGGCGCCCAGTACGGTGCCTTCAGGTACCTGGTGGCAGAGCAGGCAGTTGGTGCCTTTGTAGGAGGAGAGTGCTTTCATCGGCAGGATAACGGTCAGGAAGTGACCCTTATCGTTGTTGATCTCCTCAATGATTGATTCACCTTTCATCGCTCGACGGTCCAGATCATCAACGATACGGGAGTCGGCAGAGCCGGGACCGTAAACATCGTTGACGGCGTCGCCGCGGATGATACGCGCTTCAGCCAGATCGTCATTGGTCAGAATCTTCTCCTGCAGCGACTGGCGGTTAGACATCGCCCCGCTCAGCATCAGGATGTTGATACTGTCGAAATAGGAACTGGCGGTATCGGTGGTGGTCTTACGCGCCACGTCGTTCGCCAATGAAGTTTCACTGTTGTAGATGGTTGTCAGCGAACTGATCAGTACTAACAGGAAGACTGCAGCAAGGGAAAGATTCACCTTGGTCTGTATGGAAGTGCCAGAAAGTTTCACTTGTTTTTCACCTGTGTAACGACGCCCGACCCGGATAATTTAAGATTCAACAGTGTAGGCGGTAAACCCCTACAACGTATAGTGCCTTCAAACGGATATCGGCGGATATAGGTCAATGTTTAGTATGAATTGTTGTAGATCTGAAAGTTGTCATTCAGGCGTAATGGATGGATTTTCGCCGTCCTGGGGTGGGTAAATGGGTGGGAATCCGCTCATTTTTGATTGATCGCTAAGTGCTTGAATATCAAGGGGGTGAGTCGTAACTGTTTGAAATGGAAGCGGTTAAAAAATAAATAAAACGCAAAACCAGTGGTTGGCATCCTGTTTGCTCTTACTTGTGTAGCTGCTCTGAAAAACCGTCGGGCTTTCGGAGCAACAGTCCAAACACAAGCAACGCTAAATAAATCAAAAAAACAGGAGATGCGTTATGCGTTTACTTACTGCTGCAGTAGCTTCCTTGGCTCTGATGGTTGGTGCTCAGACGGCTTCGGCTGCACCGGTTGAGATCAAGTTCTCCCACGTAGTGGCTGAAAACACCCCTAAAGGTCAGATGGCGATCAAGTTCAAGGAACTGGTAGACGAGCGTCTGGCTGGCAAAGTAGAAGTAAAAGTTTTCCCTAACTCCCAGCTGTTCGGTGACAACAAGGTTCTGGAAGCGATGATTCTGGGCGACGTACAGATGGCTGCGCCGTCCCTGTCCAAGTTCCAGAAATACACCAAGAAGCTGCAGGTTTTCGATCTGCCGTTCCTGTTCAAAGACATGGAAGCCGTAGAGCGTTTCCAGAACGGTCCTGAAGGCCAGAAACTGCTGGGTTCCCTGCAGAAGAAAGGTCTGGTGGGTCTGGGTTACCTGCACAACGGTCTGAAACAGCTGTCCGCGTCTGCGCCACTGAAAGTACCTGCTGACGCATCCGGCAAGAAATTCCGCATCATGACCTCCGACGTACTGCAGGCGCAGTTCGAGGCGGTTGACGCGGTACCTCTGAAAAAGCCTTTCTCTGAAGTATTCACCCTGCTGCAGACCCGTGCTATCGATGGTCAGGAGAACACCTGGTCCAACATCTACTCCAAGAAATTCTTCGAAGTTCAGCCATACATCACTGAATCCAACCACGGTGTTCTGGACTACCTGGTTGTAACTTCTGCTGAGTTCTGGATGGGTCTGGACGACAACCTGCGTACCGAGATTAAAGCAGCGCTGAACGAAGCGATTGCACATGGCAACCAGATTGCAGCTGAGAAAGCGAAAGCTGACAAACAGGCGATCATCGAATCCAAGCGTTCTGAAGTTGTAGACCTGACTGACGCTGAGCGCGCGCAGTGGGTTAAAGCAATGAAACCGGTTTGGAAGAAATTCGAAGGCCAGATCGGTGCTGACGTGATCAGCGCTGCGGAAGCATCTAACAAGTAAGTCTTCCGGCAACTGTCGGAACGTGGGTGGACTGGCCGGTCCATCTCTCCCGGCAGTTGCCACTCTCCAGATTCCCATGCTCAGAGGAGAACTTCCCGCAGCCAGTCTGTCTGTGAGTTGTCCTGTGTGTTTACACATTCCTTCGGCGATAACGATAAGCGGTGTTGAGCTTCACCGCGTGATAAGGGGGCCGTCATGGTAAGAAAAGTAATTGATCATTTTGAGGAGAGTTTCCTCTCCCTGCTGATGGTGTCGATGACACTGTTGGTATTTGCTGAGGTGGTTTTGCGCTTCGGTTTTAACACGGGTATCCACTGGGCGCAGGAAGTGACCCTGCTGATTGCTGCCTGGTTTGTACTTTACGGCGCAAGCTACGGTGTGAAAGTGGGCGCTCACATCGGTGTGGACGTATTTGTAAAACTGCTGCCAAGCCCGATTCACCGTTTCCTGACGCTGCTGGCGATTGGTCTGGCGCTGGTGTACTGCGGCATGTTCCTGTACGGCTCCTGGATCTACCTGTCGAAGATGAAGATGATCGGCATCGAACTGGAAGATCTGCCGGTACCTAAATGGATTCCAATGAGTGTTCTGGTGATCGGTTTTGCCCTGCTGGCACTGCGTTTCCTGGAACTGGGCTGGAAAGTGCTGAAAGGCGAGGTGGAAGGTTTCCACTTTGTGGATGAAGCCAAGGAATCCATGGAGATCGCTGAAGAACTGAAAGAGTACACCGAAGCGGATGTAGCTGTATCTGAAGCTGCCGACAGTGCTAAGGAGACCAAATAAATGACTATCGCTGCATTATTCCTTATGTTGTTCGGCTTCATCTTTATGGGGATGCCGATTGCGATCGCCCTGGGTTTCTCCTCGGTAGCCACCATTCTACTGTTCTCGAACGACTCCCTGCCATCTATCGCGTTGAAGTTGTTTGAGGCGACCTCCGAACACTACACGCTGCTGGCGATCCCGTTCTTTATCCTGTCATCCGCGTTCCTCTCCACCGGTGGTGTGGCGAAACGTTTGATCAACTTTGCGATCGACAGTGTGGGCCACATCCGTGGTGGTCTGGCGATGGCATCCGTTCTGGCGTGTATGCTGTTTGCCGCAGTATCCGGTTCCTCTCCGGCAACCGTAGCTGCGATCGGTACCATCGTTATTGCGGGTATGGTGCGTGCGGGTTACCCACAGTCCTTCGCGGCGGGTGTAATCGCTAATGCTGGTACCCTGGGTATCCTGATCCCGCCGTCTATCGTCATGCTGGTATACGCAGCGGCGACTGAGGTGTCTGCATCCCGTATGTTCATGGCCGGTTTTATTCCGGGCATCATGATGGGCGGTATCCTGATGATCGCGATCTACATCGTGGCGCGTATCAAGAAACTGCCAGCACAGCCGTTCCCGGGTTTTGGTCAGCTGGCGAAATCCGGTGCCATCGCGATGGGCGGTCTGATGCTGATCGTGATCGTACTGGGTTCCATCTACGGCGGTATTGCGTCCCCAACCGAAGCGGCGTCTGTAGCAGCGGTTTACGCTTACCTGATCGCGGTATTCGGTTACCGTGATATCGGTCCGATGAAAGGTATCCTGTGGCGCAAAGAGGGTGAAGCGACCGTAACTGCGGCCCTGCGTAACCTGGCGCAGATGGCGATTGCCCTGCCGAAATCCGCGATTCACCCGGAAGTGCGTAAAGTCATTCTGGATGCGTCCAAAGTATCCCTGATGCTGCTGTTCATCATCGCCAACGCGATGCTGTTCGCACACGTACTGACCACTGAGCGTATCCCGCACACCATCGCGGAAGCGATCATCGAATGGGGTCTGCCAGCATGGGGCTTCCTGATCGTGGTGAACATCCTGCTGCTGATCGCGGGTAACTTCATGGAGCCGTCTGCAATTCTGCTGATCATGGCGCCAATCCTGTTCCCGATCGCTACACAGCTGGGTATCGATCCGATCCACCTGGGTATCATCATGGTGGTGAACATGGAGATCGGTATGTTGACACCGCCGGTAGGTCTGAACCTCTTTGTTACCGCCGGGATAACGGGGCAGAACATGGTGTGGGTGATCAAGGCGTGTCTGCCTTGGCTCGGCCTGCTGTTGTTCTTCCTGATACTGATCACCTATATCCCGCAGATATCGCTGTTCCTGCCGGAACTGATTGATTCCATGCGCGGTTACTAAATTCCGATCCCAATCCGGAACCAACCGGCGCTTTATCCAGGCGTCGGTTACCCAAACCCAACCTTTATGGTTAGTGCAGTTGCCACCGGGGCCTCCCCGGTGGCTTTTTTATGCGCGATCGGTAGGTTGGCGACGAGCGCAGCGACTCCCAACATCTGAGGCGAATTCGAGTTCAGATGCTAGGTGAAATCCACCGCGTAGTATCTCTATCGAATCCCGCGCCGCAGTTACGTATAATATGCTGCTGTTTCAATTCTGGAGTGTAAGGGTGTTAGGTTCTGTTGCTGCTTTGTGGGGCTTTGCCGGTATCTGTCTGATCCTGGGCAGTGCGATCTATCGTCTGGGTGATATCGCCTGGCAGATGTTTGCGCAGCCGCTGAGTTGGTACCACTGGCTGGCGCTGGCGGTCAGTGTCCTGTTTATGGGCTTCGCTGAGGGCTATCGTGGTTTCCAGAAGGCGTTTTCACCACGCGTTGCGGCCCGTATCTACTACCTCTCCAAACACGCTACTCCTGCGCGCGCGGTGCTGGCACCGCTGTTCTGCATGGGTTATTTCCATGTGCGTCGTAAACGCCAGATCGTCACCATCTGCCTGACACTGGGTATCATCGTACTGGTGCAGTTTGTCCATATGCTGGATCAACCCTGGAGGGGTGTAGTGGATGCCGGTGTGGTTGTGGGTCTCACCTGGGGGCTGGTGTCGATCGTTTTATTCACCCTGAAAGCGTTTTTTGGCAACGGTTTTAACCACTCCCCCGAAACGCCTTGAGTGTAGCGCCGTTTAAACCCTGAGTTTTACATGGGTTTCGGATGCATCTTGCCGTTTAAATTCAGTTGAAATATCCACTTGCTGTCCCCCGGTGGAGTGCCATAATAGGACACACTAAAGGGAACACACAGCACTACGTCTGTAATGCAAGTGGGTAAGATCGTGAAGTTTGGATATCACATACTGATCGTGGACGACGTCACCGAGAATATTCAGGTGGTGATGCACGTCTTGCGAGAGCAGAATTATCAATTCTCGTTTGCCACCAGTGGTGCCGAAGCGCTGGCGCTCGTGGAACAGCAGGAGTTCGATCTGATCCTGCTGGATGTCATGATGCCCGGATTGAGTGGTTTCGATGTCTGTCAGCAGATCAAAGCCCGTCCGACCCTCCACGATGACATCCCGATCATCTTTCTCACCGCAAAAACCGATATCGACTCCATCAGCAAAGGTTTTGAGCTGGGCGCAGTGGACTATATCGTCAAACCCTTCCACGCCGAAGAGCTGATCGCTCGCGTCGGCAATCACCTTGAGCTGAGCCACTCCCGTAAGTTGCTGGAATTTCACAACATCTCTCTGCAGAAGAAGATGGAGGGCAAGGAACAACGAATCGCTCGGGAGCTGGAGAACTACCAGAAAGATATGATCCGGGTGCTGACGACGTTGATGGAGTCGACCTCGGATGAAACCGGCAAGCATATCCGCCGTGTCGCGGAGATCTCCCGGCTGTTGGCGGAGACGCACCCCTGTGTGAGCGACGAAGAGGCGCAGATTATCTACCATGCTGCTCCGATGCACGATATCGGCAAGATTGCGATTCCCCACGATCTGGTACACAAACCGGGCAAGCTGACCGAAGCGGAGTTCAGCACCATGCGCAGCCACACGGTGAAAGCGCATGAGTTCCTGAAGCACTCCGACCGCCTGATCATGAAAGCGGCCGACATTATCGCGCTGCAGCACCACGAAAAATGGGATGGCAGCGGTTATCCAGCCGGGCTGAAAGGGGAGGAGATTCACCTTTACGGCCGTATTGTTGCGCTGGCGGATGTATTTGATGCGTTGACCCACAAGCGCTCCTACAAGGATGCCTGGTCGGTGGATGAAGCTGTGGACTATATCCAGCAGCTGCGCGGTATCCACTTCGATCCGGAGCTGGTTGATATATTTATTGCCCACCGCGATGAACTGGCTGCAATCGTTACCAGCTAGGCAGTGGTTGCAACCTCTGCTACTGGTTTTAGTGCTCTGTTGCTCGGGGGCTCTGCAGGCCGCTGAGTTGCCGCTGACGCAGGAAGAGCGCGACTGGATTGCGGCCAATCCGCAGATCACCCTGGGCTCGGATTACGCTTGGCCACCCTACGACTTTACCGATGCCAGCGGCCGCCACAGCGGTATCTCTGCTGATTTCATGGCGCTGATCGCGGAGAAAACTGGGCTGGATATCCAGATCAGAAGTGGTGTCTGGTCCGAGGTGATGGCACAGATGCAAGCGGGTGAGCTGGATGGCCTAGCTTGTGCGATGAAAACACCGGAGCGTGAGCGTTTTCTCAGCTTTACCACGCCTTACACCCGTATGCCGCTGGCGGTTGTCGTACAGAGTGACCGTACTGACGTGACCAGTTTTGCGGATCTGGCGAATAAAACGGTGGCGGTAAACAAAGGCTCCTATCTGCAGGAATGGCTGCAGGCCAATCACCCTGAAATCCAACTCTATCTGACCAACTCCAACCGGGAATCCCTCAACGCCGTAAGTTTTGCCAAGGCGGACGCCTATGTCGGCAATGTGGGGGTGACCACCTACCTGATCAACGATCAGTACCTTACCAACCTGAAGATTGTCGCCGAGCTTGAAGCACTGCAGACCGAAACCTCGGTGGCGATCGATAACCAGCAACCGCTGCTGGCGTCGATCATGCAGAAAGCACTGGATGCGATCTCTGCAGAAGAGAAGCGGAGGATCCGCCAGCACTGGGTGAATGCGTCTAAAGCGCAGCTGAACAATCTGTCGGCGGTGGAGTTGCGCTGGCTGCAGAATCATCCCCGCATCAGCTACAGCGGCGCGTCCGACTGGCTGCCGTTTGAACGGCACGATCGAAGCGGTAAACACAGTGGCATCGTCGCTGAGTATCTGGCCGAGGTGGAACACCAGTTTCCGCTGCGGTTTATCTATCAACCGCACCTAGGTACCCGAGCGGCACCGGTCGAAGTTATCTCCTCGTTTTTGAATGACCCGGGGCTGGCGCAGGATTACAGTCCGATCCGCCCGTATTTTCGTGCGCCGCTGGTGATCCTGATGAAACAGCAGGAGTTTGTGAACGAACTGGGGGATCTGGGGAAGGCACCGATCGCCCTGCTGGATAAGTTTAATTATCCACAGCTGCTGAAAATGACCTATCCAAACAGCACCTTTGTTAAGGCGACCAGTGCCGAGCAGGCGCTGCAGATGCTGGAGCGGGGGCAGGTCGTGGCAACCGTGTTGTCGATGCCGCTCGCCACGCATCTGTTGAAAAAACATCACCGGCGTGACATCCACATTGTGGGTAAAACGCGTGTGGAGCAGGCGCTGACACTCTATGTGCATAATTCCTTACCGGTATTGCACGGGGTGCTCGATAAAGCGTTGCAGCACGTGGATAGCACCCAGGGCGCGGTGATCGCGGGTAAGTGGAACACATTAAAGTTTGCCAAGCAGGTGGATTATTGGTTGCTGGCGCAGGTCGCGGCAGGTCTGTTGTTGGTGGTTGCTGTAGTGTTCTACTGGAACCTGAAATTGAAGCGCGAGATTGAACGTCGCGAGGCAGTGGAGACGGAACTGCGCGAGCGTGAAGCGCAAATGAAAGTGCTGATCGACAACGTGCCGATGCGGATTATGGTGACGTCGATATCTGGCGAGGTACTGGCCGCAAATGCGGTGGTGTTGCGAGACTTTGGCCTCACCGAACAGGAGGCGCTGACCAAAAACATCTCCGATTACTACGTCAACGACGATGACCGCGCCGCGATCAAAGCGCAGCTGGCACGTGAGGGTAAAGTGCTGCAGAAGGTTGTATCGATGCACGAAGCCAACGGTACGGTCAGCGATATGATGTTGTCGGTGATCCCGATTCTGTACAACAAACGTCTTGCCAATCTGTCGTTGTCGCTGGACCTGTCGGAGCGGATTGCGATGGAGAATGCGCTGCATCAGGCAAAAGAGCAGGCGGAAGCGGCCAACGCTGCGAAGTCGGAGTTTCTGGCGAACATGAGCCACGAGATCCGCACACCGATGAATGCCATCCTTGGTTTTACCGAGCTGTTGCGTGAGCAGGTGAATGAACCGCGCTTGCAGGACTTTACGCGCATTATCCAGAACGCCGGTAACACCCTGCTGCGCCTGATCAACGATATTCTCGACCTCTCGAAGATCGAAGCGGGCAAGATGGAGCTGTCTCAGAGTGCGTGCGACCTGCGTGGGTTGCTGCAGGAGATCGCCGATATCTTCACCATGAACGTCAGTAAGAAAGGTATTCAGTTGCTACTGGCGGTGGACGACAATCTGCCTGACTCTCTGTTGCTGGATACCACCCGCCTGCGTCAGGTGCTTTTCAACCTGATCGGTAATGCGGTGAAGTTCACCGATCAGGGCCACGTGCGTCTCAGTGCCGAGGCAATTAATTTTGATGAGGCGAGCAGCAAGGTGGATCTGGTGATCCGGGTTGAGGATACCGGTATGGGGATCGCGTCGGACCAGCTCGAACGTATCTTCGACAGTTTCGGGCAACAGTTCGGCCAGGACAGCGAAAAATACGGCGGCACCGGATTGGGGCTCAGCATCAGTCAGCGACTAGTGAAACTGATGGGGGGTGAGATCTCCGTAAGCAGCGAACCGGGTGTTGGAACCGTATTCAGGGTGCAGCTGAAAGGAGTGGATATCGCCTCGGTACAGGCGCAAAAGGCGGTGGCGAGCAGCCTTGCGTTCGACAGCCGTCAGGTGCGATTTGAACCGGCCCACGTGCTGGTGGTGGATGATGTTGAAGATAACCGCGCCCTGCTGCAGCAGAACTTTGCCGACACCGCCCTGCAGGTGCACTGCGCTGAGGATGGCCATACCGCGCTGGCGTTACTGGATCAGCATCGGATTGATCTGGTGATTATGGATATCCGCATGCCGGGGATGGATGGCTACACCTGCGCGGAACGGATCAAACAATGCTCGCCGGAGCTACCGGTTATTGCGCTCACCGCGTCGGTGATGCAGGATGAGCTGCAGCAGATGAAACACTCACGCTTTGACGCTTACCTGCGCAAACCGGTGCTGAAGAGGGATCTGTTTCAGACATTGATGCGTTTCCTGCCGCACGACTATACGGCAGGCGATGCTGAGGTGCCGGTGGTTACCCGCCTTAGCGGAACGGATCTTGCCCCCCACCTGGAGGCTCTGGAAGGGGCGGTCTACAGCCTGTTTATGCAGTCGATACACAGCAACAACATGGATGCGATCACCGCGTTTGCCAAAGCATTGGCGAAGGTGACGGTGGCCGCGCAGTGTCCGGCACTAGATCGCTATGCCAGTCTGTTAACGGAAGCTGTGGATAGTTTTAACATCATGGCGATCCGTAAGTTGCTGACTGAATATGAAGCGGCCTGGGCTGAAGTGGCGAAGTGCGAGGTATAACGCTAAACGTCCAATCCCCCGTCACGTAGGTTGGCGACGAGCGCAGCGACTCCCAACACAGGGAAGCATAGTAGGCCTGTAGGTTGGCCAACGCCCTAGCGTTGCCCAACAGTAATGGCGATTAACACTGATGTTGAGCATCGCTGCGCGATGGACAACCTACGACTGTGCCAGCATTCTATTCAGCGCCTAATCACCCCCTATCTCGTCCGAAAGGGCGATGAGATCGATACATACCGCTATGTGAGGATAGAAGATGATGCTCAATGCGAACATAAAAAAGCCCCGTCGATCTGAACCGAGCGGGGCTTTTCTTGGTGCTCTTTTACCTGCGGCTGAATGTGATCAGCCGAGGAACAGCTTGTACGCCTGGTTGGCGGTTTCGTCCCAGTAGTTGTAACCGATCTCTTCCAGGAAAGCGATCACGTCCGGACGTTCCGCTTCCGGCACCTGCATACCGACCAGTACGCGACCATACGCTGCGCCGTGGTTACGGTAGTGGAACATAGAGATGTTCCAGCGGCCGCCCAGCTTGCTGAGGAAGTTCATCAGTGCACCCGGGCGTTCCGGGAACTCGAAGCGGTAGACCACCTCGTCTGCCATTTGAGCTGGAGCGTGACCACCCACCATATAACGTACGTGCAGCTTGGCGATCTCGTTATCGGTCAGGTCTTCGACTTCGTAGTCCTGATCGCGCAGCTCCTGCAGCAGACCTTCACGGCCACAACCGGCAGCTTTAGTCTGTACACCGGCAAATACGATTGCGTCGCTGTCGTCGCTGTAACGGTAGTTAAATTCGGTGATGTTGCGTTTGCCCAGCGCAGAGCAGAACTTCTTGAAGCTGCCCGGACGTTCAGGGATCTTCGCGGCGATGATCGCTTCGCGGTTTTCACCCAACTCGGAGCGCTCTGCGATATGGCGCAGGCGGTCGAAGTTGACGTTAGCGCCGGAATCGATGGCGATCAGGGTTTCGCCGGTGCAGCCTTCACGGGCTACGTATTTCTTCAGGCCTGCCACACCGAGGGCGCCTGCCGGCTCACATACGGAACGGGTATCGTCGAAGATATCCTTGATCGCGGCGCAGATCTCGTCGGTGTTAACGGTAATTACCTCGTCCACGTACTGGCGGGCGATCTCGAACGTATTCTCACCGATCTGAGCCACGGCCACGCCGTCAGCAAAGATGCCCACCTGTGGCAGGATCACCCGTTCGTTGGCATCCAGCGCCGCTTTCAGGCAGGCGGAGTCTTCCGACTCAACGCCGATCACCTTCACTTCCGGGCGCAGGTATTTGATGTATACGGCAATACCCGCCACCAGGCCGCCACCGCCGACAGGTACGAATACCGCATCGATCGGGCCGCTCTCCTGACGCAGGATCTCCATCGCGATGGTGCCCTGACCGGCAATCACGTCGGGATCGTCGTATGGGTGTACGTAAACGTAGCCTTTCTCTTCAACCAGCTTCTGGGAGTGAGCGAAGGCTTCATCAAAGGTGTCGCCGTGCAGGACTACTTTACCGCCACGTGCCTTCACGTTGTTGACCTTGATGTCCGGGGTGGTTTTCGGCATCACGATGGTCGCTTTTACGCCCATCTCTTTCGCCGACATCGCCAGTCCCTGTGCGTGGTTACCGGCAGATGCTGCCACCACGCCGCATGCTTTTTCCTCTTCGGTCAGCTGCGCCATCTTGTTGTAGGCGCCGCGTAACTTAAAGGAGAACACCGGTTGTTCGTCTTCACGCTTGAGCAAAATTCGATTCTGCAGGCGTTCGGTCAGGAGTGGTGCTTCATCCAGCGGAGTTTCTATCGCCACGTCGTAGACGCGGGCTTCGAGGATTTTCTTGATATAACGGTGTGCCATAGGAGTATCGAATCTGAATTGCGTGCGGTTTTTAACCGGGTAAAGAGGAAATGGTATCGGGTCGGCTCTATCCTAACAAGGAAAACCCGTAGTTTAGGCGCTAAATGGCTGATATCGACCCGCTTTCTGCGGAAAACCGGGGAGGTTGGGTAGCTGAATTTGCCGCTACAAGCGCTGGCGTTCTGTGCGTATAATTTGCGCAATTTTGCTTCTTACACTTTATAGCTTCTATTGGGGATGCGTGACGCATGACACAAGACGAAATGAAAAAAGCGGTTGGCCAGGCGGCAGTTGATTACATTAAGCCGCGCCTGGACAAAGACAGCATTGTCGGCGTGGGTACCGGCTCTACCGCGAACTGCTTCATCGATGCACTGGCAGAGATCAAGCACATGTTCGATGGTGCGGTTGCCAGCTCCGAAGCCACGGCTGAACGTCTGAAAGCCCATGGCATCGAGGTGTACGACATGAACTCCGTTGCTGATATGGATGTCTATGTGGATGGCGCTGACGAGTTCGACGGTGGCCTGAATCTGGTGAAGGGCGGCGGTGGTGCGCTGACGCGGGAGAAGATCGTCGCGGCGGTCGCGAAAGAGTTTGTTTGCATCGTCGACAGCACCAAACGTGTGGACGTGCTCGGAGAATTCCCGTTGCCGGTAGAAGTGATCCCGATGGCACGCTCTCAGGTAGCGCGTGAGCTGGTGAAACTGGACTGCATGCCAGTATGGCGTGAGAACTTCATTACCGATAACGGTAACGTGATTCTGGATGTGCACGATCTGGAGATCACCGATCCGAAAGGCCTGGAAGAACACCTGAACAACATCGTCGGTGTGGTAACCAACGGCCTGTTTGCCCAGCGTGGTGCAGATGTGGTGCTGATGGGTACCGAAGAGGGTGTTGAAACCATCAAACTGAATGAAGAGTAAGCCGAACGGCTGACAGTTTGAAGTCGACTGCCTGAGCTGCAAGGGTTCAGGCAGTCAGCACATCAGTTCTTAGCGTGCTTAGAACTGGATGTTAGATACTGCGATGCTTGCAGGCATAGTGATCCACGCCAGCGCAACCAGGTTTACCAGAATCCAGCCGAAACCAGAGCTATCGCGGAAATTTTCGTCGTGAGAAGCCATTTTTTCACCCTTTAAGTAAGTTTCAGAATTTCTTTCCTGTGGGGTTGCAGCGTCGCTCTTACGGCGTATCTTCCGCACCCCGGGATTACGCTACAGCATGCGTATCCGATTGCTTTCTGTCCCCGTCTAACCGGCTGGCCGCAGAGATCTTATATGTTTAAAAAGTGCACAGAACTGTCTTAAGCGGGGGCGATTCTAGCAAGGTGACAGGCAGTTTTGTAGGCTTAAATACCCATAAAAGTTGTATTGATACTAAGGGCGTAAGCCGGACTCAGGCACTGTGCGCGTGACACCAGTCCCCCGCCATTTTGCGCAGAAGTACCTTGTTGCGGGTGGGATTATCGCGTGTGCCATAGGCGTTAAGGATGCGCTCCATCCACCGTAGCGCGCGGGATGGCAGCTGTTGGGGGGTGGCATAGGTCGAGTGGATCAGGAAGGTCTCCTCACTGTAGAGCATACTGGTCACGTCGCCACTGCGCATATCCACCAGAATCAGCGCTTCCTCCATACCACCGCAGTGATCGCGGGTACCTTTCATCTGCAGCTGCTCATCCAGAATACGGATCGGCACGAAACCGCCGCCCAGGTTGCGGAACAGGTGCTTAAATCCGCGGTTGCCCAGTATCTGCTGCAGAATGACGTGCACATAATCGTCGTACATCGGTTCACGCAGGTATTGATTGTGGTAACTGCGTAGGTGGGTTACCGAATCGGCGTCGACCAGAATCTCATCATGTTCCGCAAAGGAGAGAAACAGCAGCTCATCGGTGCCTAATGTCTGCTCCAGCTCGGTATAGGTCAGGGCCTGTGCATTCAGACTGACGCTGAGAGCGAGCAGAAACAGCAGTATTTTTTTCATGATTTGCTCCATACGTTTCTCCCCGTTGGCGTTATCATTAGGAGATATTGTTGCCAAAGGAAAGATGGGATGCGTTGGTTACTGGCTCTATTGATACTGGTGTTTTTAACGTTGCACAACCTGCCCTACCTGATCAGGGATCAGGCGGTGATCTGGTTGCGCTCGCAAGGCGTTGAAAACGCATCGATAACGGCGTTGAACGTCCATTGGTTGAAGGGGGCGGTCAGCCTGCAGGGGCTCAATGCGGAACGCGAAGGCCAGCTGCCACTGAAACTGGACCGCCTATGGGTGCAGATCGACTATGCGGCTCTGTCAGAACAGCGTGTACTGATCCGCGAAGTAGAGATTAAAGGGTTGCATTCCGGTGTTGCAGAAAAGCAGGATGCGCTCTGGCTGGGTCCGCTTAACCTGACCGCCTTAGGCGGCAGCGAATCCGCTGAATCTGCTGCACCCGACACCAGCGGTGACGAGCCTTCTCCGTGGCAGGTGGGGATCGACCGTATCACCATCGATGATTTTGACTGGCGTGCTGCGGTGGCCGGACAGAGCCATCACCTGCAGATCAGCCATGCATCGGTCAGTGATTTTCACCAGTGGCACCAGCAACAACCGACTCTTGTCGAACTGGACGGTGCGATCAACCGCGCGCCAATCAAGTTGGAGACCCGTTTGGTCCCGCTGCCGGAACATAAACGTTCTGAGTTGAGCATCAAGGTTGAGGCGTTTCCACTGCAGTCGGTGACTGCGCTGATACAACCTGAGCTGAAAGCGCTGGTGGACCTGGATCTGACCGTGAAGGCGGATCTGCAGGAAGGGCAGATTCGGATAGCTGAGAAAGGTGAGATCCGCATCAGTGACCTGCAGTGGGCGCAGGCAGATCTGGCGCTGAAACAGAAGCAGCTGGTGTGGAACGGTGATGTTGCGCTGGTGCTGGACAACGGCACGCCCCAATCACTTGAAGTGACAGGTGACCTCAATAGCGAAAAAATCCACCTCACACAGGCGGGGCAACAGGTTGGCCTGAATACGCTGGCACTGGCGACCGAGATCCGCAGCGCCGACATGCAGGCGTTTGAGATTCAGCTACCGCAGCTGGATTTGCAAGGGGTGAACCTGAGCAAGGCCGGTGCGGAGCTGGTGACCCTGACCGGTCTGAGCCTCAAAGACACCCAGGTGGACCTGCCGCTGCAGGTGAATGCAGCACGCATCGACGCCACGGGACTCAAGGTGATGGGCGGCCAGCGGCCGTTCCTGCAACTGCGTGACAGCCGGATCAGCAACCTGCAATTTAAGGACAGCAGCCAGCTTACTATCGGCGCGGTGCGTCTTGCGGATAGCGAAACCCGTATAACGCTTGATGCTGAAGGTCAGCTGCGCGAGCTGGACTGGTTGCTCAGCCAGCTGCAGCCTGACGCTGATCAAAACGCCGATGAGGTGAAAGCGGCAAAAGAGGCGGAAACCGCGGATACGGAATCGGCGCCGCTGGCAGTTCGTCTGAATCAGCTGCAGCTCAGCGGAAACAACCATATCCGCTTCCGCGATCTGAGCGCGAAGCCCGCCTTCAAAACCGACGTCAACATCGAGGCGTTCACTCTGGGGACGGTGGATACAGTGCGGGTGCAGCGGACGCCGTTTGATCTGCAAGCGACCATTAACAAGTTTGCCAAGCTCAAGGTGGACGGAGAGATGGAACTGCTCGGTGGCCAGCATAACGGTCACTGGACGCTGGACCTGAATGGCTTGGAGATGCCACCGCTGAGCCCTTACGCTGAACGCTTTACCGGTTACTACCTCAACAGCGGACAGTTTAACCTCAGCAGCAGCGGTAGCATCGACCAGGGTACCATCGAGGGCAGTAACCAGATGCGTATCAATCGTCTGACGGTGGATCAGCGCGACGCCGACCTGGTGGCGCAGTTCAGTGAGAAGATCACTATGCCGCTGGAAACCGCGATCATGGTGCTGGAGGATAACGACAACAATATCACGCTGGATATCCCGGTTACCGGCTCGTTGGAGGACCCGTCCTTTGGTTATCAGTCGATCATCAACGATCTGGCCGCGCGTGGCCTGAAAAAAGCGGCGGTGGGTTTTCTGACCAAGTCACTGCAGCCTTACGCCACCCTGATATCACTGGCGAGTTCGGCGATGGAAGCCTCAGAGAAGGGGGCCTTTATCACCCTCAACCCTGTGACTTTCCAGCCGGGTAGCAACGCGCTGAACAGCGATGCGCAGGGTTATCTGGGCAAGCTGGCGGAGATGCTCAACGAGCGTAAAGCGATGCGCCTGAACATCTGTGGTCGCTCAGTGCCCGCTGATCGTCAGACCCTGCAAGCGGCGTTGCTGGAAGCCAACAAAAAACGCAAGAAACCGTTGCCGCCGGAAGCGCTAGAGATGGAGCTGACGGAACAGTTGCAGCAGCTGGCAGAGCAGCGTGCGGAAGAGGTGAAGACGCGGATGGCGCAGTCTGTGGATAGCGGGCGCCTGTTCCTCTGCTTTGCCCAGTACGATGACAAAGCCGACGCCCAGGCGCGGGTTGAGCTGGGTCTCTGAGAGACCCAGCTTTAAAGCCCTTAGCGCAGTTCGCGCAGTAAGCGGTAGCTGTTGTGCTCGTCCACCTTGCGGCGGGCCAGCAGTCCGATTAGGGTGAACAGGGCTGCCGCCGCCAGCGGCAGCAGGAACCAGTTGAGCGGGTGCAGGACCGGCTCAATCAGCACCAGCTTCTGGTGGATAAACCAGAGTGCAATCTCCGCCAGCGCGGCGGCCAGCCCGCCACAGATCATCCCCAGTAAACCAAACTCCAACAGATCCAGTTGACTGCACTGCTTTGGTGTCGCACCCAATGTATGTAGCAGGGCATTTTCGTAGCGCCGTTGTTCCAGCTCCTGGCTGAGGGTGGTGAACACCAGAATCAGCCCGGCAAACAGCGTCAGCGCCATGATCAGACCGGAGGTATCACTCAGGCGGCCGATCAGGTCGCGTGCCTGGTTGAGCATCTGTTCGATATCGATCAGCGTCAGCGTCGGGAACTGGCGGATCAGGTCACGGCTGACCTTACGCTGTTCGCCACTGGCATAGAAGCTGGTGATGTAACTCACCGGCATCTGTTCCAGCGCGCCCGGGGTGAAGATCACGTAGAAGTTAGGCTGGAACGATTCCCACTGCACCGCGCGGATGGAACCGATGGTGCCTTCCAGCACATGGCTGCCGATGCTGAAGCGCAACCTGTCACCAATATCCAGGTCCAGCTCCAGCGCAAACTTCTGCTCCACCGAAATGATGTTTTCACCGTTCTCCCCGTTGCGCCACTGTCCGCTCACCAGGCGGTTGTGGGCCGGGATCGCGCTGCCCCAGGTCAGGTTTAATTCGCGATTCAGGGAGTTGTGTTTGCGCTGTTCAGGGTTCAGCGCTTCATCCAGTGACTGCCCGTTCAGGCCGGTGATACGACCACGCACCATCGGGTAGAGCGCGCTCTGCAGACCGTTGTCCTTGAGCAGATTGGCCACCGCCTGGTGTTCGTGCTGCTGGATGTTGATCACAAAATGGTTGGGCGTTGAGGTTGGCAGCTGTGATTGCCAGCGGTTCATCAGGTCGGACCGTGCCCAGAGGCTGATCGCCATCAGCGCCAGCAGCAGGCTGATTACCGGGATCTGCAGACGGTGCCAGCGCTGTTGCTGTTGCAGGCGCAGGCGCAGCAGGCGCACCAGCGTGTGTTTAGCCGCCAGCCAGTAGGCGGAGCGGCGCAGCAGGTACGCGCCGACCCGGCCCAGCAACCAGGCGGTGACCAGCAGGCTGGCGATCAGGATCAGCGTCAGTAACAGATCGTCGAGATACAGCATCAGCAACAGTATCAGCAAGCCGATCGCCAGCAGCTGCAACAGCCGCCCGGAGAGGGTGTCTGGTGGGCTGTAGCGGCGGAACAGCTGCATCACCGAGATCTTACTCATGGCGATCAGTGGTGGCAGGCCGAGGGTTAACAGAATCATCAGACCCAGCAGGGCACCCAGACCGTACAGGGCGATCGGGGCCGCTGGGACCGGTTGTGGCAGCAGGCCGGACAGCAACGACAGCGTCAGCTGCTCCAGCCCCAGCGCAATGCCGGTGCCGAGCAGGGCACAGAAGATCCAGCCAAAGAGCAACTGCAGCAGGAACAAGGTCTGCAGGTGGCCAGCGGTCATGCCGAGGCTGAGCAGGACGGCGGCGCGATTCTGTGAGCCCAGGGTATAGCGCCGCAAGCTGAGCGCGATGGTCAGTGCAGAGATCAAGAGCGTGAGCAGGGCTCCCAGGCGCAGGTAACGGGCAGCATTATTCAGGGCGCCGCCGCTGAAGTTCTGCTCGGCGTTCAGCGTAGTGATCCGCTCGCCGGTGGCCAGTTGTGCACGCAGTTCGGTCTCCATCTGGCTGAGGGCGGCATCGTCACCGGCAAACAGCTGGCGGTAGCTGACCCGCGCGCCTGGGCCCAGCAATCCGGTGTTCTCCAGATCCTGACGGTTGATAATCACCTGCGGACTGAGGCTGCCAAAGCCGATACCACGGTCGGGCGAGCTCTGGATTACGGCGCTGATCGTGAAGGCGGCATAACCCAGTTGCATCTGGTCACCCGGCTGCAGGTTCATACGCTCCAGTACCGCCGGTTCCACCCAGAGGTTGCCGGGTTGAGGAACGCCCGCTTTTTGCGGCTGGGTAACAATGGCGCCGCGCAGCGGGTAGGGGGATTGCACTGCACGCAAGGAAACCAGCTGCAGCTGTTCCCCCGCCTCGATCATGGTGGGGAACTGCAGGGCCTGGGTGGTACGCAGCCCCTGAGTGCGTGCCCGGGCTTCCAGTTCGTCGTTAAGCGGACGGGAGCTGTGTAGGATCATGTCCGCGCCGAGCAGGTCGGCGGTCTGTCGGCCAAGGCTGCGTTCCAGGCGTTCGCCCAGCACGGCCAGTGCGGTGGCGATCGCGATAGCGACGGTCAGGGCCAGCAGCAGCGCCCGCCAGATAGGCAGGCGGGTGGCCGCGATGCTCTGGTGCCAGGCGAGGCGCAGAAGGGTCGCGTTTTTCATACATCCAGCTCCTGCAGCTCGACCAGTTCGCCATTGTGCAGACGCAGGCAGCGGTCACAGCGTTGTGCCAGCTGATTATCGTGGGTGATCAGCACCAGGGTGGTGTTCTGTTCGGCGTTAAGCAGGAATAACTTGTCGATGATCGCCTCGCCGGTGTGTTCATCCAGGTTGCCGGTGGGTTCGTCGGCGAACAGCAGGTCCGGTTCGGAGGCAAAGGCGCGGGCGATGGCGACGCGTTGCTGTTCACCGCCGGACAACTCCGAAGGGTGGTGGTGCAAGCGCGCGCCTAGTCCCACCTGCTGCAGCCAGCTGTCGGCTTTTGCCGTTGCGTCTGACGCGCCCCGGATCTCCAGCGGCAGCAACACGTTCTCCCGCGCGCTCAGTTCAGGCAGCAGGTGGAAGGTCTGGAAGACAAAGCTGATGTGGTTCGAGCGCAGTCGTGCGCGTTCCTGTTCGTTGAGCTGGTCGGTGGCCTGACCAGCAATCTCTATGCGCCCGGCGCTGGCCAGATCCAACCCGGCCAGCAGGCTTAGCAGGGTAGACTTACCTGCGCCTGAGGGGCCGATGATCGCCACGCTTTCCCCCTGCCGGATCTGCAGGTTGATATCGGTGAACAGTTGAAGGCTGCCCGCTTGCGTCGTGAAGCTTTTTGCGACATCGTGAGCAGATAGAATGACATCGGATGCAGGACTGTTCATGCTTCGTTTACTCTCCATAGCGATCTTAATCTGTAGTTCTGCCTTTGCCTCGCTGGCATCGGCAACCACCTTGCTGGTGATGGGCGACAGCCTGTCGGCGGCGTACGGCATTCCCAGCGATCGGGGCTGGGTCGCGCTGCTGGATCAACGTCTGCAACAACGCGGTTATTCGGTTGATGTGGTCAACGCCAGTATCAGCGGTGAGACCACCCAAGGTGGTTTGACCCGCCTGCCTGCGCTGCTGTCGGAACACCAACCAGCAATCGTGGTGCTTGAACTGGGCGCCAACGATGGCCTGCGGGGTACTTTTCCGCCGGTAATCCGCAGCAATCTGGATCAGCTGATCCGCCTGTCACAGGATCAGGGCGCAAAAGTACTGGTGCTGGGGATGCGGTTGCCGCCCAATTACGGCCCGGCGTACACCCGTCGCTTTGACGGTCTGTTCCAGGAAGTAGCCGAGGCAAGACAGGCCGCCCTGGTGCCCTTTTTTATGGAACGGGTCGCGTTAGCGCCGGAGCTGTTGCTGGACGATGGGTTGCACCCTAATGCTGCGGGACAGCCTCATCTTCTGGATACGGTATGGCCGGATCTGCAGCCCCTTCTTCCTCCGCAGACGGCAGCGGAATAACAGCATCGACCTGTGTTCCGCCATTTGGTTCAGTCTCGATGGTAAATCGGCCACCTAAAGCGTTGACGCGTTCGCGCATGCCGATCAGGCCAAAACCATCCAGCTCACCGTAGCTGCGGATCTGAAATCCCTTGCCGTTATCACTGATGCTCAGGTCAAGGTAATCGCCGACCTCGTCGGAGCGGCGATGCAAGGACAGGGTGATCTGACTGGCATCTGCGTGACGCAGGGTATTGGTCAGTGACTCCTGCACCAGTCGATAGATGGTGATGTTGTAGGTTTCTGACATCTCATTGAGGGCACCGCTGAAGTCGGTGCTGAGCTGGATGTTGTGCTCGTTGACGCGCAGGTTGGTGATACATTCGCGCAGGGCGTCGATCAGGCCCAGATCGTCCAGCGACGTGGGACGCAGCGAGCGCATCATGTCGTAGGTGACACCGTAGATATGCTGGGCGACGGCGTCGATGGAATCGGCGCTCTGATAGACCGCGCTGGACTCGTTGGGGTGCAGCCGTTTCAGCATGCTGGCGTCGGTGCGGATTGCGGTCAGGGACTGGCCAAGTTCGTCGTGCAGCTCGCGCGCCAGGCTGCGTCGTTCGTACTCCTGTACCTCCATCACCTGATGAGCCAGGCGCTGGTTCTCATACAGCTGTTCGTTCAGCTCCTGGGTTCTTTCCTCCACCGCTCTGTTGAGGCGGTTTTTCTCCCGCTTCAGGTCCTGCAACGCGCGTTCCCGCGCCCGTTCGCTCTCCCGTTTCTGCTCCAGATAAGCGCGTAGCAATCGGTAGATAGCGATGGAGAACAGCAGCGTTCCGGCCATCAGAATCCAGTTGAAATCGTGCCAGCTGAGTACCCGTGAGAGTTGTACCTGCAGGGGTTGGCCAAAGCGGTTCAGCTGACGGGTGTCGGTCAATACCGGCCACCATTCGGATGATGTCATCGCACCTGCGGCAACAAGCTGTTCGCCGTCTGCACTCAGTAGCGCGACAGCGGTGGCGCTGTCCAGATTGGTGCTGGCGGGTAGCAGACCGTCGTAGCGGATTACCAGCGATACGACCTGGAGCTGGTGGTTCTGGATCGGCCGGTGATCCTGATTGACCGCCTGATACAGGGTATAGGCAACATCGCCGTTATCCAGCTGGAACGGGCGGGAGGCGACCGGCTGACGCGAATAGATGCTGTTGCGGAACGGCTCGGCGACGTCTGGATCCTGACTCAGGTCGAGCCCAAGGAAACGTCGGGTGTCCGAGTTGTAGGGTTCAAGAAAGGTAAACGGAAACAGCTGTTGCGGCAGCGTATCTTCGCCCGTTGATACCTGGCTGTCGTGGCGTGGTGAGCGAATGCTGAAATGGGCGTAGCCGTGATTACGCATTCCGGCTTCAAAAAATACGCGCTGGTCGCGATCGACCCGCTCCTGAATCTGCAGCCTCACGATGTGGGGATAGCGGGTTCGCAGGCTGGTAGCGAAACGGCGCAACGCCTGATGATCGCTCGGTTGTGATGCCACCAGGGTGGAGAAGTTCTGGAGCAGGAGTTCGTTCAGCCGGGTGCGGTCATACACACTGTCGAACAGATAGCCCGCCTGTTCGTCCAGCTGATGCTGTACGCGGGCCTGGTCAACATAGACGAGGAAAAGCTGTGGCACCACGGCCAGGCATAACCAGAGGAGCCGGAGTGTCCATTTCTGTAAGGGCTGACTCAACTGGAGACGTCCTGTCCGGGTTTATAAAGTTGATCAAATATTACCCTATTCCTGCATTGATTGACGAGCGGTCAGTCAGGAATGGGTGGTCAGAGGGGGAGTGTACGGCATAAAGCGGAGACGCTGAAGTCAGCGTCCCCAATCAGGAGAGAGTTAGTCGGCCAGGTTCTGGTTAACAAATTCCCAGTTTACCAGCTGCCAGAACGCTGCCAGATAGTCTGGACGCACGTTGCGGTAGTCGATGTAGTAGGCGTGTTCCCACAGGTCCACGGTCAGCAGCGCGGTCTGACCTGCGGTCATCGGGGTGCCTGCGTTGCTGGTGTTAACGATCTCAACGGAACCGTCCGGATTTTTCACCAGCCAGGTCCAGCTGGAACCGAAGTTATTCACGGCTTTATCGTTGAACTCCTGCTGGAAGGCTTCGAACGAGCCCCACTTGGCGTTGATCGCGTCAGCCACCGCTCCGGTCGGTGCGCCGCCACCGTTTGGCGACAGGCAGTGCCAGTAGAAGGTGTGGTTCCAGATCTGCGCCGCATTGTTAAATACGCCGCCGGCAGGTGCGCTGAGAATAATCTCTTCCAGCGTTTTGCCTTCGAATTCCGATCCCGGCACCAGACCATTCAGTTTTACCACGTAGGTGTTGTGATGTTTTCCGTGGTGATAGTCCAGAGTTTCTGCTGAAATATGCGGCTCCAAAGCGTCGCGGGCATAAGGCAGCGCTGGCAATTCAAAGCTCATGAGTGATTACCTCCATTTGTAATGACAACCGGGTACTGTTGGCCTCGCGCCAACTGATAACCGGGTGCGGTAAGTGCTTTGAGAATAGCACCGCGCTATGGGGTTTTCATGGTACAAAATATAGGGTTTTGGCTCTGTGGTGTTCTTGAGCTGCGACTAAAGTAAGCTGAAAGCATAGGGCATTCGCCCTAGAATGTGGCTTCATAACAAAAATCACAACAAAGTGTTTACGAAAGTATGGGTAAAATTTTTCTCTGGATCGGAGCGGTAGCCATGGCGGTTTTCGTGATGAAAACTCAGCTGCTCACCTCCAAAACCTACGGGCCTTTTGTTGACGGCTGTATGACGGTTGAAGGCGCCTCTCAGGAACGTTGCGAGTGCCTTGGCAAATACGTGCACAAGCATTTCAGTGACAACGAAGTGAAAGTAATCATGGCGCAGCAGATGGAAGGTGCTTTTGCCGAGAAAGTGCAAGAAGTCGTGGCCGCCGGTTCACTAGCCTGCGCGAATCCTTAAGCCACAAAAGATCGTTTATTTTCCGGCGCTGTTCAGCGCCTGCAGCGGAAAGTCCTGGTCACCAACGACATAAAAGAATGGATTGATCAGGCTCTCCCGCTGGTTGTAGGTCAGCGGTTGCAGTGTGTCCGCGTCGACCAGCTTACCCCCCGCCGCTTCCACAATCGCTTGTGCCGCCGCTGTGTCCCACTCTGAGGTCGGGAACAGGCGCGGATAGAGGTCTGCCTTGCCCTCCGCTATCAGACACATCTTCAGTGAGCTACCGCTGGCCAGGTTTTCCACCCGTTCAAACTGATTTTTCAGTTCCAGCAGCAGTTTGTCGTTTTGCTCCTGTCCATGGCGGCGGCTGGCTGTGACAATCAGCTCCGTGCCCAGCGGACGGCTCTGGATCGAATGGATACTGCCATCGCTCTCCTGCTTCCAGGCACCGATCCGCTCGCCCCCCCAGTAGGTTACGCCAGCCGGGGGCAGGTGGATAATGCCCAGGATCGGTTTGCCGTCCTGGATCAGCGCGATATTGACGGTGAACTCATCGTTACGGCGGATAAACTCCTTGGTGCCGTCCAGCGGATCGATACACCAGAACAGCGACCAGTCTCGCCGCTCGGCAAAGGCGATCTCGGTGGACTCCTCGCTCAGTTGCGGGATGGTCGGATTCAGCGCCAGCAAACCCTGCTCGATGATGGCGTGGGCCGCGAGGTCGGCAGCGGTGACCGGCGAATCGTCACCTTTCGCCTGCACATTGAAGTCGTCGGATTGATAGACCTGCATGATCGCCTCACCGGCGTCCAGACAGATCTGGCGCAGATCGGGGATAAACAGCGAGATATCCATCAGCTGTTTGACTCGTTTTGCAGGAAGGTGCGGGTCATGTAGAGCGCGGCGATGGCGCGGCCTTCTGTGAACTCTTCGTGCAGTACCAGATTTTCCAGATCGTCCAGCGGCCAGCGGACCACCTCCAGCTCCTCAGGTTCATCCCCCTCCAGACGGCAGGGGTAGAGGTCGCGTGCGATGATCACGTTGATGCTGTGGCCCATGTAGTTGGGCGCGGAGGTCATCACCTTGAGGCTGTCGAGACGCTCGGCACCGAACCCAGCTTCCTCCTTCAGCTCGCGGTCGGCCGCCTGATGTGCATCTTCGCCCGGATCAATCAGCCCTTTGGGCAACGTCAGGGTGTAATCTTCGAGACCGGCTGCGTACTCACGGATCAGTAGCACGTGGCCATCCTTGGTGATCGGTACAATCATCACCGCACCGTTACCCCGGGTGGCGAGGCGTTCGTAGACGCGTTCGGCTCCGTTGGAGAAGCGCAGGCTGAGCTCTTCAACCTGAAACAGGCGACTGCGGGCGGTGGGGGTAACCTTCAAAATTTCCGGTTTAGCGGGCATACTGTTATTACCTTCATTTAGCTGATCTCCCGACGCGACACTTCCATGATTGACTGGTCCCACATCGATACTGTCCTTTTAGATATGGACGGTACCCTGCTTGATCTGCACTTCGATTCCCATTTCTGGCTCGAGTTTCTGCCGCAGCATTACGCACAGATTCACGCCATGGAACCGGGGGAAGCGCGGGCGTGGTTACACCAGCGTATCATACAGGAGCAGGGCACACTAAACTGGTACTGCCTTGATTTCTGGAGCCGTGAACTGGGTCTGGATATCCCTGAACTGAAGAAGGAAACAGCGGATCGCATCGCCTTTCGTCCCCACGTGCAGGACTTCCTTGCCCGCCTGCGGCAGGAAAATATTCGCACGGTGATTGTCACCAATGCGCACTACGGCAGTCTAAACCTGAAGAAGGAGCAGACCGCGATCCATACGTTGGTGGATGAGGTGATCGTCTCCCACGACTTCCAGCTGCCGAAAGAGGATGTGCGGTTCTGGGATAAACTGCACGAGGTGGAACCGTTTGATCCAGCGCGCACCCTGCTGGTGGATGATAGCCTGCCGGTGTTGCGTTCGGCGCAGCAGTATGGAATCCGTTTCCTGCTGTCGATCTATCAGCCTGACAGCCAGGCGCCGCGACGCGAGATTGATGAGTTCAGCGCCATCGATCATTTTGATGAAATTATGCCGAAGAAGTCCGATTCATGAGTGAACAACAGGGCGATAAGGTCCGCCTCGACAAATGGCTCTGGGCCGCCCGCTTTTATAAAACCCGCGCCATCGCCAAACAGATGATCGACGGCGGTAAGGTGCACTACAACGGTCAGCGCACCAAGTGCAGCCGCCACGTTGAGGTCGGTGCGACCATAGAGATCCGTCAGGGTTTCGATGAAAAAGTGGTGATCGTGATGGCGTTGTCCGATACCCGCCGTGGTGCTCCCGAAGCGCAGAAACTCTACCGTGAAACCGAAGAGAGCATTGCCAAGCGGGAGGAGCATGCCGCGCAGCGTAAAGCGATGGGCTCCAGTCTCAATCCGCGCCACCGACCGAACAAAAAAGACCGTCGCCTGATCCGTGGTTTCAAGGATCCGCCAGTCTGAGCCGGTAGCCGCAGGTCTGTGCCGATTATGGTAAGATAGCCACCAGTTAAACAACTTTGTGTACGAAACTCCCCTCAATGAGCAATTCTGATCAGATCCAACGTATCCTGTTCGATGAACTGGATATCCGTGGTGTGCTGGTAGGCCTCGAAGCGAGCTACCAGAAAGCGCTGGAAAAACATAACTACCCGCAGGTTATCCGCCGCGTGCTGGGCGAGATGATGGCTGCGGCCAGCGTGCTCAGCTCTAACCTGAAGTTCGATGGTCGCCTGATTCTGCAAGCGCAGGGTGAAGGTGCCGTGAGCCTGCTGATGGCAGAGTGCAACCACAACCAGGACCTGCGTGCTATCGCCCGCTTTGACGGTGAACTACCGGAGGATGCCTCCTTTATTGAGCTGCTGGAGAAGGGCCGTATGGCGATCACCATCGATCCGGAAAAAGGACAGCGCTATCAGGGCGTAGTACCGCTGGAGGGCGACACCCTGGGTAAATGTCTGGAGGCGTATTTCGGTCAGTCCGAGCAGTTGCCAACGCAGATGCACTTTGTAGCCGATGATACCCATGCGGCAGGTTTCCTGCTGCAGGTGCTACCGGCCGAAGGCACAGCGGCAGAGGACTGGACCCGTATCAGCCATCTGGCGTCCACACTGAAGGATCAGGAGCTGCTGACGCTCGACAACGAAACCCTGCTGTACCGTTTGTTCCACGAAGAGAAGTGCCGCCTGTACGAAGCGGACGCTGTGCAGTTCAACTGTGACTGTTCGCGCGAACGCAGCCTGCATTCGCTGAAGTTCATGACCAAAGAGGAGCTGCAGGGGATTCTGAACGAGCAGGGCAACATCGATGTGTCCTGTCAGTTCTGCAGCGAGCAGTACCACTTTGACCAGGCCGACTTGGACCTGTTGTTCTCCGATACCGCTGACGCGCCGGGATCCGACGCGGTGCACTGAGCGGAAAAAATCAACTCAGGTCAATCAATTAGCAGGGCCTAAACGAGAATCGTTTTTGAAATGGCGTTGTTGCCATATTTTGTGCAATAATACGCCTCCTTTTTATCTAACTATGACAATAAACTGTGCCTACTAGGCACGGAATGTCTAATTGCTTATCAGGTAACGTTATTGGCGCCTACGCCAAGGGAACCCAGTAATGACCAAAGAATCTGTGAATACCGTAAACACCAACCTGAGCCCGGCTCAGCTCGTAGAAAAAGCTATTCAGTCCGGCGAAGGTCGTCTGGCTGATACCGGGGCTTTAGTTGTCGAAACCGGTAAACGCACAGGCCGTTCTCCGATGGACCGTTTCATCGTAGAAGAGCCAAGCACCGCTGATGCAATCGATTGGGGCAATGTAAACCGTCCGTTCGATGCTGATAAATTTGATGCGCTGTGGGTGCGTGTAGAGGAATATCTGGCGGACAAGGAATCGTTTGTTGCTAACGTACACGTAGGCTCCGATCCTAACCACTACCTGCCGGTTAAAATGACCACACAGACTGCATGGCAGAACCTGTTTGGTCAGAACCTGTTTATCCGCCCTGCGGAATACAACCCGAAAAGCAAGGAAGAGTGGCAGATCCTGAACGTTGCAGGTTTCGAATGTAACCCTGAGCGTGACGGCACCAACAGCGACGGTTGTGTAATCATCAACTTCGCAAAACGCAAAGTACTGCTGGCAGGCATGCGTTACGCGGGTGAGATGAAGAAAGCGATGTTCTCTGTTCAGAACTTCCTGCTGCCGGAAAAAGACGTGCTGCCAATGCACTGTTCCGCAAACGTAGGCGAAGACGAGAGCACCACTCTGTTCTTTGGTCTGTCCGGTACCGGTAAAACCACCCTGTCTGCTGATCCTGATCGCTACCTGATCGGTGATGACGAGCACGGCTGGGGTAAAGGTGTTGTATTCAACCTGGAAGGTGGTTGCTACGCAAAAACCATCAACCTGTCTAAGAAAAACGAGCCGATCATCTGGGATGCGATCCGCTTCGGTGCCATCGTTGAGAACGTTACCCTGAACGATGCGCGTACTGCCGATTACGATGATACTTCCCTGACCGAAAACGGCCGTTGCGCATACCCACTGCAGCACGTTGAAAAACGTACTGACACCAACATGGGTGGCGAGCCTCAGGCGATCGTATTCCTGACCTGTGACCTGACCGGCGTACTGCCGCCAGTGTCTATCCTGTCTAAAGAAGCAGCTGCGTACCACTTCCTGTCCGGTTACACCGCACTGGTTGGTTCCACCGAAATGGGTTCCGGTGGTGGTATCAAGTCTACCTTCTCTACCTGCTTCGGCGCGCCATTCTTCCCACGTCCAGCGGCTGTATACGCTGAACTGCTGATGAAGCGTATCGAAGAGTTCGGTTCCCAGGTATACCTGGTGAACACCGGCTGGACTGGTGGTTCTTTCGGTACTGGTGAGCGTTTCAGCATCCCAACTACCCGTGGCATCATCTCTGCAATCCAGAACGGTGCACTGAAAGGCGCTGAGACCCAGCACCTGGAAGGCATCAACCTGACTGTACCGACTGCGGTACCAGGCGTAGAAGCAGCGCTGCTGAATCCACGTGAGACTTGGGCTGACAAAGGTGCGTACGACGCAACTGCTAAAGATCTGATCGGTCAGTTCACCAGCAACTTCGAGAAGTTCTCTGGTGTATCTGAAGAGATCATTGCAGCGGGTCCTCAGCTGTAAGGTCTGATCAGCAGAACGAAAAACGCCCTCTTCTCAGAGGGCGTTTTTGTTTGTGCCAAATATCAGCTGTCTGGTATTTGCTTTGCTCCTATAGAACGCGGTGCATAAAAAAGCGCAGATGATTGCTCATCTGCGCTTTTTTTATTGGGTGTGTCCCGTCCTGAATAACGTTGACACTTTTCGATCATCAAATCGGAAGGTGTTATGAAATCAAGAACTAAGCGTA
>CANMWJ010000014.1 GCA_947501565.1 uncultured Marinobacterium sp.
CCAGCGTCGATGTCTGCAACGATTGGCACTACGTGCGTTTCGTGGTTGTCGATCTGGCTCTGGATGTCAGCTTCTTTCGCTGCATCGCCCGCTTCGCGTGCTTTGTCCAGTTCACGGAACAGGCCGCCCAGTTCACGTGCATCAGCCTGACGCAGGAAGGTGTACAGCTCTTCTACCAGGCCAGCAACAGAGGTTTTTTCGTGCATGGACTGGTCTGGCAGAGGACCGAAGTCGGAGCGCAGTGCAGCAACCATCCAGCCGGACAGGTACAGGTAACGACGTTCAGTAGAACCGAAGTGCTTCTTGATGGAGATCAGCTTCTGCTGACCCACAAAACCGTGCCAGCAGCCCAGAGACTGGGTGTACTTGGTTTTGTCTTTGTCGAACTCAGCCATGTCGCGACGCATGATGCCCGCAGTGTACTTAGCGATGTCCAGGCCAGTTTTGAATTTGTTCTGAGCACGCATGCGCGCAGCAGATTCTGGGTTGATGGCATCCCAAGGGCTACCGGCATTCGCTTTCAGTGCGGAGATGCTATCGATATCTTTGTTCAGTGTAGACATGGTCAATCCTTCATTATTAGGGGGCGGTCTTTCGGACGACCGCTCAATTCGGGAACAGGATCCATACTAGAGTGCGGCGCAGCATAAATGAAATAAATGATGCTTATCTTGGGTATCATCAGCGTGAATGTGGTACATTGGTTTAATGTTTCCAAGGGGTTACAGGGCTATGAAGGTCTGGTTAATAAAGGTGGGCTTATGAATCTGGAGCGGATCGATCTTAACCTGCTGGTTTATCTTGATGTGTTGCTGCGTGAGCGGAATGTAACCCGGTCGGCCAGTGCGTTAAGCATCACGCAGCCAGCGATGAGTAACGGTTTGCGTCGCTTGCGGGAGACGTTTGATGATCCTCTGTTGGTACGTACCAGCGAGGGTATGGTGCCAACCGAACGTGCCAATGAATTGCAGCCGCTTATCCGTCAGGTGTTGGCATCGATTGAACAGGCCGTTGAGCCCAATACCGAGTTTGATGCGTCTTCCAGCGAGCGTGTATTCAGGATAATGACCAGCGACTACGGTGAAGCGACGTTGTTACCTCGCTTGCTCGAGCGGTTGCGAATCGAGGCGCCGGATGTGGTGCTGGATATCCTTACGCCCAGTGATATGAGTTTTCTTGAGGTAGAGCGGGGTCAGGTGGATCTGGTCATTAACCGGTTCGATTCGATGCCTCAGTCGTTCCATCAGGTCACGCTATGGCGTGACAGCTTCTCCTGTCTGTTAAGTGCGGATAATCCAATTGTTGAGAACTTCTCTCTGGATGCCTATCTTCAGGCCAACCATGTCTGGGTAAGTAAGACCGGTATGGGGGCGGGGATGGGTTTGACGCCAAAAGATACTAAGCGCTTAGGCTGGGTGGATGAGGCTTTGCGCCGGATCGGCGGTCAGCGGCATATCTCTGTGTTTACCCGTCATTACCAGTCGGCGTCGCTGTTGGCCGAACAGAAGTCACTGGTCGTTACCATTCCCACAAAGGCCGCGCTGGCTCAGGAGGGCAATCCGAAGCTGGTGATCAAAGAGCCGCCGTTTGAGATCCCACCGTTTGAACTGAAAATGGCCTGGAGTCCGTTGTTACAGCACAATAGTGCGCACAAGTGGATTCGTCGGTTGATTGTGGAAGTGGCAAAAGAGGTTGAGGGAGATGTTGCTGCCGATACGGTTTAGTATCGGCAGCGGTAGCGGGTTACGATTATTCGCAGTAAACGGAGCCGTTATTCAGCAGTTCTACGAGAAGCGTCAGGGCGTCGTCGCTCCACTCTCCCTGGTTGATCACAATGTTCGGATTCTGGCAGAGAGATGTTGCCAGTGAGCAGGTTACGCCTGAGCATTCAAAGCTTTTGCCGTCCGCAAACAGACGAACAATGCTTTCACCAAGTTGGTAATAAGAGAAACGACTGCCTTCATTGCGCGACAGAAGCAGATCACCGTCGGCCAGTGCAGCTTGCAGTTGAGCCAGTTCAATCTCTTCATCCGCACTCTGGTCCAGGTCCGGGTATTTCGGATCGGTAACAAACTCTCCCAGCCACTGTGATAGCTGCTTATCGTCGTTCAGGTACTGGTTAAAGATATCGCGTACCTGTTGCAGCGCCTCTGGGCCGATCTGCCCTGGGTTGGCTTGCAGCGCCAGGCCCGGATCGGTGTAACGGGATTCAGAGGTGAGCTTTTCGCCGACAAAATCGGTGAAGCTACGCAGAATCTCCGCATGAGAAGGCGCTCGGAAACCCACTGAGTAGGTCATGCAATCGTCGCTTTCGCTAACACCGTTATGACCGACCTGAGGGGGGATATAAAGCATGTCACCCGGTTCCAGGACCCAGGTGTGTTCGGGTTCCCAGTCCGGGATGATCATCACCGGCATATTAGGGCGGCGAGGGGAGTTCTGGTCAAAGAAGCCTCCCACCTCCCAGCGACGTTTGCCCTGAGTCTGAATCAGGAAAACGTCATAGTTATCGTAATGGGGGCCCACCCCTCCGCCCTGGCTGGCGAAGCTGACCATCAGGTCGTCATAGCGCCAGTTCGGGATAAATCGGAACTGTTCGACCAGATCCGTTGCTTCCGGCACCCAGTGGTCAACTGCCTGTACCAGCAGCGTCCAGTTTTTCTCCGGAAGTTCTGCAAAGGTTTCTTCGTTAAAGGGACCGTGTTGCAGTTCCCAATCGTCATTTTCCGGGTTCTGTACGACCAGACGCGCTTCGACATCCTCTTCGCATGCAAGGCCTGCAAGCTCATCAGGACCTACTGGTGCTTCCAGATCCGGAAAGGCGTTGCGGATCAGCAGCGGTTTCTTCTGCCAGTACTCCTGCAGAAAGGTTTCGACGGAGATGTTGCCAAAAGGGGAGGGTTGCTCTGTCATTAGCCGATAATTCCTGCCAGACGGTCTACGGACTCTTCCAGTTCGCCCATTACCTTGCGCATATCGCGGGCAGACAATGCTGCCATGCGGTTGTTGCCAACGAGACGAACGCACTTCTGGATGCTTGTCATACACTCGGAGATGCTGGCTGCATCATATTCCAGGCGGCGGGATTGATCGTGTGCAGCCTGGATGCCACCGCGCAGTTGATCCATGTGAGCGCGAAGTTCGTCGGTTTGTTTAAGCAGAGAAGCAAGATCTTGATGCATAGCGATTTCCAAAAAATGAATAGAGTCCGTCAGGACTTCTCGTTATCAAGTGTTTCTTCGACGGAGGCTAAGATTCCGCGCAACATATTCAGTTCCGTTTTTTCAGGCCGCGAGCGGTTGAAATAACGGTGCAGTTTCTCCAGCACCTTTCCCTGATGCTGTGGAATGATGAAGTTGGTGCGTCTTAGAACCCGTTCGAGGTGCTCGTAGAATAAACCCATATCTTTATGGAGGGGATATTCTTGCTGCGGATACTGCGTGTCATCGCGATTGGATTCCATCCATAATTCGTAGCACATCACCTGAACCGCCTGGGAGATGTTCATCACCGGGTATTCGGGATTGGATGGAATAAACACGTGGTAGTTGCACTGTTGAAGTTCGCTATTGTGCAATCCCATGGTCTCACGGCCAAAGACAATCGCCACCTTGCCCTGTCGGGCTTCTCCCACGGCCTTGGCCGCACAGTCGCGAGCATCCAGCTGAGGTAGATTGAAGGTGCGGTTGCGTGCGCTGGTACCGATTACCAGCTGACAGTTGCTGATCGCTTCCTCCATTGAGCCAACGATATGTGCGCTCTCCAGCAGGTCTTTAGCGCCTGCTGCACGGGACACGGCTTCCTCGTTCGGGTAGTCGTTGGGTTCTACCAGCCAGAGATCGCTAAGCCCCATATTTTTCATAGCACGGGCAACTGCACCCACGTTACCGGGGTGGAAGGTATTGATCAGAACAATTCGAATGTTGTTGAGCATAGATGGATCAGGCATTACTCAGTTGTGTTACAAAACGGCGCACATCATAGACGAAACGTTCCCGATGCCAAAGTTGTGGTGAGTGATCGGAATTCTCATAGATATGCAGTTCGGCGTCCTTGATATTTGTCGCTACCCACTCCGCGAGGGTTGTGGAGTAGAACTGGCTTTCATCGCCGTAGATCAGCAGGGCAGGCACATCGATCGTATCCATGACGTCACGATAATCCTGCGCTGTCAGGGATTGCCAGCAGGCAGTAAGGATCGGACCTGGTAGCTGCTGCAGGTATTCGCGCATCTGCTGGAAACCACGTGAATTACGCTCGAAGTTTTCGCGTGAGCGCTTGTTGTTGCCGAACGCAACCAGCTCCAATACGCCTTCAGCAAAGTTTTCTGACAGGCGCTGAATCAGCTGTTGGTTCTTGTCGGTCGGGAAGTTGCTGTAGATGCCATGTGGCCAGCTTTCATCCGTTACCAGCTTCGGTGATTGATCAACAATGCAAAGACCGCCCAAGCGGTCAGTACCAAACTGGCGGATATATTCCCAACTGGTCAGCGCCCCCATGGAGTGTCCTACCAGCACCACATCCTGCAGGTCGTATTTCTCGATCAGCTGCTGCAGATCTTTAGCCATCAGCTGTATATGGGTATCACAGTCCTCTGGATACTCATGGTCGCCATGTCCGCGCGCATCCCAGCAGAACACCTGAAAGTGATCGGCCAGTTCTGATGCGAAAGGCAGCCATTCGCGGGCGCTGGCGGTCCAGCCGTGCAGGAAGATGATCGGGCGTCCGTGGCCGATGCTGATGTAGCGGATCGAAGTGCCGTCCGGTGCGGTGAATTTTTCCATAGGGTGTATCGCTGTCTAAATAAAAGTCAGAAAAAACGGGGCGCTAGGCCCCGTTTTTAATATGTTTCAGTAACGATCAGATCGCTTTTGCCTGATCGATTGCGTTACCGATGTAGCTCTGAGGAGTCAGGGCCTTCAGTTCGTCTTTCGCTGCCTGAGGCATCTCCAGAGTGTCGATGAACGCCTGAATAGTCTCTTTGTTCATCTCCTGGCCGCGGGTCAGGGCCTTCAGTTTCTCGTAAGGCTCTTCGATCGCGTAGCGACGCATTACGGTCTGGATAGGCTCAGCCAGTACTTCCCAGGAGTTTTCCAGATCTGCGTCCAGCACAGCAGGGTTAATCTGCAGCTTGCTGATGCCTTTCAGAGTGGACTGATAAGCGATCAGGCTGTAGCCGAAACCAACACCCATGTTACGCAGTACAGTGGAGTCGGTCAGGTCGCGCTGCCAGCGGGAGATTGGCAGTTTAGCTGCCAGGTGCTGCATGATTGCGTTCGCAATACCCAGGTTGCCTTCGGAGTTTTCGAAGTCGATAGGGTTAACCTTGTGCGGCATAGTGGAGGAGCCCACTTCGCCCGCGATGGTTTTCTGCTTAAAGTACGCCTGAGAGATGTAACCCCAGATATCACGATCGAAGTCGATCAGGATGGTGTTAAAGCGGCATACTGCATCGAACAGCTCAGCGATGTAATCGTGTGGTTCGATCTGCGTGGTGTATGGGTTGAAAGTCAGACCCAGGCTTTCAACGAACTCTTTAGCGTTCGCAGCCCAGTCAACGTCTGGGTAAGCAGACAGGTGAGCGTTGTAGTTACCTACAGCACCGTTGATCTTGCCCAGGAGTTCGTTAGCTTTCAGCTGCTTGATCTGACGCTGCATGCGGTATGCAACGTTCGCCATCTCTTTACCAACGGTGGTTGGAGAAGCGGTCTGGCCGTGGGTGCGGGACAGCATCGGCTCAGCAGCGTGTTCACGGCCCAGCGCAGCGATCTCATCGCTTACCTGCTGCATAACAGGCAGGACAACGTCCAGGCCTTCTTTCAGCATCAGTGCGTGAGACAGGTTGTTGATGTCTTCAGAGGTGCACGCGAAGTGAACGAATTCGCTCACTGCAGCCAGCTCAGCGTTGTCTGCAATGCGCTCTTTGATCAGGTACTCAACCGCTTTAACGTCGTGGTTGGTGGTACGTTCGATCTCTTTAACGCGTTCTGCTTCGGTCTGACCAAAGTTGTCGACCAGATCATTCAGCAGGGCGTTAGCTTCGTCGCTCAGCGCAGGTACTTCGGTGATCTGAGGGTGCGCAGCCAGTTTCTGCAACCAGCGTACTTCTACAGTTACACGTGCTTTGATCAGGCCAAATTCACTGAATACGGCACGCAGGTCAGCAGTCTTGCTGCCGTAGCGACCATCAACCGGGGATACGGCTGTGAGGGCGGAAAGCTCCATGGAATCGATCTCTTCGTTCACTAGTAAAAATTGAGGGCGGCATTATACCGAAAAAACCACGTTAGCTGTAGGGAAGACGGTAACAACTGTGCGACTTTCTGTGTAAGCGAACACAGAACTGTTTATGTGGCTTTGGAGAGGTGTGGGGGGAGTCTCTATTCAGAGGACTCCCCTTGTTCTGGGTAACTTATTTGTTCGCCAGAATTTTGTTCAGCGAGGGGCGAACCCGGGACTTAAAGAAGAACAGGTGCCAACGTTTACCGCCCACCTGACGCCACAGCATCGCTGCGCGAATACCGGCGAGCAGCAGGCCTCGAATTTTGGCTGCGTTTTCAGCGTTTTGCAGGTGGCGTGGATCGCCGCCGACCTGAATGCGGAAACTGAAGGTGCTGATGGTTTCCTGATAGAGGCTGGCCAGGTTGGACACTACGTTCGGATGGCAGAAAGTGGATGGGTTGTTCAGCGGGTTTTCATCATCCGGATTGAAGTAGCGCGCTTGTTCCTGAATCTGATCCAGTCGGTTGCCGACTGCAGAGAGCATCTCGCCGTTGGCGCTAAGCTTGCGCTCCAGATACATCATGCTTAGGGCGTAGCGTACGATATCTTTGTTGTGTTCGGAGCGCTTCTTCTCCACCAGATCCTGCAGGTTGCGCAAACCAAGCTGAAGGTTGTAAGGCAGGTCGTGAACGCCGCCGAAGATCTCTTCAGTGGTCTTTGGATTGGTCACGAACAGGCTGTAGAACGACGTCTCCAGACTGTTCTGGGGGACCATGCCTCGGGTGGCTATCTGTTCAACCAGCGCTGCCGCCTGAAACAGGGCGGCCAGGGCAACGGTTTGTTCGTCGTGCTTGCGCGACATCAGGCAGGCTCCTTTAATTCTTCTTTTTTGCCAGTATTCTCTATGACGCCACCACCGAGGCAAATATCACCATCGTAGAAGACGACGGATTGTCCGGGGGTGATTGCACGCTGCGGCTCATCAAAGGTTACAACATATTCGTTGCGTTCATTACGAGTAAGGGTGCAGCCCTGATCGGCCTGACGATAGCGGATCTTGGCTTTGCAGCTGAACGGGGCGTCCGGCGCTTCGCCGCTGATCCAGAAAATATCAGATGCAGTGAGCCAGTCGGTGAATAGCAGATCGTTCTGTTTGCCCTGTACGGCGATCAGTACGTTGCGTTCCAGATCTTTGTCGGCGACAAACCATGGCGCTTCCGGATGGTTTTTCAGGCCGCCGATATGCAGCCCCTGACGCTGACCGATGGTGTAGTACATCAGGCCCGCGTGTTCGCCAATCTCTTCACCTTCCGGTGTTTCGATCTTGCCCGGCTGAGCCGGCAGGTACTGCTGCAGGAAGTCCTTGAAGCGACGCTCGCCGATAAAGCAGATACCGGTGCTGTCTTTCTTGTTGTGAGTGATCAGGTCGTGCTCTTCGGCCAGGCGACGTACTTCCGGTTTCTCCAGTTCGCCCACTGGGAACAGCGATTGTGCCAGCTCTTCGGTGCCCACTTGGTGCAGGAAGTAGCTCTGGTCCTTGTTGCCGTCCAGGCCTTTCAGTAGCGCAGCTTTACCGTCCACCTCGCCACGGCGGGTGTAGTGTCCAGTGGCGATCAGGTCAGCGCCAAGCTCTCTGGCGTATTCCAGAAACGCTTTGAACTTGATCTCGCGGTTACAGAGGATATCTGGGTTTGGGGTGCGGCCCGCTTTGTACTCTTCCAGAAAGTGCTCAAAGACATTATCCCAGTACTCTGCAGCAAAATTGGCTTTGTGCAGATGTATGCCCAGCTTGTCACACACCGCTTGCGCGTCGGCCAGGTCGTCCTTGGCGGTACAGTACTCTGTGCCGTCATCTTCATCCCAGTTTTTCATAAACAGGCCTTCGACCTGGTAACCCTGCTGCATCAGTAGCAGGGCAGAAACTGAGGAGTCCACGCCGCCGGACATGCCGACGATTACTTTAGTATTAGCGGTGTCTGTCATTTAGGGTCGTTCTGTTCTTAATCAAGCTGTTCGAAGACAAAATCCACCGGAAAGGATCTGCCTGCAAGGTAATCGTCGATGCATTTCAGTACCGTCGGGCTGCGCAGTTGGTCGGCGCGTTCAGCCAGTTCATCACGGGTCAGCCATAAAGCCTGGATGATACCGTCATCCAGAGGGCTGTCCGGATGGTGCTCGACAGCTTCGGCTGCATAGCAGAGGCGGTGGTACGTTATGTTGCTGTTGCCGGATTTATAAGCGTACATGCCGACCAGATTTTTCAGTTCTACCTGCCAGCCTGTCTCTTCCATGGTTTCGCGCACGGCCGCGTCTGCGAAGTATTCGTTCTCTTCGAGGTGACCTGCGGGCTGATTGAGCACAACGCGGCCACTGGATACCTCTTCAACCATCAGAAAGCGGCCATCGCGTTCAACGATTGTGGCAACGGTTGCGTGTGGCGTCCAACACATAGTGTTTCCCTTAACATCGGTAAAGGCGCAAACCTTACCATTAATGTTATGATTTTTCCTGTGGTGTCATTCATTTCGCAGCTGGTTTGCGGATGAAGACTTTGGTTTTTTTGAGGTATTTGCATGTCCCGTACAGTGATTCAGGTTCAGACGGAAGATTTTGATATTGGTGCGCTTTCCGAGCAGGTGCGCGCAGACGATGCCACCAGTGGTGCGATTGTTACCTTTACCGGTATCGTGCGGGAGATGGAGCAGGGTGATCATCTGGAAGCACTTTTTCTGGAGCACTATCCAGGTATGACGGAAAAGGCACTGGAGAAGATTGCGGATCAGGCGCGTGAGCGTTGGTCGCTGGGCAACATCATCATTGTTCATCGTGTTGGCGAACTGCGCCTCAACGAAAACATCGTGTTTGTCGGTGTTGGTAGCGCACACCGTGATAATGCGTTTCAGGCGGCGCGCTTCATTATGGATTATCTGAAGCGTGATGCGCCGTTCTGGAAAAAAGAGATCACCAATGTGGGAGAGCAGTGGGTCGAGCAGAAAAAGACCGACCTGGACGCCGCTGAAGACTGGTAATCAGCGGCGAGACCGGCGCCGTTGCGGGGTGGTACGAGAAGGATGTTTTCTTTGCTGCCCTGTTCTGCGCTTCGGCGCGGGCAGGTTGATCTCCTCTTTCCTGTATTCCCCTTGCTGGATGCCATCGAGCGTCCAGTTACCAATTGCATAGCGAATCAGTCGTAACGTTGGGAATCCAACAGCTGCGGTCATGCGTCTGATCTGTCGATTACGTCCCTCGGATATTCTTATCTCCAGCCAGCTGGTCGGCTGGTTTTTTCGTTCCCGGATCGGTGGGTTACGTGGCCACACGTTTGGCTCATCTATCGCTAGGGCCTTAGCGGGGCGCGTCATACCATCTTTGAGTTCCACCCCTTTGCGCAGCTGCTGAAGTGCGTCTTGGGTTATCTCCCCCTCAACCTGAACCCAGTAGGTTTTCTCCATCTTAAACTTCGGATGGGCGAGCTGATGCTGTACGTTGCCGTCATCGGTCAGTAGCAAAAGGCCTTCTGAATCGTAATCGAGTCGCCCGGCAGCATAGACCCCTTTCTCCTTTACGTAGCTGGCAAGGGTGTCACGGCCTTCATTGTCGGTGAACTGAGAAAGTACGTGGAACGGTTTGTTGAGCAAAAAAACAGTGGACATCGGTGAGTCTTATAACGGAAACGGGGATATGGCCTGAGCCAACGGCTCAGTCAGGCTGTGCTATATATTACACGCTGCTTCAGATAATTCTAAGAATGCAATCGGGCCTCGGCAGGCTCGTCAGCTAATGGAGATGGTTATGGGATACCAGCATATTCAGGTTCCGGATGGACAGAAGATCACGGTGAACGACGACTTCTCACTCAATGTTCCAATCAATCCTATTGTTCCCTACATCGAAGGGGATGGCATAGGAATGGATGTATCGCCTGTCATGATCGATGTGGTGAACGCCGCTGTCGAGAAAGCCTACGGTGGTAAACGGCAGATCGCCTGGATGGAGGTGTACGCCGGTGAAAAAGCGACCGAAGTATACGATCAGGATACCTGGTTGCCTGAGGAGACGCTCGAGGCGTTCAAAGAGTTCAAAGTGGGTATTAAGGGGCCCCTCACTACACCTGTGGGGGGTGGTATCCGCTCCCTTAACGTAGCGTTGCGGCAGGAGTTGGATCTTTATGTCTGCCAACGTCCAGTGCGTTGGTTTGAAGGTGTGCCAAGCCCGCTACGTAATCCTGGTGACGTCGACATGGTGATCTACCGGGAAAACTCTGAGGATATCTACGCCGGTGTGGAGTGGAAGGCAGGTTCAGAAGAAGCGGAGAAGGTGATCAACTTCCTCAAAGAGGAGATGGGGGTCACCAAGATCCGGTTTGATCAGATGTGCGGTATTGGGATCAAGCCTGTCTCCGAGGCGGGCACAAAACGTCTGGTACGTCAGGCGTTGCAGTATTGCGTCGACAATGACCGTGATTCCCTGACCTTGGTGCACAAAGGCAACATCATGAAGTTCACCGAGGGTGCCTTTAAAGAGTGGGGGTATGAGCTGGCCCGTGATGAGTTTGGTGCTGAGCTCCTGAATGGCGGTCCTTGGATGAGTTTCCAGAATCCGCATACGGGCAAAGATGTCGTAGTGAAGGACGTAATTGCAGATGCGATGCTGCAGCAGATCCTTCTGCGCCCCGCTGAGTATGACGTTGTCGCCACACTGAACCTGAACGGTGACTATATCTCTGATGCGCTTGCTGCCGAAGTGGGGGGTATTGGTATCGCGCCAGGCGCCAACCTGTCGGATGACGTGGCGATCTTTGAGGCAACGCACGGTACCGCGCCTAAATACGCGGGGCAGGATAAGGTTAATCCGGGGTCTGTGATTCTGTCTGCAGAGATGATGTTGCGCCATATGGGGTGGATCGAAGCTGCAGATCTGATTATCAAAGGGATGGACGGCGCGATCGCTGCGAAAACCGTTACCTATGATTTTGAGCGTTTGATGGACGGTGCGACACTGCTGTCCTGTTCAGAGTTTGGCGACGCAATCATCGCGAAGATGTAACGACTTTACGCACTGCTGATGTGAACGGGACGCATGGTCGTCCCGTTTTAGTTTGCGTCGCACGTGAAAAGTGACGCTCAGAAACTAGAAAACCAGCCTCAAGGCTGGTTTTATGATTGCGTCGTATCATTTTTAATAATTTTGATTCTTGTTGTTCGCTAGCTCACCCGTAGATGTATACCAAGATAGTGTGTTAGGTCGCGTTAGCTTGGTTTTGTTAGTTAGGTTGACATAGGTTTGATGTTTACAGCGTGCAGTCCTTTAGGGCCGGGTGCTGTTTCAAACTCGACCGTCTGGCCAGCTTTAAGGCTCTTGTAACCATCCGTTTGAATGGCAGAGTAGTGGGCAAAGAGATCCTCGTTATGGTCTTCCGACAGGATGAACCCATAACCTTTGGCGTTGTTGAACCACTTTACTTTCCCTGTCTGCATTGATAAGACTCCTAATATCCAGATCCAGTGAAGAATGAGGAATGCCGTAACAGTCCTCAACTGCAACCCTCGGTGCTGTTAAAATATAGTTGTTAAGGGTCACAAATTCCTTTACGTCTTCGCAGGGACTCCAGATACTTATCACTCCTGCTGGGCATTAGTATAGCATGCGTATTTAGCTCGTGTGGATTGGCGTGCAATAAATGTTCAATAGTAAATTTTTGATATTAAAAGACAGATTTTCATGGTGTATACACAGAGATTGAAAGCCATTCGTATGGCAGATGGGCCGAATGAGGACAGGGAAGATTCTGATCACGGTCTGGTGACAGAAGAGGTAAAGCCAGAGCTGAAGCGGCCTTCGATGTATCGTGTTGTGCTGATGAATGACGACTATACGCCGATGGATTTTGTAGTAGAGGTATTGATGGCGTTCTTCAACATGAACGAGGAAAAGGCTACTCAAGTGATGTTAGCGGTACATACACAGGGAAAAGGCGTCTGTGGCGTCTATACTCGTGATGTAGCCGAAACTAAAGCTGCTATGGTGAATCAATATGCAAGAGATAATAAACATCCCTTGCTGTGTGAAATTGAAAGTGTATAGGGGGCCGCTATGCTGAACCGAGAGCTTGAAGATACGCTCAGTGCAGCCTTCAAAGCAGCAAAAGAGAAACGCCATGAATTCATGACGGTAGAGCACCTTTTGCTGGCGCTGCTGGATAACCGTGCGGCAACCGATGTACTTAACGCCTGTGGAGCTGATCTGGTTAAGTTACGTCAGAGCCTTGCCGATTTCATTGATGAAACTACACCCCTTTTGCCCGACGATATTCCGAACATAGAAACTCAGCCAACATTGGGTTTTCAGCGCGTGTTGCAGCGTGCGGTGTTTCATGTGCAGTCGTCCGGTAAAAACGAAGTTACCGGTGCTAACGTGCTGGTGGCCATCTTTAGTGAACAGGAAAGCCAGGCTGTATTTGTCCTGCAGCAGCAGGGCGTAGAGCGCATTGACGCGGTGAATTTCATCTCGCATGGAATCTCCCGGGTATCTGATCACGAACACGAGTCGAATGGTTCTCCTGTTGAGGGTGAAGCGACGGAGGAGGGAGATAAAAGCCCACTCTCCAAATATGCCGTTAATCTGAACGTGGAAGCCAGTCAGGGGCGTATTGATCCGCTCGTAGGTCGCGATTCTGAGGTCGAGCGTGTTGTGCAGATCCTGTCGCGTCGCCGTAAAAACAATCCGCTTCTCGTCGGTGAGGCTGGTGTAGGTAAGACCGCGATCGCAGAAGGCCTTGCCAAGCTGATCGTCGAAGAGGAGGTGCCGGAGGTTATCGCTAACTCTGTCGTGTATTCTCTCGATCTGGGTGCCTTGCTCGCCGGTACTAAATACCGTGGTGATTTTGAGAAGCGCCTGAAAGCGTTGCTGAACGAGATTAAGCGTCAGGATCACGCGATCCTGTTTATTGATGAGATCCATACCATTATCGGTGCTGGTGCCGCATCGGGCGGCTCTATGGATGCGTCTAACCTGCTGAAACCACTGTTGAGTTCCGGGGCTATCCGCTGTATCGGTTCGACTACGTTCCAGGAGTTCCGCGGCATCTTCGAAAAAGACCGTGCGTTGGCACGCCGCTTCCAGAAGGTGGATGTGCTTGAGCCGACTGTTGAAGATACCTACAAGATCCTGCGTGGTCTGAAAAGTCGTTTTGAAGAGCATCACGATCTGAAATACACCGATCAGGCGCTTAAGGCAGCGGCTGAGCTGGCTGACCGTTACATCAACGACAAGCACATGCCAGACAAGGCGATCGATGTGATTGACGAGGCGGGTGCCTATCAGCGTTTGTTGCCGGTTGATCTGCGTAAGAAAGAGATCGACGTGATTGATGTCGAATCGGTTGTTGCCAAGATTGCGCGTATTCCTCCTAAGAGTGTATCTGCCTCTGATAAAGATCTGCTCTCCAAGCTGGATAGCAATCTGAAGATGGTGGTTCTTGGTCAGGATCAGGCGATCGATACGCTGGCATCTGCGATTAAACTCTCCCGTGCGGGCCTGAAAGAGCCTAACAAACCGGTGGGTAGCTTCCTCTTCTCTGGTCCGACAGGTGTCGGTAAAACTGAGGTAACCACTCAGCTGGCGCGTCAGATGGGTATTGAGCTGGTGCGCTTTGATATGTCTGAGTATATGGAGCGTCACACCGTGTCCCGTCTTATCGGTGCGCCTCCGGGTTACGTCGGTTACGATCAGGGCGGTCTGCTGACTGAAGCGATCACCAAGTCACCGCACTGTGTGCTGTTGCTGGATGAGATCGAGAAGGCGCATCCGGAAGTGTTTAATCTGTTGTTGCAGGTGATGGACAACGGTACGCTGACTGACAATAACGGGCGTAAAGCGGACTTCCGTAACGTGATTCTGGTGATGACCACCAACGCAGGTGCGGAGCGGATGGCGCGTAACTCCATCGGTTTCTCCAAACAGGATCACACCACCGATGGTATGGAAGCTATCCGTAAGCTGTTCACGCCGGAGTTCCGCAACCGTCTGGACGGTATTATTCAGTTCAAAGCCCTGTCGACCGATATCATCAAAGGTGTGGTTGATAAGTTCATTACTGAGCTGCAGGTACAGCTGGATGAGAAAAACGTGGTGCTGCACGTTGATGAAGCTGCGCGTGGCTGGTTTGCTTCAAACGGCTACGATGAGCAGATGGGTGCGCGTCCGATGAAACGCATGATTCAGGAGAAGCTGAAGAAACCGCTGGCTGAGATGATTCTTTTCGGTGAATTGGCCGAGGAGGGTGGTGAAGTCGCGATTACAGTGGATGAATCAGGAGAGCTTCTTGTAGAAGTGATGGAGGCAGCCTAAGGGCTGCCTCTTTTTTCGTCTCGCGAAGTCGAGCGGGAAATCGACTTAACGTGCGCGGTAGACGATACGGCCTTTGCTCAGGTCGTACGGAGTCAGCTCGACCTTCACTTTATCGCCGGTAAGAATGCGGATGTAGTTTTTACGCATTTTTCCGGAGATGTGCGCTGTAACAATGTGACCGTTTTCCAGTTCAACACGAAACATCGTGTTCGGAAGTGTGTCGATCACAGTGCCTTCCATTTCGATGCTATCTTCTTTAGCCATTCAGTAGCTACCTCTTAAGGCCTTTGCAGATCCAAACCCGTTTTTTGAAGCGCCGTATTGTGCCTGAATTGTTCAGGTATATCAAAGACATTCTTGAAAAACGGATTTGAAGATATGGTTACAGTTATGTGATGGAGACCCAGTGGCCATCCAGTAACAGTTCGATTGGACGGAACATGATTTTGTAGTTCATCTTGCGGCATTCGCGGACCCAATAACCGAGATAAACGTACTGCAGATGGCGGCGCTGAGTTTCGCCGATCTGCCAGAGAATCGCGAAGGTGCCGAGGCTGCGTTTCTCTTCGTCCGGATCGTAAAAAGTGTAGATAGGGGAGAGTCCCTGACTGAGTTCATCGCAGACCGCGATCGCCATCAGAGTGTTATCTGGCGTACGGAATTCGATAAAGATCGTATCCTGCGCGCCATCGACCAGAAAGGAGGTGAACTGATCGATGCTGGGCGGATACATATCACCGTCGTTGTGGCGTTCGGTAATGTAGCGGGCATACAGATCGTAATATTCCTGGGTGAACTGAGGTTCAACCGCGCGGAATTTGAGATCACGATTTTTCGCCATGACGCGTTTCTGGCTTTTGCTTGCTTTGAAAGCATCAACCGGAATGCGTACGGAGATACACGCCTGGCACTCCTTACAATGCGGACGATAGATATGTCCGCCGCTACGTCTGAAACCTAGGTCCGACAGCTGACTGTAGGTGTCCTTGGTGATGATCGCATGCGGATCAACAAACAGAGTTTTCGCCTGTCTGTCCTTCAGATAGCTGCAATCATGCTCTGGCGTGGCGTAGAAATGTAAGGTTTTCAGGTTAGTCATGGTGCAGATTCCCCGAAACTGATCGTTTCCAGCTCAAGCTCCCAGCGGTGGCCGGGATCCCGATCCAGATACTTGTTCAGGTAGCGCTTAAATTCTGCTCTGGGAATCTCTCTGGCACCCAGGGATTTCAGATGTTCGTTGCTTACCTGACAGTCGATTAAAGCATAGCCCCAGATCTTAAGTTGTTCGACTAAATGCACGAACGCAATCTTGGATGCATCTGTTCTGCGACTGAACATAGACTCGCCAAAAAACATCTTGCCCATTGCTAAGCCATAGAGACCACCGACCAGCTCTCCGTCGATACGTACCTCGACAGAGTGGGCGATACCCTGCTTATGCAGCTCGCAGTAGGCGCCCTTCATGGCGCGGGTGATCCAGGTGCCGTCGCCGTTAGCTCGGGGTTCGGCACAGGCATCAACCACAGCTTCAAAGTCCGTGTCGAAGCTCACAACATAGTCCTTTTTACGAATGCGCTTGCGTAGACTTCGGGAGACGTGAATCTGTTCCGGATACAGCACGCAGCGAGGGTCCGGGCTCCACCAGAGAATAGGCTCGCCCTGATTGTACCAAGGGAAAATACCCTGTCGGTACGCTTCTTTCAGGCGCGCAGAACTCAGGTCGCCGCCGGCGGCAAGCAAGCCATTGGGGTCCTTCAGTGCGGTATGTATAGCGGGGAAGCTACAGGTATTGGTGTCTAACCAAACGATCATAGTACTTTGAAAAAGCAGGCCCCGATGAGTATCGGAGCCTGCAATTCCTTACTTCTCCAGGTCGTCCAGATAGCGCTCGGCATCCAGAGCGGCCATGCAGCCGAAGCCTGCGGAAGTGATCGCCTGACGGTAGATGTGGTCACACACATCACCCGCAGCGAATACACCGTTCACAGAAGTCTGGGTTGCGTTACCCTCAGTGCCGCTGTGGATCTTGATGTAGCCATCTTTCATATCCAGCTGGCCTTCAAAAATATCGGTGTTTGGTTTGTGACCGATCGCAACGAACAGGCCGGCTACTGCCAGTTCCTGAGTCGCATCACCATTGCTCTCTTTGATACGCAGACCGTTAACGCCCATGTCGTCACCCAGTACTTCGTCCAGCTGGTGGTTCCAGATAATGTTGATGTTGCCGTTTTCGGCACGTTCAAACAGCTTATCCTGCAGAATTTTTTCGCAACGCAAGGTGTCACGACGGTGAATCAGGGTAACCTCTTCGGCAATGTTGGAGAGGTACAGAGCTTCTTCAACCGCTGTGTTACCGCCACCAATAACAGCAACTTTCTGACCACGGTAGAAGAAACCGTCACAGGTCGCGCACGCGGATACGCCTTTGCCTTTGAATGCTTCTTCGGATTCCAGGCCCAGGTACTGAGCGGATGCGCCGGTAGAGATGATCAGAGCATCACAGGTGTATTCACCCATATCGCCTTTCAGGCGGAAAGGGCGGTTCTGCAGATCAGTTTCATTGATGTGATCGAAAAGAACCTGGGTGTTGAAACGTTCTGCGTGGGCCTGCATGCGCTGCATCAGCTCAGGTCCCTGTACACCATCTACGTCGCCAGGCCAGTTATCGACATCAGTTGTTGTAGTCAGCTGACCACCGGCCTGCATGCCAGTGATAACAACAGGATTCAGGTTTGCGCGGGCTGCGTAAACAGCGGCAGTGTAACCGGCAGGGCCAGAGCCCAGGATGATCAGGCGGTGATGTTGTACTTCGCTCATGTTAATCCGTCGCTAAATTGGTTGGGTTAAACAGAATAGGGGCGATCTGCAATATTTCAAGTTATGGCGCGGATTATATTGCAAGAATCTTGCCTCGCCCACTCACCGTGACGGGATTTCGGTTAATGGCTGCACAGATACTGTTTATTCGTTGCGCAACCGGTGGAAGGGCACCATGCTTTTTGTCGGTATGGGTTGGAAATATGTTATTGTCTACGGCGGTTCTAACAGCTTGAAAGTGGAGAAATTCTGTTGAATTTAACCGACAAGGATCAGCTCCTTGAGTTTCCGGCGATGGTGGCGCGTATATGTAAAGAAGCCGCATTAATCATCGTTATCGGCCTTAATCTGTTTCTTTTATTGGCGTTACTCGGGTATGACGGGCGCGACCCGGGCTGGTCGCACCTGGGATACCAGCCGGAGACAAGAAACTTTACCGGGGTGGTCGGTGCCTGGCTGGCCGATCTGGCGTTCTCGGCGGTGGGTGTGTGCGCCTATCTATTGCCTGCCCTGATCGTGTTGCCATCAGTTCGCTTTCTGCTGCGTAAACAGGTCGGCATGATGGATGCCGTGCCTTTCTTTATTCTTCGCACCTGCGGTGCGCTGGTCACCGTAGCCAGCCTTGCAGCGCTGGCTGCTACCCATTTCGATAACCAATCGTTGCAGCTACCGTTTTCCGCTGGAGGTTTGTTGGGGGAGGCGTTGTCTGATCAAGCGGTTGGTCTGTTCAGTATTTTGGGCAGTTCGGTGCTGCTGTTTACCCTCTGTCTTTTCGGTCTGACCCTATTTTTGGAAACCTCCTGGAGTGCCATGCTGGAAAAAGTTGGCACCGGGGTTGTTGGTAAGTTTGAACAGTTGCAGGAGCGTCTAGAGCGAAATCGTGGTGACGATCACGAATACGAAGAGTATGACGAGTACGAACAAGAGGATGAGGATAACGGGCGTCAGCAGGCGTTGGATGCCGTATCCCGGATTCCGATGGGTAGCCCGCGTCGCGCACCAGAAACACCTGAGCGTGTCGAGCCACTGTTTGCAGGGGATCTTGTACCTCAGGACGCGACAGATACAGATAAAGAGGAAGGGCAGCCTTCGTTGCCGTTCAATGATAAATCTGCTGCTACGCCAATTGAACCTGAGGTTGAGTACGCCGAGGTGTCAGACGTAGATGTAGCTCCGCTGCGTCCCGAACCTGAACAGCAAACTCCCGACGATCTGCCTTGGGATATGGACGTACAAAGCGCGGCTGACGTGCAGGCCGCTGCTACGCAGGCCGTTGCCGAACCCGAACCACAGGTGGTTGCGCCTGTGGAAGAGAACCGTAAAAACGTTCGGATTGTACCGCTCTCCGAAACCCATAAGCCGATGCAGGATAAGGATCTTGGCCTGGATGGCGCACAAGGTTCTACGCCATCGAGCAAGCAGAAGATGCGAATTCCGTCTCTGGACAAGCTGGATCCACCAGAACTTAACCAGTCAGCAGGTTATTCGCCGGACCAGCTGGAATCGATGTCACGCCTGCTGGAAGCCAAGCTGAAAGACTTTAACGTGATCGCTGAAGTGGTAGAGGTTAATCCGGGCCCGGTTATTACCCGATTCGAGATCCAGCCTGCGCCGGGGGTTAAAGCAAGCAAGGTCAGTAACCTGGCGAAAGACCTGGCACGCTCCATGGCGGTCAGCAGTGTGCGTGTGGTGGAGGTGATCGCTGGTAAGTCGGTGATCGGTGTTGAGATCCCGAACGAGGAACGCCAAACGGTACACCTCAGTGAGGTACTGAACTCTAAACCTTACCTTGAAGCTCCGTCCAAGTTGACGTTGGGCCTGGGTAACGACATTGCCGGTAACCCGGTGGTCGCGAACCTGGCGAAGATGCCACACCTACTGGTGGCAGGTACTACCGGTTCCGGTAAGTCGGTGGGTGTAAACGCCATGCTGCTCAGCCTTCTGTTTAAGGCAACACCAGATGAAGTGCGTCTCATGCTGGTCGATCCTAAGATGCTGGAGCTTTCGATCTATGACGGTATCCCACACCTGCTGACACCGGTTATCACCGATATGAAAGACGCCGCCGCCGGTTTGCGCTGGTGTGTCGGCGAGATGGAGGAACGCTACCGTCTGATGGCGAAGATGGGCGTGCGAAACATCGCCGGTTTTAATGAGAAGCTAGAGAAGGCGCGTAAAGCAGGTGAACCCATCAAGGATCCGCTCTGGAATCCGGAAGAGTATGGTATGCCAGCTGATTCTCCTGCACCCGAATTGAAACCACTGCCGTATATCGTGGTGGTAATCGATGAATTTGCCGACATGATGATGATCGTCGGTAAGAAGGTGGAAGAGCTGATCGCCCGTATCGCGCAGAAAGCGCGTGCGGCGGGTATCCACCTCATTCTGGCAACGCAGCGTCCGTCGGTGGATGTGATTACCGGTCTGATCAAGGCCAACATTCCGACTCGAATCGCTTTCCAGGTTTCGTCCAAAATCGATTCCCGTACCATTCTGGATCAATCCGGCGCTGAGCATCTACTGGGCTGGGGTGACATGCTCTACCTGCCTGCGGGTACCAGCTTGCCGAACCGTGTGCATGGTGCGTTCGTCAGCGATGATGAGGTTCATCGGGTGGTGGAAGCGTGGAAGAAGATTGGTTCGCCGGTGTTTGTCGAAGAAATTCTGAACGCCGAAGGTGGAGATTCAGTCATAACCGGTTCAGGTGGCTTGTTCGATGATGAACAGGACCCACTATATGATGAAGCGGTTGCCTTCGTGACCGAGACGCGTAAAGCCTCTATTTCCAGTGTGCAGCGCCGTCTCAAGATCGGTTATAACCGGTCGGCACGTATGATCGAAGCGATGGAAGCGGCGGGTGTAGTCAGCCCGGCGGGCAGTAACGGTCAGCGTGAAGTGCTGGCACCGCCACCGGTTAAGGATTAAAGATGAAAAACCTGATTAAACGATGTGTATTTGTAGCAAGCCTGGTTCTGGGGAGCGTCAGCGCACAGGCAGAGTTGGCAGATGCGGAGCTGAAAGCACTGCTGGATACCTATAGCACCTTCAGTGCCGACTTCTCCCAGATCGCCACCGCTGATCAGGGGCGGCGCGTTCAGGAGAACAGAGGTAAGTTGGCTGTGGCCAAACCTAACCTGTTCCGCTGGGAAAGCAGCGAACCGTTCCCTCAGGAAATCATCGGTGATGGCGACTACATCTGGGTGTACGATCCGGATCTGGAGCAGGTCACCCGTAAACCGGCTCAGAACGGTACCAGCAGCGCACCTGCGCTGATCCTGAATGGACGGGTAGAGGAGCTGCGTGAACAGTTTCATATTGCGCTGCTGAGCGGAGAAAATTCCAGCGCCAAACTGTTCGAACTGATCCCGGTGGACGAGCAGAATACGTTCAACCGCATCCGTCTTTTCTTCGAAAGCGGAATGATCTCTGAACTGATGCTGGAAGATACCCTTGGGCAACGTACCACCATCGTTTTCGAAAACCAGAAGCTGAATCCGGACCTGAAACCGGACCTCTTCCAGTTTGTACTGCCGGAAGGTGCAGACCTGATTCTGGACTCTGAGGTCTGATGGACGATCTGTTTGGCAGCCCGAAAAAGGCGTACGAACCCCTGGCCGCGCGCATGCGGCCAACGCGTCTGAGTGAATATTATGGGCAGTCCCATCTGCTGGCACCTGGTAAACCACTGCGTACAGCGCTGGAGCAGGGTGCGGCACACTCTATGTTGTTCTGGGGGCCGCCCGGTGTCGGTAAAACCACACTGGCAAGGTTGATCGCCCATCAGGTAGACGCCCACTTTATGACCATCTCTGCCGTCTTATCCGGTGTTAAGGATATCCGTGCGGCCGTGGAGCAGGCGAAGCAGGTACAGGCGCAATCCGGGCGCAAGACGATCCTCTTCGTAGATGAGGTGCACCGGTTTAACAAAGCGCAACAGGATGCGTTTCTGCCCTATATCGAAGATGGCACCATCATCTTTGTTGGTGCAACCACCGAAAATCCATCATTTGAGCTCAATAACGCGCTGCTTTCCCGTGCACGTGTCTATCTGTTGCGGGGCCTTGAGCAGCTGGAGATTCGGGACGTGATCCAACGCGCCCTGGACGATGAGGAGCACGGACTGGGTAACCGCAAGCTGATCATCGCTGAAACCCTGCTGGAAAAACTGGCGATTGCCGCTGACGGCGATGCCCGTCGTGCGCTCAACCTTCTGGAGATCGCCTCCGATCTTGCGGAAAGTACGGAGCAGGGGGAGGTGGTTGATGATGCTGTTATGGAAGAGGTGTTGCGTTCCACCGGACGGCGCTATGACAAGCAGGGTGACCTCTTCTACGACATGATCTCCGCTTTCCATAAGTCGGTACGAGGTTCTTCACCGGACGGCGCTTTGTACTGGTGCTGTCGTATGCTCGATGGGGGATGTGATCCACTTTATATCGCACGACGACTGGTGGCGATCGCGTCCGAGGATATCGGTAATGCGGATCCACGCGCAATGCAGGTCGCACTCTCCGCCTGGGATGCGTTTGAACGTGTCGGGCCAGCAGAGGGTGAGCGCGCGATCGCACAAGCAGCGGTCTACTGCGCCTGCGCGCCTAAGAGTAACGCTTTGTACAGCGCCTATAATCAGTGCCGTGCCGATGTGGCGGCAGCACCGGGTTATGAGGTGCCGGAACACCTCAGAAATGCGCCAACCTCCCTGATGAAAGATCTGGGCTATGGGGAGGAGTACCGTTACGCACACAACGAGCCGGGTGCTTATGCTGCGGGTGAAAATTACCTGCCGCCTGAGCTGGCTGATCAGCGTTGGTATGAACCAGAAGACCGCGGGCTTGAGAAGAAGATTCGCGATAAGCTGGATTATCTGCGTACGCTGGATGCGCAGAGCCCGCAACAACGTTATAAATAATCACAGGAACAGCTAAAGGATCTGCAGATGCAACACTTTATCGCGATTGCCATCGGTGGTGCCGCTGGCGCGCTGGCTCGATACTGGATGAGTGGTCTGCTGAACAACGCTGCCTACAAGCTGCCCTACGGTACCCTGGCGTGTAACGTCATAGGCTCATTCCTGATGGGTGTTTGTTTTGTCTTGATCATGGAAAAAGCACGCTTAAACCCGGAGCTGAGACCACTGCTGATGGTTGGCTTTATGGGTGCATTTACCACTTTTTCCACCTTTTCGCTCGAAACCGTCGTAATGCTGCAGGAAGGGCATGTCATGTCTGCAGCGATTTATATATCATTAAGCGTCCTTTTGTGTATCGCCGCGCTGTATGGCGGTTTGTGGTTCACTCGCTTGTTTTAAATAAGGTGCATTAGAGTCCCATGCTTGACCCAAAATACGTACGTTCCAACCCGGAAGAAGTTGCAAAACTGCTGAAGACCAAGGGTTTTGATTTCCCTGTAGAGCAGTTTGTAGAGCTGGAAAATCAGCGCAAGGAGCTTCAGGTTCAGACTGAAAACCTTCAAAGCGAACGTAATACCCGATCGAAAGGGATCGGCAAAGCAAAAGCCGCCGGTGAAGACATTCAGCCACTGCTGGCCGAAGTTGCAGAGCTGGGCAAGCAGCTGGACGAAGCCAAGGCTAACCTGTCCGCGCTGCAGGAGAAGCTGGAAGATCTGCTGGTAGGTGTACCAAACATCCCGGACGCATCTGTGCCAGAAGGTGAAGATGAAGAGGACAACGTGGAAGTTCGTACCTGGGGTACACCACGTGCGTTCGACTTCGAGCCAAAAGACCACGTTGAGCTGGGTGAGCTGGATGGTCAGCTGGACTTTGAAACAGCGGCAAAGATCACCGGTTCCCGTTTCTCTATGCTCAAGGGCAAACTGGCACGTATGCACCGTGCGCTGATCCAGATGATGCTGGACACTCAGACCGAAGAGCACGGCTACAACGAAGTCTATGTTCCGTACATGGTTAACGCGGACTCCCTGCGTGGTACTGGTCAGCTGCCTAAGTTCGAAGAAGACCTGTTCAAGCTGCCATTTGGTGAGCGTCACTACTACCTGATTCCGACCGCAGAGGTACCGGTAACCAACATCGTACGCGATGAGATTATCGACGCCGCTCAGCTGCCGATGAAGTTCGTGTCTCACACGCCATGTTTCCGCTCCGAAGCGGGTTCTACCGGTCGTGATACCCGCGGCATGATCCGCCAGCACCAGTTCGAGAAAGTAGAGATGGTACAGATCGTTGAGCCATCCAAATCCTGGGATGCTCTGGAAGAGATGACCGGTCACGCGGAAGCGATTCTGCAGAAATTGAACCTGCCATACCGTGTAGTAGCTCTGTGCGGTGGTGACCTGGGCTTCAGTGCAGCGAAAACCTATGATCTGGAAGTGTGGCTGCCGGGTCAGCAGAAGTACCGTGAGATCTCCTCTGTTTCCAACATGACCGATTTCCAAGCGCGCCGTATGCAGGCACGCTGGCGTAACCCGGAAACCAAGAAACCTGAGCTGGCGCACACCCTGAACGGCTCTGGTCTGGCGGTAGGTCGTACTTTGCTGGCAGTGATGGAGAACTACCAGACTGCAGACGGCAAGATTGAAGTACCAGAAGCGCTACGCCCATACATGGGTGGTGTGACTGAGGTCTGATCGCCTCGTTAAATTGAAAAAAGGCGCCTGTTCCGAAAGGAAAAGGCGCCTTTTTTGTTTTGGTTGAGTACGAATCAGGCTTTGAAGTAGTTGCCTCGTGCTTTCATCTGCTGAATCTCCTTATCACAGCGCTTCTCAGTTTCTGCACGGTTGCCATTCATCTCCTTATGTTTGCGACCGTAGCTGCGCACCACTAGCTGCCGCGCAGCTAATTTTTCATAGCAGTCTTTCAGATCCTCCAGCGAGAGATCGGCAACTGCATTGGCCAGTGCTTCATGGCTATCAAACTCCAGTGCCTCTTCGTCAATATCCCTCCAGAAGCGGTTGGAGCGGGCGGTGAGGTTTTTGTCCTTCTTCATCACTTTTGTGATAACGCTCTGCTTAAATCGCTCCAGCTGCTGCGGGCTCATATTGTCGATCGTCACGCGCAGATTGCCGACGAAATCATTGATGTGCGCCTCCAGTTCCTGAGGTTCCGCGACCGGGCTTTGTACAACAAACGCCAGGCCTGGTGCTTTACCCAGTTTTAAGGGTGTTCCGAAGACGATGTATCCCAGCTGTTTCTCTGTTCTGAGCTGGTTATAGAAAGGCGATGACACGATCTCACTGAGCAGACTGAACTCTGCATGGGTTCTGACTTGCGTATCTTCCCCCTGGAAGTACACGCTAATCGCCGAGTCGTTATGGGTTATATCCAGCGTTTGGGTAAGCGGCCGGTTTTCTGCCAACTGCACAACAGGTGCGTCCACCTCAGGGGTAGCGAGCTGGTCAGGCACAAACTGATCCTCAACAATCCGTGCCAGAACAATCGCATCGTCGGTGGTCAGGTTGCCGTGGGTCATCATGCGGATAGTGTTCTCCTGAAACAGCGTAGGGATGAAGCGTTCGAGATCATCCAGCTCGACTTTATCGAGAGCCGCCAGCTTCTCTTCGGCACTCCATTGTGGCAGCAGCAGGCGGAAGATTTCGCGCATCGTCTGGTTGAACGGTTTGTCCTTATCGGTGTTGTTCAGTTTGTCTCGGAACTGCTCCTTAACCATCGCGAAACGTTGCTGGTCAAAGCGGCCTTCTTTGATCGCTTTGGTAATCGTCTCAAGTAGCAAAGGCTGTTTATCGTTGTAGCCAGAGATGCGCACGCTAAATCCCCGCATGTGGCCATAGATACGGGTAGAGAGACCAGCGAGTCGGGCATCGTAGAGGGTTTCGTTCAGCTGATCCTTAACCAACTGGGTGAACAGGGTGGTCATAATGGCGTGTTCCACGCTGTCGTTAGCGTTGGGAGAGGCAACAGAGAAATAGATATCGGATTTCGGTGCGTTGAACTCCTGATCCTGTAAATGCCACAGCTGCATGCCATCACGTTGGAACACCACTTCAGGCGTGTCAGTGGTATCCGTGTCTGTAAGCGGCTTAACATCGAGGTTGTCTGCTATATAGGCGTTGTTACCCCGGATACTAAGGTCGGCAATGGCGTCCGGTGTTTTCCAGCGCTGTAGATCTTGTGCAGATAGCTTGTCGACGCGGTAACCGGTGTTGTACCAGGGGTCGATCTGGTTAGTTTGCACATCACGCGACTGCTCGGTGATCAGCATATTGTCCGGACGGATCTGGTCGAGATATTCCTGAATCTGGCTGGCGTTGAACGAGTCCATTATATAAGGCGCGTCGAACACATGTTCGACGGGATACTTCTGCATCAACGCAGCCAGTCGACTGACCTCTTTCATCGGATCCCGTGCTTCGGTGAAGCGGAACTGGGTATCCCGCAGGCGACGCTGCTCATCGTAAAGGGTGGCCTGTACGCCATCCTTTTTCATCAGGTCCAGGTAACTGAAGAAACTCTCAATTACGCGGTCCTGCTGCAATTTGCCCTGATCCGTCAGGTCGATCTTTACCTTAAATGCGGCCTGGTCTTTCAGGTCGATGCCGGTAGAGCTGGAGAGGCCGTTGGCGAGGCCTTCCTCTTTCAGATAGGACAGCAGGCTACCCTGGCCTTCGTAGCCGATCAGGTCGGCGATATACTGCAGCGGTTTTTCGTGCCAGTGGTCCCGAACACTGTCCACGGGAAAGGTCAGGCTGATGCGGTTGGTATCCTTAAGGGTTTTGATACTTAGCTTGGCAGGCAGAGTACCGGTATCAAACAGCGGCGCCTGCACGTTGAGTGGCTGGGTGTGTTTGTTGGGTACAGCACTGAACAGCTTCTCAACCATCGCTTTCAATTCGGGCAGCGACTCTTTACCTTCGACCACCAGTGTCATCATGTTCGAGGAGTAATACTGCTCGTAGAATTTGACGAGATCGGTGCGTACGTCTCCGCCCAGGGTTTTCAGAGAGCCAACGGTGAAGTGGCTGTAGCTGTGGGCAGGATTCATGAGCTGTTTCGTTACCGAGAAGGAGCGTCGATAGTCATCGCGTAGCTTGGACTGATATTCGGAGTGAACGGCGTGACGTTCACGATCTACATATTTCTCATCAAGCAGGGGCGCGATAAAGAACTGGGCGAAGCGGTCAAGCGCGGGTTCCAGACTGTCGGAGGCGATATCAAAGTAGTAGTTGGTATTCTCGTGCGCCGTGTACGCGTTCATCTGCCCGCCATGAGACTGAATAAAGGCTTTATAGGCACCGGCCTCCGGGTATTTCTGGGTCCCCAGAAACAGCATGTGTTCAAGAAAATGCGCCAGGCCGGGGCGGCTGTCAGGATCTGCGTTGGAGCCAATGGCGATGTTCATCGCAGCGGCGGCTTTATCGGCCTGAGGGTCCGAGATCAGTAGAACTTCGAGCTCGTTACTGAGTTTGAATGACAGGTGTTCGCGATGATCATTGGGGCTTTTATGGATACCGGCGTAGGCCGCCTTCCCCATAAATACGAGCGCCGTCATACCCAGTGCTTGTAGGACAGAGCTGGCAAGTTTCTTTTTGGTCATGATGGTTCCCCCTGCCGGTAAGTGGTTTACCAGAGAGCCAGGACAGAGCGCATCGAATCCCTGATTTTACGGGCTATCATGGATCTGAATTTATCGTAGGTCGTAAAAGCTAGAGCACTCTTAAGCTTATGAAAGCTCTTTTGATCTGTCTAATAACTGATCAGTGGTGGGTGCGTCTGATTAAAGGTATCTAATTTTCGCGTTCGACACAGGGCTAATGGGCTGGCGCGGGATCGCACAAGCAGCCCGGAAATGAATTCGGTATACTTGCCGGAAATTTTCTGCGGATGACAAATAAGCATGAACAAGCGGTATGACGTTCTGATTGTGGGTGGCGGCATGGTGGGGGCGACCATCGCCTGCGCGCTGGGTGGCAGTGGTCTTTCGGTGGGTGTTGTCGAGTACCGTTATCCGCAGGGCTTTGAGCCGGAACAGCCACACGACCTTCGTGTCTCTGCAATCAGCGTTGCCTCCCAGAATGTGATCGATATGGTTGGTGCCTGGGAGGGGATTATTTCCCGCCGTAGCTGCCCCTATCAGCGCATGAAAGTGTGGGAGGCTAACGAAGAGCGCGCGGCCACCGAGTTCAATTCGGAAGGGATCTCCTACCCGTATCTGGGCCACATCGTTGAAAATCGCGTTATCCAATTGGCATTGCTGGAACGTATGGCCGCCTTCGATAACGTGGAACTGATCTGTCCGGCACAGACCGAAGCGATCGACTATTCGCCGGGTGCGAGTGTGGTCAGGCTGACAGATGGCACCGAGCTGGTGGGGCGTCTGCTGATCGCCGCAGACGGTGGTGAATCTCGTGTACGTCAGGCTGCAGGCATCGGCGTGCACAAATGGGATTATGAGCAGAATGCGCTGGTGGCATCCGTAGAAACGGCGTATCCGCAACAGGACATCACCTGGCAGCAGTTTACCGCCACGGGCCCGTTGGCATTTCTGCCGATGCCGGGCGCGAATGCCTCTCTTGTCTGGTACAACACGCCGGGCGAAGTGAAGCGTCTGATGGCGCTGCCAGAGGATCAGTTTATGGCGGAGCTGGAAGCCACCTTCCCGGATTCCCTCGGCAAGATCGACACATTGATTCAGCGGGGAAGTTTCCCGTTGCGCCGTCAGCATGCACAGCAGTACGTAGCAGAAGGCGTAGCGCTGGCCGGGGATGCCGCGCATATGATCCACCCACTGGCGGGGCAGGGCGTCAATATAGGTATGCTGGATGCGGCAGCACTGGCGGAAACTATTCTGAAAGCGAAGCGCGCCGGTGAAGACTTTACCTCTTTGGCGGTGCTGAAAGGGTATGAACAGCAGCGCCGTAAACACAACCTGATGATGATGCAGGTGATGGACATGTTCTATCGCGTGTTCAGCAACGATATCCTGCCACTGAAACTGGTGCGTAATCTGGGACTGGGATTGGCCGAGCGTGTTTCGCCAGCGAAAAACAAAGTGATGCGGTTCGCGATGGGACTGGAAGGGCCTCTACCGGCATTGGCCCGGATGGAAGAGATCTGAGTCGGAAGCGGTTAAAAAAATAAAAGCGCCGCAGGATAGGAAAGCCGCGGCGCTTTTATAAAAAATCCGGCCCAGAGGGCCGGAAAAAGGGATAAAGGCTATAGTAGCCAGAGTGGAACAGTGGGAAGCGGGAACCCTCCCAGTAGTGCAGTCTGGTCTTTTAGCTTTTTGCCTTACTTCGCAGCAGCAGTCTTGCGGGACGTTTTAGCTGGTGCTTTCTTAGGCGCAGCTGGCTTAGCAACCGGTGCAGCTGGAGCAACTTCAGCAGCGTTGTTCATGTACTTGGTCGCAGCTTCGGTTGCTTCGTTAACGTATTTGGTCATTTCAGTAACGTAGTCGTTGTCGCGCATTTCAGCGAAGCTTTTCTCAACAACTTCAGTGATCTGGTCTTTAGCGTCGTTCAGAGTTGCGTACTCTTTCTCTGCAACGTCAGCCAGTTTGGTTTCCAGCTCTTTGAAGTAGCTCATCTGCAGTTCAACAGCCTGCTGAGGTTCTTTAACTTCAGTCAGTGCTTTCATCTGGGAAACACAAGAGTTAACAAAATCAGTTACGTACTCAGACTGCAGAGCGAACAGTTTTTCAGCAGCTTTCTTGTTGATTTCAGCCACATCAACAGCAGGCTGCATTTTTTCTTTTACGTCTTTCATCAGGTCGTACATGTTTATCACCTTGGGTATAAGCTTGGTTGAGAGCTTTTGTGCGTTGCAGCAATTGGTGTCAAATATAGTGGCTAAATAATAACCTGTCAACCGTTTGTTGTTGCGGTGCACAAATTTTGTTTTTCTGAGATTTGGTTGGTTAAAATCTATATAAAACAGCCTGTTATTGAATGCGTTTTTTCCACGCATATGGGACCGATAAGATTTTTACCCGTCATTTTTGCGATGCACCGCGAGGCGGTAGGCCCGTCGCAAAATGAAAACAGCGACTAGAATAAAACTTTATTAAAACAGTTTTTTGAAACCTGAGATGTTGTCTATACAATCTGACGAAATGGATAAGTACTCGTGTCTGCCGGATGGGCAGGACGGGTCAGGTTTTCTTTTGATATAAGGCATCAGTTTTATGCAAGTACAGGACTGCTTCGATAGCTTTACGTTTGATCGCGCCCAGATTATCGATTCACTCGGCGTAGAAGTTGCGGAATACACCCACCAAAAAACCGGTGCCAAGCACTACCACATTGCGGCGGAAAACGAAGAGAACGTATTTCTGGTCGCATTCCGAACCGTGCCGATGGACTCGACCGGCGTAGCCCATATTCTTGAGCACACTGCATTGTGTGGCAGTGAGCAGTATCCGGTGCGTGACCCGTTCTTTATGATGACCCGGCGCTCGCTGAATACATTTATGAACGCGTTCACCAGCAGTGACTGGACGGCGTACCCATTTGCCAGCCAGAACAGTAAAGATTTCAATAACCTGCTGGATGTATACCTCGACGCGGCATTTTTCTCTCGCCTGGATCCGTTGGATTTCGCTCAGGAAGGCCACCGTATTGAGTTCGCTGAGCCGGCGAATAAGGAATCCGACCTGGTTTATAAAGGTGTGGTGCTTAATGAGATGAAAGGCGCGATGAGCTCGCCGATCTCTACCCTGTGGCAAACCCTGAGCAAATACCTCTTCCCGACATCCACCTATCACTACAACAGTGGTGGTGAGCCGGAATGTATCACCGACCTGAGCTATGAAGAGCTGCTGGAATTCTACAAATCCCATTACCACCCGAGCAATGCGGTGTTCATGACCTTCGGGGATATGGACGTGAAAGCGCTGCAGCAGCGTTTTGAAGAGCGTGCGTTGCATCGTTTTGAAAAACTGGATGAAGAGATCTCGGTAGCGGACGAGAAACCGTATCACTCACCGGTACGTATTGAGGAAGCTTACGCGCTGGATCAGGACGATCTGAGCGCCAAAACCCATCATGTGATGGGCTGGTTGATGGGGCACTCCACCAATCTTGAAGAGCAGTTGAAAGCGCACCTGCTCTCCCGTGTCCTGCTGGACAACAGTGCTTCTCCGCTACGTAATGCACTGGAAACCACCGACCTGGGTACGGCACCGTCACCGATGTGTGGTCTGGAAGACTCTAACCGCCAGATGAGTTTCATGTGTGGTATAGAGGGCAGTGAGCCGGAGCGTGCCGCTGAGTTCGAAGCCCTGGTACTCGATGTGCTGCAGAAAGTTGCGAAAGAGGGCGTGCCGCAGGAGATGCTGGAAGCGCAGTTGCACCAGTTGGAGCTGGTACAACGCGAAATCAGTGGTGACGGTCATCCGTACGGTCTGAACCTGATCCTGGCAGCGATGCCATCCGCGATCCACCGTGGCGATGCGATCGCGTTGCTGAACCTCGATCCGGTACTGGAATCACTGCACGAACAGATTAAAGAGCCTGATTTTGTGCAGCGCCTGGTGCAGGAGTGGCTGCTGGATAATCCTCACCGCGTACGCCTGACACTGCGCCCGGATGCCGAGCTGGCACAACGTCGAGACCAGGTTGAAGCGGATAACCTGAAAGCGATCCGCGCACAGATGAGCGACGAAGAGGCTGAAGCCGTCGTTGCTCAGGCCGCAGCGCTGGAAGCACGCCAGATGCAGGAAGATGACGAATCTATCCTGCCGAAGGTGACGATTGCGGATGTGCCGGAAGAGATGCGTATCCCAGAGGCGAGCACTGTTGATGCAGCCCTGCCTCTGACCCAGTACAACCAGGGCACCAACGGTCTGGTCTACCAGCAGGTGATTATGGATCTGCCCGCATTGGACGAAGAGGAGCGTAGTCTGCTGCCGCTATTCGGCCACTTGCTGACCGAACTGGGTTGTGGCGATCGCAACTACATGGAAAACCAGCACTACCAGTCTCAGGTCACCGGCAGTGTACATGCCTACGCATCCGTGCGTGGTGAGATCGATAACGAGCAGAATATCAGCGGTTACTTTACGCTGACAGGTAAGGCGCTGGTCTCCAAGCAGAAGCCGATGATGGAGTTGCTGCATGAAACACTGCACGCTGCCCGTTTTGATGAAACTGCGCGAATCCGTGAGATCGTTGCCCAGCAGCGCACCCGTAAAGAGCAGAGCATCACAGGTCACGGCCACAGCCTGGCGATGATGGCCGCTGTAGCCAACATGAGCCCGGCGGCGCAACTGGCGCACCAGTCCCGCGGTCTGGAGAGCATCCGCTTTATCAAAACGCTGGATGACAGCCTGAATGACGATGCTCAGTTGCAGAACCTGTCAGAGAAACTGCAGGCATTGCATGACAAGATTAAATCCGCACCGCGACAGTTCCTGATCGTTGCCGAAGCGGAACAGCAGGATGCGCTGGCAGAAACCTTGCGTACAACCTGGGCAGACGGCGACGCACAGTCCAGCAGCACGAAGTTTGAACTGCCGTCTCTGCGCAGTGATGTGAAACAACTTTGGACCACCAGCACGCAGGTTAACTTCTGTGCCAAGGCGTACCCGACAGTTCCTGTGGAGCACGAAGATTCTGCAGCACTGACCGTGTTGGGTGATTTCCTGCGTAACGGTTTCCTGCATCGTGCGATCCGTGAACAGGGCGGTGCCTACGGCTCTGGAGCGGCACAGGATTCCGCCGATGCGGCATTCCGTTTCTTCTCCTACCGCGATCCACGTCTGAGCGAAACACTGGATGACTTTGATAAGTCTGTCGAATGGCTGCTGAGCACAAAGCACGATCCGCAGAAACTGGAAGAGGCGATTTTGGGTGTGGTTAGCTCAATCGACCGTCCGGGATCTCCGGCGGGTGAAGCCAAGCAGGCCTTCCACAGTGCACTCTTCGGCCGTACGCCTGAGCAGCGCAAACGCTTCCGTGCGCGTATCCTCAAGGTGACAGTAGAAGACCTGCAGCGTGTAGCCAGCACCTATCTGGTGCCTGAGAAGGCAAGTGTTGCAGTCGTTACCAACGAAGCGGCCGCACAGCAGATCAGCGGAGACTACGACGTAATCGCTGTCTGAGCCTTACCTGCAATTAACAAAGAAGCCTCATAATGAGGCTTCTTTTGTTTCCGGATTCTCGTTCACTGGACACGTCTTTCTCGATGGAATCGTCACAAATCTACCGCGGTGCAATGCTGCTGGTACTGTCAGAGTTCTTTCTGGTCTGCTCCGGCATGGTGATTAAACAGCTGGCAGGTGAGTTGCCAACTGAACAGATCGTCTTTGCGCGCAATATCTTTGGTCTGATGCTGTTACTGCCCTGGATTCTGCGTAAGGGTACGCGGGCGATCCGTACCGAAAAGTTGCACCTACACTTTATGCGGGCCGCTGTGGGGGTGACCGCGATGAGCTGTCTCTATTACTCCTGGGGCCATCTGCCTCTGGCACAGGCAGCGCTGCTTAAGCAGACAGGACCGTTTTTCATGCCGATCATCGCTTTGTGGTGGCTGGGAGAGCGGGTCTCCGCCATGGTGAAGTGGTCTATCACCATCGGGTTTGTCGGGGTTGTACTGATTCTGAATCCTACCGAAGGCACGTTGAACTTTGCCGTGCTGATCGCGCTTTTTGGCGCGATGCTGGGTGCGCTGGCCAAAATCGTGATTCGGAAGATGTCGACCACAGAACCGGCTAAGCGGATCGTCTTCTACTTTGCGTTGTTTGCATCCATTCTCTCGGCTATTCCAGCTGCTTTCGTGTGGGTTAGTCCTACGCTGGTACAACTTGGCTGGCTGTTGTTGATGGCGATCACCTCAACCGTTGCACAGCTGCTGTTGAGTAAGGGGTACGGCATGGCGCCAGCGGGCCAGCTGGGTCCGTTCACCTACTCATCGGTGGCACTCGCCGCACTGTTTGGCTGGTGGTTATGGGATGAAAACCTCGCGTTAAGCAGTTGGCTTGGGATACTGGTTGTTACTATCGCCGGTGTGATGGCGATGCAGGGAAAAAGCACGCAGAAGGGCGGTGGCACCACTCGGTGAGCACTGCCCATCGCTTCATACTTCGCAACTTTTATTCATTAATTCAAATGATTACTGTGGTTTGAAGCGGTGACATTTGGGTAGTATCTGAATACTCTTAATGGAATTGAACTGGCATGAACGGTTCAAAGGATCCACTCTTACACGTCAATGGAATTACGCTGGGAGAGATTTCATGCAGATACTGAGCGCCAGTAGTTTAGCCTCATCCCCCCAAGACGCAGTGGCCGAGTTGACGGACACACTGCCTCCAACGCAGCCCAGCCTGGCAATCCTGTCGGGTAATGTACGTATGTTTTCAGCCGATGCGTTAGCACCCCTGAAAGAGCGTTGTCCTCTCCTAATGGCTGGTAGCTCATGTCTGGGGGTGATGACGGATTCCGGACTGGCACAAGGGGATGACAGTGGACTGGGGCTGTTCGCCATATACGACGATGACGGTGACTACGGGGTAGGTTCCGCCGCTCTGGGAGATGATCCGGTGAAAGCTGGCGCGGATGCACTGACCGCTGCACTACAAAGTGCCGACCGGGAGTGGGAAACGCCCGATCTTATCTGGTGTATTCTGCCACCCGGTTCCGAAGAGCAGGCGATTCAGGGAATGGTCGAGCTGGTAGGCACATCGGTACCAATTATTGGTGGCAGCGTGGCAGATAATCAGATCGCTGGCGAATGGGTGCAGTATATTGATGGCGCTTTGCACCATGATCAAGTTGTGGTCACCGTGTTTTTCCCATCCGGCAACGTTGGTTTCAGCTTCTCCAGCGGCTACAGTCCAGGCTCTGTGACCGGTACCGTAACCCGCGCTGAAGGGCGCACGTTGCTGGAGATCGACGGCGAGCCGGCCGCTGACGTATACAATCGCTGGACGGGTGGTTTGATCGAGGATGTGCCGGTGAATGGCAACATTCTGATGTTGAGCACCCGAAATCCGCTGGGTCGCCTGGTGAATACCGGTGGCGACGGCGAAGGTTTCTCAGAATATCTACTCAGTCATCCGGCATCAGTGACCCCGGAGCGGGGCATCCAACTGTTTACAGAGGTGAATGAGGGGGAAACCCTGCACCTGATGCGCGGCGATATGGATAGCCTGATCAATCGCGCAGGTCGGGTGGTGGATACCGCAACCAAACTATTACCGCCGGACCAGACCGCTGCAGGCGCACTGATCGTTTACTGTGCGGGTTGTATGCTCACTGTTGGCGAGAGCATGCCGGACGTAGTCGCGGGTATCAAAGCGGAATTCAGTGCACCGTTCCTCGGCGTATTTACCTTTGGTGAGCAGGGCTGTTTTCTTGACGCAACCAACCGCCACGGCAACCTGATGATCTCGGCCGTGGTATTTGGAGACAAATAGATGGAAACACTGGAGCAGCTGCGAGAATCGCTGCAGGAAGCGACACGCCTGAAAGAGCAGGCCGAATGGTACCGCAAAGAGAGCGAGCTGTTGTTGGGCAGCATGCAAACAGTGTTGATGGCGGATACCCCGCAGGAGATGTTTGCGCAGGTATTTGGTGTCTTTAAGCAGCTGTTAGAGTGCAACCACTGTTTCGTTCTGGAAGCTCAGAAGCCGGGCACTTTGTACTGCTCTGCATGTTCCGATGGTGTGTTCAGTGATAGCAGTTGGCAGGTGGGCGGGCTTTTCAAACGTATCCTGCAGGGGAAAACTCTCACCACGTTCCGTGTCGCCCAGATTCCGGAGTGGGAATCACAACCGGAATCGCTGCGGAGCGACGTGGGATCCGCGTTATACAGTCCTGTTGAGTTGCAGGATCAGACCGCCATTCTGGTGCTGACCAGTCCTGATGTCGGGGCATTCAGCAAAAATGATGAACAGCTGGTCGCGCGTTTTTCCGCGCTGGTGGCGCAAACGATGGCAAACGTCTCCGCCAAACTGTTGGTCACCGAGAACCAGAAACTGCGCGCAGCTAAAGAAAAGGCTGAATCCGACCTGTTGCACGCGGAGAAGATGGCATCGATCGGCCAGCTGGCGGCGGGTGTCGCCCACGAGATCAACAACCCGATGGGATTCATATTCAGTAACTCCACCATGCTGAAAACCTACATAGGTGACCTGAGTAAGCTGCTGTCAGCACTAAACGACTGGGTCGCCGCAGACAGCGAGCCCTCGCCCGAGCAGTTGACGCAGTGCTACGGGCAGTTGTGTGAATTGTGGGAGGAACTGGATGTTGATTTCCTGCGGGAGGATATGCAGGGGTTATTGGATGACAACCAGGCTGGCCTGGAACGAATCCGCGATATCGTGCTGGCGTTGCGTTCCTTCTCGCGACAGGACGAAGGCACCTGGGAAGCCTACAACCTCAATGAGGGCCTCGAACTCACCCTGAAAATGGTGATGAACGAGCTGAAATACAAAGTTGAGATCCGCAAGGATCTGCAGACCCTTCCGAAAATCTACTGCCAGCCCGGCCGTCTCAATCAGGTGTGGATGAACATGCTTGTCAATGCAGGGCAGGCGATTGAACGGCATGGCACCATTACGATTGCGACAGAACCGGCGGAGCAGGGCGTCATCGTTACGATCACGGATACCGGTTGTGGGATCTCAAAAGAGGATCAGGCGCGGTTGTTTGAGCCGTTCTTTACCACCAAGGGTGTAGGGGAAGGAACCGGGCTGGGATTGTCGATCTCGTACAGCATCATCGAACAGCATGGCGGTCGTATTGAGGTTGATAGTCGGGTCAATGAGGGGACGCGTTTCTCGATCTATCTACCCGTCGAACCACCAGAGTTTGAGGCCGATCAGGTTTAATTTAAATTACCCGGAAAGGGCTTCTGTTTTTACCTCGATGTTCAAAAAACTGTAACAGTCAGCTGATCCATTCTCTGTACAATGGCGCCACATCGCTAACTTGTTTGAGGTAATGTATGAAGTTCAGCAAACAGGAAAAAGGATTTGTTGTTCGATGGATTGATCGTCAGTTCAGCAAGAACCCTACTTTCCCCGCAAGCTGTATAAATGGTGACAAAAGCAAACCTGAGGTATCCAAAGGCCACCTGAAAGCCTACAAAGCATGGACCAACACCGGCACCAAGAAATCAGAGATTGCTCAGTGGATCGATGAATGGCTGAACAAGTCTGAAATCAAAGATCTGGAAGCTTACATCGCCCGCAAAGTCCGAGAAAAAGAAGAATAATCAGAATCGGATTCGTCTATCTCCTGTCCTGTTTCTCCCGGTTATGAAGCAGGGCGGGATCCTCATCTCTGTTACCCCTCCCATAGTACTTTTTCAGTTGGCCCCAAGGCCGCTAATAACTGCAGACGCAGCAGCTTTATGACCAGTACTGCAATAGTACCAGCGTAAAGCCAAACACGAACATGGCGATGCAGATCAGTACGTAAAGCTCGGCCATTATCCTCAGACGCTGGAACTTATTTTTCATTGCTATGGCCTCCCAATAGAGTGCTGTTGCCTCCTTTCCGGAATAACGATTCAACTAAAATATTGTGTGCAAATTCTGTGCTAACGGCTAATGCCTGTTATATCAATGAGATGGAGGAAACCAGCATGATTGTCAGCGGCAAAATCGTACATGCTGGTTTACAGTTACCGGAGTATCCATAGGTTCGGAAGGGATGTTTAGAATGGAAATAGCAGTATTTTTTGTATTCGCCGGTGTGGTGGCTGTGATCTTCTACCGGACGTTACGCAGGGCAAAAGTAAAAAAACGAGGGAAAATTATCGATACCTACGGCTTTCCTGTGACCGTGAGCGAACGTGTCCGGGAGAAGTATCCCCACCTCACTGATGAGGATATGAAACAGGTCATCAGTGCGCTGCGTGAGTACTTTCATGTCTGCAACGCGGCAAACCAAAAAATGGTTTCCATGCCCTCTCAGGTGGTTGATGTGGCCTGGCATGAGTTCATCCTGTTCACCAAAAAATATGACTCTTTTTGCCGTATAGCGCTGGGGCGTTTTTTACACCACACACCCGCTGAAGCGATGCAGACGCCAACGCTCGCACAGGAAGGGATCAAGCGCGCCTGGAATATCTCTTGTCAACGTGCTGGTATATCGCCGTCTGCGCCTGCTCAATTACCGCTGTTGTTCGCTATTGATAGCCAACTGAAGATTCCAGATGGCTTTAAATATGCCCTCAACTGTAAAGGTGAGGGCGGAAGCGGATATTGTGCCAGCCATATCGGTTGTGGCAGCGGCTGTAGTGGTCATAGTGGCAGCGACTCGGATGGCTGCGGTGGAGGAGGTTGTGGCGGCGATTGATGCCAGCGCGCTTTCGCGCCAATATCCGTCACCGCCCAAGAACCGACTTACTGTTTTGAACGCAGGTGTTTCTTACGACAGCTGAGCATCATCGCCCAGAATTCGGAAAAGTCATTTACCACCACGTCGGGTTTATGGGGGTAACGCTCATTCCCGGGGAATATCTTGTTCAGCCAGGGCTGGTCCCATAAGGCGCCGTTGAAAAAGACACTGGTAATGCCCGCGGATTTTGCCGCGATCACGTCTGTGGTGCTATCACCTACGTACCAGACATCCTCTCCCAACGCGATCTGCAGGTTATCGGCTGCTTTTACCACCTGATCGATATGAGGTTTGCGTTTGATGGTATCGTCGCCACACACTTCGGTATCAAACAGGTGGGCCCAACCGTTTCCATCGACCGTATTGAGCTCATGGATAAAGAACTCCCGGTCACGGTTGGTGATCACGCCTACGGTCAGTCCCAGTTCCCTCAGCCCTTCCAGTACATGGCGCACTTTTGGTTCGAACGGCAGGGCGGTACCGTAATATTTTCGGTAATGCTTGGTGAATCCTTTGTGCGCCAGTTGCTTAGCGGCCTGGTTATCGGCAAACAAAATCTCAAAGATATCCGTGCGTGAGATTTTACGATCCAGCTTTATCTTTGGATGGAGACTGAGATTCTCCCGCACATACTCCACCAGCTTCATATCGTCGGGTGATTTGCAGTGCTCGGGTGCCACCAGATGATCCAACAGGCCCATCTCGCGCAGTTCTTTCAGCATATCGTCCACGGCGTGGTACATCGCATCCAGCGTATCCACCAGGGTGGCGTGCCAGTCAAAGAGCACCACTTTCGGGTAGGTCAGGTTGGCCAGTGCCGGGTGCCAATCCGGCTCTTCCCGTGGTGGCGGTGGTTGCAACGCTGGCAGCCGAGTCGGCCGCTCTGAGAGCAGCGTTGGATCAATATCCTGTGCGTTGGTAATCGATTGTTCGATCTGATCGATCAATTCGTCAAAGCTGTTAACGATCACCTTGGGCTGATGTTCCTGATGATCAACGACCGTGAAGGTGTATTCGAACCAGTCTTCGTCCCAGAGTGCGCCGTTGTAAAACACAGACGTTACCTGAGCCTTGCTGGCGGTGATCATATCGGTAAGGCTGTCGCCGACGTACCAGACTTTATCATCGGCTGACACGCCAACCGCTTCGGACGCCTCCAGCAGCGGATCGGGCGCGGGTTTATAGCGTCGTGCTTCGTTACCGCACAAGCTGATATCAAACAGCTCCTTCCAGCGGCCACCATCCACGTGAGCCAACTCATGGGCAAGAAATTCGCGGCTGCGGTTGGTCATTACGCCAATCTTGATGCCCAGCTTTTTCATGTAGCAGAGGTATTCGTACACGCCGTCTTGGAAGGGGTGAACCTTTCCATAGTGGTTTCGATAGCACTCGTTATAGGCGTGGTGGGCGATGGCGTTGGCGGTTTCATTTTCGCCAAACAGGGCATCGAAGATATCGGTGCGTGAGATCCGTTGTTCGGCGAGTACCCGTGGATGCAGGTGGCGGAAGATTCGGATGTAGCGCAGCAGTTTCTCGTCGTCTTCGGTTTTCGCCTGCTGTTCAGGGCGCAGGTGCCTTATAAGATCCAGTTCGTCGAGTTGCGAAAGCATCTCTTCGACGGCCTGGTACATCGCATCGTGGGTGTTGACCAGGGTGCCGTGCCAGTCGAACAGAATCAGATTGGGGAAAGGCAGGTTCTTTTTATTCTGAAGGTCAGGTCTTTCCATGGTGAGATTCCTTTCTGGAGTCGATGGAATGCAAAGCCTTTCAATCAAGTATATGCAACCTGTGGGAATCTGCCGGAGGCGCCTGACGATGTCCGTTGGCGATCAGCGCAACGACGAGTGCTATTTGTGGGACTAAGCTCTGTATATGATCAGATTCAAATCACGCTATGCAGGCTGGTTGCTTTATTTGTGGGCGGCCCTGAGTATTCCGACAGCGCAGGCCAATCCTCCCACTTTAGACGCTGACGCCATCGTCGAGGCGGCGGTAGATCACTGGCGGGGTGAGAGTTCCTATATGGTCCAAACCATGACGGTAAACCGCAGCGACTGGCGTCGAACGCTTTCCCTGCAGGGGTGGACCCGTGGCCAGACCGATGCGCTGATCCGCTTTACTGCACCGGTGAAAGACGCGGGCAACGCGACCCTGAAGCTCGACCAGGCGATGTGGATCTTCACGCCCAAGCTGAACCAGGTGATCAAGCTGCCCGCCAGCATGATGGCCCAGTCCTGGATGGGCAGTGACTTCTCCTACAACGACCTGGCGAAATCGGATCAGCTGATCGACGACTTCGATCATCGCCTTATTAGCCAGGAGCAAGAAAACGGCTTCTGGGTCTTCACCATTGAGTCGATCCCGAAACCGGACGCACCCGTAGTCTGGGGAAAGGAGGTCACCCGCATTCGAGATGACTATGTGTTGCTCGAACAGCAGTTCTTTGATCAGGCGATGGTGCTGGTTAAGCGGATGGTGACCGAGAAGATCGGTGAGATCGACGGGCGCAAATACCCGATGGTACTGACCATGTACGATCTGGACGAGGCCGATCGCTGGACCCGTGTTGAAACATTGGAAGGTCGCTTTAATCTGCCGGTTCCGGCGTTTCTGTTTACGCTGTCCAATCTGCGTAATCCGCGCCCCTGGAGTCTGCCATGATCGTGGCGCTGGCGTGGCGTAATCTTTGGCGGCATAAACGCCGTACGTTCCTGAGCGCCACCGCAATCGCTGCAATCTGTGCTCTCACCATCTTTCTACCGTCACTGCAGTTGGGGAGTTACCAGGCGATGGTCCGGGCGGCCCAAGGCGTACTAGAGGGCTATCTGCAGATCCAGCATCCTGAGTACCTTGACAAGCCGGCCACACGCAACAGCTTTAAACCTGATCCCGAGTTGAAGAGAGAACTGGCGGAGCAGGGGGTAACGTTGGTTGAGCGTGCCGTTGGCTTCGCGTTGCTCTCATCCGATTCGCGTAGTATTGGTGTGCAGGTGCTGGGTGTTGAGCCGGAACGTGAATCCCGGGTATCAACGTTGCCAGCCAACGTGATTGAGGGACGTTATCTCAATGCGGGTGATGAGGTGGTGTTGGGCGTCACCCTGGCGCGGAACCTGCGTTTAAGCGTCGGTGACCGCGTAACTTTGCTGGGTACAGGGCGGGACGGATCACTCGCCGTGGACAGCCTGACAGTCGTGGGCCTGTTTAGCAGTGGGTTTGCCGCGTTAGACAGGCAGCTGGCGCAGATTGAACTCAACCGTTTCGACAGCACCTTCAGTATGTTGGGGCATCGTCATGCGCTGATTCTGGAGACGAAACGAACGCCAGATGAAGAAGCGCTGCGGGCTGTGGCCGTGGATTATGGCCTGATGCTACGTAACTGGCAGGCACTGAATCCAGGATTGCTGCACGCTATCCAGCTGGATATCTCCAGTGCTGTCCTGATGTACCTGATCCTGATTCTGGTAGTTTCCTTTTCGATGGTGAACGCGATGCTGATGTCGGTGCTGGAGCGCAGCCGTGAGTTTGGCATGGTGATGGCCCTGGGGGTACGCCCCCTGCAGCTAGGGCGTATTTTATGGCTGGAGAATCTGATGGTTACCTTGCTTGGATTGCTGGTAGGCGCACTCATCGGTGTTGCGGCCACCCTGTGGTATGAGCATCAGGGTATCCACTTCACCGACGCAGAGGAGGTGTTTGCCCAATATGGGTTGTCATCTGTTATCTATCCGGCGCTATCGCCTTTAACTCTGCTGGCCGGACCCATGGTGATAGTCATGGTGCTGATGCTGGCGGGGCTCTATCCGGTATGGCGTATTCACCGCATGAATCTGTTGGATGCGATGAGGGCAACCTGATGAACCGTTTTACCGGCAGCTTACCGCTCCTGTTGGAGCTGGCGTGGCGAAATCTGTGGCGAAACCCACGACGTACCCTGCTGACGGTAGTGGCGATCACCCTTGCTGTGATGTCCATGGTGGTACTCGGCGCCTTTATGCGTGCCTGGTCGAGCAGCACGCTGAATACCACGATCGAGAATCTAACCGGCCATATTCAGATACATGCACTGCACTATATGGATGATCCGGGCATCGAGCGCAGTATGCCTGCGTTACCTGATGAAGGCGTTGCCGCGTTGAACAGTCAACCGGTATCGGTATGGGCACAACGGGTGCGGGTGCCCGCGATGTTGCGCACCGAACGGGAAAACTCACCGGTAGAGCTGCTGGGCATCCAGCCTGATAAGGAGCGTGATCTATCGTTTATTGCGGGTGCGGTTGAACAGGGGAGCTATTTCACAGCGCCTGATCAACGCGGCATCCTGATTGGACGCGCATTGATGGACAGGTTGCAAACCCGTTTCGGTCGTCGCGTGGTACTGATGAGTCAGGGCGTAGACGGGCAGGTGAAAGAGATCGGTACACCGGTCGTCGGTGTTTTCAGCGCAGCACCTGAACTTGAGCGGTCCGTCGTGTTTATCACGCTACCGCGTGCACAGCGGATGCTCGGTTTAGGCGATGGTTATTCGGAGATCGCCCTGAAGTTGACTGAGAGGGAACAGCTGTCCGACGTTGCGCAATCGCTGCGTCAGTTATTACCAGGCCTGGATGTAAGGACCTGGTACGAACTGCAACCGTTTACGAAAGCGATGCTGGAGATGTCAGAAGGCACCATACTGATCTGGATACTGGTGTCTTTTGCGGTGGTGGCGTTCGGACTGATCAATACCTTGCTTATGGCAATCTACGAACGAATGCGGGAGTTCGGCTTGCTGCAGGCGTTGGGAATGCGACCCGGGATGCTGTTGTTGCAGATGATGTGTGAGTCGCTGTTGCTGGTGGGTGTGGCGACGCTGGCCGGATTACTCCTGGGAGCGATGATTGTACTGGCGTACGCCGACGGTCTCGATTTTGGTAGCTGGGGCAGCGGTGCCCAGTATTTTGGTGCGGCATCGGTGCTGTACCCGGAGCTGTCCTGGGGAGAGCTGATCTATATTGGCGTTGTTGTCTGGTGTCTCGGGGTTGTGGCAAGCCTGTATCCCGCGTGGATGGCGTCCAGAAGGGTGCCGGTGGATGTACTTAACCGGGCACAGCACTAGCCTGGTACGTCGAGTAAAACGGGGGAATAGATGCCGATTGTGGTCTGCGAGCAGTTGAATAAGGTCTACCAGCAGGAGCGGGTGCCGGTGGTCGCGCTCAGCGATGTCAGCCTGCAGGTCGAGGCAGGCGAGTTCGTCAGTTTGGCCGGACCCTCAGGGTGTGGCAAAACCACGCTGCTGAACATGATAGGCGGGCTGGATCAGCCAGACACCGGACAGGTAATCGTTGGTGGCGAGGTGTTGGGTGCGCTGAGCCCCGGTGCACTTGCGGATCTGCGTTTGCGCCGAATTGGGTTTGTGTTTCAGGCGTACAACCTCATTCCTGTGCTGTCTGCGCGTGAGAACGTGGAGTTTGTTATGCAGCTTCAAGGCATTGATCACACAGATCGACGGCAGCGTGCCGAAGAGATGCTGGCCCAGGTTGGACTGAGCGAGCAGATGGAGCGCCGTCCAGCGGAGCTGTCCGGGGGGCAGCAACAACGGGTTGCTGTGGCGCGGGCGATGGTCAGTAATCCCGCTATCGTTTTGGCCGACGAGCCTACGGCAAACCTGGATAGCAGTGCGTCTGAAAGCCTGTTGGACCTGATGAAGTCGTTGAACGAACAGCAGCAGACCACGTTTATTGTCGCGACCCATGATCCACAGGTGATCGCGTTTACCGACCGCAAAGTGAGCTTGCTCGATGGCAAGATTATCGCTGACCATTAATTTTATCACACTGCTGATCGTTGCCGGTCAGCCCGTGAACGCCAGCCAGTTCTCCGCCGAGCTGAAGGTTCAGTATCTGCAGGCCTATGAGCCGAAGACAAATGCGATCGGCGATCACTACGGAGTGACCACCGGCAACCTGCGTGTCGTTGGGCGGGGCCAACAGGAGCGTTTCAGCTGGCAGGCCCACTACCTGATTGAGGGGGCGTTCAGTGACCGGTGGCAGGCGTTAAACCCATCCAACGGGCCTAATGGCGCTACCAATCCCTTGGATCTGGAAGATACCCTCGACGACGGCCGGTATGGGGTGCTTAATCACCGAATTGACCGCCTTTGGATGAGTTACAGTCTGGACGACTGGGTGTTCAAAATGGGTCGCCAGGCGATTACCTGGGGCAGTGGCCGCCTGTTCAGGCCGATGGATCTATTTAATCCGTTTAGCTCAACCGCGTTGGATACAAGCTACAAACCGGGCATCGACATGCTCTACGCCCAATACCTCTACCAAAGCGGTGGCGATCTGCAACTACTCTATGTGCCGCGCCGTGATCGGGAAAGTGGCGAACGCATCTCTGACGATAGCGCTATTGGCGCGAAGTGGCTCTGGTTTGACGAACAACGTCAGTATCAGATGTTACTGGCGCAGGACTATGACGATTGGGTATTTACTGCAAGCCTTGCGCAACCTGTAGCGGAGGCGTTGTTCTCCACCGACGTAGTTCAGGTGTGGACTGATAGCGGTGATTATCGCTGGTCAGTTGTCGCGAATCTCGATTACAGCTGGAGTGCATTCGGACGCCCGTTCAGTGGTTTTATCGAAATCTTCCGGAACGGTTATGGTGGTGACTCGGTACCGGTCAGCGAACTGAATCCGCTGTTACGGGAGAAACAGCAACGCGCGCAACTGTTCAATACGGGACGTGCCTATCTTGCGGGTGGGGTGAGCGCACAACACACGGCCTTGACCACCTTGGGTTCCACCCTGATTTTTAACCTGAATGACCGTAGCGCTCTGATAGGGCTGAGTCTCGACCACAACCTTGCCGACGATGCGCGTCTGATCATGGGCGGTTTACTGCCGATGGGGCCAAAAGGCACCGAATATGGCGGCTTGAAAGCTACAGGAAATAGTACTACTTTAGTACGACTGCCGCCGCAGGTCTTTCTGCGACTTGAGTGGTTTTTCTAACAATAACAACAACCTGAGAGCATTCCAGTGTGACGGTGTTTGCCGTTACAGGCAGTGCAGCTTAAGCGATCAGGCAAATAACAAAATAATCACAATAAATAATCAGGTTTGGTTTGAAATCTCAGTGAAAGGAGTCGCGCCCCAACGACGGTAACCGCCTCAGGGGACTAGCCGCATATTTAAAGCGAGAAGGGATGCAGTACCAATAACCGACAATTGGATACCCTTATATGCTGATCAGCAATCTATCTATCCGCACCAAACTTCTGCTTGCGTCCGTGTTGCCGATTCTCGGACTCATCATCCTGGTGGCGACAGCGCTTAGCCAGCTTAAGGCCGCTAACGATGGCGTCGACCGAATCTACAATGAGCGGGTTGTGCCGCTGGAAGACCTGAAAATCATCGCTGACGATTACGCCGTGCTGGTGATCGATGCGGTCAACAAAGCCAACGCCGGATTGATTACAGGCCGCGAAGCAGTCGATGGTATAGCTAAGGCGCGAACTGAAATTAAAGAGAAGTGGAACAAATACCGTGCGCTTGATCTGCAGGGTGAGGAGCTACAGCTTGCTGAAGAGGCGGAAGGGTTGTTCAGCAAAGCCGATGCCGCAATCGATGGCATCGAGAAAAAACTGACGTTGCTCAGCAAAATCAGTGACAAGGTAACCGCGCGTCTCAACAGCTATGACGGACCACTGTATAAAGACATCGATCCGATCAGTGAAAAGATCGCCGAACTGGTGAACCTGCAGCTGCGTATGGTTGAGAAAGAGCGCAGTGCACTGGCGGCAGACTACGAGAGTGCGCTGATGTTGCTGGTGGGTATCGCTGTGGTGGTCGTACTGATCCTGGTGATCCTCTCCTATGCAGTTTACAGCTCTGTACGTGTGCCGCTGGATAACCTCCGCAATACCATGGAACGCATCGTCAAAGACGCTGATCTGACGACGGTCGTGGAAGTGGAGCGTGAGGACGAGATCGGCAGCATGGCGCGCAGTTTCAACGCCACGATTAAGTCGATGCGTCATCTGATTGCTGAGATTGGTGGGGCGACATCAACGCTGGCTGAAGCGGCAGATCAACTTACCTCCATCAGCGGACAGACCAAACAAAGTATCAGCGCTCAGCGGCTGGAGATCGAACAGGTTGCCAGTGCAATGAACCAGATGGTCTCCTCGGCGCAGGAGGTGGCGACTCAGGCAGAAGGGGCGAACCGTGAAGCGCAGCGCACCAGCGAACAGGCGGTAAACGGTAATCAGGTGGTGGATGATGCGATGCAGACCACCAACCTGCTGGTGGATGAGGTGCAGCAGGTTTCCAGCCGCATTCGTGCTCTGGATACCGACAGTGAAAGTATCGGATCGGTTGTGGACGTTATCACCGATATCGCTGAGCAGACCAACCTGCTGGCGCTGAACGCCGCGATTGAAGCGGCTCGTGCCGGAGAGCAGGGACGTGGATTTGCGGTAGTAGCCGACGAGGTTCGTACCCTGGCGCAACGTACCCGCACCTCTACCGAAGAGATCCGAGTAGCCATTGAGCGTTTGCAGACGGGCTCCCGTCAGGCGGTTGGCGCGATGGAGAACAGCACCACTCAAGCGGAAAATGCGGGTGAGAAAGCATCTCAGGCAGGCGGTGTATTGCAGGAGATCTCCGAAGCGGTACAGAGCATCACCAACATGAACGTGCAGATAGCTTCCGCTTCTGAGGAGCAGACCAGTGTGGCCGAGGAGATCAACCGTTCGCTGGTGACTATCAACGAGGTGTCCCAGGAAACCGATACCGGGGCGCAGCAGATCGCCGAGTCCAGCCGCGAACTTGCGGTGCTCTCCAGCGATCTGCAAACACTGTTGAGCAAGTACAAATACTGATAAGTCGCTAATATGACTGAAAAAGGCTGCCGTTAGGCGGCCTTTTTTGTGTTTTGTCACGCCCAGTAGGTTGGCCATCGCGCAGCGATGCCCAACGTGATGGTTACCTCAGGTTTCGGCGGACCCTAGTAGGCTGTCTTGCTGATACAAAGCTCTGCGCTATATCGGCTCCGATGTTTCATCACGGGAATTTTGTTAGGCGGGGATGGTGTTGGGAGTCGCTTCGCTCGTCGCCAACCTACGATGCGTTAACCTACGATATGCCAACGTAGGGTGCTTCAGTTTCCCAGACAGATGACGATAACCCCGTAAGGGTGATAGCTTAGCTATATCGGGCTTGGTTGATGAAGTAACGGGAGTCGGAGCAGGATGGCGCAGGGATCAAAACAGTTTATACAGGTGTTAGGTGGAATAGCGCTGCTCGCGTTGGTGGGCTGTTCCAGCAATCATTCTCAGTACGTCCCAGTAGTTGATGCGACGCGTCCGCAGGCTGAGCGCATTGCTACACCCGCTGGCCAGCAACAGATCCGATCCGCGCTGTTGGAACAGTATGAGGACTGGAAGGGCACACGGTACCAGTACGGTGGTATGAGCCGTTCCGGTGTCGACTGTTCGGGGTTTGTTTACCTGACCTATCAGGACAAGCTGGGCCAGTCTGTTCCGCGTACCACTCAGCAGCAGGCCCGTGTAGGCGTTCCTGTCTCCCGCCATGCTCTGCAGGTGGGTGATCTGGTCTTCTTTAAAACCGGCGACAAAGACCGACACGTCGGTATCTTCCTGGGTGATTCCCGCTTCCTGCACGCCTCTACCAGTAAAGGGGTAACGATCAGTAATCTGAATAACCGCTACTGGGCCTCGAACTACTGGATGGCAAAACGCGTCGCCAGCCGTTGAATCTGATCCCCAACCTTCGCGCCGCGCAGGGTGAGCTACGCTTGTAGTTGAGATAAGCGAGATCCCCAACCCCTGCGGGGCAAGCAACATGAACAGTTCACAACCCGTTCGCCTGACGAATCGGGACGCGTTGATTCTGGTCGACGTGCAAAATGATTTCCTGCCCGGTGGTAGCTTGGCGGTGCCCGACGGCAATGCCGTCATCACACCATTGAACGCCTATGCTGAGCGTTTCGCCCGTCAGGGCTTGCCGGTATTCGCGACCCGCGACTGGCACCCTCTGAATCACTGTTCCTTCGAAGTTAACGGCGGTATCTGGCCGGTTCACTGTGTTCAGCAAAGCCACGGAGCCGAATTCGCGCCTGATCTGTCTTTGCCAACAGCGACAGAGATTATCTCCAAAGACGATACACCCACCCAGAACACCTATTCGGGTTTTGCCTGCACAGAGTTGCGCGAACGCCTGCGTCTGTTGGGTATAGAGAGGATCTTTATCGGCGGTCTGGCTACAGACTACTGCGTCCTGAATACCGTTCTGGACGGCATCAAAGCGGGTTTTGCAGTGGTGGTGCTGGAAGATGCGATACAAGCGGTAAACGTTAAACCCGATGACGGCGAACACGCGATAGAACGTATGTGTATCGCGGGAGCTGAGCTAATTACCCTGGAGGCGCTGCACGATGGATCTGCTTAACAGTCCGCAACTCACCGACCTCTACCAGCTGACGATGGTGCAGAGTTATCTGGATCATGGTATGCAGGATGAGGCTGTGTTCGATTTCTTCGTGCGCAGCTTACCCCAACCGCGTAACTTTCTGGTTGCTGGCGGGTTGGCGCAGTTGCTGGATTTTCTGGAACAGAGCCGTTTCAGTGACGACGAGCTGGAGTATCTGGCGAGCAGCGGTTTTTTCCGCAGCAACCTGATCGATTACCTCAGTAAGTTTCGTTTCACCGGAGATGTAGATGCGATGCCGGAGGGATCTATTCTGTTCTCAAATGAGCCGATCGTGCGCATAACCGCCCCCTTGCCGGAGGCGCAGTTGATCGAAACCCGGCTCATTAACCTGATTCAGTTTCAGACGTTGGTGGCCACTAAAGCGGTGCGCTGCCGTCTGGCCGCACCGGATAAGCTTCTGGCAGACTTCGGGCTGCGTCGGGCCCATGGAGCAGATGCCGGTGTACTCGCCGCGCGGGCGTCGTATATCGGCGGCTTTGATGGAACATCTAATGTGTTGGCGGGTCAGCAACTGGGAATCCCGATAATGGGCACGATGGCGCACGCATTTATCCAGGCACATGCGACTGAGTCAGATGCGTTTCACCACTTTACCGAAAGCCAACCAGACAATCTGGTGTTGTTGATCGATACCTACGATACAGAAACCGGCGCCGAACGGGTGGCTGATCTGGCCGATAAGCTGCGGATACAGGGGCGGCGGGTGAAAGCGGTGCGCATCGATAGCGGAGATCTGGCCGAGGAGGCGGAACGGGTACGCCTGATTCTGGATCAGCGAGGCCACTCAGAGATCGGGATCTTCGCCAGCAGCAGTGTCGACGAGTATCTGCTTAAGTCCTTCTCAGACCGAAATGCACCGATCGACGGTTACGGTATTGGTACCAGCTTAACGACATCGGAAGACGCCCCTTATCTTAACTGTGCGTATAAGCTTCAGGAATACGCAGGGGTACCGCGGCGCAAACGCTCCCTGGGTAAATCCACCTGGCCGGGTCGCAAGCAGGTATACCGTCACTTCAGAAGTAACGGGCTACTGGATCATGACGTTCTTTGTCTGGAATCTGAGGCTGTGGCGACAGGGACCGCAATGTTGAAACCGGTCATGCGGGACGGCAAACGGCTTTATCCGGCGGATTCGCTCAATATTCTGCGCGAGAGGGTGAAGGCCGGTGTGCGTACCTTGCCGCCAGAACTACGCGACCTGCAACGTGCTGCTTATTTTGAGCCCCAGATCTCCAGCGCGTTACAGCAACTGGCGATCGAGACGGATAAACGCTTTGGCGGTTAGCTATAAATGTGACCGTTAGTAGCGACCTTGTCACAAATTACGACAACTAAAGTCTATACATCTTTGCTTCTCCTGCACTATTCTCCGATATGGCCTATGGCGCTAGGGTTCTGTATTCGCCGTGGGTTTCCGTTCTGAAAGATCTATCAGGCCAGCATTTTGTGTTGTTGGGATGCGGCTACACCGTACGCCAGAGTGCTGGCCTGATATTACTTTGAGGACTTACCATGCAAACCATCATCATTGTAGGAGGCGGTGCCGGAGGGCTTGAGCTGGCCACACGACTGGGCCACAAGCTGGGCAAAAAGAAACAGGCCAGGATCATTCTGGTAGATCGAAACCGAAACCACATCTGGAAACCGCTGTTGCACGAAGTGGCAACCGGCTCGTTGGATATCAATACCGACGGGGTGGTCTACCGTGCTCACTCCAGTGCGCACTATTACCAGTTCCAGCTCGGCGCCATGGTTGGGCTGGATAGGGAGCGGAAGACGATCCGTTTGCAGGCATTGTATGACGATGCAGGTAAAGAGGTTCTGCCGGAGCGTGAGCTGAACTATGACACACTGGTGATGGCCGTTGGCAGTGTCAGTAACGATTTTGGCACCCCCGGTGTGGCGGACCACTGTTTCTACCTCGATTCCCATCAGCAGGCGGAACGCTTCCACCGTGCGCTGTTGAACCACTTCTTGCGGATCAACCAGCAATCCACCGAGAGCGAGTTAAAACTGGCGATTGTGGGTGGCGGTGCGACCGGCGTCGAGCTGGCCGCTGAGCTTTACCATGTGGCGGATCTGCTGAAGGTCTACGGTATGCCAGACATGTCGGCCAAACGTTTGAAGATCTCGCTGATCGAAGCTGGGCCGCGTATTCTGCCAGCGCTGCCCACCAGGATTGCTCTGTCAGCGAAGCGTGAGTTGGCGAAACTTGGCGTACAGATACTGGAAGATACCCGCGTGGTGCAGGCGGATGAGGGTGGATTTATCGCCAATGAAAACAGCCGCATCGATGCTGACCTGATGGTGTGGGCGGCTGGCGTGAAAGCGCCGGAGTTCATTCAGGCAATGGATATCTTCGAAACCAATCGTGCCGGCCAGATTCTCGTTCAGGATAATCTGCGCAGTACGGTCGATGATGATATCTACGTGATTGGTGATTGTTGTGCCTGTAAGCAACCGGACGATACCTGGGTGCCGCCGCGCGCGCAGTCGGCCCACCAGATGGCAAGCATGGTGTATAAGAACATCTTGCTTAGCCGTCAGGATAAACCGTTGCAGCCTTACATCTACAAGGATCACGGGTCACTGGTGAATCTGAGTAAGTACAGTACTGTGGGCAGCCTGATGGGTAACCTCACCAAAGGCTCCATGTTTGTTGAGGGGCGCATTGCCCGTCTGGTCTACATCTCGCTCTACCGCATGCACCAGATCGCGATTCATGGCTGGATTAAAGCATCCGCCGTCATGCTGGCTCAGAAGATCGGCAGTGCGGTGAAACCGAAAATGAAACTGCACTGATCTGTTGATCGGAGGCGCTGTGCTGGCGCCTCTAATACCCCGCCTGATACCACTTTTTCTCAGTTAGTCATGATAAGGCTTCGTGCCTGAATCGACGCTCCCCAAACTCGTGGCTATGCTTCCATAAACGAAGTTTTCTGTTTGTTGCATGTGGCCGCCACAAATCTGCAGGCTACAACAACACTGGGCTGACTGTTGCGACAGGGGGCGAGGTGATGGAAACGACAAAGCTTTTTATCGGACTGGAACTGCTCTCCGAGTTGTTTATCTTCCTGATCGGGTTGGGCGTGCTGTCGTTAATCTACATGTATATCGTCGACCGCATGCAGACCAAACAGGCGATCCGCCATAACTACCCGATAATCGGGCGATTCCGCTATCTGTTTGAGAAACAAGGGGAGTTTTTCCGCCAGTACTTCTTCGCCATGGACCGGGAAGAGATGCCTTTTAACCGCGCGGAACGCAGCTGGGTGTATCGTGCGGCAAAGGATGTGGACCGAATGCTGGCGTTTGGCTCCACCCGCAATCTGGAACCGCCCGGCACAATCTTGTTTATGAACTGCGCCTTTCCCACACTGGAAGAGGATGCGGTGCCTGTGAGCCCCATCACCATCGGTCCCAACTGTCGGCATCCCTATACCACCGACTCGCTGTTCAATATTTCCGGCATGAGCTACGGCGCGCTGTCGCGTCCCGCCGTCAGGGCATTGTCGAAAGGGGCTGCACTCGCCGGGTGTTGGATGAATACCGGGGAAGGCGGCCTCAGTCCTTATCACCTGGAAGGAGGCTGTGACATCGTCTATCAGATCGGGACGGCAAAATATGGCGTGAGAGATGAAGCGGGCCAGCTGAGTGACGACAAGTTACGAGAAGTGGCGGCACACCCTGAAGTAAAGATGTTTGAGATTAAACTCAGTCAGGGGGCAAAACCCGGCAAAGGCGGCATATTGCCAGGAAACAAGGTAACCGAAGAGATCGCGAAGATTCGTGGCATACCGGTGGGGCAGCCGTCTATCAGTCCCAACGGCCATCCTGATATCCGCTCGGCGCAGGATCTGCTGAATATGATCAATCGGATTCGTGAGGTGACTGGTAAACCGGTTGGATTCAAGGCGGTACTGGGAAATACCGTGTGGCTCGAACAACTGCTGGACCTTGTTGAAGAGCTGGGCGAACAGACCGCGCCGGACTTCATCACGGTGGACAGCGCGGATGGAGGATCGGGCGCCGCGCCACAGCCGCTGCTGGATTACGTGGGCCTTACGCTGAAGGAAAGTTTGCCGTTACTGGTGGATATGCTGATTGAGCGGGGGTTAAAGAAGCGAATCAAGGTGATCGCGTCAGGCAAACTGATCGTGCCCTCCAAGGTGGCCTGGGCACTGGCCGTGGGCGCCGATTGCGTGGTGTCAGCACGCGGGTTTATGTTCTCGTTGGGTTGTATCCAGGCAATGCAGTGTAACAAGGACACCTGCCCGACCGGGATCACAACCCACAATCCCCGACTGCAAAGGGGGTTGGATCCTGAACACAAAGCGGTACGCGTGGCCAACTACCATAAGTACATCAACTACGGGGTGGGGCTGATTGCACACTCCTGTGGTGTAAAAGAGCCGCGGGAACTGCGTAGGTACCATGTGAAAATCGTCTCAGATCACGGCTTATCGATTCCGCTACACGAGTTACATCCGGTACCAGAAGTGCACCATCCGGGCCGTGGTGAGCCCCCGCCGTGATGGCGAAACCAAAATAGTCGCACGCAGAGGGGGACTGGGATGCAACGGGTATCTTCGTTTAGCAGGGCGCTAAGCAATACGCATTGGCTGGAGTGGTTACGCGCGCTCCTGTTGCTCGCAGCTACCGCAGGGCTGTTGTTGCTGCCGCCTTTACTTGGTGTCTGGTTATCCGGGCAGGACGTTACCGATTACCTGATCTTTCCTCCCCATCCCGAGATTTACGAACAGCCAGGTTTTTCCTGGCCGGTTTTTCTGCTTATTGCTGTTGTGGTGTTGTTGTCGGTGATGCCATTTCTCTACCGCTTTTTAACGTTGCGAAAATATCAGCAGAAGACACAATCCACTCCTATGCCCCTTTGGGGCTGGCTTGGTCTGATAGTTACCGCGTTTGCCTGGTGGGTGGCCTGGAGCCGCAGCGAGGTGGCGATATCGATCTACGGGCACAGTTTTCCGCTGCTCTGGTTGGGGTACATTGTGGTGATGAACGCCTTGGCCGTGAGGCGAAGTGGCTCGTGCCTGATGCTAGCGCATCCCTTCCGGTTCCTGCTGCTGTTTCCGGTAAGTGGCGTGTTCTGGTGGTTCTTCGAATACCTGAACCTGTTTGTTAAAAACTGGTACTACGTGGATGCAGGGGTGTCGATCGATCGTGACCCTTTGATTGCTCCAACGTTGGCATTCGCTACGGTGTTGCCCGCTGTCGCAAGCACTATTTACTGGTTAAGCACCTTTAAACGCCTGAATGACGCTTCTGTAGGTTATTGGTCATTGCGCCTTAAATCTGCGTATTGGGCTGGATGGGTGTTGCTTGCGACCCTACTATCGCTTATTGGCCTGGGTGGCTGGCCGCAACACGTCTACCCACTGGTGTGGATTTCACCTTTGTTGATCCTGTTGGCGATTCTGACCCTCCGCGGTCATGCAACCGTATTTGAATCGATGGCGGAGGGGGATTGGCGGCCGTTCTGGTTACCCGCCTTAGCAGGCCTGATATGTGGGTTTTTCTGGGAGTTGTGGAACTACGGTAGCTTGTTGCGATGGGAGTACAGCGTACCGTACGTAGATCGCTTTCTTATCTTTGAGATGCCACTGCTGGGGTATGCAGGCTATCTGCCGTTCGGGTTGGAGTGTATATTGATCGTCAGTTTGTTGTGGGGCGCTGATCGCAAAGCGTTATTCGCGTCCTGAAAATATATGCTACGAAATCTTATCTATTGTTCATGACATCTCCGGAATCCGTTACGCCATCCGTCGACCCTAAAAAAGCACTTCACCTACGAATTTTACTGCTGATCGCCGCAGTGCTTTTCTGTGGCGGTGTGGCGACGCCGATTATGACGCTGTCCTCCTTTGTATTCTTCGAAAACAGTTTCTCGATCCTATCGGGGGTTGTCGAGCTGCTCAGCGAAGGGCGGCTGGTGCTGTTTCTTGTGGTAGCAGGATTTAGCATTGTGTTGCCGGTGATGAAGCTATACGTGCTCTATCGATTGCTTTCACCCCGGCCTCATGGGAATCAGGTGCTAAGCCGGTATCTGCATCTGATGCATGAATACGGCCGTTGGGCGATGCTGGATGTGATGGTGGTCGCGATCCTGCTGGTTACCGTTAAACTCGGGGCGATCGCCAGCATAGAAGTACACTACGGGCTCTATCTGTTTGGTGCTTCGGTAGCGCTGATTATGTTCATTACTCAGCGAGTGGTTAAGCTGACTACAACAGAGACTAGCTGAATCATCCCATCAACACCCCCTTAAAAGCGCGGCGCGGCCATACTTACGCGAAAAAAAACAGATCAAACGCCCAGCGATTTTGAATATTTTCAGATAAGTATTTGCACCTAATAAAAACCGCCGCTTCCTACCACCAAAAGCCAGTTCGGAATTGTCCGAAGCGCTATGTATAATTCGTCATTCCATTAAATAATGACCGTTCATTTTGTAATGATATGACAGATATTGTGGCGTCACCCGGTGAACATATTTTGACCAAGGGGTTGCGGGAGCAAGGCCTCGTCAAGCTTTCGCCTGATCAGTTAGAGCAATTTGGAAATGAAATTGCTTCGGTTGGCAAGAAAGCGATAGATGAGCTCGGTGATGAAAAAGATGAACGTTTCTTACGGAAACTCAAAAACGGTAATTTAAGCTGCGAAGTAATAGGGCGAGCGCTGATACATATTAGCTTTGAGCCTGTCACTTTTCTGCTTGGCGTTATTTTCCTGTCTATTCATTTCAACCTTGAGGTCACCCTTGCACATAACGCGGGGCATGGAGCCTTTAATCGGCTAAAAAACCGAAAGGGGTTAGATAAATACTCTTCGAAATCCTACCAAGCGAAGAATATGCCTGCTTCCATGGAAGGATGGAAGTACGTGCATAATCAGCTACACCATATGCACTGTAATATCGTCGGCAAAGACCCGGATGTTGGTTATGACCTGTTTCGGGTTACAGAGCTGCAGGGCAAACCAAAGGGGTATCAGCGTTTTCAGGTGGCTATCATCGCGTTAATGAGTTTGCCACTTGTCTTAATTACCGGACTTCGTACATACGAGTTCCAGGCGGCAAAAGATAACGAAGAGAAAGGAATGTTGTCTCTGCTGTACAGGCAGCTGACGGGAAACCGTTACTTTCTGGTTAATCTGGTGTTTTTCCCACTGTTAGCTGGCCTGGCCTTCTTTTCCTTTGCCCATGTACTGAAAGTATTGCTCGGTAACATGCTTGCGGAAGCACTCAGAGGCTTGAGCTATGGCTCCATGTTTCATATGGGGCATCACACCGGGACCGTGAAGTTTTACCCTGAGAATACAGAGGTGGCGAATCGGTCAGAATGGTTTGTCCAGCAGATCGAATCGAGCCACTCAGTCATGATGGACTCACGGGTACGCTATGTTTTCGGCGGGTTAGACTTGCAGATAGAGCACCACCTCTTTCCCAGCTTACCACCCAATAAACTGTATGAAATTCAACCTCAGATTGAAGCCATCTGTGATAAATACGGTGTGCATTACTCTAACGCCGGATTCTTTGAATCAGCTGCGTTATGTGTGAAGAACTACGCAAATCATGCCGATCAGGCAAGGTGTTCCGGCAGTAAGGATGGTAAGCATGGCCAGTAATAACAGGCACTTGTTACAAGAGATGCGCAAGCATATCGATTCGAGGTTTTTCAGGCCGAGCATGGCTGCATCCCTGTTTCATCTGGTAAGAGATATTGTCGCAATCGTGGTGATCGGTGTCGGAATCTATTTCGCCCTGGTGCACCAACAGTACCTGTTAGCGCTGATACTTTCTGTTATCAACGGTAACTTCTTCTTTGCGCTATTTGTTGTGGGGCATGACTGCGGGCATGGGAGCTTTTCCAGCTCGAAAACGGTGAATAACGTTGTGGGGTTTGTCGCCCATCACTTCCTTTTAACCCCCTATTGGGCGTGGAAGAAGAGCCATGAACGGCACCACATGTATTCCGGCAACCTGAATAAGGATGAGTCGATCGTGCCGTTCAGCCGGGATGAGGCTCAACAAGCCCTGGGTGTGCGTGCTCAGGATAAAAAATCATTTCTGAAAGTAAGACTGTTTAATCTTTTTATATTTTTAACAGGAATAAATTTTCACCTTTATACCGTATATAACCCAAGAACTAAGGCGTCGCACTTTTGGCCAAACAGGGTGTTTTTGTCAAAGAAAGATGATAAGTGGATCTACCTGGGACTGGTAACAACGGTAGTTTTCTTGGTCTTGCTTGTAATGTTCGCCTGGAGTGACTTCTGGTTTTTTCTGCTTGCCTATATGGTGCCAATCTTTATCTGTTATCACCTGATGGGAATGGTTACCCTGATGCAGCATCACGATGCAGACTCCGGTTGGTATTATGATGAGGACTGGGATTATGTATCTGGCGCATTAAACACATTTGACTACCGCTACGGATGGTTAAACCCGCTAATACGTCATTGGCATCACGACATTGCCCACTATCACGTGGTGCACCATCTATTCTCCGCTATACCTCACTATCACCTTAAAGCTGTATCAGAGAGGTTGGTTGAAGAGAAAGTTCTGATTAATGAACCAAAGAGCTTCTCATATTGGCGCTACGTTAAGATTATTTGGTCTTGTAACTTTGTTGAAAATAAAGTGGATGAGGCAGGGCGCTACAAGTTGAAAGCGTTTGAAGAGCTTTAGTACTACATAGCACGTAGTTTTTATCGTCTGATTTTATAAGTTGAAATGGTAGAGCTCTTTTAAATGAAAATTGACGCTTTCGATGAGAGTCCAGTAAATATTATTTTTCTGTCTGCAAGCAGTGGCGGGGGGCATCACGCTGTTGTGCAGTCACTGTCTAAGCTGATCTCCAGTCTGAAAGAGCTGAATGGGCATACCATCGATTTATACGCTGACAAACGCTTACAGCTGTACCCTAAAGTAGCGAGAATGCGCGCTAAGCTGCCGTGGATGTGGGTAGCGCTGCTGGTGTGCACTGATAACCGTCGCAGTATCACCGCGCTATGGCGGCTCTTTAAGCCGAGTTTTGTTAGGAGCCTGAAGAAGCAACTGGACCAGTCACCGGTTGAAAATCCAGACATCATTATTGCAACACATCATGCGTCTGCTCAGTGTCTTGCGCAGGTAGCTGAACGTTATGCGCCCTGTGTGCCTAAAACCGTTGTATTTGTGACCGATTATGACGTTCATCAGAACTGGATAGCGGAAGCAGACCTCTATGTGGTGGCTTCTGAAAAGGCTTATCTCAGACTGTTAGAACAGGGTAAACCGGTCCTTAAAACCCCGTTGCTGCCTTGTGTATCCGCCGTTCACGATGACCTAAATGCAGTTAGGAAGTATCAAGGACATCAGGGTAACCGATTCAGGTTTATTGCGATTATGGGCCTCGATGGAACCAGTGAATACCGGCTTCATAAACTGCTTGAGAAGCTAGATAGCCAGCTATTTTCGAAACAGTTATCTATCGACATTGTTTGTGGTAAAAACAAAAAACTCCAGCGTGAACTGTTGCAGAAAAAGTTCGATAACTTAGCCGTCAATGTTTTTGGTTATGTTGAAGACCTACCAACACGACTGGCGCAAGCTGATATGGCTCTGCTTAGGTTAAGTCCGCAGATAATGACGGAATCTTTAGCTGCCAGAACCCCGGTGATCGCTTTTGATTGGCACTTCCATGAGCGTGAAAACATCAACCTGTTGCGCGAATTTGGAGCAGGTGATGGCTCTCGGTATTGTGATAAACAGGTCGGCTTGATTAGGGATTATTGTCAGAATCCAGCACTAAGAGAACGTTGGCAAAAAGCGGCCCGTCAGATCTCCGAAAGACAGGTGGCAAAAGGCTTTGTTGAAACTATGTTTCGCCATTTAAACGAATCGAGCCCTGTAAGTTGATATGGATACACTGACTCATGCCGTAGCCGGTGGCTGTATTGCATCGGCTGCCGCCCAGCAAACAGTTCCGGAATTTACGGCTGTGGCTGCGTGTGTAGGGTTTGTTGCTGCGCTCCTGCCCGATCTCGACTACCTTTTCGTGTTTGCGAAGAGGCCGTTGTTAGCGTGGAAATACCACCGGGTGGCGCTGCATAATGTGTTTGTATTGCCTGTTCTGGCGTTGTGTGCCCTGGCGATAAGCTATGGGCTGTCATCTATCGCGCTATTGTGGGCACCTGAGTGGAACCAGCATGCTGCATTTAACACGCACCTTCCAGAGCTGTTTGGATTAGCATGCATCGCGTTGATTTCACACCTCTTACTCGACTATATCACCAGCTTTGGTTCTGCATTTTTCTTTCCGCTATCTCGCCGTAGGTTTGCGCTGGGAAGCCACTTCCTAACCGATCCAGTGGTCATGGTGATTATGGCTTTGGGCTGGGTGTTCGATGAAGCGGGTACCGCAGTGCTTGTTCTTACAGCGTACTTATTGATGGCGTTCGCACTTAAATATATAGCGACGCGAAAGGCGCTATCTCATTGGCGCACTTTACAGATTGAAAGCGCGTCGCCGAAGTTATTCCCGCGCCCAGGGGCCCCCTGGCGTTGGTTAGCTATTGCTGAGCGGTCGTCACATTATGCGTTTTTTTACGTCACGCCTCATAAGGCGAGCGAGATCAACTGGCTCGACAAAGGGTTGGGGACACGCGCTTATAAGCTTTATAAGAATGATCCGCTACTAGAGTACTTCATCGGCCTCTCTGCTTTTCCTCGTTTTGAAGATACACAGCGACAGAACCAGCCTGCCATCGTGGTGGAAGATCTGCAGTGGTGGTGGGCGTTGCCTACACGCCCGATGGCCTTTAGTGCGCTCGTTGATCAGGAAGCGGTCACTTCAGTACGAGAGAGCAAGAAGCTCGATAAAGGCCCAACCGGTGAGTCAGAAGCCCCTCCTTTTATTGAAGAGCCGAAGGTCTGAAGTGAGCGAGCCAAAGTTGACGTTAGACGCGCTGTTTTGTCAGCAACGTTTACAGACTAAATCTATGAATGTTTGGCACTGGCTCGTCTTCATTCTGTATTTTCCAGTGGGCTGTCTGCTTGCAGTTTTGCGCTTTGCTTTAGTCTTTGTCGTGGCGATCATGGCGCCCGAGAAACATCGATATCAGATATTTCGTTATATAGGTGGGCTGCGTTGTAAAACAACCAGTACGCTTGATCTGCCGAAGAACGGCGCACTGATCGTCGCGAACCATAGCAATTACCTTGATCCGATTGTGACGAATGCGGTGTTGGGCAAGAGACAGCATCTGGGGACGGTAATCTGGCACGGTGTGAACTTCTTCTCACGTGTCATCTGCAGGCCAACTGTCTCTGTTGTGGACCAAGGTGGAAATCGTGGTTTTCTGAAGGAGCTCTATAAGGCCAACGAACACCACAATATGATTGTTTTTCCTGAGGGTGCAGTCACTGATGGCATCACCGGACTGCTCCAGTTCCAGAGATCGGTCTTTCACCTGAGAAAAGATATCTACCTGGTGGGGATTAAGTACCGCAGGGCGCTGCCGTTTTTGCAGGGTAGGGCGATGTCCAGGATGATGGGGATCGAAGTCCTTGTTGATCTGTTCCAGCCTTGGATTGATGTTGAGCTGATTCCACTGGGTAAATTACAACGAGAACTATATGCCTCACCTCAGGAAGAGGCTGATGCTGCACAAAGAATAATTGCCGATGCGCTGGGCCTGAAAGCGAGCCGCTGGAGTAAACACGACAGGCATAAGTGCCTTTTCCCGGAGTAGCGTGGTAACGGTACAAACTGTTTGGCGCGTCGTTAGTGCTGATTATGTTTATCATCCTAAGGTCAAACGCTTACCGTAAACGCAATGGATCACGATTAAAGCCATCACATTGCAGCCAGACTGTTCGCATATACTTAAAGTGAGAAACGGTCTGGAGCGAGGCGTATGATTGTGCAACTATTGGTTACCAAGAGCGATTTTACGCTGCCCAATCTGAAGAATGAGTTCAACGATTTAGGAATTGAGGTCAGCGTACTGTTCGTTGAAGAACATCCTGAACTGGTCGCAGCGCATAATATCCGGCACTCACCAAACATCCTGATTGATGGCGAATTAGTGTTTCAGCGTCAACCGTCAGAATCTGAGCTGAGGCGTTACTTTAAGCAGCGCGGTGTATAAAAGCACTGAGTGCAGATTTATCTTGGTGGTGGCCACAACAGGAACAGTGCTGCCAGCACCGCTTCAACCAACAGGTAGATCCCATCAGCCAGATCCGGCCACCCATCCAGCCATAGCGAAATCACCCTTGCTGTAACCAGGCAGCCCATCACAATGCCTAACGCGAGCACCAGCGTCCGTGCCTTTTCGACCAATATACATGCCCATATGGAGATAAGACCCAGCGCGACCACCATTGAATAAAGTGCGCGATGCTGATTAGAGGAGGGGATAGACCGATCGGTGGTTGAAACGACTTCCTGCAGACCGGGAATGATAAGGCTGAGGGCTAGAATAAGAAGAGCAACGCGCAACACGCGCCTATGGAGGGTGGTCATACGCTGAACCGGAAGGTTTAGGGAATCCTACTTCAGCTTAATCCAAAAAGCGGGTTTGTCGTAAAGGTGCGGCGAAGCCAATTTATGTTGTCCGTGTTCAAAGAGATCGTTGGGCATCGCTGCGCGATGGCCAACCTACTTGGATTATTGTATCCGCGTGAACGGTAGGCTGGTGACGAGCCAAGCGGCTCTCAACTCCCGGCTCCTAATAAACTGCTGTTGAATACGGGGCCGAAAACGAAAAAAGCCCGGTACGGCGAGGCCGGACCGGGCTTTTTATAGAGTACTACTCAGAATTAGGCGTTAGCAGCAGCCAGCGCAGCGTTCAGAGTTTCGGAAGGACGCATTACCTTCTTAACGGTTTCACGCTTAGCGTGGTAGTAACCATCCAGCTCAGCAGGGCGACCCTGACAAGCAGACATCTCAGCAACGATCTTCTCTTCGTTTTCTGCCAGAGTCTTAGCCAGAGGTGCGAACTTAGCAGCCAGCTCAGCGTCTTCAGACTGTGCAGCAACTTCCTGCGCCCAGTACATACCCAGGTAGAAGTGGCTACCACGGTTGTCCAGTTCACCGGTCTTACGGGAAGGAGACTTGTTGTTTTCCAGCAGCTTGCCAGTTGCAGCGTCCAGAGTTTTCGCCAGGATAGTAGCAACTGCGTTGTCTTCCTTGATGCCGAAGTCTTCCAGAGAAACAGCCAGTGCCAGGAACTCACCCAGGGAATCCCAACGCAGGTGGTTCTCTTCTTCTACCTGCTGTACGTGCTTAGGTGCGGAACCGCCTGCACCCGTTTCGTACATGCCACCGCCTTTCAGCATTGGAACGATAGACAGCATCTTCGCAGACGTACCCAGTTCCATGATTGGGAACAGGTCGGTCAGGTAGTCACGCAGTACGTTACCAGTTACGGAGATAGTGTCTTTACCGCGGATCATGCGATCCATGGAGAAGCGCATCGCCTGGCTGTAAGACTTGATGTAGATTTCCAGACCGTCAGTGTCGTGCTCTTTCAGGTACTCTTCTACTTTCTTGGTCAGTTCCAGATCGTGTGCACGTTCCTGGTCCAGCCAGAAGATTGCAGGAGTAGCAGACTGACGTGCGCGAGTCACAGCCAGTTTAACCCAGTCACGTACCGGCTCGTCTTTGGTCTGACATGCACGCCAGATATCGCCAACTTCAACCTGGTGACGCATCAGGACAGTGCCGTCTGCTTTAACAACGCGCATTACGCCCGCTTTTTCGATCTCGTAGGTCTTGTCGTGAGAACCGTATTCTTCTGCTTTCTTAGCCATCAGACCAACGTTCGGAACAGAACCCATGGTAGTTGGGTCGAACGCGCCGTTAGTCTTACAGAAGTTGATCATGTCCTGGTACATGCGGGAGTAAGTAGACTCAGGCATAACTGCTTTAGTGTCAGCAGTCTGGCCGTTTGCGTCCCACATCTTACCGCCGTTACGGATCATCGCAGGCATGGAAGCATCAACGATTACGTCGGAAGGAACGTGCAGGTTGGTGATACCTTTAGAGGAATCTACCATTGCCAGCTTAGGACGAGTTTCGTAGCACTTGTAGATCGCTTCTTCGATCTCTTCACGCTTGGAGCGTGGCAGGGAAGCAATCTTGTCGTATACGCTGCCGATACCGTTGTTCGGGTTAACGCCCAGCTCTTTGAACAGCTCGCCGTACTCTTCGAACAGGTCTTTGTAGAATACAGTTACCGCGTGACCGAATACGATCGGGTGGGAAACCTTCATCATGGTCGCTTTAACGTGCAGAGACCACATAACGCCAGTTTCTTTCGCGTCCTGCAGGGACTCTTCGAAGAACTCACGCAGAGCTGCACAGCTCATGCGCATGGAGTCGATGATTTCACCTTTCTCCAGCGTCAGTTCTTTCTTAACTTCTACAGCGCCGTTCTCATTAACGAATTCGATACGAACGTCGCCAGCTTCAGCCATAGTTACAGACTGCTCAGAGGAGAAGAAATCGCCTTTGCGCATGTAGTCAGCGTGAGTCTGGGAAGCCTTGCTCCATTTGCCCATGGAGTGTGGGAACTTACGTGCGAACGCTTTAACCGCACCAGGTGCACGACGGTCAGAGTTACCTTCACGCAGAACTGGGTTTACAGCAGAACCCAGGATCTTGGAGTAGCGTGCTTTGATATCTTCTTCTTTAGAGTTCTGAGGATCTTCAGGGAACTCAGGGATGTCGTAACCCTGCGCCTGCAGCTCAGCGATACATGCTTTCAGCTGAGGGATGGAAGCACTGATGTTCGGCAGTTTGACGATGTTTGCTTTAGGATTCTGAGTCAGCTCACCCAGGAATGCCAGACCGTCCTGAACGCGCTGTTCTTCGGTCAGGTTTTCGGGGAAGTTAGCAAGAACACGGCCTGCCAGGGAGATGTCGGTGATTTTAACTTCGATACCCGCTGCTGAAGTGAAGGTACGAACGATTGGCAGCAGAGATGCAGTTGCCAGCGCTGGTGCTTCGTCGGTCAGCGTGTAGTAAATAGTTTGCTCTGGTGTAGTCATTCTAATCCCCAAGTATTTATGGCTCCGGACGGCCATAGGCTTAATGAAAAGGCGACTTGTGGTCACCTTTTATCCTTTATCCGCAGATTTAAACCCGTTGGTTATAATTTTCGCGGTGTAGTATACAGAAAAAATATCCCAGTTTGTATGCAGAATTGTTGCACCATAGGCTAATAAAACACGCTCTATGCCGCACTGCAGCAGGGAGTGCGGGGTGTAGGCAACGTTATGATTTACTGTAGAAAATTTACAACAGCCTTGAATATGGCACGGGGCGTCCAGGATTTTGCTTTCCGCATATGCACAAGTAGGGGTATCGGTAGAAGGGCAAGAAGGCTGGAATCATTGGTACTTTGGTTGTGTTTTCGACACTGTTTATGTCTGGGTTTCGTCGTTGAACCGGAGCCAGGCCCGCAATTTCAATCCAACCCAGTTTCCCGGTAGTGCAGCTACAATCCAGACCCAACCATGCAAACTGGTGGATGCCACACCGGAAAAAAACGCGCCTATATTGCAGCCATAGGCGATACGCGCACCGTAACCGAGCAGTAAGCCTCCCAGCAGCGAGACCAGTAGCAGCTTGATCAGTGTGGCGAAGGATCGATGCGGCCAGGCAGCGGCGTTGTGAAAACCGACCAGCAGTATGGACGCCAGGAATGCGCCAAATACGATGCCGAAATTCATCACCGAGGTGGTATCACTGAATACGGAGTTTTGCAGTGCGTTGGCCTGAAACGGTGCGCTCCAGAAGGCGCTGCTCTCCGGTGACCAACCCAGAAACATGGCGATCTTCGCGCCCCAGAGTCCAAACGCCCAAGTAATCGTCCAGGGATGCCCTGTGCTTACCAGGGTCGCGAGATTCAGGAAAGCCAGCAGCAGGGCACCAACGGTTAAAGGCATCAAGCTGCGACGGCAGGGAGGTAGCGGGGAGGCGTTGGACGCTGAGCGGTTTTGCGTCCAGAGCCGGAGTGCTCCCCAGATCGTCGCCAACAGCAGCAGTTGAAAGAGGACGCCACCCGACCAGCCAAGCTCCTTGCCGATTACGATAGGAGACGCGAAGTTAAATGCCTGCCACCACACCATATGAAGGCTGCCAGTAAAAGAGCCTGCGCAAAACGCGATCAACACCAGCGCCATCCGCAGACCACCCGCGCCCAGGCTGTAGAGAGTGCCTGATCCGCAACCGCCCGCCAGCTGCATGCCGATACCAAAGATAAAGGCGCCGAACACCACCGATCCTCCCACGGGCGCGTAGGCACCGGTAAGCGGCTGACCGTTGAAACTCCCCTGAGACAACATCGGGGCGAATAGCAGGGAGGCGATCGCGAGCATCAGGATCTGGGCATTGATACCGCGCAGGTCTTTATAGAGGAACAGAGCCCGGAAGCAACTGGTGAAACTGATGTTGGCGAGACGCAGGGTGCAGCCGATCAGTGTGCCAATGCCAAGGAGCAGCAGGTGGGCGGTTGACGGCCAGATCTGGAGATATAAAAAACCGCCCAAGGCCAGTGCGACGGGCAACAACACCGGGTTATTGTCAAACGCACGCTTGGGCGGTTGCGGCTTGATGGCCGAGTGGGCTGAAGGATCTTTGTTCATCGTCGTTCACGATGACTAAACAGTTATTAGTTATTCCGTCACCAGCAGCGGGTAATCTGGTGTCGGGTTCAACGGGCATGAATACAGATATTCACCCGACTTCAGTGTGATCCGGTAATCGCGGGTTGCGCCAGTGCTGAGGCCACCACCCGACACGCTGGGTAAGGTTGCACGGGCGACCAGCCCTTTACCGCGCAACCAGAAACCGAGGTCGTATGGCACGTTTTTGTTGGTTACCCGGAAAATATAATCGCCTGCCTTCAACGATATAGGCTCGATCTGACCGAGGCGTTTTGCGGCTGAGCTTTTATTGATCTTCACGCAGTCATTAGCATGGGTTGAGGTGTACCCGTGATCGACGCCGTTTTCACTTTCCAGAAACTGGCAGGGTACCTGTGTCAGCTCGATCACGGTGGGTGTTGCGCTGACCACACTGCTAGTAGTGAATAGCAGGAAAACTAAGCTGCCTGAACGTAAGAGAATTCGGCTGTGAAACATAGGCGATACCTCACAGGCGGGTTGGTTCATAGGTGAACTAGTGATCAGATGTTCAATGATGCCCTTTAGCTGATAGTTTAGTTGAATATATATTCAAGCGTGAATGTGTGCGGTCCTTGGGTAACCTTTCAGTCAGGAAGCGCCAGCCATTGCTCATACAAGGTATAGGCCGAGTTAGCCGCCGTTTTCTGTGCCTCGCGTAGCAAGCGTGTGGCCTTTTGGTTAACGCCGGTATCCGATGCCAGGCGGCTGGTGAAGAAATGTGCGTAGAACGCGTCCGGCTCCACGTAAACCCGCATCACCAATGCGCTGGCTTCCGGGCTTCGCGCAAGCACGTAATCCAGCTGTGCGGATTGGCCCGGTGCCAGTCGTGTATCAAAGACCTCGCGGCTAAGGTTCAGTGCGACGCGGCGCGCAACCACAAAATAGCGATCGGTATTTGGAATCATCTCTCCGTTGTTATCCGCCTGATACGCCTGCAGTACCACCTGGGGCGTAACATAGGTCGGGAAGCGATGGCCGGTACCGCTGTTGGTGATTATGAGGGTGGCATTGAGGGACGCATGAGTCAGGCTGACATCCCGCACATCGATGGTGACCCCACTTTGCACCATCGCCTTGTCATGAATACCGCGCCATAGGTGCTGACGGTCGGGCATATGACATTGCTGACAACTTACTCCAGCCTTTGCGTAGCGGCTTTCTTGCCATTCTACGTAGGTGTTTTCAAGTAGCTTTCCGTTCAGGGCGAAACCGTCAGGTTCGAACTGGTGGCAACTGGCGCAAAAGCGGCTGTCACCAAAAGCGGGCTGTACCGACCAGCCGTTGTGCGGCAGTTGGGTCTCGGCTGCAGGTAGTGATCCATTCTTACGGGCGGGGCCAAAGCGTTGATGGTTGCGTACGTGACAGGCGGCGCAGACCAAGCCCTTTCGGTGTAACCCGCCTGAGCTGGAGGGATCTCTGATCTCCTCAACAAGGGCGTCGGCTTGTTCTGCTAATGGCGCGTGACAGCGAAGGCAGGATTGGTGCTGCGCCCGGTCATGTTCGGGCATGGTGATCAGTTGTCCCATCAGGCCAGCGCCCATCGCTTTGCTATGAAAGCTGCTCTGCCACTCCTTATACTGCTTTTGATGACATTGGCCACAGGACTCCGGTTCCAGAGATGCTTCCAACTGGGAGAAGTTGTCCGGGACGTCGCCTTGCGGGGGAATAGGAGTCTGCCAATGCTGTTGCAGGAACCTCTCCACCGACGCGGATGGCGAAGATGTCCCATCGGCGGAAACGGCCTGTAGGCCGTATCCGGTCAGTAGAACACCGATTGCCAGCCACATTGCTGCTACCGACAGCGGTGGCCGGTGTAACTTATTCAACGCTACACCCTGTTATCGTGCGCATGGGTTTTTCATCGCGCATGGGTTCGCTGCACAAGGGTTGGCCGCACATGGGTTTTTCATCGCGCATGGGTTCGCTGCACAAGGGTTGGCCGCACATGGGTTCTTCATCGCGCATGGGTTCGCTGCACAAGGATTTGCCGCACACGGGTTCTTCATCGCGCATGGGTTCGCTGCACAAGGGTTGGCCGCACACGGGTTCTTCATCGCGCATGGGTTCGCTGCACAAGGATTTTCCGCACATGGGTTCTTCATCGCGCATGGATTCGCTGCACAAGGATTGGCCCCAGCCATCTGATAGCTTTTCTGGATCACAGCTGTATAGGCGGTGAGCGCTGCCAGCTCCTGGCTATCCCAAGGCAGGGGTTTGGCTGCCATAGGTACGACCATGCAGAGCTGAACCATCTCTTCCATGGTGATCTTATCGAGCCCGGTGCGGGATTTAGCCATCGCTACGTGGTGGGGGTAGGGGTCTTTAAACGTAGACATGAACGCCCCATTGCCCTGATGGCAGGTGTTGCAGCTCAGGCCATTACTGCTCAGTTTTGTGTCTTCCCAAAGAGACTTCCCCTTAACTGCCAGGCTTATGCTATCACCTTGCCAGTGCATCGAATCCGCTGGGCGGGTGATCATCTCAGGATCGATATCGGGGACAGCTGCGGCACAAGGGTTTGCAGCGCATGGGTTTACAGCACATGGGTTTACAGCACATGGGTTTGCAGCGCATGGGTTTACAGCACATGGGTTTACAGCACATGGGTTTTTGGCCGCGCACGCATTCACTGCAGCACAGGGGTTAGCGGCTTCTTCGGGGTTAGGCGTATCCGAGAAAGCGACCGTTATACCGGAGTAGCTGGGATTGGACTCAGGACCAGCCACGGCTAGACCGCTGACGAGGATAAACGCAAACAGCACACTCAGAGAGGTGTGGATGCTCTGGACGCGAATGTTCATGGTGAGGGTTCCTTTTTATTATCTGTCTATCGGGTTCTCCTCAGTGTTCTCATAAGACCGCATCCGTTATCCGTAGCAGATACTTATACAGACTGGAATTCGTCGCAAAGGTTAGTTCGAATTGGTTGAATTGTTGTATTTATTATCAGTAAAGCTCATATCCTGGACATGCTCCACACACTTCAGACCGAAGCGCATCGGATTGAACGGGTTAATCTACGCTCAGTGTCTTTAATCTCAAGTCTCTGGGCAGATCAAATTGGCACTGAACGCACTACACTATGAAGCAAAGGGATGGGGGAGAAACGGTTTGAGGAATAGCAGGATGGAGCGGAGTCGCAGATGTCACGTTTTTCTCTCTCGGGCCTGATTGTTGGCAAGCTACTGCTTGCGCTGGCGGTGCTGCTGGTAGCTCTGCTGGTTGGCTTGTACGCGGCGTTGCCGGGCCTTGCGCGTTACAGCATCGAATATTGGCTTACCGAGGCTGGCTATAGTGACATAGAGTTTGAGCTGGAGCGCCCCGGCTACAACCAGTTTGTGATCGATAGGATCAAGCTGAGCAAACGTACCCCTGAACAGGACCTGCAACTTGAAGCGGGGCCAATCCAACTCGACTTTACCCCCCGAACTCTGCTCAACAGCAAGCGCTTTGATCGTGTGCTGCTCCCCCAGTCGAAACTGCGCATTCGCTACCTTAAATTCGCTGATGAGCTTGCTAACCAAACCGCCCCTGAGCAGATGAATCTGGTGTTGGCGGCGGTGCTTCCCAGTGTCTGGCTAGCCCAGATTCCAAGTGATGAACTGCTGGTCGGTGAGCTCAGCATCCAGCTAACCTATGATGACGACCGACACGACTGGATCTTTGTCGGAGCGATTTCAACGACACCGGAGCAGCTAATCAGTCGCGTGAAATTTTTCCGTAAAGGTCAGGATCTGGGCTGGGCGGACCTGGAACTGCGTAGCGATAATTATTTCGAGCTTCGAATGCTTTATCAGGATAACCCGTTCGTGGTCATCGAAGGACAGCTCGAGCGCGGCGAGGAGATGGTGTTAAGCGCAAATCAGGATATCGATCTTGCAGGTCTTAGCGGATGGCTGACACGGCTTCTGGCGCTGGATACGCAGCTTGTTGATGTAACCGGTAATCTTACGTCGCGTGGAGAGATTCGGCTTCCACTACGGATCTACCAATCGCCGGATGAGGTTCTGGCGTTGTTAAGTTCCACGCAGGAATTTGAAACCTTTGTGAAGCTTTCAGAACCTACACCGCAGGTTGGTAATGCGAATGGCGAGCTGCGTGGCGACCTTCAGCTGGGCCCGGAACGATTGCAGCTGACGCTGAAGGAACGTAGTTTTATTGATATTAAAAATATAATAATAACAGGTGGTTATGTAGATAACCTTAGGTTGAAACTACGATCTGATCTTGCGGTAAATAGCGACCTGCCAGCGGTTATGTCCGGTAAGTTGCAACGGATAAAACCATTTACGGTGGAGTTGTCCGCCAGTCCGTTTAGCTATCGGACGAGCGATAAGGATCCACCGCTGGAGTTTGATCTGAAGCCTGTGACATTCAGGGTGGATTCAGCCGATCTGGGTCAGCATCGGTATACAGGAAGTGTCAAATTGCCTCACGTTAAGGTGAAGGTCTCAGGTCGTTCGCTTCCAGCATTATCAGTGACGAGTGATGTTGTGATCAGTTATCCGTTGACCGATCTGGAGTTCAGTGTAAGCGCGGATGATGTACCTCTCAGCTTAGGAGGGACCGCGCGTTATAACCTGGCCGACGCATCAGCAAGCGCGCGCTGGACTATGCGCTCGTTGGACCTGACCGGCCTTGAAGCAAGACTGGTACGTTACCTGCCGGAACTGCCGCCGGAGCTGACGTTCAGTCGGGGCAGGTTGTACCACAATGGACAGTTGGAGAAGCAAAGTACAGATGTCCGGATCCGGGGCTGGAACGCGGTAAGGGATGCGGATTTTGCTTGGCAACAGACACAGGTAATCGGGCTCAACTGGCAATCGGCGACAAGCCTGAACAGCGCCGGGCAGTTAAATGACAGCGGAGAGGTGCGTATTGATCGCGTCAGCTCAGGTGTCTTGGCGGACAATATAACCAGCCGTTACCGACTGCAACAGCAACCGGGCGGAAACTGGCAACTGCGCGTAGAGCCTGTGCGGGCGGATCTGCTCGCCGGAAAAGCGGAAATCGGGGCTTTCACTACGCGATTGCCTGAGCCAGAGATCAAAACGGATGTGATTCTAGAAGCGCTTGATCTGGATGCAGTCCTCAGTCTGGAACGACAGGAAGGACTGTCAGGTAAAGGCAAACTATCAGGACAGTTCCCGTTGCGCTATGGCGCAGAGGGATTGAGTATCAACGACGGATCGCTCTACGGGCTGGAACCGGGCGGTGAGATCCGCTTCCAGCCGAGCGCGGGAATCGCACAGTATGCCGCTACAAACGCCGGCTTATCGCTGGCGTTGAACGCGCTGGAAAACTTCCAGTACGACACGCTGGATATCAAACTGAACTACACTCCGGATGGAACTGCACTGCTCAATACCCGGCTAAAAGGACATAACCCGGATTGGAATCAGGGACATCCGGTGGATTTTATGATCAATATAGAAGAGAACATTCCGGACCTGATCAAAACGTTGCAGTTTGCTGATCAATTGACGGAGAAATTGGAAAAACGTTACCGTGACCAGCGATAAGATGCCAGATCCGGAAAGTCAGGGGGCTAAGATGATACGGAAAACATACCTGCCTATATCACTGCCAATGTCACTGCTTGTGGCGGTCGCACTGCTCGGCACGGCTGGATGCTCACCAAGGGTTGAGGTGGCGGTGCCCAATGAGCCGATCACCATCAATCTGAACGTAAAGATTGAACACGAGATACTGATCAAGGTGGATAAAGAGATCGATACCTTGCTGAGCGAGAACAGCGACATATTTTAAGGATTATCTGAGCATCAGGGGTTTTATCTATGCATCGTCGAATTCAACAACTGCTGACCGTTATTACGTTTGCCCTGGCTTTGATCGCCGCTCCGGCGTGGGCCTTGTCTAAGGATGAAGCAAAAGCGAAAGGGCTGATCGGGGAGGGCATTAACGGCTATCTGGCTATAGTTACTGCGAACCCTACACCTGAACTACGTGCGCTTGTCGAAGAGATCAACCGCAAGCGTAAAGCTGCTTACACCAACAGCGCTCAAAGCGCAGGCGTCTCCCGCGATGTGTTTGAGCTGCGCATGGGGCAGCGTCTGCAGGAGCGGGCGCCTGCCGGTCACTACATTCAGTTGCAGAACGGTAACTGGAAGCGTAAATAACGTCTCAAGGTCTATTTCCCGGTGGTCGCAGCCCTGCGGCCGCCATCTGTCTTTTTTACCGCCATTCGGTGGTACTGCTCACCAATCAGGATCTCGCCGCGCATGGAGGGTAACGTGCAGAGTCTGCTGAAGAAATTTATACCGCTGGGCGCGTTTAAAGAGACGATCGTCCGTTTTCCGCTATCCGTGCTCTGCAGCCTTGGCCTGTTTACCATTATGGTGCTGATCGTCCATGACGTGATCGATTTCGACGGTAAGCTCTATCTGGCGGGGCGCCTGATTACTCTGTTCGCCTGTGGTTACTTGTGGTTTGTGATAATGCGACTGGTGGCCACGGCGCGTAACTGGTCGACTATTCGCGAATACGCCGTGGCGTTTACGGTATTTGCGTTCTTTGCGTGGGTACTGTTTACGCTAAGCGGTTACGGTCTGGTGTGGTTGCTGATGCCGATGTTTGCCGCACTGCTGTTGCTGGTGCCCTGTATGCCGTTCCAGCGTGGAGCAAACGATGCGGCATTCTGGGGTTTCTGCCTGCAGTACTACAACGGCGCGCTGTTTGCGGTGGTTGCTGGCCTGCTCTGGGGTGGCGGGTTAGCGATCTCTCTGGCCAGCATCGAATACCTGTTTGAGATCGATTTCCCCTCGGAACTCTACGGCGACCTCTGGTGCTTCGCACTACTGATCCTGACGCCGCTCTATGCCTTGACCTACCTCTCAGAGCCGGAAGAGAGTGACCAGATTGAGATCGCGACACATCTCAAGTTTCTGGTGCAGCGGGCACTGGTGCCGCTGGTGATCGTCTATTCGCTGATCCTGTACGCGTACTTTGGCAAGATCGCGCTGGCGCAGAGCTTGCCGCGTGGTCAGCTTGCGTATCTGGTGACCGGTTTTGGCAGCGTCGGTGTGCTGACCTGGTTTCTCGGTTGGCGCATCCGCGAAGAGGGTGGGACTTTCCTACGCCTCTTTTATCGTTTCTTCTTCCCCGCGCTGCTGCTACCGGTGGCGATGCAGGCACTGGCGCTTTATCTGCGTGTCGACCAGTACGGCTTGACGGAAGCGCGCTATTACGTGGGCGTTTCGGTTCTATGGCTGGGCATGATGGCGGTACTGTACAGCGTGCGGAACCCGCCGCTTAAAACGATGTTCCTGAGTCTGGCGCTGATGCTGATGGTCGCCTCCGTAGGCCCCTTGAGCGCGCTGAGCGTATCCGCGCATAGTCAGATCAACCGACTGGAGATGCTGCTGACCAAGCACCAGATTCTGGTCGACGGTAAGTTGCAGGCCGCGCCAGCGGTGGTGCCGTTCGCCGACCGCAAGAGTATCAGCTCGATCCTGCGCTACCTGAAAAAACGTGACCAGCTGTCGCGTATCGAACACTGGTTGTCGGACGTTCACGAAGGTGATCAGCCGCTGAATCCGACGGAGTGGGTGGATCTGATGGGCATCGAGGAGGTGTTCGCTTATCAAACGAAGACCCCACGGCAAAACGTACGTATTCACAACAATCTTCGTAGAAAAACGCTTGATGTGTCTGGTTTTGATCTGGCGACTCACTTCCAAAACGTCTGTTGCGCCTTCGCCACGCGCCGTAGCGAAGCGCCTTGGATCTACGACTGGGACTCGACACCCGCGCTGAATGCGACCTACGCCGATGGTATTCTGAGTATTCAGGTGGCGGATGCGCAGCCGTTCGATTTTGATATAGAAGCCTATGTGGTTCAGGCGTTGCAACAGGAGCCCAAAGCGCGTCAGGCTTTTATGGAACAGCAAATTGAGGACACACGGGTTCGTGTCTTAATAGACGAGCTGTCTGCCGTAGAGCGCGATGAGCAAACACCTGACTCGGGCTACACGTTGGATCATATGACCTTTATGCTGCTGGTGGACCTGCCAGATAAAGAGTGATCGGGATGATGATGAACGAAACAAAAATTCTTGAAGGGCTGAATGCCTTGTCCGAGGTGGATGCCGACGTTGAGGCGGGAGTGGCTCTTATCGGCGCACCGCCACCGCGTATCCGCCCGGCGGGGTTTGAAACCTTTCTCAATATTATCGTCAGCCAGCAGCTCTCAACCGAATCGGCACGGGCCATTATGGGGCGCCTCCAGGCGCTGTTACCCGAGATGAACGCTAACGCACTGCTGGCGCAGGAACCGCAGAGTCTGCGCGATGCGGGGTTGTCGTTCCGTAAGATCGAATATGCCCAAGGGCTGGCCGAAGCAGTGAAAGAGGGGCGGTTCGATATCGATGGCCTGGTGCATATGACCGATGAAAAGGCGGTCGAGTCGATTACCGCACTGCGTGGTTTTGGACGCTGGAGCGCTGAGATCTACCTGATGTTCTCGTTGCAGCGGCAGGATATCTTCCCGGCGGATGACCTGGCGATTCAGGTTGCCCTTGGACGTCTGAAGGGACTGGAGAAGAAACCCACGCCGAAACAGGCGCGGAATCTTATTGAACACTGGGCGCCGTGGCGTAGCGTGGGTTCTCTGTTCCTCTGGCACTACTACCGGGGTGCGCCAGCCTAGGTTTCCCTATCCATCAAACCGATAACCCAGCCCATGCACGGTGCTGATGATCTGCGGGTTACGCGGGTCGGTTTCGATCGCTTTACGCAGCTTGGAGATATGCTGGTCCAGAGTGCGGCTGCTGGGCATGTAATCGCGGCCCCAGCAGTGGTTGAACAGGGCGTCGCGGTCGACCACCTTGCCGCGCTCGCGGTGCAGCAGTTGCAGGATCTTCAGATCACGGGGGCTGAGTTCGATCACCTTACCGTCACGCAACGCACGTAGCTCCGCAGGATGCACCTCCAGATCAGCCATGGTGAACTGACCGTCGTGACCTGTTTGCTCCGTTTCTCTGGCGGATGGGTTTGATAGCGCACGTCGCGCTACCGCCCGGATACGCGCGATCACTTCGCGGGTACCGAACGGTTTCTTGATGTAGTCGTCGGCACCCAACTCCAGTCCCACCACCTGATCGATCTCCTCCGACTTGGCGGTTATAAAGATCACTGGGATCTGCTGGTTGTGCTGACGGATCTGACGGCAGACGCTGTAGCCATCCTGTTTGGGCATCATGATATCGAGCAATACCAGATCGGGTTGTGTGGCGTGGTACTGAACCAGCGCCGCTTCGCCGTCGGTGGCTTCAACACATTCGTAACCCTCGGCTTCTAGCAGGTCGACCAGACCCAGCCGGATATTCATATCGTCTTCTGCGACTAAAATCTTCATCCGTTAATTCTCTGTTCCGGTATGCAACGAGATCAGGAAACGCGCGCCTTTATCGCTTGGCTCGATAACCAGATCGCCGCCGTGAGCGCGTGCGAGATCCCGCGCCAGCCCCAGTCCTATGCCAGTGCCGGTAACGCCGTCGGTCAGCTGGTTGCTGCAGCGATAGAAGGGAGTAAAGATCCGCTGATGTTCGACAGTAGCGATCCCCGGTCCCTGATCCTGCACACGAATATAACTGGTGCCGTCTGAATGCCAGCTGTCGACAGTGATGGTGCCGCTCTCGGGGGCGTATTTTTCACAGTTGCTGAGCAGGTTGTTTACGATCTGCTCCAGTGCACCGGTGTCGAACTGCACTTGCGGATCGTCCTGGATCTTCAGGGAGATCTCCATTCCACGTTGCGCTAGTACCGGGGTGAAGGTTTCCACCACCGTTTCAAGGCATTCGGCGATATGGCCCGGTTGCGGACTGATCGTCAGTTTGCCGCGTCCCAGTCGCGAGAAGCTGAGCACATTGTCGATCAGTCGTGACAGACGCTGGCTTTCGTTGGTGATCACGCCCACGTAGCGGCGTGCGCGGTGCTGCTCCTCGTCCGGTTCCAGCTGCCGCTCCAGCATCTCGGCGTACATACGCACATTGGTGAGCGGCGTTTTCAGCTCGTGAGAGACCTGATTGACGAAGTTGACCCGTTGCTGTGCCAGTTCCAGTTCGCGATTGTGTTCGCGGTGGATGATCCAGCCCAGCGTGGAGAGACCAAACAGGGTGAACAGGATCAGCGACAGGATGCCGAGCAGGCTGCCACCATCACTGCTGATGGCGGGGGCGTAGTATTCCAGCTTCCAGCTCCCCAGTGGATGGCTGACCGGCAGCATCTTCAGCGGTTTTTTCAGCGCTGTGCGGGTGTCTTCGTTGAGCTGTCCCCACGCGTAGACCAGTTCACCCCGGTTGTTGATCAGGCGTATCTCGGCGTTGGTCAGGCCCACAAGCTCACTTTGATTGCTGGCGGGCAGGAGACCGATCAGGTCTGCCACAAGCCGTGCGCCGTTGATCGCAAAGCCAAGGGTTTCGCCATCGTTATCCTTCGCCCAGTAGATATGCTGCAGCCGGGTATCGTTGTACCAAGCGATCCAGCCGGACGAGGACGGACTAAAGCCTGTTGGCGCCTGTTGCTGTGCGATCTCCGCTTCGGCCGGGGCAGCGGCGTAATCCGCGCTTAGACTGGGTGCGGCTTTCGCAAGCGTTGGTAATTCTGGTGACGCGATGGATGGCGAGTAAGCACGAGAGGTGATCTCCAGTGTTGGCTCCGACCGGCGGACCTGTAGTGCTTCGTTACGCAGGTAGCCAAGCTCCTCTTTCAAATCCTGCTCTGCTTCCTCTTGGGCTTGCCGTATAGCGGCAGGTTGCGGTTGTATGCTGTCGTTCGGTATGACTGAGAACAGGCGGGGATTGCTGAGCAACGCACGGGTCTTTTCGATAAACGCCTGCTCACGGCGGGGCAGTGCACCCTGTTGCGGGGGGAACAGGCGTTCGCCCTGGCTATCCAAGACAAACGCGCTTTCCAGCTGCGGACTCTGGGCCACAAGGTTGCGCAGTGCTGGCGGAGTGTAAGTCGGATCTTTGAGGCGGTAGAGCTTGCCGATCTCGTCATTCAGCGCCTGTTCCAGGCGGTTGAAGTGACCAAGCAGCTGCTGATCGACCTCCGCCAGGCGGTTCTCGATCAGGCTACCTAGCTGCAGCTGGACCAGTTGTTGCTGGTTGTAGTGGAGACGCACACCGAACCAGGCCAGCAACAGTAGTGGCAGCACAATCAGGCTGGTCAGCAGGATCGGTGTTTTGGTCTTCAAGGTTTCGCTTCCCTTTGAATATCGTATGGCTTAGTAGCTCTGCTGGTTAGAGCGTTTGTACTGACGCTCCTTCAGCTCCTTACGCTTTTTATTCCATTCGCGTTCATCTTCCAGCTCCTGCGCATCCAGCAACGCTTCCGCTTGCTGCTCCAGCAGTTTCGGTGACGCCAGTGACTGGCCCAGGTTGCTCAGGTAGTCGGCGCTGCGCTCAAGTACAGAGCGGGCAGCATCAATCTCGCCACGGTCGCGCAGTTCTACCGCCTTGCGGCTCTCTTCGTTATAGACCTGTTCGGCAGCGGACTCGTAAGTTTCCACGTCAACGGCGTCTTTCACGGCTTGCTCGGAGGTAGAGAAGCGGGCACTAATGCTGTTGTTAAGCTGATGCTGGCGTTTACTGTACAGGTTTGCGTAGTTTACATCGACCTGCACCAGTTCCAGTTCGCTGTCGTTGGTTTGCGCCGGAACTTCGACTTCGAGAATGACAAACTTCTCCTGTTCGCTGTAGATCTGATTCAGGCGGGTGGAGATACGGTTTCCGTTGATCTCTGCTTCACGACCCAGCAGACGCAACGGTTTAACGCCGTTCTTGCAGTGGATCTTGATCTCTACGCCCTGAGCCACTACGGAAAGTACGTCGCCAAACTCATACTGAAAGATACGTGCAAGATCCGCCGCGTTTTCGACAAAGGCGTGGTTGCCGTCGCTGTACCCCGCCAGCTGGGTCATCAGGTCTTCGTTGTAACCCAGGCCCAGACCGATCGTGGTGACACTCATGCCTTCTTTCGCCAGTGACAGACCCAGCTGACCCAGTTCGTGCGGGGTGCTCGGGCCAACGTTCGCCAGACCGTCAGAGAGCAGGATAACGCGGTTAACCTTGTTCTGGTCGAGGAACTTACGCAGCTCCTGTGCACCTTTGCTTACTCCCGCAAATAGAGCGGTGTTGCCGTTGGCGGGGATGTTGCGGATGGCACTGAAGATCTGCTGCTTGTCACTCACGCGGGTAGCGGGTACCACCACTTGTACGCGGGAGTCGTAACTCACGACCGAAACGATATCCTGCGCATTCAGTCGTCTAATCGCCATGATCGCGGCTTCCCGCGCCTGGCGGATCTTGTCGCCCTGCATGGAACCGGATTTATCCAGCACGATAGCGATGTTAGCGGGGATTCGTTCCTGGTCGCTCTCCTGTTTAAATCCCTCGAGAGAGATCTTGATAAAGGCTTTGTGGCTACGCTCCGCTTCCATCACCGGCGTCGCGAGATTCACGCGCAGGTTGACCTCGTCCGAGGCGACCGAGATACCCGGCAGTAACAGCGCTGTGAACGCGAGAACGGATAGGAGGGTGCGCGTGAGGCGGTGTGCTGATGCGTGCATACGTGAGGTAAATCGCTGAGTAAACATGGTTGGAATCCTTATGTCCTGTTCGATACCTTCACTGTACGCCGCCAGTTGAACGGAAAAGTCAGACAGAGTTTTAGCTTTTGTAAAAGATTTGTAAAAACGGGGCTGAGAGAGAGTGCATTATGGCGCTGGTTTGTGCTAATCGCGAAGTGCTTTGGCCGAAATTGATACGCCAATCAGATCAGTTATTGCACAACTGAAAATATACTGTATATTTATCCAGTATTCGAGATTAAATAGACTTGGCGTACAGCAGGAGGCATAACATGGCGATTGAGATTGTTTACCGCGTAACCGATAGAAACGGGAAAGTCGTAGGAGAGTACATGGATTCCAAACTGGCGAACATCATCGATAAGCGTACAGACGTGATGTATGAGATCGCGGATAAACTGATCGCCACGGGTCTGGATGAGAAGTTGGCAGACAGCGCCGCTGAGATGATTCTGGAAAGCCGTCACGACTTTATGGAGCTGCTGAAAAGTGTAAAAGACATCCCAACGCCTAAGGTAGTCGCCGAAGGTAAGGGTAAAACTGAAGACGCCCCGAAAGCCGCCGAAGCCTGATTCGCGCCCAAGTGCTCTGGTCACTGAGCAGCGTGTTGTAATTGGTCAGTCGCTGCGTAGCAGAAGGTAAACACCTAACCAGCCAATCGGGCCCAGCAGGAACACGCAAGTATCGGCTTCTGCGATTGCCAGCTGGTGTTTGTCGTAGAACTGGTCGCCTCGCTGGCGATAGTGGCGATCAAGGATGCTCGCCGCGTGACGGCCACAGACAAACCAGGTTGCTATGGCAGCAATGATAACTAACGCCGGTGAACTCATCTCTGAACTCCCGTGTTGGGGTGTGCCACCGGAAACTCACTAAGATAGAGCTAACGGGCCAATAGATAGGGTTAAGTATAGTGATCCGTTGGCGGGTTGGGGTAGGGCGTTCAGTGTCTTGGTTTACGTGTTGTTTATTGTGGCTCGGACGTGCCCGGAGACGAGGAAATGATAAGTAGCGAGGTCGTCCGTTAAATGGCGGGGCTTGGCTTAGATATGTTGGGAGTCGCTGGCGCTCGTCGCCAACCTACGAACAATCGACATGTAGCGTGGTGACGAGCGAAGCGACTCCCAACAATAAAAAGCTACTGGAACACTTTCTTGAGCAGCTCGGTGGTACGCGCCGCAGGATTCTCGCGAATCTTCTTCTCCTCCTCGGCTAATACTGCGAACAGGCCGTCCAGTGCTTTTTCGGTAACGTGGTTCTCCAGGTTAATATCCAGGTTGTTACCGATGTACGGAAGTTGTTTTGCTTCCTCAGCGACCACACCGTAGTAGCGGGTTACGCCTACTTCATTCATCGACTCGGTGATGCTCGGCTTGAACAGTTCGGTCAGGCGAGCAGAGGTTTTCTCGCGGAAATATTCGGTAGCGGCGTTATCAGGGCCGTTGTAGATCCGTTTGGCGTCTTCAATCGTCATCGCTTTCAGCGCGCCAATGATCAGTTCAGTAGCGTGAGGTGCAGCCTTCTCCGCCGCGCGGTTCATGCTCTCTTCAAACTGTTGAACCTGTTGCTCCATCCCCATCTTGTTCAGCAGGCTGGCTGCCTGATCCAGTGGCGCGGGCAGCGGTACACGGATATTGGCGTTATTCAGGTAACCGCCATCCTGACTGATCGTATCGATTGCACGGCGGCTGCCAACCTCAAGCGCTTCTTTCAGGCCCTGAATCAGAGTATCGGTATCAAGGGACGTGGGCAGGCTGCTAGTGGAGCTATCGCTTGTGCCTAAGTTGCTTTCAAGCGCTTCTTTACTGGTATCTTCCAGTTTCTTCAGGAAATCGCCAAAACCGGCGCTGGCGGTGTGCGCGAATGGCAGGCTGAGAGCAGTCGCCAGTGGTAGCCAGATCAGTGCTTTTTTCATATCAACTCCTTGTTGCCAGTTTGCACACTGGAATAGCGTATAGATGTATAGAGCCTAGCGCAGACTCGCTTTATCCGGGCTGAACGTCCCTTAACATCCTTTGGGGCGTGCGCGATGCGATTGGGTCTGGCATGGCTGAATGACTTGGATTCTACACCTGTGGCGGTGTGATAAGTAGGGCGGTGGAACCGCGCCATTGGCTATCCCACGGGCTAAATCGATCGGAAAGGCGTCGAAAATTACTACTTTAGAACGAACTTTGCAGCGATCTTCGAACATAAAAAAGTAGCGGGAGTCTTAACACACATATATCAGACCGCATGTCGTGGTCTGGCAGGAGTCCAAGATGAAAAAACTATGCTTAGCCGTAGTAGCGATGCTCGGGATGAGCTTCAGCATGGTCGTACCCGCTCACGGACTGGAGACTGAGAAAGAGTATAAAGACACCTATAGCCACAACATTCAGCATATTTACGATCCTTCCAGTCAGTAACATCATCTAATTGGTAATCTCAAACAGGGGAGTGTGGTTTGCTCCCCTTTGTGTACTGATATCTCTCCCACCTTTATTATGCGTTAGCTTTTCCGTTGCCAAAGTTGATCCACGTGTTAGTGAAAGTCGCTGTAGTTAAGTTCCCTCAGCTTTTGGTGGCCCTGTGTTGGACAAACATACATGCGCATAATTTTTAGTAAGTGCTGTTTTTCAAAAGCCGGAAAACTAACGTGGACGGATAATAATCATGCGCTCGGTCAATTCGATCTGTAATAGGTTGGACATGAAGCGTCGGTTCATGGACAAAGGACACCTTGAATAAACCGCAGCAGATAGTACCCGCCAGTTAAGTCTGGACTGGCGTTAGAATCGCCCAAAGGAAGGGAGCTGCATGGATGCTTAGGTTGATGGATGGACGCGAAAAGGATCGCATGGATCGATAACGCGAAGGCGATAGGGATATTTCTTGTGGTGTTGGGGCACTTGCCGGTGCCGGAGTACCTCGCCACCTATATCTACTCATTTCATATGCCGCTGTTTTTCTTCCTCTCCGGGCTGGTGTTTAAGGGGCGGGAAAGTACCGTTTTGGCATTCGCCCGCACACGTAGCCGTACCTTACTGATTCCGTACGTGGTATTTGGTGTGCTGACCTACCTGTTCTGGGTGTTGATTGCACGCAATGTGGGGCAGGATATCGGCACTGGCATTCCCTGGTATCAACCGTTGGTCGGCATGCTCTATTCCAACGGAATCGACGACTGGCTGATCCATAACGTTCCGATCTGGTTTCTGACCTGCCTGTTGCTGACCGAGCTCTGTTTTTATCTGCTGAGCCGAGTGGCACATGGGTATCTACAGCTGTTGGCTGCTTTGGTTACGGTTGCAACGATCGGATACTGTGCGTCTTACCTGGATCTTCCACGCTTTCCGTGGGGTATCAACTTAATTACTGAGACTCTGGTGTTCTTCGGTGCGGGCTATCTTGTTGGTAGTGGCTTTCGGGATGGCCATCTCTCTATTCGATCGGGTGTGTTGCTGGTTTTGGGAATACTGGGTGTTCATCTCGTACTGGCGTTCTGGAACGGGCGGGTAGATATGAACTGGAATAACCAGGGTAATTTCCTGTTGTTCTATCTCGCTGCGTTTTCCGGTATCAGTGGTTGGTTATTGATGGCGCGTATGATGCCAGCCAGCCGGATAGTCGCCTATGTCGGACAAAATACGCTGACGATACTCTGCTACACGGTATGGCATTCTCCGTGTTAAAAGGCGTGCTGGTGTTTGCACTGGGTATGCCGTCTTCTGTGCTGACGGGGTCGGTCGCACTCAATCTGATATTTGCCGCTGCAGCGGTGATTTTGTTGCTGCCTGTGGCTTACATGCTCAACCGGTACTGCCCGCTTAGTATTGGAAAACCCGCTAAACCTGTTAATCCCAGCCGTGAAGACGCGATATACGCCCGTTCTACCTGACGGTGTGTTGAGGGTAACTAAGATATGTAAACCTGAACGGGGCGATTAGATCGCCCCGTTTCTGTTTTCGGTTAACCGGTTTCTACTTAGGTTGTGGCACGATCCGCATATATGGCTTCGGTGCCTTCCAGCCGTCAGGGAAGCGCTGCTTGGCTTCGTCGTCCGATACTGCAGGAACGATGATTACATCCTCACCCTGTTTCCAGTTCACCGGTGTTGCCACTTTATGGGCCATGGTGAGCTGACAGGAGTCGAGCAGGCGGAGTACCTCGTCGAAGTTACGGCCGGTGCTCATCGGATAGGTGAGGGTGGCTTTAACTTTCTTATCCGGGCCGATCAGGAAGACAGAACGGATGGTCGCGTTATCGACGGCAGTACGAGGTTGTGCGCCGCTGGCGTTCGGATGGATCATATCGTACAGCTTAGCGACGTTAAGGTCCGGGTCGCCGATCAGCGGATAGTTAACCGCGTGGCCCTGAGTCTCTTCGATATCGCCAACCCAGGCTTTGTGGTCACTGACCGGGTCGATACTCAGGCCGATAATCTTGGTGTTACGTTTATCGAACTCAGGCTTCAGGCTGGCCATATAACCCAGTTCGGTAGTGCATACTGGCGTGAAGTCTTTTGGGTGGGAGAACAGAATCGCCCAGCTATCACCGATCCATTCGTGAAAATTCAGTGTTCCTTCGGTGGTATTTGCGGTGAAGTCGGGTGCGTCGTCGCCGATTCGGATGGACATAACTCACCTCGTGGTTCAGGTTAGCGTCTGCCGCGGTGGGCAAGGGGATCTCCATATCGGTCTGATCAACCGGGCAGGTGTGTAGGGTTTTAAGGCGCGTGCAGTGGGCTCATAAGACAGGAAAGGCGACACTGACGCCATGGGAGATCGGGGAAATCTGATTAGATCACCCCATCTGGCACTTATCACTATAGATCACCAGATCCCGTGTTTTTAATGTCATTCTGGCATATGGAAGGTACAGAATGTCAGGGGAGTACATGGCTCCCCTGGGTGGCCCATATCCGATTATTCAGGCACCAGATCACCAATCAGGGTAGTGACCGGTTTTACACCTGCCCAGGTCGGATAATCCAGATCCTCCGGTTCGTCGATTGGTCCGCCGGTACGGATCTTGGCAGAGACCTCTTCAATCGGAAAGCTGATCACCACAGTGGCTTTCATCTCAGTATCGTTTGGCTTGCGGGCTTCAGCTGCACGGCCTGTACTGAATTTTTCCAGCATCTGGTCCAGTGCGTACTGCTTCTTGTCCGGATCTTCGACCACTTCTCCTTTGCCATACAGCATGACTGAACGGAAGTTGGCCGAATGGTGAAAGGCTGACTTAGCAAACACCAAACCGTCGAGCAGGGTGACGGTGATGCAGGTCAGCTCACCGCGGATGATCGATTGAAACAGACCGTTTTTACTGGACCCGTGTATATACAACCGATCACCAATACGCCAGTGGAAGTTGGGTTGTACAGCTGCGCTGTTGTGCATGGTTGCACCAATATGACAGACGTAGGCTTCATCCAGAATCTCGTAGATGGTCTCACGGTCGTAGCTGGCTTTTTTGGGGCCGCGTCTTACCCGGGTTCTTTCAGTTACTTCAATCGGTTTCACGGCGGTGTTTCTCCCTTTTTGCTAATCGATGTATAAGTGTTGTGCTCTTGAAGTGGGTCCAGAATAGGGGCTTAATGGGCTTGATAAGAGATCCATTACAGGAAAGATGGCAGGCCCACTTTGTCCCCGACTCAGTTTCCCGCAACACTGTTTCTTCCGTTTCATGAGGCGAGCGATGAATTGCCGCAGTATGTACGGTTGTTCCGCGCATTCCAGCAGGCGATCGTTAACGGCGACCTGGCTCCGGGTGCGAAGTTGCCCGCGAGCCGTCCGCTCTGTGCCCAGCTACGCATATCGCGAAATACCGTAAAGACCGCGTATGAGATGCTGCATGCGGAAGGTTATGTGGAAACACGTCACGGCGCAGGCAGTTTTGTCGCGGCGGATCTACCGCAACTCGTAGCCGCATCGCCTTCATCCGCAGATAACGTGGCCGAAAGCATAAAGCCCAAAATCTCCTCAATGGCCCAGAAACTCACGGGTGTAAGGCAACCTAACCGTTGGCCGCAGGGAGCATTGTTGCTCCCGGCCCAGCCCTGCCTCGAGAGCTTTCCGTGGCACCAATGGCAGCGTGCTGTGGCTGCTGCGGGCCGGCAGATGAAACACCGGGCCAATGCGGTGATGGGTAACGAGCAGTTACGTGAGCAGATCGCTAACTACCTGAGGGTAGTGCGTGGGGTGAAGTGTTCGGCTGACCAAGTGATGATCTGCTCTGGGTCGCAACAGGCGATGTTTCTGGTGTTGCGTTTGCTGGTGGATGACGGTGAACCCGTACTTGCAGAAGAACCCTGCTATCAGGGTGTTGATGGCGCGATCTACTCGGTCGGAGCGATTAAAGTGGCGACGCCGGTAGATGAGCAGGGCATACAGTTGGAGAACGGGCTTGCTGCTGCGCCGGATGCCCGCGTGGCGATGGTTACGCCCTCCCGCAATCACCCGTTGGGCTATACGCTTAGCCTAGAGCGGCGCTTACAGCTTCTGCAGTGGGCCAAACAGAGCGGAAGTTGGTTGATCGAGGACGACTACGACAGCGAGTTTCGTTTCGATCAGCAGCCGCTGACCTCGTTGCAGGGGATGGGCGGGGAGGATGTAGTGGTTTACACCGGTACCTTCAGTCGCATCCTGCATCCTGCTATCCGCTTAGGGTATATGGTGTTACCTGAACTGTTACTTGAGCCCGCGCGCCGGGCGAAAACCTATATGGAGGGCGGGACGTCGATTCTGCCGCAGCTGGCGTTGGCAGAGTTTATGGCAAGTGGCCATTTTGCCAGTCACGTGCGCAGGATGCGCAAACTCTATCAGCAGCGCCGGAACTACATGCATGGGTTGATCGAGGAAAGATTAGGCGGTTCTCTTGAGTTGATCGAGAGTGATGGGGGCATGCACTCCTGCTATCTGATTCCGCAGCATTGGGATGACGGTGAGATACGCCGTCGCTGTGAGGAGAAAGGGTTGGGGATTCGGGATCTCTCCCGTTATTACACCACCCAGGCGCCTCAAAAGGGGTTGGTTATCGGTTTTGCCGGATATAACGAGAGGCAGATTCTAAAGGGAGTTGAGCTGCTGAATACTGTCATTAGGGAATATGCCCTAGGGTGCAGGTGACAGTATTGATGTGTGATGTTGGGAGTCGCCGGTGCTCCTCCCAACCCACGGATCAGGCTCAAGCCGCGTCGCATTCATCCGGAAAACCTGGGAAGCGGAATGTAAGCGGTAGATCACGGCAGTTGGCTTTTATCAGATCGCAAATTGCTTTGCCGTCGCTGAGCCTGACGGTCACGCTCCAGTAGTGATCGGGAAGATTACAGGTGATCTCAACGAGTGGCATCTGATTGGAGCAGAGTACCCGCCTGAGCATAAGATCCTGAATAGGACATTGAATTGAGAGGTCGATACCCGTTAAGCGGAGTACCAGGCGGTCAGGAGTGATTTCAAATTCGGCGTTAGCGGAATCTTTGGCTGAGATAAGTTCACACGCATACCTGTGCATAGAGGCTTCCTCATATCCATATGAGCAGAAAGGCTCATAATCTATCCTTCATTAACTGAAGGAAAACTAGACCATAGATACGGGTTTCGCCAACAACAATTGTGGGTACGAAAGCCTGGATGATGCGAAAGCCCTAGATTACACGGTGATACGTGAGGAGCAGGTTATAGCGTCAGCGACATCTCGTGCCAGCTCAGACCGCCGTGATCTGAATCTGAAGGCCCTAAGTCCTGATAACCAAACCTGGCGTACATCGGGATCAGCTCTGTCTGGCAGATCAGATAGATCTCCCGTTTCTCCATCGCTTTCATGCGACCAATAAACTCATCCATCAGCCGTGAAGCCATGCCCTGACCCTGATAGTCGGGGTGCACCACAACAGACATGATTACGATCTGTTTGCCTTTGGGATCGTGACCAACCAGCTCCTTGAACTCCTCATCGGAGAGAACCACGTTATCGGTCGCGCCTGCGTTGATAAAACCGATGATCTCGCGTTCGTTCTCCAGCACGATGAACCCCTCAGGATAAGTACGAATCCGCTTGAGGATCTTCTCTTTGCTCGCAGCTTCGTCACCCGCATAAGCGTTGGTTTCGATCTCGTAGCAGCGATCGATGTCCTGCTCGGTAACGTTTCGGATATTCAGGTGAGTCATCGTTCAATAGTAGAGAGAGTAGGGTGCGCTAGCGAAGCGTAACGCACCATTAAGTAGTGGATGAAAGTATCGGTGGAGGTGCGTTATAACGCACCCTACGGTTAAGAAGGAGGGTCGCCGGTTAACCTTCTTCCGGTTCGTACCCCAGGTTTGGCGCCAGCCAACGCTCGGCAGTGGACATCTCCATGCCGGTACGGTGCGCGTAGCTCTCAACCTGGTCTTCGCTGATCTTCGCCACACCGAAGTACTGGGACTCAGGGTGGCTGAAGTACCAGCCGCTTACAGAGGCTGCAGGCAGCATTGCGTATGCGTCGGTCAGGGTGATGCCGGTGTGTTTTTCAGCATCCAGCAGTTCCCACATCAGGCCTTTCTCGGTGTGCTCAGGACACGCCGGGTAACCCGGAGCAGGGCGGATACCCTGATACTTCTCTTTGATCAGATCGTCGTTATCCAGCGTTTCGTCGGCGGCGTAGCCCCAGATCTCGCGACGTACCTTAGCGTGCATCATCTCTGCAAACGCTTCAGCAAAACGGTCCGCCAACGCTTTCACCATGATCGCGTGGTAGTCGTCGTGATCGGCCTCGTATTCAGCAACCAGCTCATCACAACCGTGACCTGCGGTTACGGCAAAGGCTCCGAAGTAGTCTTTCTTGCCGCTGTCCTTAGGTGCGATAAAGTCGGTCAGACACATGTTGGCCTTACCTTCGGCTTTCTCGATCTGCTGACGCAGGTGGTGCAGGGTGGTCAGCACTTCGGTCCGGCTTTCGTCGGTGTACAGCTCGATGTCATCATCATTGACGCTGTTGGCAGGGAAGAGGCCGACAACCGCTTTTGCAGTCAGCAGTTTCTCATCAACCAGCTTCTTCAGCATCACCTGAGCATCGGCAAACAGCTTGGTCGCTTCTTCACCGATAATTTCGTCATTCAGAATGCGTGGGTAACGGCCGGCCAGCTCCCAGGAGTGGAAGAACGGTGACCAGTCGAAGTACGGCAGCAGTTCTTCCAGAGAGACATCTTCGAAGACCTGAACGCCGAGCTGATTCGGAACGGCTGGTGTGAAGTTATCCCAGTCGATCTTGAATTTGTTTTCGCGGGCAGCCTCAAGCGTTACACGACGTTTGTCGTTAGCGCGTGCTGCGTGGCGCTCGCGTACAGCTTTATATTCTTCCTGTATCTCTTTGACATAATTGTCTTTTTTGTCTTTCGAGAGCAGGGAGGAAGCAACGTTAACCGCACGGGATGCGTTGGTAACATGTACAACCTGATCGCGGTGGAAGACAGGATCGATCTTCACAGCGGTGTGCGCCTTGGAGGTAGTTGCACCACCGATCATCAACGGAATATTGAACTCCTGACGCTCCATCTCTTTCGCCATATGAACCATCTCATCCAGGGATGGGGTGATCAGGCCGGACAGACCGATAATATCTGCGTTCTCTTCACGTGCCGTTTTCAGGATGGTTTCTGCAGGCACCATAACACCCAGATCGATGATCTCGTAGTTGTTACACTGCAGTACCACGCCCACGATGTTCTTACCGATATCGTGTACGTCACCTTTTACGGTGGCCATGATGATCTTGCCGTTGGAGCTTGATTCGTTTCCGGCTTTCTCTTCCTCGATAAACGGCATCAGATACGCAACCGCTTTCTTCATTACGCGCGCAGATTTTACTACCTGCGGCAGGAACATCTTACCGGCGCCGAACAGGTCACCGACGATGCCCATACCATCCATCAGCGGACCTTCGATCACTTCCAATGGGCGGGCGTAGTTCTGGCGGCACTCCTCGGTATCTTCGTCGATAAATTCGGTGATGCCTTTAACCAGTGCGTGGCTTAGACGTTTGTTAACTTCCCAGCTACGCCATTCAGCTGCTTGCGGGTCTTCCTCTGCAGCGCCGTCACCACGGTATTTGTCAGCAACCGCCAGCAGTCGCTCGGTACCGTCTTCACGGGTGTTGAGGATTACGTCTTCAACCAATTCACGCAGTTCAGTCGGCAGGTCATCGTAGATCGCCAGCTGACCGGCGTTAACGATACCCATGTCCATACCTTGCTTGATCGCGTGGTACAGGAACACACAGTGGATCGCTTCACGCACCGGGTTGTTACCACGGAAGGAGAAGGATACGTTGGAGACGCCACCGGACACTTTCGCGTGCGGCAGATTCTTCTTGATCCAGCCGGTGGCCTCAATGAAGTCCACCGCGTAGTTGTTGTGCTCGTCGATACCGGTTGCAACGGCGAAGATGTTCGGGTCGAAGATGATGTCTTCCGGTGGGAAGCCGACTTTGTCTACCAGAACACGGTAAGAACGCTCACAGATCTCGATCTTACGTTCGTAGGTGTCAGCCTGACCGGTTTCGTCGAAGGCCATTACAACAACAGCGGCACCGTAACGACGGATCTTGCGTGCCTGTTCGATAAAGTTCTCTTCACCTTCCTTCAGGGAGATGGAGTTCACGACACCTTTGCCCTGAATGCACTGCAGACCCGCTTCCAGAACGTCCCACTTGGAGGAGTCGATCATGATCGGCACACAAGCGATATCCGGTTCACCAGCGATCAGGTTCAGGAAGCGCACCATGGCCGCATGCGCGTCCAGCATGCCTTCATCCATGTTGATGTCGATAACCTGAGCACCGTTTTCTACCTGCTGACGGGCAACGTCCAGCGCGGTTTCGTAATCGTTCTCTTTGATCAGGCGCTTGAACTTAGCGGAGCCGGTTACGTTGGTACGCTCACCGACGTTTACGAACAGGGTGCTTTCGCCAATGTTCATCGGCTCAAGACCGGAGAGACGGCACTCAACCGGCAGGTCTGGTAGCTGACGAGGGGCGTGTTTCTGAGCCGCTTCACCCATCGCTTTAACGTGCTCAGGCGTGGTACCACAGCAACCACCGATGATATTCAGGAAGCCGGACTCAGCCCATTCGCTGATCTCCTCGGCCATCTGTTCCGGGGTTTCATCATAGCCACCAAAGGCGTTTGGCAAACCCGCGTTCGGGTGGGTGGATACGAAAGTGTCAGCAATACGGGACAGTTCCTGCACATACTGACGCAGTTCCTTAGGACCCAGTGCGCAGTTCAGACCAACGGAGATCGGTTTGGCGTGACGTACGGAGTTCCAGAACGCTTCTGTAGTCTGGCCGGAGAGGGTACGACCGGAAGCGTCGGTGATAGTACCGGAGATCATCACCGGCAGACGCATGTCGTTCTCTTCGAAGTAGGTCTCTACCGCGTAGATAGCTGCTTTAGCGTTCAGGGTATCGAAGATCGTTTCGATCAGGATGATATCGGAGCCACCCTCGATCAGACCGTCGATGGATTCGGTGTAGGCTTCAACCAGCTCGTTAAAGGTAACGTTACGGTAAGCCGGGTCGTTTACGTCCGGAGAGATAGAGCAGGTGCGGTTGGTTGGGCCCAGAACACCGGCCACATAACGCGGCTGATCCGGGTTCTGTGCAGTAACTTCGTCTGCAACTTCTCGCGCCAGTCGCGCTGCAACCACGTTGATCTCACGGCTGATCGATTCCATCTCGTAATCAGCCATCGCGATGGTGGTCGCGTTAAAGGTGTTGGTTTCGATGATGTCCGCACCGGCGTCCAGGTAAGCGCGGTGGATATCGGAAATGATCTTTGGCTGAGTCAGCACAAGCAGGTCGTTGTTGCCTTTGACTTCGATATGCCAGTCAGCAAAACGCTCGCCGCGATAGTCCTCTTCCTGCAGTTTATAGTCCTGAATCATGGTGCCCATACCACCATCCAGAACGAGGATGCGGTCTTTCAGGGCTGCCTTTAACTGTGCGGTTTTATCTACTTGTGCCACGGCTTCATATCCGGTGTTAAATCGAAACGCATTATTTTAAATCAATTAGTTGCGTCTTGCCCTGAACCTGATTCAACTTTTTATGAATAAGCTTAATGTAGTAGCGTAAATTGATGGTTCTTTAACCAAAGTGACACAAGAAAGTGAGCGTTTCCCCTTAATTTTTAAAAATATGGTGGTAAAATTGGCGGCCACGTGTACGCGGCTTATGCCGTTGCTGGGATCTGCACGGCGAAATGAGAGGTTCATTTTGCGGGCGATTCTAGTACCATGTGCACCGCTTTATGTACGTATTAGATGTAGTGCATATAGTGTAGATCATAGTTGGGCGGCGTAATGCACGCCGATCTTTCTGAAGATATCGGGATTTTCAGAGAGCAGGGCTTTCTCATACGAGACGTTGAGAAAGCGATATTGGGGGGAACCCGGGAAAGTCCCGGGACAGGAAAGCAAACGCAGGTTTAGGTTATGCTGCAGACATTCTTGAAGGCCAAGTTGCACCGAGTAACTGTTACTCACGCGGAACTTCACTACGAAGGCTCTTGCGCGATCGATAGCGTACTGTTGGAGGCATCCGGCATCAGAGAATATGAACAGATTCATATCTACAACATCAACAATGGTGAGCGTTTCACCACGTACGCAATCGCTGCTGAAGCAAACAGCGGCATCATCTCCGTAAACGGAGCTGCTGCGCACCTGGCAAGCAAAGGTGATCTTCTGATCATCGGCTCATACATACAGTTGGATGAACAGGAAGCTGAAGCTTTCCATCCGACCCTTTGCTATTTTGAAAATGCAAAGTCCGATGGTGGAATCGGTGTAAGCGATGAAGAACTTCATCAGCGCAACAAAATGACTGGAATGAAAGATGCCATTCCAGTTCAGCCGAAAGATATCTGATCTCTAACAGAGTTCTGAACAAAGCCGCCCAATGGGCGGCTTTTTTTGTGCCTGCAAATTACGGTTATTGGCAGCAATGTGTTCCTCGCTCATGGCCACATATGCTTAATGCCTACATCTTTGGTGTAAGAGAGAGTGGGTCTGAATGGCGTGTTATTTAACGCAAAAACAGCTATGCACGTACTCCATCCATTGATCAGATCAGTGCGGTTGGATCAGGGTAGGGCACGCGTATGTCTACAATATTGCCGCAAAACCGCGTGGTTGCTGAAGATGCTGCAGCGCGAAATAAGGGAGGTCACTGATAGAGGTATAGATTGTCGACAATCTAGAGTGATCGGATCTTTGTGGTTTGATCCCGGTCAATAGCGCTATAAGGCCCGTAATATGGGCTTGCTGAGAGTTTATAATCCTTTTGTATTAGTTAAATTCGACGCGGAGTCAGTTAAAGTGTCGACTATCTAAACGGGTCAACTGTCTACAATAATTATAAGGCCCACCTATAAAAGTCAGATAACTAACATAAAAGACCAAGAAAGGACCCGCGCTATGTCCTATCAAGCAGAGTACAACAAGTCCATTGAAACTCCAGAAGCATTCTGGGGTGAAAAAGCTGAAGCCATCGAGTGGTTCAAGAAGCCGGAAACGGTTCTGTCCCAAGATGAGAACGGCATCCACCGCTGGTTTGCTGATGGTGAGCTGAATACTGCTTACCTGGCATTGGACTACCACGTAGAAAACGGTCGTGCCGATCAGCTGGCTATGATCTTTGACTCTCCGGTAACCGACACCAAGCGTCAGCTGACCTACCGCGAACTGCGCGACGAAGTTGCTAAATTCGCAGGCGTACTGAAAGCACAGGGCGTTGAGAAGGGCGACCGTGTTGTTATCTACATGCCGATGATCCCTGAAGCCGTTGTAGCTATGCTGGCTGTAGCGCGTCTGGGTGCGATCCACTCTGTTGTATTCGGTGGTTTTGCGCCACACGAGCTAGCAGTACGTATCGACGATGCCGAGCCTAAAGTGGTTGTAACTGCATCCTGTGGTATCGAGATCGCTAAAGTGATCGAATACAAGCCGATGCTGGATCAGGCGATCGAGAAGTCTGCGCACAAACCAAATGCATGTGTCGTTCTGCAGCGCCCACAGGCGGAAGCATCCATGGTTGAAGGTCGTGACATCGACTGGGTAACCGCCATGGAAACCGCTGAACCGGCAGACTGCGTACCTGTTAACGGCACCGATCCTCTGTACATCCTGTACACCTCTGGTACCACTGGTAAGCCAAAAGGTGTTGTACGTGATAACGGCGGTCACGCAGTAGCACTGAAATACTCCATGAAAGCGATCTACAACATGGAGCCGGGTGACGTATTCTGGGCTGCATCTGACGTAGGTTGGGTTGTAGGTCACTCCTACATCGTTTACGGCCCACTGCTGGCGGGTTGCACCACTGTTGTATACGAAGGTAAACCAGTACGTACTCCGGATGCGGGTGCATTCTGGCGTGTATGTGCGGAATACGGCTGTAAAGCTCTGTTCGCTGCACCGACTGCGTTCCGTGCGATCAAGAAAGAAGATCCGGATGCAGCGCTGCTGGAAAACTACGACCTGTCCAAGCTTGAAACTATCTTCATGGCGGGTGAGCGTCTTGACCCTCCTACTTACCACTGGACTGTTGAGAAGACCGGCAAGCCAGTTGTTGACCACTGGTGGCAGACCGAAACCGGTTGGTCTATCTGCGGTAACCTGACCGGTATCGAGATGAAAGAGCCTAAGCCAGGTTCCTCCACTGTTCCTGTACCAGGCTTCAACGTTCAGATTCTGGACACCGAAGGTAACGAACTGCCAGCAGGTGAGCAGGGCTCTATCGCACTGAAACTGCCTCTGCCTCCAAGCTGCCTGCCAACTGTATGGGGCGACTTCGAGCGTTTCCGTACGGGTTACCTGTCTGAATTCCCAGGTTACTACTGCTCTGGTGACGGCGGTTACAAAGATGAAGACGGTTACGTATTCATCATGGGCCGTACCGACGACGTAATTAACGTTGCAGGTCACCGTCTGTCTACCGGTGAGATGGAAGAGATCGTAGCAGGCCACAATGCGGTAGCAGAGTGTGCAGTTATCGGTATCAACGATCCGCTGAAAGGCCAGCAGCCTGTTGGTCTGGTCCTGCTGAAAGACGGCGTTGAGCTGGAAGAAGAGGAGCTGGAAGCTGAACTGGTTGCGCTGGTGCGTAAAGAGATCGGTGCAGTTGCCTGCTTCAAGCGCGCGATTGTTGTACAGCGCCTGCCGAAGACACGTTCCGGTAAGATCCTGCGTAAGCTGCTGCGTCAGATTGCAGATGGTAAGGAATACAGCATTCCGTCCACCATCGACGATCCAGCGTCTCTGCCAGAGATCGAAGAAATTATGGGAAGCCATGGGCTGGTTTCCGCATAAACAGAAGTTCCAACCCTTAGCTCAGTTTTAGGCGATCCTCGGATCGCCTTTTTTCGTTTTGAGGTGATAGAAAGTGTGATGTTGGGAGTCGCTCCGCTCGTCGCCAACCTACAGATTCGTTTGATGACCGTAGGTTGGTGACGAGCGTCAGCGACTCCCAACATATATTACGCGCAACGCTTACTTATTCTCATCGTCCGAGACACGGCGGAGGATGTAATCCAGCCAGCGTGCGGAGAGTATACGGCGCAGGTAGGCGAAGAGGTAGGTAGGAACGGTGACGTAGTAACGTTCTTTCGGGCGTTTGCTCTCGAGGGCATGCACGACGCGTTTCACAACAGCTTCCGGGCCCAGGGTGAACGGGTCGTTACCGCGCTCCAGGTCTTTCTTTGCCAAACGGCGATCGACCGCTTCGTAGACCGATTTATGAGCGCTGTGTTCTGCATCGATATTGGCCTTGAAGGCTTCGTAGGCGTTAACGCGGAACTGGCTGGTGATCGGGCCTGGTTCTACCAGGGACACAAAGATATTACTGCCGTGCAGCTCCTGACGCAGAGTATCGGTCAGGCCTTCCAAGGCAAACTTGGAACAGTTGTAAGCGCCGCGGTATTTCAGAGTGATCAGGCCCAGTACAGAGCTGTTCTGGATGATGCGCCCGTATCCCTGTTTGCGCATGATCGGCAGGACTTTACAGGTCAGCTCATGCCAGCCCAGCAGGTTGGTTTCGAGCTGCTGACGCAGCACGTCACGGGTCAGATCTTCCACTGCACCGGGCTGCCCGTAAGCACCGTTGTTAAACAATGCATACAGTGTTCCGCCGGTCTGCTCCAACACCCAATCGAGCGCAGCGGTAATCGATTCGCTGCTGTCCAGATCCAGCTGGCAGGCTTCCAATCCCTCTTTCTGCAACCGTTCAACATCTTCCGGCTTGCGGGCGGTTGCGAAGACGCGGTAGCCGCGCAGACGCAGTTGATGGGCGGTTTCGTAGCCGATGCCGGTCGAGCATCCCGTAATAAGAATTTCCTTGGTCATAACCTGATATACGCGCTGAAAAATGGATGCCGCATGCTAGCAGATTTGGCCGTTATTAAATATTTCATCAAGGTTTTTCCGGGTGAATACAGGGCAACAGCGGAATAGCGACTATTATTGGACATATATCTACTGATCAAAATGTATACAGGTGTAAGTCTGGTGTAACAGCCTGGCGATCCATCCCTGTATAAATCGATACTGATGCCGGAGGATTTACGGATGAATGGTTCATCTGAAGGTGCCTCACCGGTCGTTGATAATCGCTCGTTCGGCGATGCATTAGTTGCAGCCGGGTGTCTCTCTGATACCGATCTCTCCCGTGTCATGCAGATGCGGGAGTCCAGTGGCGATGACACCCCAATGGCGTCGTTGCTGATCCGTCTTGGGCTGGTCTCTGAAACCGACATTGCCCACCAGATGGCCGTACTTTTCGATCTGCCGTTAGTTCAGTCCCGTGAATTTCCCGCCGATCCCTTCATGCAGGATCGGCTCTCATACCGTTTCCTGAAAGAGAACCACCTGCTTCCACTCTTTGAAGAGGAGGGCAGGCTGGTTGTGGCGATGGCAGATCCACAGGATGAGTTTGCAATCGAAGCGGTAGAGGTCGCGAGCGGCCAGCCGGTTGAGCGTCGAGTGGGTGTGGCCACCGAGCTGGATAACGCCATCGAGCGTTTGTACGGCGAGGGCCATAGCAAAATGGGGGATATCCTCGCAGGCGTTGACGCAGACGAGCAGGATCTTGAGCAGGATATCGAACAGCTCAAGGATATGGCGAGCGAGGCGCCGGTTATCCGACTGGTAAACCTGATCATTCAACGCGCCGTGGAAGCGCGTGCGTCTGATATCCACATCGAACCCTTCGAGAACTGGCTCAAAGTACGCTACCGCATCGACGGTGTTCTGAAAGACGGCGAAGCGCCACCGGTAAATATGTCGCCTGCGGTTATCTCGCGTGTGAAGATCATGGCGAAGTTGAACATTGCTGAGCGGCGCCTGCCGCAGGATGGCCGTATCGAGATGCGTCTGCAGGGCAAAGACCTGGATATCCGTGTCTCGACCGTGCCGACCATGCATGGCGAAAGCGTGGTACTGCGACTGCTTGACCGCGAAACCGTGTCACTGGACTTCGATTCACTTGGGTTTGATGACAGCCTTAAGGCGCAGCTCAACTCGGTACTGGAGATTCCGCACGGGATGCTGATTGTCACCGGCCCGACCGGTAGCGGTAAAACCACCACCCTCTATACCGCACTCAGCCAACTCAACACCGAACAGAGCAAGCTGATCACAGTTGAAGACCCGGTGGAGTATCAACTGGAGGGGATCAATCAGATCCAGGTGAAATCCTCAATCGGCTTAACTTTCGCCAGTGCACTGCGCTCAATCGTGCGACAAGACCCCGACGTGATCATGGTGGGTGAGATGCGTGACCTGGAAACCGCCCGAATCTGTGTGCAATCGGCGTTAACCGGTCATATCGTGCTTTCCACGCTGCACACCAACGACGCGGCGAGTAGCGTAACCCGTCTGCTGGAGATGGGGGTGGAGGATTATCTGCTGACATCCACCCTTAACGCAGTTATTGGCCAGCGATTGGTGCGCCGGCTGTGTCCGCACTGCCGCGAGGGCTATACGCCTCTGCCAGAGATTGTGAACGAGTTGGGTTTGGCTGCGTTGTGCAGTGATGGAAGCCCTAAATTGTTCCGCCCGGCGGGGTGTGATCACTGTGGCGGAAGTGGTTATCGGGGACGTATCGCGATTACCGAACTGTTGGTGATGAACGATGACGTTCGACGTCTGGTGCTTAAACATGCGGATGCAGGCGTGTTACTCGACGCTGCAAAAGCTGCTGGCATGCGCACCATGTACGAAGATGGCTGTCGCAAAGCGCTGGTTGGTGAGACCAGTATCGAAGAAGTGATCCGCGTTACACAGGAGGCCTGACGATGCCTCTCTATCAATATCGTGCGGTAACCGCGGATGGCGAAAACCGGGATGGTGCGCTGGAGGGCAGCGACCAACAAGCGGTGGTACACCAGCTGCAGGAAAAAGGCCTGATCCCGATATCTGTTGAGGCCGGAGAAGGCAGTTTTGGAATTTCGAAACTGCTTAACACAAAGGTGGGTAGTAGCGGCCTCAGTGATACCCGGTTACTGATATTTACCCAGCAGCTGGCCGCGTTGATGCAAGCGGGCATCGCACTGGATCGTGCGCTGGATATCATGTTGCAGGTCAGTGATGACGAGCAGCTGCAAGCGCTGGTGCAACCTATTCAGGACGGGGTGCGCCGCGGGCAACCGCTCTCCCGTGTTCTGGCCGATGTGCCCGATAGCTTCTCCCAGTTCTACGTCAGTATGGTTCAGGCGGCAGAGGTGTCCGGGGATCTGGGCAACGGTCTGTCGCAACTGGCCAGCTACCTCGAACGCAGTAAGCAGCTGCGCGAACAGGTATTGTCGGCCCTGATCTACCCGATCATTCTGGTGATCGTGTCCGCAATATCCCTGCTAATCATCCTTACCTATGTAGTCCCTCAGTTTCAGCAGCTGTTCTCCGATATGGGCCAAGCACTGCCACTATCAACGGCGATCGTGATCAGCATAGCCGAGTTCATCCGTGATTATTTTCCGTGGATGTTGCTGGTACTCATCCTTGGTGCCTTCTATGTGCGTTACATGCTGTCGAAGCCGGAGGCGAGATTCTGGTGGCACGCACGACAGCTGCGTCTGCCGCTGTTGGGCGGGGTTAGCCAACGAATCGAAACCGCACGCTTTACCCGCAGCCTCGGAACCCTTGTGCAGGGCGGGGTGCCTTTGCTGAGTGCGCTGGGGATTGCGCGTGAAACGATCGGCAATAGCTGCATGGCGCAGGCTGTGAATCAGGCAACGAAAAGCCTGAAAGAGGGTAAACATCTGGCCGGACCGCTGCAGGCTACCGGCCTATTCCCCTCGCTGGCGCTGCAGATGATCCAGGTGGGTGAAGAGACCGGTCAGCTGGAAAGCATGTTACTGAAGGTCGCGGACGTATATGACCGGGAGGTATCGACGGCCATTCAGCGAACGTTGTCGATCCTGACGCCGGTTTTGATCGTTGGGCTGGGGATTCTGATTGCGGGGATCATCATGTCCATTCTGGTGGCAATAATGAGTATCAACGATATCCCGATCTGATTTTGGGGAGACTGTGTAATGGAAAAATTCAGGTTTAAGAAACAGATCAATAAGGACAAACAACAGGGATTCACGCTGTTGGAAATACTGGTTGTGCTGGTGATTCTCGGGCTTTTAGCGAGTCTTGTGGGTCCCCAGGTGTTCAAACAGCTGGCCAGCTCGAAAACAAAAACAGCCGCACTGCAGATCGAGGAGCTGGGGGCAGCACTTGATCTTTACCGTCTGGAGGTCGGGAGCTATCCCTCGACAGACGAGGGGCTGCAGGCGTTGATCGAAGCGCCATCCGGAAGCCCAGGCTGGAATGGCCCCTACCTGAAGAAAAAGGTGATCCGCGATGATCCCTGGGGTAACGCCTACGTCTATAAGTTTCCCGGTGACCACGGCGAATACGACCTGATCTCTTATGGCGCGGATAGGAAAGAAGGCGGTGACGGTGAAAACCGTGATGTCGTAAGCTGGGAATAAAATGGTGAAGTGCGCTCTAGAATGTCGCTTCAGCTCTTTGAAAATAAAGGGATTTACCTTGCTTGAGCTGCTAGTGGCACTTGTTATAGCAAGTCTCGCGATTAGCATTGTAGTGCCGCGTTTTGCCGCACTGATTCCCGGTGTAGAGATCCGTGGTGAAACGCAGAAGGTCTCGGCGCTGCTGCGCCTGGCCCGAAGTCGGGCTATTGCCAGTGGCGAGGTCGTGGTGCTGGCACGCATCGAAGAGCCGATCGCACTGGAGATGACCAATAACGAGGACAGCCTCTATATCTGGCCACCGTCGATCGATCTGGAGATCAGCAGCTCTCAGCAAACGGTCGATGCTGCGCAAGAGATCGCATTTTACCCAAATGGCAGTTCATCGGGCGGTACCGTGACGCTGAACTCAGCTAGCCGCTCCTATCAACTGTCGGTCGACTGGTTGTCCGGCAGGGTAACGATCGATGATTAGGTCCAGGCGCTATGCCGGGGGCTTCACCCTGATCGAGGTGTTGGTTGCCTTTATCGTATTAGCCATGTCGCTGGGCGTGATCATGAACATCTTCTCGCTGTCGATGCGTACTACGGCGACGGCGGAATCAAAGCAATACGCGTTACTGCTGGCGGAATCCAAAATGGATGAACTGACCGGCGAGCCTGAGGTATCCGCGGGACGGTCCTCTGGCGAGTTTGATGATACCTACCGCTGGAAAGCCCGCATCGAGCCCTGGGAGTTTCCTGATCAGGACCCGGTGACCGTCTATCCGTTTACGCCCTACCTGGTAGAGGTGACCGTCCAGTGGGGTGAATCTGAAGCTCAGGAGTTGATGATCAGCGCCATTCACCTCGTTTCCGAGGATGAACTATGAAAAGGGGGAAGCGAGCAGGAGGGTTTACGCTGATCGAGATGATCGTTGCCCTGGTGATCAGCAGCATGCTGGCGGTTGTGGTGGTTTCGGGCCTCTACCTTGGAATACGCAGTTGGCAGGCCGTAACTGGACGCATCGATAGTAACAGTGACGCGGCGGTGTCGGTACACGCCCTCAGGCAAATACTGGAAGCGGCAGAATACACCTATATCAGGGATACGAACGGTGAACGGCAGACGGCGTTTTACGGAGAGGTGGACCGGATGATCTTTGTCGCACCGACGGATCCGTTAGATGAAGACAGACTCTATTGGATCATGGTCAGCGTCGAAGAGCTTGATTCGGGCGCTAAAACCCTGGTGCTCCACCGTGAACATTTTGAAACGCAGGACTATCTGGATGAAGAGCTGGAGTTCGAGGAACCGAACCCGCTCCATAACGTCGATTGGCAGCAACGCGTTGATGAGCTGCAGCAGCTGTCATCAACGCCACTTTTCCGCGTTCCCGGCTTTAATGGCGTGCGGTTTGAGTATCTGCGTATTGAACCTGATGAGTTACCCCGGTGGGAAACAGAGTGGGAGGTTGAGCCGTATCTGCCAGTAACGATCAAGCTGGAATTTGATACCGGGCCGGATGTTGAGTGGCCAGAACTCTATATTCAGCCCAAGGTGAAAGCGTATGAGTTCAAGCAACTGCTCTGAACGCCGTTCGGGTTTTGCGCTGGTCGCCGTGCTATGGCTACTGGTGCTGCTGTCGATGATCTCCATGCATATCTCTGCCGTGAGTCGCACCGAAGCTGAGCTAACCCGAAACCTGACAGTTGCGGCGCAAGCGCACCATGCGGCGGAATCAGGTGTGCGCTGGGCGATTTGGAGTCTGACCCTACCGCCAGAGGAGAACTGGCTGGCGGATAGCAGCATGCACTACTTGGAGCTGAACAAAACCGAGATAGGTGTCGCGTTACAGGACGAAAACGGCAAACTGGACCTCAATCATGTCACCTACGAACGCCTGGTCGCGTTGTTTGAGGCCGCAGAGATAGATGAGGAGACGAGCACGCCTCTGATAGACGCTATAATCGATTGGCGAGATGCAGATGATCTAAAGCGATTGAACGGTGCTGAGGACGATGATTACCTTGAAGCGGGACTCTCCTACGGTGCTAAGGATGCGCCCTATGAAAGCGTTGATGAGCTGAAACAAGTGTTGGGCATGACGCCAGAGGTCTATGAGCGTATCGGTCCCGCGTTTACAGTGTATGTCCGTCGCAGCGGTGTAAACCCACTGGTAGCGCCGCGTCTCGTGTTGCTCGCGCTGCAGGGTGTGGATGAGGATACAATCGACCGTTATATCGAAGATCGCCGGGAAAACTACGAAAATGACCTGCCGCCGCCTGAGACACCGCCATTTCAGGGCAAGTTAATTTCACCAAGTTTACAGGGTGTCTACTACACTATTCATACAGAAGCTGTGACTGAACAGGGTGTAAAAGCCTACCGCAAAGTGATTGTGCGTCGTCGCGGGGCCGCAGCCAGAGTGCGTTTTGAACTACTAAAAAGCAGTGAGAAAAAGGAGCCGTTATTCTTTGGAGTGGAGCACTGACTAAAGGTGACTTCCCATGGAAAGAGAGAGTACACGGCTTAACCTCCGAGCCGAAGGCAACGTACTTATCAAACGAGCCGAGCAGTTCTGGAACTGGTGGTTAAGTGAGTTGCTGGGGATCTTTCCCCCGCATATACAAGATAAGCTTCAGCGCCGTGGTGCGTGTCTTATCGCTGAATTGTGTGATGACCAATACAGCATCCGATACGGATCACGTGGCAACCTCAATCAGGTCACTAGCTTCAACGCAGAAGATACGCTTCAGGCCGAACGTAGCGACTTCCAGGCTGAGCTATCAAAGTACGCCCGCAAAGCAGACGACATTATCCTGCTTCTTCCCTCCAGACTGATGCTAAGTAAGCGGATCAGCCTGCCGTCAGCCACCGAAGGTGGTCTCGCCAATGTCCTGCGTTTCGAGATGGATAGGCATACCCCGTTTACTGCCGAGCAGGTCTATTACGGTTACCGCATTGCCGAGCGGGACCCCAAGAACCAACGCATCCATGTGGATCTGAAGCTTATGCCGCGGGACACGCTCGATCCGTTTCTTACACAAGTCAGATCCTTCGGTATCAATCCAACAGTGGTGGCGCCTGCCGACGACAAGAGCGATCACCTCTATTCGGTAAACTTGCTGCCCGAGGCGTTACGTCCAGGTGGGCGCAAGGGAAAATCCAACCGCCTTCAGCTGGTGGCGTTAGTTCTTCTGTTGATTCTGGCGATCACGCTGCCGGTGATTCAGCAGGAAGCCCGTGTAGAGACGTTGCGTAGCGAGATCCAAGGGCCAAAAGCACTGGCTGAAGAAGCGCAGGCGATCAGCGCCGAGCTAAAAACGCTCATGGATAGCCGTAAGTTCCTGATCGAAAAGAAAAACAGTGATCCCTCTGTGCTCCAGTTGTTGGACGAGTTGACACGATTAATGCCGGATCACACCTGGATCAGCCGCTTTGAAGTGCGTGGCACAGAGGTGAAGTTACAGGGTGAATCGAGGGAAGCTTCAGCGCTGATCGGTTTACTGGAAGGTTCGGGATATCTTACCGACGTCAGATTCTCCTCACCGGTTACCTCCAATCCTCGCACCCAGAAGGAGCGTTTCGTCATCCTGGCACAACTCCGCAAGGAGGAGCGCTCATGAACACACTCTCCCCAAAACAGAGCCAACTGCTTGCCGTTGCGATATTGCTGGTGGTGATTGCGGCACTCTACAGCCTCTTTCTGAGCCCGTTACTGACGCGCTACATCACATCCAGTGAGCAGATCGAACAACTGGAACATCAAAAAGCGGTCTACGAACGGGTTGCAGCGGGTATGGAAAGCAACCAGACGCAACTCGAAGCGTTACGCCAGAACAATCCCATTGCAGACCTTTATCTTGCTGAATCCAGACCGACGTTGGCTGCTGCTGAGCTACAGCAGCACCTGAGCCGGATGGTAGGGGATGCAGGAGGGCAGGTCGTCAGCACCCAGATTCTGCAAAAAAACAGTGAAGGCGCGCTGTCAGTCGTTGCACTGCAAGTCCATATTCGTGGCGAAATTAGTGAGCTGGTTAGCTTGCTGTACAGCATCGAGGCCGGACGACCGTTATTGTTCGTAGAGAACCTCCAGGTCTCCTCTGTCGCTCAGCGTGCGCCTCAGCGCCGGGTAAGGGCACGCAGAAACCAGGCGCCGCGCGCGGTACTTCCTTCCCTCGATGTGCGGTTTGACCTTATTGCACATAGCGCACGGGAGGGCTGAAAGATGATAAACAGAACATCGCACCTTGCCTGGATACTCATATTCGCTTTTAGCTGGTTGTCGCTATATGCCGTTGCTCAAGACGCACCTCCTGCGGAGTCTGCAAGTAACGATGAACTTAGCCTGCCGACTTACCCGCCTATTGAAAACTTTACAGAGATCAGTGAACGGCCATTGTTCCACGCCACACGTCGCCCCAAACCTAAGTCGGAAACGGCAGCACCGGTAGATGACAGCAATGTAGAGGAGGAGTGGCGTTTGGTTGGGGTCATTGTCAGAGAGGAGTCACCGCTGGCGCTGCTTGCAGAGCAAAAGGGTGACAAGAAGGTAACGCTCTCGGTGGGGATGCCTTTAGACCAGACATGGGTGCTTAGCGAAGTTGGCGAAGATTATGTGTTGCTTGAGGGCAACCGTGATGAAGCAAGACTAGAGCTTTGGCAGCCTCGGGACAGACAACCTGTAGCGCGACAGACCAATGAGCAACGCGCCAGGCAGCAGCAGAACAACGTCGAAGGCAGCGCCGCTAACGTGCGCGCCCAGCGAGAACAACGTGCTCAGCCAACCCAGAATCGTGCGGTGCGGCAGAGTAACAATCGTACTAACGGAGGTTAGTCGTAATGGATCTGAAACGAATCTTAGGGTGGGGAACGCTGAGCGCCGCCTGTATTTTACTTAGCGCATGTAGCCTGCAACCGGGCGGTGAGCGGGATACCTTCGATAACCCCTGGCGTAAGGCTACGGTAAAGCAGAAGACGGAATCCACTGATCCAACCGTACCCAAATCAGAACCCCGGATTACTCGATCGGGAACCGATACCGACCGGTTCAAAGATCAGGTCAGCGCCCCGGTGATGGATAAAGGGCCAACAGAGGAGCTGTATCAGGGGACCGGCAATATGGTGAATCTGGGGGCAGCAAGTCGTGCGACTGCAGTGCCTGCAGAGGGAGATATCACGCTCAATTTCCAGGATGCGGAGATTGGCGAAGTAGTAAAAACCATCTTGGGCGACATTCTGCAGAAAAACTATGTGCTGGATGAGAACGTGCGTGGCACGGTGCACCTGCAAACCAGTCGGCCACTTGCTGCAGATGAGTTGATTCCTACGCTGGAAACGTTACTTCAGTTCAATGACGCCGTGCTGCTGAAGTCACAGAACTTCTATGAGGTTGTCCCTGCTACTGCGGCTCCCGCTGGCACCTTTGTACCGCGCACACGCCTCCAGGCTGGCAGTGGTTATCAGGTACTGATTTTACCACTGCGTTACATCGCCTCTGCCGAAATGATGAAGATCCTGGAGCCCCTTAAGCCTGAGAAAGGGCTGATTGAGGTAGATGAGCGGCGCAATCTTCTGACCGTTGCGGGTACTGAAGAGGAGCTGCTGAATATCCGTGAAACCGTACGTATCTTCGATGTTGATCAGCTCAAGGGGATGTCCGTTGGGTTGTTCCGGTTGCAGTCTGTAGAAGCGGACGTGATCGTTGAAGAACTGCAAGCGATCTTCGGTGATGCGGCGGATGGCCCGCTGGCCGGTCTGGTGCGTTTTATGCCAATAGAGCGCCTGAACGCCTTGTTGGTAATGACGCCGCAGAAAAAATACCTCAACGATGTAAAAGTCTGGATTAGCCGTCTGGATCGCGCGGAGGATACCCGCGGCATGAATATGTACGTCTATTACGTGCAAAACGGCAAAGCGGAAAACCTCGCGGATATGCTCGGTGAGCTGTTCGAAGGTCAGCGCCGCATCCAGCGTCGTCAAGAGAATGGAGACGACAACAACAGGACGGTGGAGCGTACGCCTGCTGCGTCTGAGGATGGCGGTTCCGATAATCGGGAGCAGAGCACGACACGCACGAAGCTCTCTTCGCAAAGCGGGGGCGATGGTTCCAGCCTCGACGTAGGTGATGTAAGTATCATCGCGGACGAAGAAAACAACGCACTTCTGATACTGGCGTCGCCAATTGACTATGAAAAGGTCCACGACGCGATTGTGAAACTGGATGTATTGCCGCTTCAGGTGCTGGTAGAAGCCACCATCGTTGAGGTCTCTCTGGCAGATGAACTTCGTTATGGCCTGCAGTGGTTCTTTAAATCTTCATTCGATAGCAAATCCACTCGTGGTTCGGTGGGTTCCGTACCTGTTACTACGCCTTCCGACTTCTTCCCGACAGCAAACTTTGAAGTGTTTGATGCTGTAGGAACCCGGTTGTTGCTAAACGCATTAGCGGAAGACTCCAAGCTTAACGTCATCTCCTCACCATCACTGATGGTGCTGGATAATCACACAGCGACGATTCGTGTGGGTGACCAGGTACCGATTCGTACCTCTGAAACCACCTCCGAAGAAGCGGTAAACCGCACCACATCCATTCAGTTCAAGGATACGGGTGTACTGCTGGAAGTAACGCCACGTGTAAATGCGGGTGGCATGGTGGTACTGGATATCAAGCAAGAGGTAAACGACGTGGATGAAACCACGACCTCCGGTATCGACTCGCCAACCATCATACAGCGTCAGATAGAGACTAGCGTTGCCGTGCAAAGTGGTGAAACACTTGTCCTGGGTGGCCTGATTAAAGAGAACCGTAACGAAAGCAGCGGCGGGGTGCCAGGCATACGCCACGTTCCAGTGCTGGGTTGGTTGTTCGGCAGTGAAGGGAAGTCTGTGGACCGTACCGAGCTGGTGGTAATGATTACGCCTACCGCGGTAACCGATAAAGATGAGGCCCGAGAGGTAACCCGCGAGTACCGTGAGAAGCTGCAGGGAGTCACCTTGCCTGAAAGCTAATCACACGTGTTGGTGTTAATTACGATGGGCTGCTTGGATGCAGCCTTTTTTTTAGGTTTAAAGTTATCCTGACAGAGGTGTTCCATAACCTTTACACCGCCGCGTTAACTTTAACAAATACGTTTCTATTGCTACCTAATAGAATCAATAGGTTAGCGTAGTGTAATGAAATGTTATCAAGTCACTGTTTATAAACCTTACATGTCTCAAGCCATCTGTTTCAGCTGTTTAACAGTAGAAATCCCACGTTAGTCCAATCTCCATCTAACTAGTTGTTTTATATGTACTTCAGGCATGGGCACACTCTTTGCTTTTAATACTGGCATCGGGAAGATTATCTTCCTATACCCGAGCTTAAGGATTAAGGGCTTATTAGGGCACAGGATTTTATAGGTGCTAAAAGTAGAGCGAACGGCTCGTCAGATCCAGAAGATTGGGAGGGGCCTGCTCCATGAGAGTGGGATTCACTAAAGAATAAGCGCCCCGACAGTGCATCAATCAATCGACTTAAGCATTTCATATCGGCCATGAGGGCTATATGAGTTCTGCCGGGACCTATACCGATTCTCTGTATTAAGGAGCAAACGCAGAGGACATCGGAGGTAGGAAATGCGATTTCTTAAATTTGCACGTTCGACGCCAGGCATCTTACTGACGTTAATATGCAGCCTTTTCTTTTTTACTACTGCGATCGTTCATGCGGTCGACAACGAAAAACTTCACCAGATCGGCCTGGACGAGGATAAAACTGCCGATGGCACGGGCGACTATCGAGCTAACATTCTCGGATTGAACTCCGGCCACTTTCTTCCAACATCTCCCGGCGTTCCTGACTGGGAGGACCTGTTTGATTCCAGCGGAATGTTAGCCGACCGGATTGCGCCAGCAGGACCCGACGTGCTTGATTTTCCAGGTGGTGTAACTGCCTCGTTTGTGAGGGACGACGTATCCGCTGGTTCTGCGGTTGATAACACCACCTTTGTAAGTAAAGGTAGTGATAAAAACTCCGACCAGATCAGTACCCTGCGTTGGGGCCCTGACAGCGTTCCAGCAAAGAACGATATAGGTAACAGCTACGTCCATGCGAAGCTGAATGCTGGCCAGCTGATTATCTATGCTGGGGTAGAGCGTATCGTTGAAGATGGTGCTAACCACGTAGACTTCGAATTTAACCAGTCTTCAATTGGTGCAGATCAGGATGGCGATGGCATCGCTGATCCTATAAATCCTGCAACAGGTCCAGTATGTGAAGATGGCGCTGATTGCTTCCTGGTTGGTGAGCGTACAGATGGTGACATCCTGCTCAGTATGGATTTCGAGAAAGGTGGTAACTTCGGTAACCTGACCATTCGTGAATGGATCGGTGATGACGCAACCGGCTCATGGTCTGCGCCTTTGGCTGACTTGGAGGGTGAAGGTTGTAATGATACGCCGATCAATGGATTCCCGATCGATGTGATGTGTGGTTTCAATAACGACACCACTATAAAAGGTGGTCCGTGGGATAACTACGACCGAAGTGGGGTAATTGTTGACGACCTACCACCAAACGCCTTCACAGAGGTTGGTTTTAATGTCACCGAACTATTGGAAGGTGCTGTTCCTTGCTTCAGTACCGTTCAGGTTAAAACCCGTTCTTCACCATCCTTTAGCGCTGAGCTGAAAGACTTTCAGCTGGCTGATTTTAACGTGTGCGGTATCAGTGTATCCAAATCCTGTTCAGCAGACATTGCGTCAAGCGGCGATAAAGTGAAGGTATTGTTCGACGGCGTTATTACCAATACAGGTGCTTTGGACTTCATCTCTACGATTGAAGATAACATCGCGGGTTCAATCATCACTGCGGTTTGTATTGATGATTATCCAGCTGCGGTAAACGGTACTCCTGCTGGTGATGGTGATTGTACAGCGGAAGACACCAAACCTACGTACCTAGCAAACCTGAACACTGCGCGTGCTGAATTCAATATCGAAGCAGGTCAGAAATTGTTGTACCTGGGTGAGTATGAAGAAAACGGACCATTTAGCTTACCGTTGAGCTTTAGTGATACCGTGACTGCTATTGCGTATCAGGACGTTGCTGATATCGGCAATGCTGACAAAGAGATCGATTCTGATACTGCAAGCTTCACATGTAGCCCAACAGTCGCTCCAAAAGTGGTGGTTGAGAAATCCTGTAGCGCTGTATTGAATACAGATGGGGATGCCGTGTCTGTAACAATCAGTGGTACCGTTAAAAATGACGGTAATACTTTATTGAAAGATGTCACCGTAACGGATGACCGAGGCACATCCGCTACTGGGGATGATGTGGTCGTATTTGGTCCCGCAGACCTGGCCCCAGGAAGTGGACCTCAGAACTTTACTAAAAACCTGACGTTCAATATTGACCAAGTGACCCATGCGGATGTCGTTACGGCAACAGCCAACGACGCGTTAACCGGACAAGCAATCACACCGGATACAGATGATGCTGACTGTAAGGCTGCTGCGGAAGCAGCGATTGAAGTGGATAAGAACTGTAGCCTTGTACTGGTTGAGGGTGACTCGGTTGAGCTTACCGTGAGTGGTACCATCTCCAACAAGGGCACAGTAAAACTCACTAACCTGAAACTGGTTGATGATTTCGGAACCACCGAAACGTCTGATGACAAAGTCATTACGCTTAGCCGTAATTACCTTGCGCCTATGGGACACTCAAGTGGTGACGACACCCTTGCGTACTCAGCCACTTACAAATCCGCAGATGGCGATTTTGATGTCACTGACCTCACATTCAACAGCTCAACTGGCAAGTATGAGCACAGTGATACGGTGAATGCATCAGCGAAGAGTGCGATAAAACTTGATCATGACAACGATTATGTGAGCGGCCAGGGGGCTCCTGCTACCGCCGATAAGATCGTTGACGTAAATGATGATAGTGACCTCGCTAAATGTGACGTCCTGATCAATCCGGATGTTAAGATCGAGAAATCCTGTGAAGCCAGCCTGATGGTAATGGATGGCAAGCTGGTAGTCGCTGTGGATGTAGAAGCGACCATTACCAATACAGGTAATGAAGATCTCACCAATCTCAGCGTAGTAGATGATCCAGCAGTGTCGTTTAAGCTGAAAGGTGGTGGTGATGTGCCAACTTCTATGGAAGCGGGCGGTAGTCCAATAACAATCGTGGGTCGTTATTTCCCAGCTACGTTGGATACAAGTGATCCAACTAACTTCTCTGACATGATAGATGTTACTGCGAAAGGCGCGTTTACTACTGTGACCGCGTCCGACATGGAAGACGCAACATGTGGACTCTGTCCTACTGAACCTCCTCAGTAAAAGGCTGCGAGTTTACATAAGTGTCCTTACCAATAAGAAAGGCGGTGGATTGCTCCACCGCCTTTTTACATAAACCTATTTATTTTTACCTTTGCCGCCGCCTTTGGTTCCGGTGTTATCTCCCGTATCACCCCCGTCATCGCCACTTGATTGCAACGTGACAGTCACCGTCGCTTCGGCGGTCAACTCACCATCACTCACAACATACGTAAAGCTGTCGGAGTTCTTAAAACGTTTGGCGGGGCTATAAGTTAAAGAGCCGTCACCATTAATTGCCACATTACCTTTTGCCCCTTGCGTCACAGAAACAACCGTCAACTGTTTACCTTCTGGGTCCGTGTCGTTACTTAGTACATCAATGCTAACGGGTGAAACCGTAGCCAATGTAACCGCATCGTTCTGAGCATTCGGTGCCTGGTTAGAGGTGCTGCTGTTATCAACGACGTAGGTAACAGACGCAGAATTGGTGTACGTACTGTTAGCCTGGTCGGAAGCTGATACGGGGAGGTCGAAAAAACCATCAGTGGCAGACGTAGAAGAGTTCACGGTGAGTGTAACATCCTGACTACTGCCTGGAAGGAGATTGACGCTGCTGAGCGACCACTCAGCACCCCATCCAGTAGGCAAGGTTACAGCCAATTGGTAAGTGCTGCTGCCACAGTTAGAATTGTTCTGGTTGGCGATGCTAAAACTGTAGGACAAGGAGCTACCAGACGCTCCCCACTGTGTACCTTCAGAGATCACATTAATCGAAGGCGCTCCCTCATAACATGTACCAGAACCGAGATTCACATCTACCGAAGCACTAGTTGAATCCGTACCGTTATTGGTAATGGATACACCACTATCGCCATCAACATAGCTGAAGCCCGCAGCTAGTGCCGGATCTTTCCAATCACTGGCGCTTGAGCTAGCTGGCGTCATGTCCAGCAGGGCACTGCTATGAGCAACGCCATCGTCAGCCGTGTGGATGATGATGCCATTCATCACGTTATTGGAGTCTATCTTGTTGTCAGAAAACAGCTGTTGATCGTAGCCTGTCGGTTGGCGGTATTCGACAAAGTACCAGCTTGAATTGCCCGTGGTGCTGTCGTGGGAGCGTTGAATCTTAAGGGCTTTGAGTCCGCTGGTGCTGTTCTGGGCGAATGGAACCAGATCGAAATTGCCAGAGTTAGTTACTTCCAGGACCTCGCTACTGCTAAGCCATCCCAGTCTGGATTTTTCAAAAGTATTAAAGTGACCGACAGTATCGAAATACCCCATGGTGTCGAGCGTATCGCCGTACTCGACTGTGTAGCAGTTGTTACCTAAAACATCCGCGCCACACTCTTTTGCGGTTGCGTGGTACAGGCCAAGGTTATGGCCAAGCTCATGAGCAACAACGCTTAAAGTCAGGCTGTTGTTTATGTAAGTGACAGAGGGCAGTCCACCGACAGACCCTGAGCCAGCGTAACCACAGCTGTTCTGGGGGAACGCATAGATCAGACGATCATATTGGCTAATATCGTAGCCGGCCACGCTCGCTGCATAATTTGCCTGGTTTTTGATGTCACGACTGCTGCAGTCCGTGCTGCTCAAAGGCACAGTAAACCATCCTGCAACATCGCCGGTAAGCCAGGTGCGCCCGTCTGAGTTTTCCTGAATAAAGTTGTTAACGTCCCCAAAGAGCAGTTGTTGCGCCTCATTTACAGTCCACGGCTCTTCAGGTTTGTCCTGAAAGTTAATCAACACCAGTAATGTGCGTTGATCGCCAAGTGTGTTGGCAATTTCTGGCGTCAGGTCGGTTTCCGCGGATTGCGTAGAAGTACCGCCGGTATTGAGATAGAGAAGCGACTCTGAACTGGATACAGCGATATCACCGTCGGCGTCCTGTGCGATGGATTCGTCCGATTCCAAAAGAATACCGGATACGCTTACCGATTGATTTGTGCCATAGGGTACTTGATCGGCCTGAGCGAAGTGCAGTTCAAAGCGTTTGCCATTGCCTGCGTTCAGATAGTGACGCAACGCATTGGAACCATCACTGTAATCCTCGTATATAGCCTCTACCTGGCCGGAGATTTCGAATTTCTGCTCAAGCATAGTCTGTACTTCAGCAGGCATACCCGGTTGTTTGCCTTGAGGAATAGCGACACGCAGTGCCTCTGCCGGGTTGGTTCTGATCAACTCCGCCATTACCGCCCGGCGAGCGTTAGCTTTCTCGATCAGTGTTTCCAACGTAACTGCTTTGTTGGTTGCACCGCGGGCCTGGGCCCATTCTTTGTGCGCAGCTACAAAGTCGGTGGTAGCAGCAGTCGCACGAGCGCGGTTCAGCGCAGATTGTGCGAAAGCAGGGGGCTTGCCATGGGTGTGATTGTGTCCAGCGTGGTTATCGTGCTGGGCTGCTACAGCAAAACCCGGTGTAAGCAGTAGGGCAGAACTCAGGCCAAGGGTGGCCAGCAGATGTGAAGGCGCGCGACGCGTCATAAGAATCTCCGCAGTAAAAAAATTGCGAAAGATCCTCAAACTACGTACTGATCAGCGAGGGTATGCTCTCCATGGGCAGTGCGGCCGTCCCCACAACACAGATGGGACCCGTGACTTTGCGACACCTGCTTTCGCAGGCTGTGCCTTTATCCGGAGAGGATCTTTCCGATGTAACACTGCGGTACTGTTTTCCCGCAGGCGTTTAACCGAATGGACTTATCTCGTCGTGAGAACCCTGCATCCAGATAACATCACTGTGCCCGCTGACCGTCCTTGTCCAAGGTGGATGAATGTAAGTCATTCGGGGCGATAAAGTGGCGAGGGGAGAGTGGTACGGGACCATAGTGGGGTGCAGACCAGCACGAACAACATGTGCTTTAACGCTGATTGCCAGACTACCCTACCCAAGTCCGGCACTTCAGGTTAACAGCTGTTCCCCACAACGTAGCCACCCATCTCGGCTGCTTTACACGCTGTAAACTGTATAAACGGTGCGCATCATAACATTTACAATTGTTCATGTCTTATACAGTAGTGGAATAAAGATTCCGGATGGCTGAATAAAAAGTGATCGTTTACTAAAGAACTCGGCGTGATAGATCTCCCCAACCTGTAACACCGAACTAACAGAAACTGAACACGTGTTGGATGAAATTAACGTAGCGACAAATCAATAGGTTATGCGCGTTTTGTAGATGTATATGTAAGATTATCCTTACAACTGTGAAATAATATCCAGTCCCCAATTACTTAAAATTCCCACAATTTCAAGCAGTTATCGTTCGGGCATGGCCTTTGCTTGCACTGTGGTGTGAGGATTCAGATCCTTATTCTTCCGCTGGTTGATGGTGAAACGCTGTCTTGCGAAATTACTTTTAAGCTGTGATTTCGCAAGGCTACTCTATTACGAGCTTATGGCTCTGCCGCCAATGGGAGAGGGGAGCCTCTTACTGGCTTTGGGGCTCATTTCATACATCACACACCCGATGTGGTAACAGTAACTTCGTTTCGGACAATTGGAGTGTGCTGCATCGAGTCCACGGTTACTTATTTCACCGGACAGTCATAAGGACCGAGGAGGTGGGAGATGCGAACGCTACGAAAACTGATTAAATCAAAACTGATGTGGCTAAGCACACTGTTAGTCATAGGTCTTGCCATGACAGCAGCTGTACGTGCGGTTGATGGTTTGGGACTGTTTGAACTGGATGGTAATGCCACACAGCAATCATATGACGATTGGGCAACACTGTCAGGAGGTGGCAGTGCGGTGGCCTTCACCGGCATCATTGCCGACCCGGCCCCGTTATCCATTTTTACAGGCGGTGGTTCTAAGGACGTCCGCGATGTGAGTGAGTGGCGCCACAAAGACGGCAGTGTGCCGGATAAAGATAACATCACCAATGCATATGCTGCAGCCTACATAAATCAACTGAACACCGGCCCGCACCAAGCGGGTGATCTTATTATTACTTTTGGCCTGGACCGTTTTGCTAATAACGGTGATGCCCAGGCGGGATTCTGGTTCTTCCAGGATGAGGTTGGCCTGGCTCCTGACGGTTCCTTCATCGGCAACCACCAAGTCGGTGATATTCTGGTACTGGTTGAATATCCACAGGGGGCAAATGCTTCACCCACCATCGATGTTTATGAGTGGAATCCTGGATTAGCATCAGACAATCTGCATCTGTTGCTGTCTACGTCGGACGCATTATGTGATGGCTTAGGCAATAAAGAAGTCTGCGCGATCACGAACGCTGACACTACTGATGCGCCTTGGCCTTATGAAGCCAAGTTCCCGGATGACAGCTCTCCGAATGACTTTCCATTCGAAAGCTTCTTTGAAGGCGGGATCAACGTCTCTGCACTTCTAGGTGGTGAGGTACCATGTTTCAGTAGTTTCCTGGCGGAAACTCGCTCATCACGTTCAGAAACCGCACAGTTGAAAGACTTTGTACTGGGCGCATTTGATGTTTGTAGTATCGATGTAACCAAGCAATGTACTGCAGGCGTTAGCGCAGGCGGTGACCTGATCGACATCAGCTTCGGGGGTGTCGTTACTAACACCGGTGCATTGGCACTGGATGTGACAATCTATGATGACATGGGAACTCCGAATGATACCTCTGACGATGTGAAAGTATATGACGATACTTTGGCAGCAGGTGCCTCTGATAACTACAGCGGCAGTTTCCAGACCACAGATATACCTTCAACCGACAGAGTTATCGCTACAGGTACACGTGGCCAGGCCACTGTACAAGCAACCGCAGATGCTACCTGCTCACCGGCACTGGATGAACGGATTGCAGTGACAAAAGCATGTACTGCGACCCTGAATAGTGCAGGGGATATGGTTGATGTAAGCTATGGCGGTACAGTCTCCAACCCGGGTAATGTGAAGCTCAAAGACATTACCGTTGTAGATGATAACGGCACACCGTTAGATGAGTCTGACGACGTAACACTGATCTCTGGCCTGAGCCTGGCTCCGGGGGACTCTAAGGATTTCTCCGGCAGTTACTCAACTACTGACATTACACCGACTGATGTGGTAACCGCCTCCGGTGTTAGTGTACTGACGAGTACTCCCGTCGAAGATTCGGCAGAAGCAAGCTGTGCTCCGGATATCAATCCAGTCATAGACGTAACCAAGTCATGTACTGCAAGCATTAACAGTGCAGGCGATAGCGTGCTGGTTAGTTTCTCTGGTTCTGTCAGCAACGATGGTAACGAAGCACTGAAAAATATCACCGTTGTAGACGATAACGGTACACCCGGTGATCTGTCTGATGACGTTACCGTTCTGACCATCGCGAAGCTGGATGCGGGTGCGTCACAGAACTTCTCAGGAAGTTTCACCACAACCAACGCAAGCTCTACGGATATTGTTGTCGCTAATGGTACAGGTGTTCTCTCTGCCAGCGCAGTCTCTGACAATGCTACAGCGACCTGTGCACCGGACCTCAATCCGTCAATCATGGTTAGCAAATCTTGTACTGCGCAGATCAACAGCGCAGGCGATATTGTTGATGTTAGCTTCCAGGGTACCGTTACCAACAACGGTAACGAAGCGCTGAAAAACGTAACAGTAAAAGACGATAACGGTACACCAGGGGATCTGTCTGATGACGTTGTTGTTGCCAATATAGCGAAATTGGACGCGGGTGCGTCACAGAACTTCTCAGGAAGCTTCACCACCACCAACGCCAGTTCTACCGATATTGTGGTAGCTAATGGTACAGGCGTTATTTCTGCAAGCGCTGTATCCGACAACGCCTCAGCGACCTGTGCGCCGGATCTCAATCCGTCGCTCATGGTTAGTAAAGCGTGTACTGCACAACTCAACAGTGCAGGGGATATTGTGGACGTGAACTTCCAGGGTACTGTCACTAACAACGGCAACGAAGCCCTTAAAAATGTGACCGTCAAAGACGATAGCGGTACACCGGGTGACCTGTCAGATGATGTTGTTGTACTGAGTATCGCCAAGCTTAATGCAGGTGCGTCTCAGAACTTCTCAGGAAGCTTCACTACCACTGATGCCAGCTCTACCGATATCGTTGTTGCAAAAGGTACAGGTGTTATCTCTGCAAGTGCAGTATCCGACAATGCCTCTGCAACTTGTGCGCCGGATCTCAATCCGTCAATCATGGTTAGTAAAGTTTGTACTGCACAGATCAACAGTGCAGGTAATGCAGTTGATGTGAGCTTCCAGGGTACTGTTACCAACACCGGTAACGAAGCGCTGAAAAATGTAATTGTTAAAGATGATAGCGGTACACCGAGTGACCTCTCGGATGATGTTGTCGTCCTTAATATCGCGAAACTGGATGCTGGTGCGTCTCAGAACTACTCGGGCGTGTTCAGTACAGGTGATTCAACTTCAACCGATATCGTGGTCGTTAAAGGTACTGGTCTAATCAGTGCTACAGCCGTTTCTGATAATGCATCAGCAACCTGTGCCGCTGATATTCTGCCAGATATCAACGTCACTAAAGAGTGTGTTGATCCTGCTGTAAATGGTGATCCAATACTGTTTAGCGGTACAGTCACCAACGTCGGTAATGTTGAGCTGAACGATGTGACTGTCGTGGATGACAACGGTACACCGGGTGATACTAGTGATGACCAGACAGTGCTCGGACCTATCACTCTTGCACCAGGTGCGTCAGATAGTTATAGCGGCAGTTATCTGGTACTCGTAGCTGGACCGTCCACAGATGTGGTAACCGCATCTGGTGCTGATGCGATTGACAGTACGCCTGTAGAGGCGACTGCAAGCGCAACCTGTGAGGTTCCGCCTCCTGAAGAGGAAGGCTGTACACCAGGTTTCTGGAAAAACAATCCAGGACGTTGGTCATACACCGACTACGACCCAAGCGATTTGCTGAGTAGCGTCTTTGACTTCACTGGTGCACCTAACAAGGTTTATTCACTATCAAGTGATACCCTGATGGAAGCCTTGAATTATGGTGGTGGTACTGGTCCAGATGGTGCAGCACAGGTACTGTTACGAGCTGCTGTTGCCGCAGTACTTAACGCGAATCACGGTAAAGTTGCCTACCCACTGCCTGAAAGTTACGTAATTAGCGAAGTAAGTAGCGCACTTCAGAGCGGCAGTCGTGAAACTATGTTGGTACTGGCCAACAAACTCGACAAAGCCAACAATGGGGTTCTGATCGATAACGGAGACACCGAGTCTTGTCCATTAACAGCGGACGAGAGTGGTAAAGAGTTCTGAACAGTTACGAACTTTCTCCAGTAAAAAGGGTGAAACCAGTGGGTTTCACCCTTTTTTATGGCGGTATATCGAACAACTGTTTAAATGCTTGCACCTGTTGTTCAGAAAGCTAACACCTCTCTTTACAGAATAGGCCTTTTAAAAATCAAAGGGTTACGCACTGTTACGACCATACATGTAATTTCCGCATTACAGAAAAGACCTGGTCATTCCACTAGTTATTGTTAAAACCCTTTACTTTCAAGAAGATACCGTCGAGGCACGACCTTTGCTTTGACAATAGTGAGAGGACAGATGTCCTTCTGATTTCCCCGAGATGATGATCAAACGATGACCTGCAGAACCACTTCAAATTGATGATTTCGCACGACAGCGTTTCGATCGAGCGAATGCTCACAACACAGGGGAGGGGAGCCTCATACAGGCTATGGGGTTCATTTCATACATCACACACCTGAAGTAGCAACAGTAACTCCATCAGGGAAGTAGGAGTGTGCTCCGTCAGGTCCACGGTCATCTATTTGCGGGAGTGTGCAGAATGACCGAGGAGGTGAAAGATGCGAACGCTACGAAAACTGATTAAATCAAAACTGATGTGGCTAAGCACACTGTTAGTCATAGGTCTTGCCATGACAGCAGCTGTACGTGCGGTTGATGGTTTGGGACTGTTTGAACTGGACGGGAATGCTACACAACAATCTTATGATGATTGGGATACACTTCGGGGAGGCGGTGGCACTGCTGCGGCTTTCACGGGAATCATTGCCGATCCGGCCCCATTATCTATCTTCACGGGAGGTGGTTCTAAGGACGTCCGCGATGTAAGTGAGTGGCGCCACAAAGACGGCAGTGTGCCGGATAAAGATGATATTACCAATGCATATGCTGCGGCTTACATCAATTCGCTAAACACCGGTCCACACCAGGCGGGTGATCTGATTATTACCTTTGGCCTGGACCGTTTCGCCAACAACGGTGATGCCCAAGCAGGGTTCTGGTTCTTCCAGGATGAGGTAGGCCTGGCCGCCGACGGTTCCTTCATCGGTAATCACCAGCCCGGCGATATTCTGGTGCTAGTTGAATACCCTCAGGGTGCCAACGCATCACCAACAATAGATGTTTATGCGTGGGATCCTTCCGCGTCTGACAATTTGAACTTGCTGCTATCTACAGAAGATGCTTTATGCGATGGCTCAGGTAACAAAGAGGTTTGTGCAATAACAAACGCTGACACTACTCACGCGCCTTGGCCTTATGAAGCCAAGTTCCCGGATGACAGCTCGCCATATGATTTCCCGTTTGAAAGCTTTTTTGAAGGTGGGATCAATGTTTCAGCCCTTCTGGGGGGCGACGTTCCGTGTTTCAGCAGCTTCCTGGCAGAAACCCGTTCATCTCGTTCAGAAACTGCACAGTTGAAAGACTTTGTACTGGGTGCATTTGATGTTTGTAGTATTGATGTAACTAAACAATGTACTGCAGGTGTCAGTGCTAGTGGCGATATGATCGACATCAGCTTCGGTGGTGTTGTTACCAACACCGGTGCATTGGCACTGGATGTGACAATCTATGATGACATGGGAACACCGAATGATACCTCTGACGATGTGAAAGTGTACGACGATACCTTAGCTGCAGGTGCCTCTGATAACTACAGCGGTAGCTTCCAGACCAAAGAGATACCGTCTACCGACAGAGTAATCGCTACAGGTACACGTGGCCAGGCCACTGTACAAGCAACCGCAGATGCAACCTGTTCACCTACACTGGATGAACGGATTGAAGTGACAAAAGCATGTACTGCGACCCTGAATAGTGCAGGGGATATGGTTGATGTAAGCTACGGCGGTACAGTCTCCAACCCGGGTAATGTGAAGCTAAAAGACATTACCGTTGTCGATGATAACGGCACACCGTTAGATGAGTCTGACGACGTAACACTGATCTCCGGCCTGAGCCTGGCTCCAGGTGCCTCTAAGAACTTCTCAGGTAGTTACTCAACTACTGATATTACTCCGACTGATGTGGTAACCGCATCCGGTGTTAGTGTTCTGACCAGTACACCGGTTGAAGATTGGGCAGAAGCAAGCTGTGCTCCGGATATCAGAACCTCAATTGATGTTACTAAAGTGTGTACTGCAACCCTCAATAGTGCCGGTAACGGCGTTAACGTGTCCTTCAAGGGTACTGTAACGAACGACGGTACAGAGGCGTTAATCAACGTTAAGGTTGTAGATGACAACGGTACCCCAATAGATAAGTCTGATGACGTTACTGTTCTGACCATAGCGAAGTTGGATGCCGGGGCATCTCAGAACTACTCTGGCAGTTTCACCACTAGCAACTCAACGTCTACAGATATCGTTGTAGCAACTGGTAGTGGTAAGCTCACCGCAACCGCAGTATCTGATAATGCTACAGCAACCTGTGCAGCTGATATTCTGCCGGATATCAAAGTCACTAAAGAGTGTGTCGATCCTGCTGTAAACGGTGATCCAATACTGTTCAGCGGTACCGTAACCAATACCGGTAATGTTCAGCTTAATAAAGTGACCGTGGTGGACGATAACGGTACACCGGCTGATACCACCGATGACCAGACCGTACTGGGACCTATCACTCTTGCACCAGGTGCGTCAGATAGTTATAGCGGCAGTTATCTGGTCCTGGCTGCAGGTCCGTCTACTGATATCGTAACTGCAAGTGGTGAAGATGCAGTTGATGGTACACCTGTAGAAGCAACCGATAGCGCAACTTGTGTCGTACCTCCTCCAGGGGATGAAGGTTGTACTCCAGGATTCTGGAAAAACAACCCTGGACGCTGGTCATACACTATCTATAGTCCAAGCGACTTGCTGAGTAGTGTGTTCGACTTCAACGGCGCACCAGCTAAAGTCAGTGCGTTGGCGAGTGATACCATGATGGAAGCACTGAACTACGGTGGCGGCAATAACCTGCAAGGAGCAGCTGAAATACTGTTGCGTGCTTCTGTAGCTGCAGTACTGAACGCAAACCACGGTAAAGTTGCCTACCCACTGGGTGAAAGCTACGTAATTAGCGAAGTAAATAGCGCACTTCAAAGCAGCAGTCGTGAGACTATGTTGGCGTTGGCCTACAAACTCGACAAAGCCAACAACGGTGTTCTGATTGACAATGGAGACTCCGAGTCTTGCCCACTCACAGCCGATGAAAGCGGTAAAGAGTTCTAACGGATAACGAACCTACTTTACTGAAACTGAAAAGGGCGAAGCCAGCTGGCTTCGCCCTTTTTTCATGGATCTGTCCCGTCCTGAATAACGTTGACACTTTTCGATCATCAAATCGGAAGGTGTTATGAAATCAAGAACTAAGCGTA